>NZ_CP088017.1:3660354-4270413 GCF_021049285.1 Ruania halotolerans
ACTTTCGGCACGTCCCGCTCGAACCGCAGCAGCGAGCGCAACTGTTTGACCACGTCGGCATCGCCGTGCACGAATGCGTGTACCCGCCCAGCCGGGAACTCCAGGTTCCGCACCGCCTGCACCAGCCCCTCCCCGGGAGCCGCGCCCTCCGCCTCCGCTGACCGGTGAATCCACTGCACCTGCGCATTCGCCACGGTCAGGATCGCCTGCTCCTCACCCGGATCGGCCACCTCGATGAATGCGCGCACCTGAGCACCTTCGGGCATCGCCTCCAAGGTGGCAGCGATCGCCGGCAGGGCACTCTCATCACCCACCAGTAAGTGCCAGTCTGCCTCCGGGTTCGGGGCGTAGCCGCGCCCGGGCCCGAGGAACTGCACCTGATCGCCCGGCTGCGCCCGCGCCGCCCACGGACCGGCGATCCCCTCATCGCCGTGCACCACGAAATCGATGGTCGCGTGCCCGCTTTCGGGGTCCCACGCGCGGATTGTGTACGTGCGCTGCACCGGCCAGTCCTCGGCCGGGATCCGCTCCTTGACCTCGTCGAGATCGAACGGCTCGCTCACCTCGGTGCCAGGCCGCGGTAGCACCACTTTGACGTAGGTGTCGGTGTACCCGTCCGGGTCGGTGGCCAGCGGCCCGCCGCCTGGTGCGGAGAACACGATGCGCGCCATATGCGGGGTGATCCGTCCCGCGCTCACCACTTCGGCTCGTTGCGTCACCTTCTTGGACACGGTGAGCCTCCCTCCGATTGACTAAGGTAAGCCTAACAACAATTGGCGAGCGCGCCGTACCGGGTGGGCAATGCCACACTCGGGGCAATGAGCCCGTCCGAGCCAGCCCCGGGTGTGCTGGTGTTCACCTCCCGCACCATGCAGACCACCAGCACGATCCTGTGGCACGCACGCTCCGCCGTCGTGGTGGATCCGGCGTGGCAGGCCGACGAACTGGACCGCCTCGCCGATCTGCTCGCTGAACGCCGCCTCACCGCCGCGCTCGGCTGGTCCACCCATGCCCACCACGACCACCTGCTCTGGCATCCTCGGTTTGGCAGCCCGCCTCGGCTCACCAGCCCGGCGGCGGCCCGCACTGCGGCCGAGCACCTCACCGAGATCCGCACCGCTCTGGACCTCCCCGCCCACCTGATCGCTCTGGCCGGTGAGGTCCAAGCCCACGACGGCGGCCAGTTGCCCTGGGATGGTCCGCCCGCCCAGATCCTCACGCACCAGGCGCACGCACCCGGCCACAGCGCCCTCTGGCTGCCGGAGTCACGGGTACTGATCGCCGGCGACATGCTCTCCGACATCGAGATCCCGCTCCTGGAAGACAGCACGCTGGCGCAGTACCGGTCCGGGCTCGACCTGCTCGCGCCCTATGCCCGGCAGGCGGAGGTACTCATTCCCGGGCACGGACGGGTTGCCCGGGCCGGCACGAGCGACTCCCCCACCGTCAGGCTCGACGCGGACCGGCGGTATCTGGACTCGCTCGGCACCTCAGCTTCCCATGACCCTCGATTGCACCAGGCCCCGGCCTGGCTCCAGCGGGCCCACCAGCACAACGAGCAGCAGACCGCCCGGCATCAGGCGAACCGCCATGGAGGGTGAGCGTTAGGCCTGCTTCTTCTGATCCTTCTTCACGTTCTTCTCACTCTTCGGCTCATCCCCGGCGGCCCGGCGCCGGCGCAGGTAGTCCTGCGCATCGCGCTGGCGCTGGGCCTCCACACCAGTTCCGATCACGGCGCCGATGTGCTTGTCCGAATAGCCGAGTGCCTCCACCAGCCCGAGGGCATGTGTGCGCAGGCGCGGCAGCAGCCGGTTGATGTAGGAAGTCACGGTGCGAGCGCGCTGAGCGGAGATGCGCCCGTTGATGAGGTACCAGGAGAGATTCTTCTCGATGGTCACCAGCCCGAACAGGTCGCGCAACCACGTCAGCACCTTGCGGGTGTCCGGATCCTTGACCTGGTTGAGCGCCTCGGTGAACGCCTCCCATTGGAGGAGTTCGCCGTGTGCGCGGGCGGCCTCGATGAGGTCGTGCTGGTGGGAGTTGAACAGCGCTTGCGCCACGTCCTGCGGTGCACCCTTGGCGGCCCGCAGCGCGAGGGCGATCTCTTCGACCATGGATTCCACGCGGTCCTCAAGGAGCTCGCGCTGGGCATCGGCGTCCCGGATCTCTCCTGCAGACCGGGCCGAGGAGCCCCAGTCCTGGATCGACTGTGCGGCCCGCCGCAGCGGCGTGCGGTGCAGCGTCATGTCCACCGCCCGGTCGGCCACCCAGCGCACCGCACCCGCCACGTCCATCGTGGCCATCTCACGGCCGAAGTCGGTGAGCAGGCGCTTGCCCACAAGCTGGAGCAACACCGTGTTGTCGCCCTCGAACGTGGTGTAGACGTCCATATCCTGATGCCAGCTGACGAACTTGTTCTCCGCGAGATATCCGGCGCCGCCGCATGCCTCCCGGGCGGACTGGATCGTCTCCATCGCGAGCCACGTGGTCAACGGCTTGGATGCTGCGGCGAGTGTCTCCAGGTCCTGACGGTCGCCGTCGGTGTCGTGTTCACCGGAGAACACCTCGTGGAACCGCTGCCCGAGCTGGTTGTGCATGAACTGTGCGGCGTAGACCCTGGCGAGCAGCGGAAGCAGTCGTCGCTGGTGCTGCTGGTAATCGAGCAGCACAGTCTCGACGTCATCATCGGCGCCGGTGAACTGACGGCGTTCACTGCCATACCGGATCGCCGTGGTCAGTGCCATCTTGGACACCACCACCGCGGCACCGCCGAGGGAGACGCGCCCCTGAACGAGCGTGCCGAGCATGGTGAAAAAGCGCCGTCCGGGGCTCTCGATCGGGGAGCTGTAGGTGCCGTCCTCGGCCACGTCGCCGTACCGGTTCAGCAGATTCTCCCGCGGCACGCGCACGTGGTCGAAGGCCAGCCTGCCGTTGTCGACCCCGTTCAGGCCGCCCTTGATGCCATCGTCCTCACCGGTCACGCCCTCCAGGAACGGCCCAGCAGTGCCGTCGTCAGCGGTCTGGCGGATCGGTACGTAGAAGGCATGCACGCCGTGGTTGACCCCGCCGGTGATGAGCTGAGCGAATACGACGGCGGCCGTTCCGTGGTCTGCAGCGTTGCCGATGTAGTCCTTCCACGCCCCACGGAACGGGGTGTGGATCTCGAACTCCTGCGTCTGTGGGTCATAGGTGGCCGTGGTGCCGATGGCGGCCACGTCACTGCCGTGCCCGGTCTCGGTCATTGCGAAGCAGCCCGGCACGTCCAGGCTCATCGCCCCTGGAAGGAACTGGTCATGGTGCCGCTCGGTGCCCAGGTGCAGGATCGCCGCACCGAAGAGCCCCCATTGCACCCCGGCCTTGATCTGCAGAGCCGGGTCGGCCACCACCAGCTCCTCGAACCCGGCGATATTGCCGCCCGGATCCTCATCACCACCGAGCCGCTTCGGAAAGGCGCGGTTCACCACACCCAGGTCCACCAGCGCGCGGGCCTGCTCGAGGACCCGGGCGCGCTGCCCGGCCACATCGAGTCCCTCCTGGCGGCGGAGCCGATCATCCAGGAGGAGGTCCCGGACCTGACGGCGGTGGTCCCGCCAGCGCCCGTCGATCAGGTCGGCCACCGCCGCCGTGTCCAGGGTGAGGTCTGCCGCGGCGGTGCGGGGAGTAGTGCTCATGTGCGCTCCGTAGGTGAGATCGAGGTGGCGGCTCCGATACCGTGCCAGAGCCAGTCAGTGACGAGGTCGGCCATGGTCTCGGCCGAGGGATGATTGCCGGGTTCTGACCCGAGCCAGACGTCGCCCACACCACGGACGAAGCCGACCGCACCGGCGGCCCACCCAGCGGCGAGCCCGGTGTCTGCGCCAGCCGCATCGAGGGCTTCCCGGAGAGGGATCTCGACGTATCCGGAGATGGTCGCCTGGAATGCCGAGAGGCCCGCCAGGTCCGCGCCATCGGCAACCCGGGTGACGAACCGGTACACGTGCGGGGAGTGATCGATCATCGTGGCGTACACACCCACCATGGCGCGCAGGCGCGCATGAGGATCACCCTCGGTGTGGGCTGCCGCATCGAAGGCCTCGGACATCTCCTCCAGGACCAGCTCCCCGACGGCGCCCTGCAGGCCGGCCTTATCGGTGAAATACCGGTAGACGATCGATTTGGATGTCTGCATCGCCGTGGCAAGTTCGTCCATCGAGAGATCTGGCCCCTCATGGTGGACCGCCTTACGGGCCGCGTGGGCCAGTGCCCGGCGGCGTTCGGCGCGGTGGGAGTCCCATCGGCGCGAGCGCCCGTCCTGCGGGGCTGCCGCGTCGAGGGCGCTGCCCGTGCGCTCAACTGGCCTCGAGCCGCGTGCGGCCGCTGTGACTCTACTCACGGACTGAGAGTATCAGGTACTATCGGTCCTAGACACATTGGCTCGACGGATCACCTGAGGTCACCGGCATCGGGTACTGATCTCGACACGCTCCTCCACCACCGCCTGACCCCGATCGCGAGGACATTTCATGGCATCGACGCCCCCCAGCAACGGCACAGCATCCACCTCACCCCAGCGGGCCGCCGTCATCGGCGCGAACCGCATCCCGTTCGGCAAGGCGGGCGGCGCCTACGCCTCGGCCTCGAACCTCGACATGCTCACCGCCGCACTCAGTGGCCTGGTGGCCCGGTTCGGCCTCCAGGGCGAACGCGTGGGCGATGTGTCCGCGGGTGCAGTGCTGAAGCACTCCCGCGATTTCAACCTCACCCGCGAGGCGCTTCTCGGTTCCGGGTTGGACCCGCACACCCCGGGCTTTGACGTACAGCGCGCCTGTGGCACCAGTGTGGAAACGGTCACCGCGATCGCCAACAAGATCGCCCTCGGGCAGATCGAATCCGGCATCGCCGGTGGTGTGGACTCCACCTCCGATGCGCCGATCGTGGTGAGCGACCGGCTCCGCAAGACGCTGCTCCGGCTCAGCCGCGCCAAGACGGCTGGCCAGCGTCTGTCGTTGCTCTCAACGCTGCGCCCGGCCGATCTGGCACCCGTGGCGCCGAACGTGAATGAACCGCGCACGGGGCTGTCCATGGGCGAGCACCAGGCGATCACCACCCGGCAGTGGGGTATCACCCGCGAGGCGCAGGACGAGGTGGCGCTGAACTCGCACCACAATCTCGCCCGCGCCTACGACGACGGCCTGTTCGACACTCTCGTCACCCCCTATCGCGGACTGGTGCGGGACGAGGCGCTGCGCGCGGACACCTCGCTCGAGAAGCTCGCGAAGCTCAAGCCGGTATTCGGCAAGGACGCACCCGATGCATCCATCACGGCAGGCAATGCCACGCCACTGAGTGACGGCGCCGCCACCGTACTGCTCGGCACCGACGAGTGGGCTGCGCAGCGGGGACTGCCGGTACTGGCGCACGTGGTCGATGCCGAATCCGCCGCAGTGGACTTCGCTCGCGGGGAGGAAGGGCTGCTGATGGCCGGCGCGTACGCCGTCCCACGCCTGCTCGCACGGCAGGGTCTGCGCCTGGACGATTTCGCCTTCGTGGAGATCCACGAGGCCTTCGCCTCGACGGTGCTGACCACGATGGCCGCCTGGGCCGATGAGGACTTCTGCACCAGGAAGCTGGGGATGCCCGCGCTGGGCGAGGTGGACCGGTCACGATTGAACGTCGCCGGATCCTCGCTCGCCGCCGGGCACCCGTTTGCGGCCACCGGGGCGCGGATCGTCGGAACGCTGGCGACGCTGCTGCACGAGCGCAAGAAGGCAGACGGCGGCGATGCCTCATCGGCCCCCGTACGGGGCCTGATCTCCGTGTGCGCCGCCGGCGGCCAGGCCGTCGCCATGATTCTCGAAGCGTGAGCGAGGGGAACTCGATGACTGATACCTACCTGAACCTGGTCAACTCCGGCCTCACCAAGGAGATGGCGAAGAAGCTCGGCCTGCCTCGGCCCGCGGAACTACGCCGCACCGACCCGGGTGCGGTGGACCAGCCGCTGATCCCGGGCCCGGTGCTGGTGCTCGGATCGGGCCGTGCGGACACTGCTGCAGACTCCGTGGCGAACACGCTGCTCAGCTGGGACCTGGACGTGCACCGCACACTGCCGAACCGCACGATCGGCGCCATCGTGGTGACACTGACCGACATCACGCATCCGGAACAGGTCAGTGAGCGCGTGCTCGAGGTGGGGGCGGCGCTGCGCTCCCTCGCTCCAAGCGCCCGCGTGATCACGATCTCGCGGCCGGCCGCCGAAGCCGCCGATCCTGCTGTGGCCGCCGCCCGGCACGGGGTGGACGGGTTCGGCCGTTCGCTCGCGAAAGAGCTGCGGGCCGGTGCCACCGGGAACGGGATCGTCCTTTCCGAGGGCGTCACACCCGACTCCCCCAGCGCCACCGGGGCATTGAGGTTCCTGCTTTCGGCACGGTCGGCATTCGTCTCCGGTCAGTTCGTGAACGTCACCACGCCCGACGGCGAAGCTCCCGGTGACTGGACCCGCCCCCTGGCGGGGCGGGTGGCCGTGGTCACGGGCGCGGCACGTGGGATCGGCGCGTCGATCGCCCGCACCCTGCATCGCGACGGCGCCCAGGTGATCGGCGTGGACGTCCCGGCCGCCGGCGAGCAACTCGCCCAGGTGATGAACGAGGTGCACGGCACCGCCCTGCAACTGGACATCACCGGTGCCGATGCTGCGCAGCGGGTGATCGATCTGGCGCGATCCCGGCATGGGCGACTGGACGCCGTCGTGCACAACGCCGGCATCCTGCGGGACAAACTGCTCGCCAACATGACCGCCGAGAAGTGGGATGCGGTGATGGCGGTGAACATCGCCGCTCAACTGCGGATCAATGACGCGTTGCTCAGTGCCGAGGAACTGGCGCCCGAGGGCCTGCGGCTGGTCTCGTTGGCCTCCACCTCGGGGATCGCGGGCAACCGCGGCCAGACGAACTACGGCTACAGCAAGGCCGCCGTGATCGGGATGACCCGGGCCCTCGCGCCTCGGATCGCCGAACAAGGCGGAACCGCGAACGCCGTGGCACCGGGGTTCATCGAGACCGAGATGACCGCGAAGATCCCGCCCGTGCCGCGCCAGATCGCGCGGCGGGCGAACTCCCTGCAGCAGGGCGGGCAGCCCGTGGATGTGGCCGAGGCGATCGCCTTCCTGCTCTCCCCACAGGCGGGCGGGATCAACGGAGAGGTGCTGCGCGTGTGCGGTCAGAACCTGGTGGGCCAGTGAGGAGCACAAAGATCCCCCGCGTAGGCGGCGCGAGGGACGAGGGCCGGCATGAGGACCGGCGAAGCGAGGCACCGCAAGGATCAGATCGGAGGGCACTGTGAGCGCGCCACAGCAGGAGAAGACCCTCCCGGAAGTTCCCGCGCTGGGCGGGTTGTACGCCAATGCACTGGCCAAATCGGCCCGACTGATGGTGCGTGCACCGGGAGCGGGTGCGACCACCGTGCCAGACCTTGCCTACCGGGTGGATAACGTCCACCCCGACGTGGAGCGCCTCACCGCGTATCAACACCTCATGGGTGAGCCGGGCACCGATGTGCTGCCGGCCGGGTTCGTGCATGTGAGCGCGTTCGGTGTGGCCATGGCCGTGATGGCGCGGGACGACTTCCCGTTACCGCTGCTCGGGATGGTGCACATCGCGAACCGGGTGGAGCAGCGCGAGCCCATCCGGGTGGGCGAGTCGCTCACCGTGCGCGCCTGGGCCGAGCGGCTGCGAGCGCACAAGTCCGGCACCCAGGTGGATCTCGTGGTGGAGGCCACCAGAGCCGATGACGTGGACCCTGCATGGCGCGGTCGATCCACCTACCTGGCGAAGGGGCGCCGGCTGCCCGGCCTGGCGCTGATGGAGACAACGGACACACCAGGCACTGGGGACACAGGCGGCACTGGGGGCACAGAGAACCCCGCGGACCCGTGGGGCTCGGATCCCGGCCCGCCGGCCGCCGTCTGGAATCTGGCGAAGGACACCGGCCGCCGCTACGCGCAGGTCTCCGGAGATCGCAATCCCATCCACCTCAGTGCGTTGACGGCGAAGGCGTTCGGGTTCCCGCGGGCGATCGCGCATGGGATGTACACGGCGGCCCGGGCGCTCGCGGCCGTCGGGGCGAGTCGAGTGTCCCCGGCGGAGGCGTTCGTCTGGGACGTTTCGTTCGCCAAACCGGTGCTGTTGCCCTCGAAGGTCGCGCTCGCGCTGCGCCCGGAGGGCGAGATGGTCCGCTACCTCGGCTGGAACCAGAAGGCGCAGAAGCGCCACTTCTCCGGCTCCGTCACCCCCCTCCCCTAGCCACCCGCGAGTGCGGCCCTTCTCGCTCATTCCCTGAGATTTACGCGAGAACGCCCGCACTCGCGGCGGGCCGAGTGCGTCCACTTCAGTGCGTCACATCAGGTGCGTCGTCGAACGGGCACCCAGGTACGGCTCCAGCGGGTCTTCTCGACCTAACCACGGCAGCAGTCCGGCTTCCTGTTCCGCGGCGGTGAGCACGGCACGTTCAAAGGCTGCCACCACATCCTCCCTGCCTGGCCCGGCACCCACCACGAGCCAGCGGGTGCTCGGATCCGGCCCGCCCCGGTGATCGGCCACTCCCACCGACACCTGACGTCCTCCGCCATAGACCCCACACACCGAGTCGGGCCGATTCGGGACCCAGAACCTGCCCCAGACCACGCGCGGGCCGTTTGCCACCGTGTCGATCTCCTCCAGAAGCCGCTCCGGGTGGAGCGCAGCGGGAGTGTGCAGGTCGAGCGCCCAGACGTCGGAGTCCGTGGCACACCACCCGTACTCATCCGGGCACACCCGCTCGGCGCCGACGCCGGGACTCGCGCTGCTCGCATGGAGGTGCGCCTCGGCGTGGGCCACGGAGTGCCTGAGCGAGAATGCTCGGCTGAGCCAGTCCGAGTGCGCATCGTCGATGAGCTGCGACCCCGGACGACGCACCGCATCGGCGAGGTCCCGGGCACGACCGGACGCTCCGCCGTCGAGGACCACCAGATCAGCCGGCGGCAGCTGACCGAGCACGATCTCCGCAAGGGCGCGGTCATCCCCCGGTGCGATGGGGATCTCCCCTGCGGTCGCGTCCGCATCACCGAGCAATGCCTCCGGCAACAGATCGGCCGTCGCATACGCCACCGCCGCGGCGAGCACCCCCGCAGCGCTGAGCTCGTGAAGCGCAGCCGCAAGGCCCGCCGTCGCAGGCAACAGTTCCGCACCCGGCGGCAGGGCGAGCACAGCACCTACCCAGCGCGGGTCCTCCAGCAGGCGTGCGACGGTGGGCCCGGCGTCCTCGCGCACGGCACAGGAGGGGCACACATGCTCGAGTTCGACCCATTCATCCTCGAGCGTCTTCGTACCGTGCAGGACCCGGCGGCGCAGACGTGCACCGTGCTCCTTGAGGACGATGTCGTGCACCACGGCGACGACGTCGGGCCGATCGGTGAGCACACCGAGGAGCGCCACCTCCCGGTCGATCGGGTTGATGGTGGCGAGCACGGCAACCGGGCGGTTCCCATTCTCGGCCGAGCGGCCGGCGGAGGGTGCGGCAGACATACGATCCTCTCGATGTGACATTAGTGAGAATGATTCCTATTATGCTTACATGTCTGCTCACTGCCAACTCACCGGCGCCGAACCGATGTTCGGCAACACCATCTCCCACTCCCACCGGCGTACCTCGCGCAGGTTCAATCCGAACATCCAGAAGCGCACCTACTGGGTCCCTTCGCTGCGGCGACGCGTGCGGCTGCGGCTCAGCGCTCGCGCAATCAAGACGATCGACACGATCGGCATCGAGGCCGCGATCACCAGAATCCAGGCACGAGGAGAGAAGTTCTGATGGCCAAGAAGAGCAATGACGTCCGCCCCAAGGTCGTGATCCAGTCCACGGCGGGGACGGGCTACCGCTACATCACCGAGAAGAACCGGCGGAACTCACCCGACCGCCTGGTGCTGATGAAGTACGACCCGCGCGTGCGCCGTCACGTCGAGTTCAAGGAGACCCGCTGATGGCCAAGGCATCGAAGATTGCCAAGAACCTGCAACGACAGGACACGGTGGCCCGGTATGCACAGATCCGGGCCGAGCTGAAGAAGGCCTCGGTGGACCCCCACCGCAGCGCCGATGAGCGCGAGGCGGCGATGCGTGCGCTGCACAAGCTCCCCCGGGATGCGAGCCCCACCCGCGTGCGCAACCGTGATGTGGCCGACGGGCGCCCCCGCGGGCACCTGCGCAAGTTCGGACTTTCCCGGGTGCGACTGCGCGAGATGGCCCTGCGTGGCGAACTACCCGGAATCACGAAGTCCAGCTGGTAATCCACCGTGCACATGAGAAGGAGATCGCCATGAAGGTTCGCGCCTCACTGCGCTCGCTGAAGAACCAACCCGGATCGATCGTGGTCCGCCGCCGCGGCAAGACCTACGTGATCAACAAGAAGAACCCGCGCCTCAAGGCCCGGCAGGGATAGGCCAGCCCTTCAAGCGACGGTGAGTGGGCCCTCGACGTAAGATCTCCCCCATCAAGCAAATCCTTCGAATTGGGGGCCGTGCGCATGGGCCCGGTCTGAGGAGCGGGTCTGAGGAAAAGTGACTGACGGCGGTGCAGGGGTGGGGCCCGAGTCCTTCCGCGCCTCCGGACGGGCCCGCACCGAGTGGAGTCTGGCCGATGTGGCGAACGGGCTCCGCACCCTCCGGATCGAGGCCGGTCAGCCCTCGTTCGCTGAGATCGCCCGTCGGATCGCCACCGTGCGCGCCGAACGCGGAGTTGCTCCAGCAGAACAGCGGCCCGCCCGGGGGACCGTGTACGACTGTTTCCGTACGGATCGTCGGCGCATCGACATTGACCTTGTGGTCGACATCGTGCGTGCGCTCGGAGCCGATAGCACCGAAGCCGATCAATGGGCGCAGCGCTGCCGACTCGCGCTCAGCCGAGCCGAAGCCGCCACGATGGTCACCGTACGCAACAGATTGCCTATGCAGCGCACCGCCTTCGTGGGACGCACCGAAGAGATGGCAACCGCACTCTCCGAGATGCCGGGCCGCTCGCCGGGCAACCTCCCAACGACGCCCATCTGGATCTCGGGTATGCCTGGTGCAGGCAAGTCGCGCTTCGCGAGCGAGGTCGCACAGCGGCTCCTCGACGCGGGGGTCGTCGCGCAGTTCCGCGCAGTCGAGCTGCGGGCCTTCGCCGCGGGCGCGCCGCCGGCCGATCCCGTCGCGAGCCTCGACGCCCTCCTGAGATCGATGGGGGTGGCACACCACGCGATCCCTCGGGACCTCACCGCCCGCGTGGAGCTGCTGGCGAGGCACTGCGCGAAGGCGAGATTCGTCGTCGTGCTCGATGACGCAGTCGGCTCAGAGCAGCTCGGCGCCCTCCTGCCCGGCCTCCGGAACGCCGTCGTTCTGGTGACCAGCCGAACGGCACCGGATCCACAGACACGCGCCCGGCACGTTGGCCTCGGTGTCCTCGAGCCCATGGAATCGTTGGAGCTTCTCCGCGCCACGATCGGCACCTCCACCATCGATGCAGAGCAGGACGCAGCGTACGCGCTGGCCGATGCGGCCGGACATCTGCCACTGGCGGTCGAACTCACTGCCTCTCGCGTTCTCGCCCGGCCAGACTGGCCACTGGCCGAACACCTTGGACCAGTGCGACGCCGTCAGCAGGCGTTACGTCTCGACGATGCCGTGCACGAGACGATCGACCTGTCCTACACGAGTCTGCCCGCCAGTGCCCAGCGGATGCTTCGCGCGCTAGCAGGTGCCCCACTTGCCGAACCGGATTCGACCGCAGCCGCGGCACTCGCCGACACCTCGGACGCGCAGACCGACCTCGAGACGCTGCTCCGGCACCATCTGCTGAACGACGCTGGCGGCGATCGCTACCGGCTGCACCCGCTCGTGCGCACCTACGCCACCGAGCGCGGATGGGAAGAAGATCGCGCGAGTGCGCGCACCGCCAGCCACGTGCGGCTGGAAGATCACCTGATGCTCAGCGCCTGGGCGGCATCCCGTTCGCTGGCCGCAGAGAGCGGTGGATCCGGCCGGTTCGAACGGTTCACCGAATCTGTACCGACACTGCCGCCAGACGAGGCGCGAGAGTGGTTCGAGAACCATATTGAGGACGTCGTTGTGGCGGCGCAGCACGCACTCGGCGAAGGGCGCTACGCCACGGTGATGGCCCTGTCCGAGGGGTGCGCCTGGTGGCTTGCCCGGGCGAGTCGCTACCGGCATGCCGTGATGCTCACCGAGACGGCACTCCACGCCGCCTTGTCCGCAGGCGACACCACCGGCGAGGCCCTGGCTCGTCTCGATCTCGGCGGCTACCTGGGCCTGGTGGGCGAACTCGACACCGCCGAGGCGCACCTCCTGGCGATCCCGCAGGCGCACGACGCTGCCACCGACCCTGGTTTTCACGGCAGCGTCGCCAACCATCTCGCCGGCATCGCAGGTGAACGAGGGCAACTCGAACGAGCGGTGCGGCTCTATCAAGAGTCGATCGATCGGCACCGCTGCCTCGGGGATCAACGCAGGACGGCTGCGGCCTTCGTGAATCTGGCCTACACGTACCGAATGAACGGACAGTTCGATGAATCCGTGAGGACCAACCTCGACCTCCTCACGAACGGCGATCCAGATCCGTGGATACGTGCACTCACCCTGTCCAACCTCGCCGATGTCTACGTGGCGCTCGAGGATCACGACGCCGCTTGGGATACCGCCCGTGAGGCGGCCGAGCTCGCTGAGGAACTGGGGCATGCTCAGGCCACGCTTGCAGCCCAACTCACCATGGTGCGCATTCTCGATCTTCGCGGTAAACACGAGGAGGCACTCGCCCATGGGGATCGTGCTCTAGCGGCCGCGCACGATCTCGGACACCCCAGCAACGAAGCCACCGTGCTCTACGAACTGAGCGCGGTGCACCGACACATGGGCGACCTGGCGCACGCACGCACTCTCGCTGAGCAAGCCCTCGACACGTTGGCAGACGTGGACGACGACTATCAAAGTGCGTTCGCCCACTCCCACCTCGCCCTCATTGAGCGTGCCGAGGGGAACGCTGCCGAGGCCGCGGAGCACTGGAGTCGCGCTGCCTCCCTCCTCGAGCCGTTCGGCGGGCCGGAACTCGAAGAGATCCGAGCCTGGCTCGCCGACGTGCGTTCGCCCGAGACTCACTGACCGCAGCACACGGCCCCCGCACCTTCTCGTGTGCGGGGGCCAGTGCTGGCGAGAATCAGGCGGCGAGGCGGCGAGTCAGAAGGAGTACGGCGCCGAAGATGAGCGCTGCGATCGCCGCGAGTGCGGCACCGACCGGGGCAGCACCGGCCTCCGGCAGGGTCGCCTCCCGGTCCTCGCCATCGGATCCGTTGTCCGCGCCGTCGCTGCTTGCGCTGGCGTCCTGGTCGTCTGAGTCGCCGTCGGATCCGCTGCCCGATCCCGCACCTGAATCCGACCCAGAGTCGGCACCGTCAGCCCCGCCGTCAGCGTCCGACCCATCAGCCCCGCCGTCAGAATCAGCGTCCGAGCCATCAGCCCCGCCGTCAGAATCGGCGTCCGAACCATCGGAGTCACCGTCGGGGTCACCGCCTCCTGCTGCGAGGATCTCGATATCGTCCCAGCCGATGAGGCTCTCGTCCTCGGCGTAGGCGGCGATCCGGTGTACACCGACCATGTCCGCGGGGAGGGTGACAGTGGTGGTGCCGTCGTCACCGACGGTCTGGGTGCCCAGGTAGACCGGATCGGAGAAGATCCAGACACCGACACGTTCTCCGGCGAGGTCGGACCCGATGGAAACAGAGACCGTCGATGCCTGGTCGGCAGTCGGAGGCACGGAAATACCGTCCTCCGCGTCGGACGTCAGCTCGTTCTCGGTAGGAGGCTCAGCCGGGATCTGGGCATTCGGGTCCGGATCCTCCGTGACAACCAGCGTCGCCGAAGCACTGCCCTCAGCAGCAGTCAGCACCACCGCATACTCACCCGGCGCCAACACCGCCGAATAGGCAAACACCACATCACCAGAACCATCAGCAGCCGCGGACTCCACCACGTCACCACCAACCGAGAACTCCACCGACGAACCCGGAGCAAACCCCGAACCCTCAACCGTCACACCCGAACCAGCAACCGCCGACTCCGTCAACTCCGCAGGCGAAACCACCACCTCCGGCTCATACACCACCGGATCCTCAGTCACCGTCAACGTCGCCGAAGCACTGCCCTCAGCAGCACTGAGCACCACCGCATACTCACCCGGCGCCAACACCGCCGAATAGGCAAACACCACATCACCAGAACCATCAGCAGCCGCAGACTCCACCACGTCACCACCAACCGAGAACTCCACCGACGAACCCGGAGCAAACCCCGAACCCTCAACCGTCACACCCGAACCAGCAACCGCCGACTCCGTCAACTCCGCAGGCGAAACCACCACCTCCGGCTCATACACCACCGGATCCTCAGTCACCGTCAACGTCGCCGAAGCACTGCCCTCAGCAGCACTGAGCACCACCGCATACTCACCCGGCGCCAACACCGCCGAATAAGCGAACACCACATCACCAGAACCATCAGCAGCCGCAGACTCCACCACGTCACCACCAACCGAGAACTCCACCGACGAACCCGGAGCAAACCCCGAACCCGACACGCTCACACCCGAATCCGCCAGATCCGACTCCATCACCGAATCCGGCGATACCACCACCTCGGGGTCATACACCGGGGCGTCGGCCTGCGCCGTCCAGTTGAAGGTGTACCCCGAGCAGCTGATCTCGGGCATCGAGGCGACACCCTGCCCACTCGCGCTACCGTCCGCATTCACCACGCCGCTGAGCTCGTAGTGCACGCGCTCGCCGCCTTCGCCGAGGTCCCACTCGAACGCGAAAGGCACCCCAGCGGTCACCGCGCTGCTCGGCATTCCGGCCCACGTCATGGGCGTCGGGAAGAGCCCGCACTGGATGTAACTCTCACTTGCGAAACCCGACATGTTGCCGTTTCCGTCGACGTCGAAGTCGACGGTGGCGCCGGTGTAGGCATCTGAGGTGCCGGCATAGTGCCCGACGGGCACGGTGGACGCCGCGACACCGGCGGAGGCGGTAGCAACCAGCCCGGCCGTGGCCAGGATGGCGACACCGGCCCGCGCGAGGCGGGTGCGGATGGAGTTCATGGAATCCCCGATACGACTAGGAAAGACGACGGACAGGCGTAGGTCAGCCCCACGCCGTCGTCAGCCTGCGCCATCTCCGCGCCGGAGTCAGCGATCCCAGACAATCCCGAACAGGCTCAGATCCTCAGGCGGTGCGCCCTGTGCGAGCGTCCCCGTGGCGCTCGTCTGCTCAGGCCCTCGAACGATCCGGCACCAACCGCCCAGCCACCACCGCCGCCAGCAGCGCCACCACGATGCCGTTCACCGGGGGGATCCCCCACGACAGCTCACCAGTCACCCATGCCACGAGGGACCCGAGGGTGTAGGCCGCCACGTTCTCCCAGCGCACCGCGCCGACCCGCGTTGCCGCCTCCGGCACACCACCACGCCAGCGACTCCACCATTCCCCGATCAGCACGCCGCCGACCGGCGGGATGAGGATCCCGAGCCAGCCCAGGAATGCGGGCAACGAGTCGTAGATGCCGGTCACGGCCAGCAGCGTCCCGAGGATGACACCGCCGATCACGAACGGCTTCTTCGAGGGCGAGTTCGCGATCTCCGCACCCGCCACGCCGAAGTTGTAGGCGGTGTTGTCGTTCGTGGTCCACAGGTTGCCGATCAGGAACACCACTCCCCACACCACCAGCCCGAGGTCGAAGAGCACCAGCACGAAGTCGGCCTGTCCGAACGCGATGGCGCCGATCGCACCGAAGAACAGCATCAGCATGTTCCCGATCAGGAAGGCCACCGCAGAAGCACCGAAACCCTGCCGCGGGGTGCGTGCGAACCGGGTCCAGTTCGGCGCCTGGGTCCCACCGGAGACGAAGGTCCCCACGATGATGGTGACGGCCGCGGCCACCCCCATGGACGCCGTCGGGCGCTGGGCCAGCATGCCGTCCAGACCGTCGGTCTCGGCGAACGATCGGATCGTCACCCACGCGGCGAGCACCAGCAGCAACGGCACGGACACCACGGAGAGCGCATACATCCCGCGGTAGCCGAAGTACGCCGTCGCCCCCATCGCCAGCCCCCCGGCGACCATCAACAGCCGGACCACGAGATCGGACTCCCACCCGGCCGCCTGAGCGATCAGTTGGGCGAGGGTGGCCACGGTCACGCCGTACCAGCCCACCTGGGTGCCGCCGAGCAGCAGCGAGGTCAGGATCGAGCCACGGCGGCCGAACGCATACCGGCACATCATCACCGTGGTCAGCCCGGTGGAGGCACCGATCCCGCCGATCACGGCCACGTACACGCCGAGCACCACGGATCCGAGCAACAGCACACCCATCAACGGCCAGAACTCGAATGCAGCGCCCACCTGCGCCCCGGCGAGCATCGTCGGGGTGAAGAAGGTGAATCCGAGCAGCACCACGGAGAGCGAGAACAGGGATTTGCGTGCGCCGGGTGGGACGGGCTGTACGGGGTAGTCGGGGTCCACCCCGACGGCGGTGCTCGCCTCGGTCGCGTCGGTCACCTTCGGCGTGGATTCACTCATCGCCGATGTCCTCGTTCCAGATCTCGGGGTGGTCAGCGATGAACGCACGCATCATCGCGATGCATTCGGCGTCTTCGAGCACGATCACCTCGACGCCGAGCGCCTCGAGGTCGCGGTGCCCGCCGGTGAAGGTGGTCGACTCACCCACCACCACCCGGGAGATCCCGAACTGGCGGATCAGGCCGGTGCAATACCAGCAGGGCGAGAGCGTGGTGACCATCGTGGTGCCGCGGTAGGTGTGCTGCCGTCCGGCGTTGCGGAACGCATCGGTCTCCCCGTGCGAGGACGGGTCACCATCCTGGACGCGCCGGTTGTGGCCGCGGCCGAGTACCTCGCCGTCTGCGGAGATGAGCGCGGCACCGATCGGCACCCCGCCCTCGGCGAGTCCGGTGCGGGCTTCCTCGACGGCGATCGCGAGCCACGCATTCAGCGTGGTCTCGTCCAGTGGCATAGGTGGGCTGGTCATGAACACTCCGGGATAGCCGAGGCGGCTGGGCGGGATCTTTCCGCCCACGGTCGAAGCGGGACGATACCGCCTCGATGTCACCACGCGGTTTCCCGCCGGAGCGTGACGTACGGGAACGACAGCGCAACGCTACTGCCGGGTTGCGGGCAGTAGCGTTGCAGGGTCGGTCGCTGGGGCTCCTGACCTCAGCCGCACACCAGCCCGTTCTCGAGCGCCTCGAGGTTGGCCTCCATGGTGGCGAAGTAGTCGCCCTCGGTAGGCGGGCTTTCCAACGGATCCAGCACCGCGGTACTCACCCCGGCCTCCGCGGCGAGCGCCTCGGTCACATCCGGGGCCGTGATGGTCTCGAAGAACAGCGTCTGCACGCCGTACTCCTCCACCAGGTCGGCCACTTCACGCATGCGCGCGGGGGAGGCCTCGACCTCCGGGTCGATCCCCGCGATGCCCTCCTGGCGCAGGTCGTACCGGTCCGCGAGGTAGCCGAACGCCTCGTGCGCAGTGATCAGCATCGCGCCGGAGCATCCCGCCAGCCGGTCGGTGTACTGCTGGTCGAGCTCATCCAACTCAGCGCTCAACTCGTCGGCACGGTCGTGGTAGGCCTCGGCGTTGTCCGGATCTGCGGCCGCCAGTTCGTCCGCCACTGCCCCAGCCACCGGGCCCAGGAGGGTGGGGTCCAGCCAGAAGTGCGGGTCCTCGGCGAGCAGGTCGGCCTCGATCCCTGCGGCATCCCAGGCATCCACCAACCGCGGCGGCGGCTGACTGGCCACCGCGTCATCCACGGCGGGCTGCAGCCCGGAACTGTAGATCACCAGGTCAGCCTCGGCCATGTCGGCCACCTGCACCGGCGCCAGCTCGAGACTGTGCGGATCGGCGCCGGGGGGCGTGAGGCTGGTCACCGTGGCCTCTTCGCCCGCCACGCGCTCGGAGACGAACTGCAGCGGGTAAAAGGCGGCGAGCACGCTCACGCCGTCAGCGCCGCCGCCCTCAGATCCTTCCGGATCGCAGGCGGCGAGAGTTCCCGCCAGGCTCGCCATAGCCAGGCCGGCGACGGCGGCCCGTATGTTGCGGACCGACCGTCGCCGTGAGTGGTGGTTCAGTGCCGTCACTCGTCCTCGTGTCCGTGCTCGTCGTGGTCGTGGCCTTCATGACCCTCGCCGGACTCGCCATCCTCGTGGGCGTGCTCGTCCTCCTCGTGGGCGTGCTCGTCCTCCTCGTCCGCGTGGCCCTCCTCGTGCTCGCCTTCGGCGTGCTCGTGCGGCAGGTCACCGGAGGCGATGGCGATCTCGTTCGGGGTGACCTCGAGGGAGGCCGTGTTCCAGACCTCACCGGTCTCGATATCGACTGCGTGGATCTCGTTGGTGGCCGGATCGGTCACGTAGGCGGTGCCGTCGAGAACGCGGATCGCCGGGCGAGGATCCTGCCACACCACGGACTCTTCCCATTCGTCCATGATCTCGATGGAACGGACCAGTTCACCGGACTCCGGGTCGATCACGTGGAGCGAGCCATCGGTGCCGAGCACCAGCGCCTCACCGTCGTCACCGCGGGCGATGGAGCGGAACGTGTAGGAGGAGGGCAGGTCCACGAGTTCGAGCTCACCGGTGCGCGTGTCGATCAGGGAGACCCGGGTGGGACGCTCGAGTTCCGCGTCCGGGTCCACTTTGTAGTCACCGAGAACGATCGGGGAGGCCTCGCTACCAGCCTGGTTGCCGATCCGGCCGTACTCGTCCGGGCTGTCGACCTTGGTGAGCTCGCCGTCGGCATAGATGACCACGCCATCCTCGCAGCCGATCACCACAGCCTCATCGGCAGCGGTGGCTTCCCCGTGCACACCGGGGCAGTCGTCCGTGGCAGCGATCTCCTCTCCGTCCGCGTCGAGAACGCGTACCCCGGAGCGTTCGTCTTCGTTGCCGTCGGTCACCAGCAGCGAGCCGTCCATGAGTTCCACGGCCACGCCGTGGTGCGCCTCGGGCAGGGTCAGCTCGCGCGCATCGTCGGCCACTCCCTCGCCCACGGTGTCGGAGTCCTGCACCACGATGTGGCCGGTGCCGTCGTCGAAGAGCGCGATGCGCCCCTCATGCGCCACTGCGTGACCCGGCATCTCGGCGGCGAACACCACATCGGTGAGCACGGGGTCGGCGGTGTAGTAGTGGCCGTGGTCACCGTGCGGCTCGGCCCAGGTACCGGCATCGAGTACCTGGAACCCGCCAGTGGTGGAGACCAGCACGTGGCGGCCGTCACCGGCGGCGTTGAGACGGTTGAACCCGTCCAGCGGAATGTCGGAGATGCGCTCGAGTGTGGTGGCGTCGAGCACCTGCAGACCGCCGTCATAGGTGATCACGATGCGAGGCGAGACCGACGCTTCCTCAGTGGGTGCGGCAGCGGTCTCTTCGGCGGTCGTTTCTTCCGTCGGTTCGGAGTTGCCACTCTCGGACCCGCCGGAGCAGGCCGCGAGCGCAAGGGGAAGGACGCCGAGGAGCGCCAGGTAACGGGCGCGTGGACGAGTGGTCACAGTCATGCGTAGTAGGGCAGCCGCGGTGGCAACCCACTCCTTTCCATTCGAGCAGAGGGCCCCACGGTAGCAGTAATCAGAACCATTCTCATCACGCCTCGTTGTCCTCCACCAACGAGTGATCCCGGCGCACGCCGGTGGTCAGGCGACCACACGCTGCAAGACCCCCGCACGCACCAGATCCCGGACGCCACGGGCCGGGGCCTCCACGTGGAAGCGCAGACCGCCTCCGGGCTGGCCGAACCACGCGGGGGCGATCTCCGCCTGCACCTCCACTTCGCGGGCGGCCACGAACACCTGCTGTTCTGCGCCGGGTCCACGAGCGGAGACCGGGAGGGACCGCTGCTCCCACGGGGTCCCCCAGACGAAGAAGTACAGGCCGTCGATTGTGCCGATCCGGTCGTAGGGAACACCGGTCGCCAGGTTGGTGATGATGCCGCCCGGCCCTGCCGCCGCCACCCGTTGGCCCAGTTCGGTCAGCCCCTGCTGGGCGGCCTGGACCCGGGTGGCAAGCTCCGCATGCGCCACATGGAGCGGGGCCGGCAGCGGCGGGCTGACGTAGTGCCACACGGCATCGCAGGCGGCGCGCTCCGTGAAGTACTCCCCGAGCAGCACGTGCTGGCCATAGTCCGCGACCTGGACTCCATAGTGGCGAGCGCCATAGCGGACCACCTCGACCACGCCCTCGAGTGGTTCGGGCTGATCCGCACCACCGGACGATTCACCGGGAAGCACGACGCCGCCGCGCGGCATTCCGAGCCCGTCCAGGCCCGCGCGCAGTTGCGCCACCGCCTCCCCCTCGACCTCTCCGGGGGTGAGCCAATCCGGCAGGTGGGCCCGCTCGCGCGGGTAGCGCTGGAGGTCGGCGAGCCAGCGCCGCTGATCCGGGATCGGCGGCATTGACGGCGCAGACGGCACGTCCAGCATCGAGACGCCGGTCGAGTTCCAGTACGGCCGGCGGTCGTAGTTGGGCGTGACGCGGGCGGCTTCGCCACGGTGAGCGGCGATCGTCACGGAAAGCCACGCACCGGTCTGGCGGTCCGCTGTCAGCGACCTCAACTCGCGCAGATCAGGGGCAAGCGCCGTGGGCACCTCGATCCAGTGCGAGTGTCCGTCGAGAACGGCAAAGGCCCGCCCGGAGTGCTGCGTCCCTGCCTGGGACCACTCCAGGTGCACATCGGTGGTGCCGTCGTCGGCAGCCTCGAAGAGCGTGGCGACGATGCGGTCGATGAGCCGTTGCGCGGCGGGATCATCCATCGGTGCCGATTATGCCGGGTCCGTCCACGCAGAACGATCGAGCAGCGGTTCGCCCTTCCGCCCCGGATATCTGCCACCACTGAGCGACGCCTGGTTCGGCGGCAGACGAGGGTTCGGTCATGGAAGACTGCAGACGTGAACGATACGAGCACCCGCGTACCAGCGACCCTGCCCGGGTGGCGGCACACCTACTCGGGCAAGGTCCGTGATCTGTACGAGCCCATCGAGGGCGATGGCGACCTGATCCTCGTGGTGGCCAGTGATCGGATCAGCGCCTACGACCACGTGCTCCCCACCCCCATCCCGGACAAGGGTGCCGTGCTGACGGCACTGAGTATGTGGTGGTTCGAGCAGCTGGCCCCGATCGTCGACAACCATGTGGTCTCCCTGGACGTGCCGAGCGAGGTGGCCGGGCGCGCGATGCTCTGCCGCCGCCTGACGATGTATCCCGTGGAGTGTGTGGCACGCGGATACCTCACCGGCTCCGGCCTGGCCGAATATCGCGCCGGTGGGGCTGTCTGCGGAGTCGCGCTTCCCGCTGGGCTGGTGGACGGTTCACGCCTGCCCGAACCGATCTTCACTCCGGCCACCAAGGCCGAGCTGGGCGAGCACGACGAGAACGTCACATTCGAGCACGTTGCCGGCGAGATCGGCCTCGAGACCGCCACTCGCCTCCGTGAGATCACCCTCACGGTGTACTCGTTCGCGGAACGGCTTGCCGCGGAGCGCGGCGTCATCCTCGCCGACACCAAGCTGGAGTTCGGCACCACGCCCGACGGGGTACTGATTCTCGGCGACGAGGTGCTGACTCCCGATTCCTCCCGGTACTGGCCGGCCGACCAGTGGGAGCCCGGTCACGCTCAGCCCAGCTTCGACAAGCAATACGTGCGGGACTGGCTCACCTCCTCCGCGTCCGGTTGGGACCGGGCATCGGACACGCCGCCACCTGCGCTGCCGGACGATGTGGTGGCACGCACCCGGGCTCGGTACGTAGACGCCTACGAGCGGCTCACTGGCCGGACCTTCCAGGCCTGAGGACGCCGTCGTGCGGGCCGTGGTGCTGGTGGAGGGGCGCAGCGACCAGGCCGCACTGCTCGCCCTCGCCGCCGGCCGCGGCATCGACCTGCGCGCCGCTGAGGTCCAGGTGCGCCCCATCGGGGGTGCAACGAATATCCGGCGGGCGCTCGCTGCCCTCCGGGCGGGGCCACACCGCGACGGCGTCCCTCACCTCGAGCTTCCCGCTCACCCTCCCGGCGCACCACCAGCGAGGCGCACCACCCTGCATCGAGAGGCGAGGCTACGCCGTCGCGAACTGACGATCGCCGGCCTGTGCGATGCCGCCGAGGAGGGGTTCTACAGCCGGGCGGTGGCAGCCTGGGAAGGTGTGGCCACGCTGGACCGGGCTGCCATGGAGGCACGGGGGTTCTTCGTGTGTTCACAGGACCTGGAGGACGAACTCATCCGGGCCCTCAGCGTGGACGGGGTGCTTGAGGTACTCGAGCGCAACGGTGATCTCGGCGCGTTCCAGACGTTCCGGCATCAACCTGCACAACGCGATCGTCCGGTGGCCGCGCAGCTGCACCGATTCCTTGGCACCCGCAGCGGCCGCAAGATCGCCTATGCCGCCGAGTTGACGCGCGCCCTGGGGCCCGAGGGCGCACCGCGCCCGTTGGTCGGCGCGCTGGAGCACGCACTGGCACCCGCGCCGGACACCGACGTCACCGGGGGCCGGTAAGATCGGATGCATCCGCCTGCCACCCACCCAGGAGTTGCGCACTGATGGCACGTGTCGTCGTCGAGGTCATGCCGAAGCCGGAGATCCTCGACCCGCAGGGCAAGGCCGTGGCCGGTGCACTTCCCCGGCTCGGTTTCACCGGCTTCACGGGAGTACGGCAGGGGCGCCGGTTCGAACTCGAGGTGGACGGTGAGCCGAACGAGGCCACCCTCGAGGCAGCCCGCAAGGCCGCCACGGAGGTGCTGTCCAACCCCGTGATCGAGGACGTCGTCTCCGTGCACTGGGCGCAGGAGGCCTGATGGCACGCATCGGCGTGGTCACGTTTCCCGGCAGCCTGGACGACCGGGATGCCGCACGAGCCGTCCGCCTCGCCGGTGGCGAGCCGGTGCGCCTGTGGCACGCCGACGACTCCCTTGCCGGCGTGGATGCCGTGGTGCTCCCGGGCGGATTCTCCTACGGCGACTACCTACGTGCCGGCGCCCTCTCCGCCTTTGCCCCGATCATGGGCACTGTGGTGGATGCCGCGAATGCGGGAATGCCGGTGCTCGGGATCTGCAACGGCTTCCAGATCCTGTGCGAGGCGCACCTGCTCGCGGGTGCGATGATCAAGAACACCCAGCTCACCTTCGTCTGCAAGGACCAGGTGCTCCGCGTGGAGAACGCCGAGACGGCGTGGTCGAACCAGTTCAGTGCGGGTCAGGAGATCCTCATCCCGCTGAAGAACCAGGACGGGCAGTTCATCGCCGATGAGAGCACCCTCGATGAGCTCGAGGGTGAGGGCCGGGTGGTGTTCCGGTACGTCGGGAACCCGAACGGTTCCCGCCGCGATATTGCTGGGATCACGAACGCCCGCGGAAACGTGGTCGGCCTGATGCCGCACCCGGAGCACGCCGTCGAGGAAGGCTTCGGACCCGGCACGGACGGCCTGACGTTCTTCCAGTCGGCGCTACAGGCCCTGCTCGCCCGCGCCTGATGTCCGCCGACCTCCCTGACGGCGATCCCGCCGTCTCCCGCCAGCGTCCCATCGTGCAGATGTGGACCGATGGCGCATGCAAGGGCAATCCCGGGCCCGGCGGCTGGGGCGCATGGATGCGCTCAGGGACGCATGAACGCGAGCTCTTCGGCGGTGACCCGAACACCACGAACAACCGGATGGAGCTCACCGCGGTGATCGAGGGGCTGCGCACGCTGAACACCTCCTGCGACATCACCCTGCACGTGGACTCCTCTTACGTGATGAACGGGATGAAGTCCTGGCTGCCTGGTTGGAAGCGGAACGGGTGGAAGACGGCGGCAAAGAAGCCGGTGAAGAACGAGGACCTGTGGCGCGCGTTGGACGAGCAGGTGGCCCGGCACTCGGTGCAGTGGGTCTGGGTGAAGGGCCACTCGGGTGACCCGGGCAATGAACGTGCCGATCAGCTCGCCAATAAGGGTGTCGATTCGCTGACGCAGAACGGACTGGTAGGTGACTGAGACTGCGACGCCGCTGAGCCGGCCATCGTTGGGAAGCGCCGCCGTGGTGCTCGCCGGCCTGACCGTGGCGGCCGTCGGCCTGCACTTCGCCGCCTCGATCGTGGCACCGGCGTTCTTCGCCCTCACGCTGGTGGTTTCCGCGCGCCCGCTGCAGCGCATGCTGGTGCGGGCGCGGGTTCCGAAGATGCTGGCGGCCGTGCTGGTGCTGCTCGGCCTGTACGTGCTGTTGACGGCGTTGGTGATCATCACGGTCACCTCGCTCACCCAGGCAGCGATGGAACTGCCCCGCTACACCGCCGACCTGCAGCTGATCTACCTGGATACGTTGCGCTGGCTCGAACAGTTCGGCGTGGACGATGCAGCCCTCGCCCAATACGCCGGCTCGATCGACCTGAATCGCGTGGCCGAACTGCTGGGTGCCGTGGTGGAGGGCACCACCGCGGCCGGAGGCCAGGCGCTGATCATCCTCGTGGTGATGTTCTTCCTGGCGATCGACTCCACCTCGGTGCATGCGCGGTGGCGTCTGCTCGCCGACAGTCGCCCAGAGCTGGCGAACTCGTTGCTGGCGTTCTTCGCCGGCGTACGCAAGTACTGGGTGGTGTGCACGGTGTTCGGCCTCGTCGTGGCCGTCCTGGACGTGATCGCCCTGCTCATCATCGGCGTACCGCTGGCATTCGTGTGGGGCGTGCTCGCGTTCGTGACGAACTACATCCCGAACGTCGGCTTCGTGATCGGGTTGATCCCGCCGGCCCTGATCGCGCTGCTCGAGGGCGGGCTGACCGACATGCTCTGGGTGGTCGTGGCCTACACGGTGCTGAACTTCACCATCCAGACGATCATCCAGCCGAAGGTCACCGGGGACGCCGTGGGGCTCAGTCCCACGGTCTCCTTCCTCTCCCTGGCATTCTGGACGGTGGTGGTCGGCCCACTCGGGGCGATCCTCGCGGTGCCACTCACCCTGGCAGCGAAGTCCACCCTCGTGGACGCACATCCTTCCGCGCGCTGGATCAACGCGTTCCTGGTGACCGATAACGAAGCCAAACGCGCGAAACGGGCGCAGCGGCATGAGCGGCTGGTAGCGGGCCGCAAGAAAACTCCCTTGAGGTGACCGGCCGCCGTCGGCCATGGTGGACGGCAACCACTCACCTCACCGGAAGGCACACCCATGGCGCTGCGCTGGAGCACCCTCGATCCCGAGTCCGTGACGGCGTGGGCCGAGCTGACGAACCTACTCGCCCGGGTGGACGGGACGGAGGAGTTCTACGACGCCGAGGATCTCGCCGAGGAACTCACCGAGCACGGCTTCTCCCCTGCCAGCGACTCGCTCGCGGTGTGGGCCGGCGAGATGCTCGTGGCGTATGCACAACTGCGGGTGCCCACCTCGCTGACACACGCCGAGGGGTACGCGCGGGTGTCCATCGGCGGTGGCGTGCATCCGGACTACCGAGGGCAGGGCATCGCCAGTGAGATGTTCGACCGGATGGAACCGCGTGGGGAGGCCCTCGCTCAAGAACGCCACCCCGGCGCCCCGATCCAGCTACGCGCCTCCGGAGGGGTGGAAAGCGACCCGGTCCGCCCGCTGCTCACCGAGCGCGGGTATGAACCGGTGCGATATTTCACCGCGATGGAGCGCCCACTGCCAGGGGCTGACTTGCCGGCGCTGGATTCGCGGGTGGTGCCCTTCACCCCTGACCTCGCTGAAGCCACCCGCCTGGCCCACAATGACGCCTTCGCCAGCCACTGGGGCAGCGGTCCCGTGACGCCCGAGCACTGGCGGCAGATGCGTGAGGGCCGCTCGTTCCGCACCGCCTTCTCCCGGGTGGCGCTGGCCGAGGACGGGGAGGTTCTCGCCTATACGACGGCGCAGCAGTGGGTGGACCGCGAGCTCTATATCGGCCTGGTAGGCACCCGGACGGCCGCCCGCGGCAGGGGCCTGGCCCGCGCAGTGCTGAACGCCTCCCTGGTGGCGGCGGCTGACTCCGGGGAGTTCGATCTGGTCGAACTCGAGGTGGACTCGGCCAATCCGCAGGGCGCTGGCGCGCTGTACGCCTCGCTCGGATTCGAGCCGGTGCGCACCACAGCAGTGTTCGCCCGGTTGCTCCCGCGCTGACTCGTCCCGACGCGCCATCTGGACGCGCCCTGCTCGATCGGCGCGCTGTGCGGAGTCAGATGTTCGCCGCGATATCGGTCCGGAACTGTGCACCGTCGAGTTGAATCTTCTCGACACCCGCATACGCAGCATTGCGGGCGTCGGCGATATCGGCGCCCACGCCCACCACGGACAGCACCCGGCCACCTGCGGCGACCAACGCGCCCTCGGCGTTCGTGGCAGTCCCCGCGTGCAGCACGTGCACGCCGTCCAGGGCCTCGGCTGCCTCGGCTCCGTCGATCCGGTCGCCGTTGCGCACCTGTCCGGGGTAGCCGTGCGCAGCGAGCACTACGGTCACCGCAGCATCGGCGCTCCAGCGCAAGTCCGGCAACTGATCGAGGCTGCCGGTGGCCGCGGCGTGCAGGGCCGTGGCCAGGGAAGACTCAAGCCGGGCCAGCACCACCTGCGTCTCCGGATCGCCGAACCGGGCATTGAACTCCACCACGCGCAGCCCGCGTGAGGTCAGGGCCAGGCCGCAGTACAACAGCCCTACGAAGGGGGTCCCTCGGCGAGCGAGTTCACGCACTGTGGGCAGCGCCACCCGCTCCACCACCTCGTCCACGAGCCCTTCGGGCGCCCACGGCAGGGGCGAGTACGCGCCCATCCCTCCGGTATTGGGGCCGGTGTCCCCGTCACCGAGTCGCTTGAAATCCTGCGCCGGGGCGAGCGGCACCACCGTCTGACCATCGGAGAGGCAGAACAGCGAGATCTCGGGGCCGTCAAGAAACTCCTCGATGACCACACTGGAGCGCCGGCTGCGGCTCACGCACGCGCGTGCGTGATCGAGAGCCGCCGTGCGATCCTCAGTGACCACCACACCCTTGCCGGCGGCCAAGCCGTCATCCTTGACCACGTACGGTGGGCCGAACGCGTCCAGCGCATCGGTCACCTCGTCCATCGTCTGGCACACGTGGGCCATCGCCGTCGGCACTGCCGCAGCAGCCATCACCTCCTTGGCGAAGGCCTTGGACCCCTCCAAGGTGGCGGCATCGCCATTGGGCCCGAACACGGCTATTCCGGCGGCGCGGACGGCGTCGGCCACCCCGGCCACCAGGGGAGCTTCCGGGCCGATCACCACCAGATCGGCCGCCACCTCGCGGGCGAGATCCGCGACGGCGTCCGGTGAGAGGGCATCGACCGCCACGTTCCTGGCGATCCTCCCCGTGCCGGGGTTGCCGGGAGCCACCACCAGCGAAGTGGTGGCAGGATCTGCGGCGAGACTGTGGGCGAGGGCATGTTCACGAGCACCGGAGCCGATCAGCAGGATCTTCACGGTGCCCGAGCCTACCTGCCCCCGGGTGCAGAGAGCTCCCAGCAGAACCGCTGCCACCTGCGCGCACAGCATCACCCCTGGAATCCGGGACGAGATGACGAAGGCACCCGGGCCCGGGCCGATCACGAGGGATCAGGCTCGGGCCACGGGTGCCCACGCGGCGGTGGAGGCGATCAGGCCTTGGTCGCCTCGCCGTCCTTGGCCTTCTTCCTGCTGGAGAAGAGCCTCCTGCGGACCGAGGCCGGCGGATCAAGCAGGCCGTCCTCGATGAACGTCGTGGAGACATGATCGGTGAGCTCGTCCCGCGCGATCCGGCGCTGCGCTCGCAACATCCGGTTGCGGTGCATCCGGAACTGCTTGATCAGCGCCACGCACATGAAGATCATCACGATGCTGAATGGCAACGCGATCGAGATCGCCACACTCTGCAACGCTCCCAGCACCGCGCTCCCCCCGGCCAGCAGCAGGGCGGCGGCCACAAC
Source organism: Ruania halotolerans (assembly GCF_021049285.1). Taxonomy (GTDB): domain Bacteria; phylum Actinomycetota; class Actinomycetes; order Actinomycetales; family Beutenbergiaceae; genus Ruania; species Ruania halotolerans. Next base: position 3,688,328 of record NZ_CP088017.1, read on the forward strand.
TCCCTCAAGGGTGGCCCAGAGCACGCGGCTCCACTTCGGCGGGTCAGGGTCACCGCCGGAGGCCAGCATGTCCACCACCAACGAACCGGAGTCGGAGGAGGTGATGAAGAAGACGATCACGAGCAGGACGGCCAGTCCGACGAGCACCTTGCCAATCCCACTACCGGGTTCGCCGACGAGACCGTCGAGCAGTGTGAACAGCGACCCTGTCCCGTCGACCGTCAGGCCTTCCGGACCGACACTGTCATCGGGCCCACCCTCGGTGACCAGGCCGCCTTCACCGAACAGCTGGCGGTGCAGTGCGGTGCCACCGAAGACCGTGAACCACAGGAAGGAGAACGCCGTCGGCAGCACCAGCACACCCACCACGAACTCACGCACGGTACGGCCACGAGAGATGCGCGCGATGAACACGCCGACGAAGGGCGCCCAGGAGACCCACCAGCCCCAGTAGAACGCGGTCCACCAGCCCTGCCACTCGACGCCGCCCTCGCCCGCGAAGGCGGTGGTGCGGAACGCGTTGTTCAGGAACTCCTGGAAGTACAGGCCGGTGGCCTCGATGTACTCACGCAACAGGAACATCGTGGGCCCGGCGATGAGCACGAAGACCATCAGCCCGATGGCCAGCACCATGTTCCCGTTGGAGAGGAATTTGATGCCCTTCTTCACACCGGTGACCACCGAGACCAGTGCTGCCAGGGTAATCAACCCGATCAGACCCACCATGAGGAGGTTGGTGGGCTCACCGATGATCTCCAGGAAGCTCAGGCCCGAGGCCACCTGAGAGACACCGAGCCCGAGCGAGGTCGCCACACCGAAGACGGTCCCGACCACCGCGATCACGTCGATGACGTGCCCGATCCACCCGTCGGTGCGCTTACCCAGCAGCGATTCCAGGGACCACCGGATCGAGACCGGGCGCTTGCGTACGTGCACGGCGTACGCAATTGCCAACCCGACCACCACGTAGATGGCCCACGGGTGCAGCCCCCAGTGCAGGAACGTCGTCACCAGAGATTCCTCGGCTCCGGTGGCGTCCATCTCCGCGATACCGGTGGCCCGGTTGGGGATACCGGCGAAGTGGTGGAGCGGTTCAGCCACTCCCCAGAACATCAGACCGATGCCCATACCGGCGGCGAACAACATCGCCAGCCAAGGCCCCATCTTGAACTCAGCCGGCTCGTCCTCGTTCCCGAGCACGATGTCTCCGTAGTGGCTCACGCCCACCCAGATCGCGAAGAACACGAACGCCGTGACCAGCAGGATGTAGTACCAGCCGAACCCGGTGACGATGCCCGAACTGACGTTGCCGATGGCCGCACCGAAGGCTTCTCCGCCTGCAACCGCCGCAATCACGAACGCGGCGATGACCACCAATGCCGGCCAGAAGACCCACGGTTGGACCGAGGTGTACCAAGGACCGGTTCGCTTGGTCACCTCCGGCGGTGGCCCCTCTTTCTGCTTCGCCTCGGCTGTCATCGTCTCCCTCTCATCGGTTCCGTATGCACACAGGAGAGGACGGAACCTCTCCTGCCAAACACTCCACCGTAGCGAATTTCTTGAGAAGGTCCAGGCAAACGCTTGACGTGAACATCGCCGTCGCGCAAAGAAGCCGGTAAGAGATCAGTCCAGGAGGTCGTGGCGCACGATCGTTGCTTCGCGGTCCGGGCCCACGCCGATGGAGGAGATCCGGGTGCCGGACATCTCCTCGAGAGCGAGCACGTAGCGCTGCGCATTGGTTGGCAGTTCCTCGAAGGTGCGGCACTGGGAGATGTCCTCCCACCACCCGTCGAGTTCTTCGTAGATCGGCGTCGCGTGATGGAATGCGGTCTGGTCCACGGGCATCTCGTCGTGGCGCACACCATCCACGTCATAGGCCACACAGACCGGCACCTTCTCCCACCCGGTGAGCACGTCGAGCTTGGTGAGCACCAGGTCGGTGAGACCATTGATCCGCCCGGCGTAGCGGGCGATCACGGCGTCATACCACCCGCAGCGGCGGGGGCGCCCGGTCGTCACCCCGAATTCGCCGCCGGTCTTGCGAAGCGTCTCACCGTCGTCGTCGAGCAACTCGGTGGGAAAGGGCCCCTCTCCCACGCGAGTGGTGTAGGCCTTGATCACGCCGACCACGCGGTCGATCCGGGTGGGCCCGATACCCGATCCGGTCGCTGCGCCGCCCGCGGTGGCAGAGGAGGAGGTCACGAATGGGTAGGTGCCGTGGTCCACGTCCAGCATGGTGGCCTGGCCTGCCTCGTAAACCACGTTCTTGCCGGCATCCAGCGCCTGGTTCAGCACCAGTGAGGTGTCCGCGACCATCGGCCGCACCCGATCGGCGTAGGCGAGCAGTTCCTCGGTGACGGCATCGACGTCGGACGCGCGCCGATTGTAGATCTTCACCAGGATCTGGTTCTTCTGCTCCAGCGCACCCTCGACCTTCTCGCGCAGGATGCGCTCGTCGAACAGATCCGAGATCCGGATGCCCACCCGGCTCATCTTGTCCGCATAGGTGGGGCCGATACCGCGGCCAGTGGTGCCGATCTGACGTTTGCCAAGGAAACGCTCGGTGACCTTGTCCAGGGTGCGGTTGTAGCTGGGGATCACGTGCGCGCTGGAGGAGATGAGCAACTTCGAGACGTCCACGCCCCGGGCGGTCAGACCGTCCAGTTCTTCGAAGAGGACCTCCAGATCGACGACCACGCCGTTGCCGATCACTGGCGTGCACCCTGCGGACAGGATGCCCGAGGGAAGCAGGTGGAGGGCGTACTTTTCATCTCCGACCACCACGGTGTGCCCGGCGTTGTTCCCGCCGTTGAACTTCACCACGTAGTCAACCCGGGAGCCGAGCTGGTCCGTCGCCTTGCCCTTACCCTCGTCGCCCCATTGGGCGCCCAGGACCACCACCGCTGGCATTGAATGACCTTTCCGTCGAAGGGACCCGCGCCGGATCCCGTAGCAGCCTACTGGGCCGACGGTCAGGACCAGCGCTCAGAGCGAACGGGCAGCCGGATCGGAATCGTCGGCCAAGGTCCGGCACCGCTGCGCCTCATCGACCTCGCCGATGGCCTCCGCGGCATCGCCGAGCGCCATGAGCGCGATCAGGAAGCCCTGGTTCGGCACATGCCCGGCCGGCACTGGTCCCGCACCACGCCATCCGGCCCGGCGCAGAGCGTCCAGCCCGCGGTGGTATCCGGTGCGGGCGAACGCGTAGGCCGCCACCGGATCCCCGGCGGCAAGGCTTTCCCGGGCGAGCAGCCCCCAGGCGTAACTCGCCGCCGGATAGCGACCGGCCACCTCCCGCAGTGCGGCACCCTCATCGAGTGCGGCGCGGGCGGCCATGTCCGGATGGTCCTCGGGCAGGTACGTCGGCTCGGGGCCGAGCAGGTTGTGCTGCATGCCCCCAGTCTGTCATCTGGCGACGGCGCAGCGCTCCGGTGGCCTGACGCGCTCGCCGTGCACCTGCCGTCACCCGCCGTTAACCTTGAGGCATCCGCATCCTGGAGGCCAATGATGATCGACGTGTCGACATCAGCGACCGGCGCTCGGATCACGGTTTCCGAAGATCTGGACCTGGCATCCCGTGAGTCTGCTGACGCCGTCGCGCGGCGCCTTGCCCTCCTCGAACGCCCGGCGATCACCGTGGATCTGTGCCGGATGGATTTCATGGACTCCACCGGCGCCGCCTGGTTGATCTCCTTGGCCGGTCAATCCATTCAACGCGATGGCACGATCAGCCTGCTCGGGGCCAGCGCCCGGGACCTGTTCGTGCTGCAGGTGTGCGGCGCCCTCGACCTCTTCGATGTGAACCACCGGCACCAGTGCCCGGACGCCACCCATGCCACTGCCTGAGGCGCCCGGGTGGTGACCTCCGCCGTCAGGATCGTGCACCATCGCCAGTGCTGATGGCGAGCGTGGCATCGCCATGCAGGCGAGCCCACACCACCTTGCCCGGCCCGGAGGGGCGCCAGCCCCAGTCCGCGAGCCGGTCGACGATGTGCATCCCATAGCCGCCCACCCGGGCCGGGTGCGCATCCAGATGCGTAGGCGGCATCGGGTTACCGTCCTCGACTTCCACACGGACGCCGTCGACCGTCTCATGCACCCGCACCTCCAGCGACCCCCACCCATGCACCACCGCATTCGCCACGAGCTCCGAGACGACCAGCTCGATCGCCGCGGTCTCACTCCGTCCCCACTCCCGGCACGTCTGCGCGGCGAGCACGCGCGCATGGCGCACGGACTCCACCGCCGACGGTAACCGCCAACGCTGAGAACGGCCGCGACGCTCCTGTTCACCGGACCGGGTGGGCACCCGGATCACGACCACGGCAATATCATCTTCGGGCGGATCGTCGAAGGAGCGCAGCAACAGCTCCCCCACCCCGGCGGCATCGGGCGCATCGCCGATCTCGGCGAACACCTCGCGAAGCCGGACCAGGCCGTCCTGCACAGGGCGCGCTCGCCGCTCGATCAATCCGTCGGTGTAGAGCAGCAGCACGTCCCCGGGGCCGACCTCTCGCGCAGCAGTCTCCCGGTTGGCGTGCCCGAATCCGATCAACGTGCCGGCCGCTCCATCGAGATCAGTCACCGTCCCACCGGAATACACCAGGCCCGGCAGATGCCCGGCCCCGGTGTACTCCAACAGCCACGCCCCCTCGGCCGTCGGGGTCAGCGTGGTGTACACCATTGATGCCGCCCTGCGGATCCGCATCGCCTCCACGATGGAGTCCACTCGGGTCAGCACCGTGCCTGGATCGACAAGCTCGTTCGCAAGGGCGCGCAGCACCGAGCGCAGCTGGCCCATCGCTGAGGCGGCTTCCACATCATGGCCGACGACGTCCCCCACCACCGCGGCCACTGCACCATCGCCGATGCGCACCACGTCATACCAGTCCCCGCCGACCTGGGCGTGTTCGGCGTTCGGTGAGTAGTAGGTCCACACGTCCAGGGCATCGATGTGGTCGAGCTCCGGCAGCATCGTCCGCTGCAAGGTTTCGGCCAGCACGTGTTCGGCTTCGTAGAGCAGCGTGTGATCCATCGCCAGTCCTACCCGCCTGGCCGCAATCTCAAGCACGGCGCCTGCGTCCGGGTACACCGGTCGTACGCCGGACTCCGCCACGGCGACGAGACCGAGGACTCGGCCGCGGCCCAGCAGCGGGGCGAGCACCACCTCGCGTGTGGCCTCCGGCACGTCGGCAAGGGCCTCATTCGCCAGCTCGACCAGCTGAGCGCTCCAGCTTCCGGGCACTTGGGCCGCGTCCAGGTCCACCCGGATCCGCTCCATGGTGCGCTCACCGAGGAGCCGCCCGACCGGGTCCGTCTCGTCCGAGGCGGTGATCCCGCGACGCGGCCGTGCCCTGCGCTCCGGACCCAGCCCGGCCAGGCCGTTGATCGGCTGAAGCACACCGTCTTCGGCGAAGAAGCCGCACCAGGCGAACAGATGCGTGGCCATCACCCGGGCCACACCCGTCAATGCCTCGGACTCATCCTCTTCGGAAAGTACCTCGGAGACGCCCGCCATAGTTTCCAAAGCGATCCGCGAATGTTGCTCGAAGCCCGGCTGGACCGACTCGGCGGCGCCACCCGCGCCGGTAGCGATCACCACAAACCTGGTCCCGCCGCGGATCGCCTGGGGGGTGAACTCAGCAACCATGCTGAACCGGTGTCCGTCCGCTCGCACAAGCGGCAGCGTGATGGTGAAGGGTTCCTCGCCCCCGGCGCGTTCGTGCAGGCGCGCCTGCACCACCGAACCCAGACCTGGGGAGATCAACCCGCCGCGACGCACTTCCTCGAGCGTGTACCCGGTGACTCGCTCAAAGGCGGGATTCACCCACTGCAGGAGCGGTCCGTCCTCCCCCAGGTCCAACACCGCGACAGGTGCCCGCCCGTGGAGCAGCACCTGCGCGGCCAACTCGCGCGGATCGGGCGGCGAAGAACTCGTGCCGTGATCCGGATTCAACCGCCGCTCCTCATCGTCTACGGTGTGACTTATTGTGGACCACGCGGACGCGTGAGGTCCGATACCCCCGCAGGAGGCCTTGTGCGAGACGCTAACAGCAGCGGCGCCGAGCCGCGCCGTGCCGCCACTGGCGCCGGTGCAGAAGCCGGCACCGTGCATACCCTGTTGGAGGCCTCCTACACCCGGCTGGTTCTCTCCGGCGAGGTGGATATGGCGATGAGCGACGAGCTCACCGAAGCGGTGGCCGAGGCTGAGGCGGCGGGTCTACCGGTGCAGGTGGACGTGCGGCACGTGCAGTTCATGGATTCGTCCGGTATCTCGCTGCTCGCCCGGCTCGCGAGCCGCACGCCGGGGCGCATGACGATGATCAGGCCGCCCGATGTGGTCCGGTTCCTGCTCGAGGTCACACGGGTCGGGGACCTGGTGGACATCGTGGACGACGACACTCAGGGTGCACCCTCGGCAGGTGAGTAGTCCCGGGGGCGCAGGGCGGCAGCGATCACCGGGCGGCGGGCACGCCACCACATCGGCAGCCTCTCCCACGGCACGAACGCCGACCAGCACGCGACCGTAGGCAGGAAGTGAATCCCCAGCAGCAGGAACGTGCTGGCGTGGAAGGCCAGGAATGCACTGATCGCAAGTGCCAGCCACCGACCACGTAACGCGAAGACGACCGGCGCAGCAGCCTCGAGGACCAGAGTCGCCCACTGGGCGATTCGCAACAGCCCCGCGTGCCCAACGAGGAGCATATTCAGATCGTTCGGACGGCGGATGAACGCCCACGCGAGAGTTCCGGACGTGGCCCAGCGCACCAGGGATCCGCCACTGAAAACGTATTTCGCCACAACCGATCCCACGTAGGTGAGCACCGTGAACACCTGGATCATGCGCAGCGGCCACCCGGCCACGGAGTCCGCATCGAGACCCCCGCCATAGCGCGCCGTACCGGCGAAGGGCAGGACCAGCACACCGATCACGATGGCCATGTGGTCATGTGGTCATGTGGTCATGTGGTCATGCGAGACGTAGCCATAGCTCATGGCCCAGATCACCCACAGGACGAATCCGACGCCGAGCACCACGCCACCGGCATGCTGCACCCACGCCGGTACCCGTGCGAACCCACCGAGCACTACGGCCGCCGCACCCACGTGGACACCCACGAAGAGCACTTGCGCCACGGCATCGGTCACCGGGGGCAGGTGCAGCCAGACCGCCACCACCACCGGTTCGTACACGTCGGGGGTGCCGCCACGACTGCCCGTGGAGTTCAGAAAGAACCGCACGTCGAGCACCGCCATCACAGCCAATGCAGCCCTGACCCAGGCCACCCGGGCGCGAGATAATTCCGGTACGAGCCAGGCGAGTACCCGGTGTGCCACTGAACCGGCGACCCTCACGGAACTTCCCAATGGAGCACCACCACGTCATACGGCTCGGCACCCAGGGCACCGCCGGAGAGGGGGGATATCTGTTGGCGCACTGTCACGGAGACGAGCACATTCGGCGGGTGGCTCATCTCCCACGCATCGACGATGTCGCCGAGCAGGCTGGCATCGTCGTGGATCTCGGGGAGATAGTTCTCGAACTCCACCCTGGAAATGCCTGCTGAACCAGGGGTCAGCCCGACGCGGACCTCCCGGCCCGTGGTAGTGATCCCGGTGACGTAGGTGTTGACCACGTGCTGATCGCGATCGCGCGGGTAGGCGTATTGCCCCAGGCTGCCGAGCGGGAACCAATGGTCCGCACGGAGGAACTGTGCCGTGATCAGGATTGTCACGAGCGCCACCATCACACCCGCCCGCCAGAGCCCCCTCATCCGCTCAGTGTGACACTCTGACGTGCCGCCGGTGTGGCGAACGATGGAACGTCGCGCCAAGGAACGGGCAAAACACCGTGACCATCGTCAGTGGCGCTCCCTACAGTAGGTCCGCTCGACGAATCCACCTCGACACGATCGCGACCTGCATCCACCATGCCATCTGAGACTGCGTCACGCCCGAACGACCCTGCACGCCAGATCAACTGGCGCCGCCTTCGCCGACCCGCCGCAGTGATCGCGCTCACCGGCAGCGCCGCGGCCGCCGTCGGGCAGACGATGGGTACCGCCGTGGCCGGCCGCCTCGCCGAGGACCCGACGGTGCGGCTGGTGGGGATCCTGGCTCTGTGCGTGGTCGGAGCCGCACTACTGGACACCGTCGGGCGCGTCATCTGGAGCGCGGTGGTGGACAGAGCTGAAGGGCGACTACGCGGTGACCTGCTCACTGCCGCCCTGCACCAGCCCCTCGCGACGCTCTCCGAACAAGCCGTGGGCGAGATCCTCGACCGCGTCGACGATGACACCCACGATGTCGGGACCTTGGTGCGATTGCAGGTCTGGCAGTTGATGCGCACGGTGTTCGCGGTGCTGCCGATGTGGCTGCTGGCCGGGTTGACCTGGTGGCCGGCGTTCCTCGTGTTCCCGGCGATGGCAGCGATCACGGCTTGGTTGGTGCGCCCGTTGCTTGGTCCGATCGCCTCTCGCAAGGTGATCGAGGAGATCGCCTGGACCGACCACGCAGCCGCATTGGAGGAGGGCATCGCCGGCCGGGACGATCTGCGCACCAGCCTGGGTCAGGCCTACATCGTGCGGCGCGTGGCTCAGCTCTCGGCCCAGGTACACGACAAGTTCGCAAGCGTGATCCGGCTCGAATCGCGGCTGATTCGACGCTCCGGAGTGCTGTTGCACGGCCTGCTCGTGGGTGTGGCGGTCACCGGAGTGGCGCTCGTCCTCTCCGACGGGCTCACCGTGGGAGATCTGGTGACGCTCTTCCTGGTGACCACGATGTTCGTCGGCCAGATCGCGCATCTGGCCGAGCAACTACCGGATCTCCAGGCCGGTGTGGGCGCCGTGGTGCGATTGCGGCAGATGTTCGCCTCCCCACCCGAACCCGCTGGCGGCCGCGAGCTGCCCGATGGCGCCCTTGCGGTGGAGTTGCGCGACCTGCACTTTGCCTACGACGAAGGCACATTCGCCCTGAACGGGGTGAGCCTGGAGGTTCCTGCCGGCAGCACGATCGCCCTGGTGGGCCGGACAGGGTCAGGAAAGTCGACGCTCGCCGCGCTCCTGTCTCGAGCCGTTGAACCCGAACCTGGTTCGGTCTTCCTGGGCGGGGTGGACGTGGGCGAGCTCGACCTGCAGAAGCTACGGGCCGCCGTCGGGGTGGTCAGCCAACGCACCGACATGCTTGCCGGGACGCTCGCCGAGAACATCACCCTCTTCGAGAACCGCCCACGCGCTCAGGTGGAGGCGGCCGTGAACGAACTCGGACTGACCGCGTGGGTCAAGGGCCTCCCGGACGGTCTGGACACTCCACTCGGCGCCGGCGGCACCACGCTGTCCGCCGGGGAGGAGCAGCTCGTGGCGTTCGCACGGCTGCTGGTGCGGGACGTGCGTGTGGTGATCCTCGACGAGGCCACCGCCCGGATGGACCCGCTCACCGAGCGACGGGTCGTCGCGGCAGCCAATCGCCTGCTGCAGGGCCGTACCGGAATCCTCATCGCACACCGGTTGAGCACCACGGAGCGCGCGGAGACCGTGGCGGTGCTCGATCAGGGCCGGGTGGTCCAGCATGGCCCGCGTGCCGAGCTCGCGCGGGCGGACGGTCCATTCCGCCGGTTGCTGGAGGCATCCAGCTCAGCAGTCCCACAACAGGCTGTTCGGGTGAGCGCCGCAGACGAAGCCGGCGCTGAGGTTCGACCCGGCGCGCGCACGGCGGCGCACGTCAACCAGGGACACGACGAGCAGGAGCAACCCACCGAGGGGACCGCTCCGCATCAGCTCGGGCATCGCCGGCGCACCGGCCCGCCACCCGAACGTGCAGACGTCGGCACCGGGCCGAGTCTGACCCGCGGTATCGTCAGCGCGTTGATGGTGCGCCCGGCCTGGGGAATCGGCGGCGCAGTCGGTTTCCTGGTCTCCGCGTTGATCGGCGCGCACGGTGCCTTCACCGGTTTCGTGTGGGGCCATTTGGTGGTGGCTGTCCGCGAGAACACCGAGGTGACCGTGCTGCTGGGCGTGCTCGTGCTGAGCTTGCTCATCGCGCCCGTCGTGCTGGCGGACGCCATCTGGCGATACCCACGATGGTGGGTGGAGGTGTTGTTACGCACCCGGATGTCGGTGCTGCGTGGGCAGACCCGGCAGCGCCGTCTGCCTCGCACTCCTCCTGGGGAGGTGGTGGCCCGCAGTATGGATGCCGACCGCTATGCGCGGTACGCGGACCGATGGGTGGACTTCATCAACGGCCTCTTCATCGCCGGTGCCACGGCGGCCTTCGCGGGCAGTTGGCTGGCCGGTGGGGTGCTGCTCGCGGTGATGGTCGCCTCGGCACTCGCCTCGAGTGTGGGCCGACCCGTCGCAGGACGATCCGCAGCGGCAGCCTCCCTGGCCCGGGCCGGGTTCGGACGTGCGCTGGTATCAGCGCTGGAAGCCGCACGCACCGTCAAACTCGCCGGGGCCACCCCCGCCGTGCACGCGCATCTGCAGCGGGTGGACTCCGGGCGCGTGAACGCGGCCGTGCGGGAACACCGGGTGCAGGCGGTGCTCGATGGTGTGCCCATGGTGATGGTGCAGGCCGGTGTGGTGACCGCCTGGGCAGCGACGTTGTGGGGCTGGTGGGGGCTGGCGACCGCACTGCTGGTGGCCAATGCGGTGAACGGCTTCGACTGGTTCGGCCGGGTGGCCGGCGCCGTGGTGACCGAGGCGCCCGGCACCCGCGCCTGGCAGCAGGCCACGAGCGCCTTCGCGGGCGGCGTGGATCTGATGAAGCTGCCCAGCGAAATCGACCTGCTCACCGGCGCGGCCCCGCTGGCCGCGGCCCCCGCCCGTGAGCGGCTGGAGCACCTGGAGCTTGCTGGCGTGACCGCCGTGCACGACGACGGCACCATCGGTGTGATGGACGTGGACCTGCGAGTGGACGCGGGCGAGCTGGTGCTGCTGGTGGGCCAGGTGGGCTCGGGCAAGTCCAGCCTGCTCGCCTCGCTGGCCGGGCTGGTGGCCCATCGCGGTGAGATCCGATGGAACGGGCGCGCGGTGGAGGACGCAGAGACGTTCTTGCGCCCCGGCCAGGTGGCGCATGTGGCCCAGGTTCCCCGGGTGCTCTCGGGCACCTTCTCCGACAACATCCGGCTCGATCACGACCGAGATCTGGTGCGGCCGGTGGAGGATGCGCGCCTTGCCGAGGATGTGGCCTCGGCCGGTGGGGTGGAAGCACTCGTGGGGCACCGCGGGGTGCGGCTCTCCGGTGGGCAGGTGCAGCGGCTCGCGCTCGCCCGCGCGCTGGCCACGGACACCGATCTGCTGTTGGCCGACGACGTCTCCAGCGCGCTCGACGCCGCGACCGAGCTGGAGTTGTGGGCGGCGCTGCGGGAACGGCGCACCACGGTGATCGGGGCCACGGCGAAGCGCGCCGCACTGGCCCTGGCGGACCGGGTGGTGGTACTCGAGGACGGTGCTGTCGCGGCGATCGGGCCGTGGAGCGAGCTCGAGGAGCGGTTCGCGCACCTGGCCGGCTGAGTTCCGCGCCGCTCGCTCTCCTCCCGGCCCGCCACTCGTCTCACTCCCCTCTTCTCTTCCCCCTCCCCTCCCACCTTCCCTTCCCCTCCCCTCCCACCTTCCCTTCCCCTCCCCTCCCATCTTCTCTTCCCCTCCCCTCCCTCATCCGAACCCATTTTTCGTGTGTGAATCCTCGGCGGCGTGGGTTCACACGCGAAAAGTGCGTTCAGATGAGCCGGGGTGCAGAGGAGCCGGGGTGCAAAGGAGCCGGGGTGCAAAGGAGCCGGGGTAAGAGAGGGCCGGGGCGCAGGGCCGGGGTGCAGAGGGACCGGGGTAAGAGAGGGCCGGGGAGCAGGGGGAAACGACGGCGGCGGCCGGTGAGATCCGTACGAATCTCACCGGCCGCCGTCGTCAGTCACACGAGAACCGCCCGCCGATGTGGCCGTGCACACGACCACATCGACGGGCGATCTCTGGCTGATGCTCGCTTCAGCCGAGCTTCTGGCCCGCGGAGCGCAGCCACTGGGAGGCCTCGAGGATGCGCTGTGCCATCCCCGCCTCGGCCAGCTTGCCCCAGGCGCGCGGGTCGTAGGCCTTCTTGTTGCCGACCTCGCCATCGATCTTCAGCACACCGTCGTAGTTGCGGAAGATGTGGTCCACCACGGGACGGGTGAAGGCGTACTGGGTGTCGGTGTCGATGTTCATCTTGATCACACCGTTGTCCACTGCGAGGGCGACCTCCTCGGCCGTGGAGCCGGAGCCGCCGTGGAACACGAGGTCAAACGGGTTCTCCTTGCCCACCTCGGCGCCGACAGCCTGCTGGATCTCACCGAGGATCTCCGGGCGGAGCTTGACCGCACCTGGCTTGTAGACGCCGTGCACGTTGCCGAAGGTGAGCGCTGTCAGGTAGCGGCCCTTCTCACCAGTGCCGAGCGCACGGACCGTTGCCAGCCCGTCCTCCACCGTGGTGTAGAGCTTGTCGTTGATCTCGTGGGAGACGCCGTCCTCTTCGCCACCGACCACGCCGACCTCGATCTCGAGGATCGTCTTGGCGGCCTGGGAGAGCTCAAGCAGCTCCTCGGCGATCTGGAGGTTCTCCTCCAGCGGCACGGCCGAACCGTCCCACATGTGCGACTGGAACGACGGCAGTCCGCCGTTCTTGACCTGCTCGGCCTCGTGCGCGAGGAGCGGGCGGACCCAGCTGTCCAAGTTCTCCTTGGCGCAGTGGTCGGTGTGCAGCGCGATCGTGACCGGGTAGTTCTTGGCCACCTCAGCGGCGTAGGCGGCCAGACCCAGCGAGCCGGCGACGCGGTCCTTGATGGTGGAACCGGAGGCGTACTCCGCGCCACCCACGGATACCTGGATGATGCCGTCGCTCTCGGCCTCGGCGAAACCGCGCAGTGCGGCGGTGAGGGTCTGGGAGGAGGTGACGTTCACGGCCGGGTAGGCGAACTTGCGTTCCTTCGCCCGGTTGATCATCTCCTGGTAAACCTCAGGGGTAGCAATACCCATGGCGTTCTCTCCTAGTGCTTGTGTGTTGTCGGCTCCCAGTCTCCCACGAAGTGGGGCGCCGGTGACGACGGTGCAGTCAGCTTTCCGCGGTGAGCAATTGCTCGGTGGCCAGGTCGCGGTAGAGGTCGTCATCGCGGAGCAGATCGGCATGTGTGCCGATCGCGCGCACCTGGCCGGCGTCGAGCACCACGATCTGGTCCGCGCTGGTGACCGTGGAGAGCCGGTGCGCGACCACGATCACGTTCGTGCGTTCGGATGCCTCGAGCATCACGTGACGCAGCGCTGCCTCATTGGCCGCATCGAGCTGGGAGGTGGCTTCGTCGAGGAGGAGCAGCCGTGGACGGCGCAGCAGTGCACGGGCGATGGCCACCCGTTGCCGCTCACCTCCGGACAGGGTCACCCCTCGCGCCCCGACGGCGGACTCGAGCCCGTCCGGTAGGCGGCTCACCAGGTCAGTCAGGCGGGCTTGAGCGACCACCCGTGCCACGTCCTCCTCCGTGGCATCGGGAGCAGCCATGGTGATGTTCTCCCGCAGGGTGCCGTGCAGCACGGGTGCGTCCTGCTCGACGTAGCCGATCATCGAGCGCAGGGCTCGCAGCGGCCAGTCCGCAATGTCCACACCGTCGATGCGCACGTGCCCAGCCGTGGCCGGGTAGAAGCCCTCGATGAGCGAGAAGATGCTGGTCTTGCCCGCGCCCGAGGGACCCACGAGTGCAGTCAGTCCGGTGCCGGCGGCGGTGAAGGTGACCCCGCGGTGCACGGGGGCGAGGTCGGCCTCGTAGCGGAATTCCACGTCATCGAACTCCACCCGTGCCGCCGGGCTGACCGGTGAACCGGCAGGTCCGGCGGTGGGTACGGCGCGACCGGCGGAGAGGTCCTCGGAGTCGAGATGGTCCACCTGTTCCACCCGGGCGACGGCGGCCAGGCCGGTCTGCAGCTGGGAGAGCGCCGCCACGAGCGACCCGATCGGGCCCATCAGGTAGAACAGCATGAGCAGGAATCCGATCAGGGCTCCGATCGTCATCGCACCGTCCGCCACTCGTGCACCGCCGAGCCCCAGCACGACGAGGAATGCGATGTTCACCGGGAGGAAGGCGAGTACCCCGGCGAGCGCCTCCCACACCGCGACGGTGACGCCCTTGTCTCGAGCTCGCACGGCGGCGACGTCCAGGGAGGCGATCTCCCGATCCTCGGCACCGGAGGCCTTGACGGTCCGGAATGCCCCGAGGACGCGTTCGAGGATGCCGCCCATCTCACCGAGCGCAGTCTGCGACTCGCGCGTGGCGGCCCCGATCCGCGGCATGACCACCAGCATCACCAGGGTGACCACCGCCGCCATGGCGAGGGTGACGCCGAAGAGCACCAGGTCGATCCAGGCCATCACGGCCAACCCACCCATCAGCATGAAGATGGCCGTGACTCCCCCGATCACCGTGGTGGAGGCCACGGTGCGGAGCAGGTTCGTGTCCGAGGTGAGCCGGGAGACGAGGTCTCCCGACTTGAGGCGGTCCACCTCGGGGACCGTGAGGTGGATCAGTTGGCTGACCAACCGACGGCGCACGGTCAGGATGATGTTCTGGCCGGTGCGCTGCATGAGGTAGGGCCCGAAGGCCTCCAGGACGGCGCCGAGCAACACTGCACCGCTGAGGATCCACAGCAGGTTCGCGAGCGGGTCGCCCGCGCCCAGAGCCTCGATGATGGACATCGCGATGAGTGGTTGGACGAGCCCGATGATTCCGCCGAAGAAGGTCAGGACGCCCCCGACCAACAGGATGCGAAGGTGCGGGCGGGCGTAGAACCACAGCCGACTCAGGCGGACGGGACGTTCCGTGGCCTCAGGATCGTCACCGGTGATGGCGTCCGGCGGCACTGTGCCCTGGTTGGCCTGCTCGTTCGCGTCAGAGGTGCCCGGGTCAGCGTTCACCGAGTCAGGGCTGGCCGGTTCTGGATCAGTGGCGGGCTGGTTCGCCGGTTGGGGCGTCATGGGTCTCCGGACGTTGTGGCGGTCGTGCCACGGTAAGCGCGCACCTGCTCTCGCCACATCGGCCTTGCGGTGGATTCATGCGCCTTCCTGCCTCCACCTCAAGGTGGTGCTCCGGCGGCAAGTGTGGTGCCCCGACGGCGTCGGTAGGCTGCTTCGATGACCGAGGCACCTCAGAACTCACGCCAGGGGAACAGGTGAGGATCTCCGCGAAGGCGGACTACGCCGTCCGCGCTGCCGCTGAACTCGCCGGGGGCGAGGAGGCGCCGATGCCAGCCGAGGCGCTCGCCCGTGCAGCCGGTGTGCCGCACCGTTTCCTTGAGGGGATTCTCAGCGACCTGCGACGAGATGGGATCGTGACGAGCCGCCGCGGCGCCGGTGGTGGCCACCAACTCGCCCGGCCGGCGGAGGAGGTGACGCTCGCGGATGTGATCCGCGCCGTGGACGGGCCTTTAGTGTTCGTCCGGGACGAGCGACCCGGTGAGATCGCCTACCAGGGAGCGGCCGCGGCACTTCCACAAGTGTGGGTGGCGCTGCGCGCCAACGTGCGAGCGGTGCTCGAACAGGTCACCCTCGCCGATCTTGCCGCGGGTGAGGTGCCCAGTATCGTGCGTGAACTGACGGCGGACGAGGATGCCTGGCGCAGTCCCTGAACTCGGAATCCCTCGTCGATCTTCCTCACTCGCTCTTTCCTCGCTCAGTCAAGAAGGCCGCTCCTCGTGCTGGTTGCTGGCGGGCCCCACAGCCACCCCGTCGCCGAGGTAACTCGGTCTGCCCGGCGAGCTGACCACCATGCGGACGATGGCCATTCCCTTCTAATCCGACCAAATCAGTCGGATACGGTCACGAGATCAGGTTGCCCACCGATCTCGAGGAGCACTCGTGACGACGCTCGTTCTGCTGGCCCTGGTTGGGCTCGGTGCACAGCTCGTGGACGGCAGCCTCGGCATGGGATACGGCGTCACGTCCACCACGATGCTGCTCGCGGTGGGAATCCATCCCGCCGCGGCCTCGGCCACCGTTCACCTGGCCCAGATCGGCACCACCATGGCATCCGGGATCGCGCACCGTCGCTTCGGGAACGTGGACTGGACGGTCGTCCGCAGAATCGCCGTCCCAGGAGCCGTCGGTGCGTTCCTCGGCGCCACAGTGCTCTCCCACCTGCCCGTCGCGGTGGCGCGGCCGGTGATGGCGGTGTTGCTTCTCGCCCTGGGTGTGTATGTGCTGGCGCGGTTCTCTTTGGTTGGTGTGCGAACCGACCGGCTCGGGACTCCGCTGCGGCGCCGGTTTCTCACTCCGCTCGGCCTGGTGGCCGGTTTCATTGACGCCACCGGTGGCGGCGGCTGGGGTCCAGTCGGCACGCCCGCGATCCTGGCCAGCGGCAGATTGGAACCGCGGAAGGTGGTCGGATCAGTCGGCACCAGCGAGTTCTTCGTGGCCGTGGCCGCGAGCGCCGGCTTTCTGATCGGCATTGGCACCGCGGGTGTGAACGTGGCGTGGGCATTGGCGCTGCTCGCCGGTGGGGTGGTGGCGGCACCGTTCGCGGCGTGGTTGGTCCGGCTCGTGCCGCCCCGGGTGCTGGGAACTGCCGCGGGCGGCCTGATCGTGCTGACGAATATCCGCTCCCTGCTCGATGTGCTGGCCCCGAGCGCAGGGGGCACGATCCACGTGCTGGTCTACGCCGGCGTCGTCGTGCTCTGGGCAGGTGCCATCGTCAGCGCGGTGCGGCGCCACCTGGGCGAGCAGGCGGCCGATCGAGCCGACCACGCTGAGGGGACGAACCATCGATCCGAGGCGTTGCCGCAGATCGTCGCCTCCGAGCGCTGATCACCGACAGGTCGGGGCAACGCGATCACATCGAGTGCATCGGGCGGCCGGCCCGGCCAGTCACCGAGCGTCGCGAGCGCCGGGGATCTCCGCATGCTGGGTGGTCCATGTGTGCATCGCGATCGCGGCGGCGGCGCCGGCATTGATGGAGCGCGTGGAGCCGAACTGGGTGATGTGCAGGATCGCCTCAGACGCCTCGCGGGCCTCGGTGGTCAAGCCCTGAGACTCCTCGCCGAACAGCATCACACACGCCCGCGGGAGAGTTCGCCCCTCGATCGGTACCGAGCCGGGCACATTGTCGATCCCGAGGATCGGCAACCCCTCCGCAGCGCTCCATCGGGCAAAGGAGGCCACGTCCTCCCAGTGCTCCAGGTGCTGGTAGCGATCGGTGACCATGGCCCCGCGGCGGTTCCACCGCCGTCGGCCGATGATGTGCACCTTGGCCACGGCGAAGGCATTCGCCGTGCGCACCACGGATCCGATGTTGAAGTCGCGGCCCCAGTTCTCGATCGCCACATGCAGTGGGTGACGGCGGCCGTCCAAGTCCGCGATGATCGCGTCCATTCGCCAATAGCGGTACTGGTCGACGACGTTGCGCCGGTCTCCCTCGGCGAGCAGCTCGGGGTCGTAACGGGGATCACCCGGCCACTGTTCGGGGCCGCCGGGCCAGGGGCCGACGCCCACCTCAGTCTCCATACCCCCAGTATCGCCGCTCGGGTCACCTCGCCTGGGGCCGAAGATTCGGCCCATGAAGCCCGAGGGGTCAATTATTGGGCCCATACTGGAGCCAGGACCCACCCGAACGCGCCCGAAGGAGACGAATGTCCGAGATCGCCAACTGGCTCATCGACATGGACGGGGTGCTGGTGCACGAGGAGGAGGCGTTACCCGGTGCCGCTGATTTCGTGGCGGCGCTGCGTGAGCGGACGATCCCATTCCAGATCCTCACGAATAACTCGATCTACACCCCGCGCGATCTCGCTGCCCGGCTCCAGCACTCCGGAATCGACGTCGACGAGGGCGCGATCTGGACGTCGGCCCTGGCCACCGCCACCTTCCTCGCCGATCAGGTATCCAGCGGAAGCGCATTCGTGATCGGTGAGGCCGGACTCACCACGGCGCTGTACGAGAAGGGCTACACGCTCACCAGCTCCTCCCCTGACTACGTCGTGCTCGGGGAGACGCGGACCTACTCCTTCTCCGCGATCACCAAGGCGATCCGGTTCGTCGCCGACGGCGCGCGGTTCATCGCCACGAACCCAGACGTCACCGGTCCTTCCGCCGAGGGACCACTGCCGGCCACCGGTGCCGTGGCGGCGATGATCACCGCCGCGACCGGACGCAAACCGTACTTCGTGGGCAAGCCGAACCCGGTGATGATCCGCACCGCTCTGAACCGGATCGATGCCCATTCGGAGCAGACGGCGATGATCGGGGACCGGATGGACACCGATATGGTCGCCGGGATGGAAGCCGGACTACGCACATTCCTGGTACTCAGCGGATCTACGAAGGCCGACCAGGTGGAGGCCTATCCCTACCGCCCCTCCTCCGTGGTGGACGGGATCGGCGATCTGATCGAGATGCTCGAGGGCTGAGTACCCGTACGGGCCACACAGGCACGCGAGAGCTGACACGCGAAAGGGTCTGAGACCTGGTCAGGTCTCAGACCCTTTCGTGTGCGTTCTACCGCGGTCCCCTGCTCAGCGCTGCGGCGGCGCGGGCGGCTGATAGCCCTCGCCCGGCTGACCTGGGGGCGGGGACTGGCCGTAGTTCTGAGCAGGTGGCTGCGTGCCCGGCTGTACCGGTGAGTCGGTGGGCATCGGCGCGCGGGCGGGCTGCCCCTGGGAGTAGACACCGACATTCCCGCCCTGATCCTGGAAGGACACCTGCGGCGCTGTGCGCACGGCTGGGTCGTTCACCTCGAAGTACTCCGCACGGGTGAAGTTGAACATCCCGGCGATGATGCTGGGCGGGAACGTCTCCACCTTGGTGTTCAGGGTGCGCACATTCGCGTTGTAGAACCGCCGGCCGGCAGCAATCCGGTCCTCGGTGTTGGTGAGTTCGGCCTGGAGCTGGGTGAAGCTCTGCACCGACTGCAGCTGCGGGTAGTTCTCCGCCACCGCGAACAATCGACCGATCGCCTGGGAGAGCTGGTCCTCCTGCGCCGCCTGCTGAGCGGGTGTGGTTCCCGGCGATGCAGCCTGGGCGCGAGCACGGGTCACCTCGTCGAAGACGGCGCGCTCGTGCGCCGCGTACCCCTTCACTGTCTCGATGAGGTTGGGCAGTAGGTCATACCGACGGTGCAGTTCCACATCGATCTGGCGCCACGCTTCCTGCACCAGGTTCCGCAACTTCACGAAGCCGTTGTAGGTAGCGATCGCCCAGATCACGACGATCAGAACGAGCGCCAGGACCACCAGCAAGATCACGATGCCGACATCCATGGTGCTCACCTCCATCTCTGATAGTTCCGGCTGAGCTCTCACTCCCCCGGGGGGCACGGTCTGCGCCCCGCTACTTCGACCCTACTGGGGTGCGAGGCCCAGGTCAGCAGCCGAGAGCACCCACAGGTAGGGCAGTTCTGCCCGTTCCACCGCTTCGCGCGCCCCCGTATCGCGATCCACCACGGAGGCTACGGCCACCACCTCGGCGCCCGCCCTACGGCAGGCCTCGACCGCCGTCAGGGCACTACCGCCGGTGGTGGAGGTGTCCTCCAGGACCACCACGCGCTTGCCGGCCACATCGGGGCCTTCCACCTGACGCTTCATTCCGTGGCCCTTGGCCTCTTTGCGCACGAGGAAGGCGTCCAGGTCGAGGCCGCGGCTGGCGGCGGCGTGCTGGACGGCGCACACCACCGGGTCCGCGCCCAGGGTGAGCCCTCCGACGGCGTCGATCTCGCCCGGGCCGTAGCCGGATTCTTCGAGCCGGTCCAGCAGCAGATGGCCGATCAAGGGGGCCGCTTCGTGGTGCAAGGTGACCCGGCGCATGTCCACGTAGTAGTCGGCTTCCTTGCCGCTGCTGAGCGTGACACGCCCGTGGACGACGGCGTGGGCGTTGACGAGATCGGCGAGGCGTTGGGCAGGGGTGCCGGGGGCAGGGCTGCCGGGAGTGTCAGTGGTCACGGCCGCCAGGGTATCGCCCAGCCATGCCGACGCCTGCACGCACGAACGCTGGGGTGTGCGGCAGCACGGGCACCCGATACCGCACAACCCAGCGTTCGCCGGCCGAATCGCGACCCGCGGCGGGTTACGGTGGCGGGCGTGCGAATCGCGAGCTGGAATGTGAACTCGATCCGAGCCCGGGCGGAGCGGGTGACCGCTTGGCTCGAGCGCAACGATGTTGATGTGCTGCTGGTCCAGGAGACCAAGACCAAGGACGAGACGTTCCCGTATCTCCCGTTCCAGGCGGCCGGCTACGAGGTGGCGCACCACGGCCTGAACCAGTGGAACGGCGTCGCCATCTGCTCACGGGTGGGGCTGACGGATGTGGCGCACTCCTTCCCCGGCCAGCCCGGCTGGGGTGAGGGGGATGCGATGGAAGCCAGGGCGATCGGTGCCACCTGCGCGGGCCTGCGACTGTGGAGCGTCTACGTCCCGAACGGCCGCACCCTGGAGGACCCGCACTACACCTACAAGCTGCGTTGGCTGGACGCTCTCCGGGAGGCCGCTGCCGGATGGGCCGAGTCCGGTGCTCCCGTGGGCCTGCTCGGCGATTGGAATGTGGCACCGCGTGATGAGGACGTGTGGGACATCGCCGTGTTCGAGGGGTCCACGCACGTCTCTGCGGCCGAACGTGCGGCGTTCGACGCCTTCGCCGATGCCGGCTACCGGGAGGTGACGCGGGAACACCTCCCGCAGGTCTACACCTATTGGGACTATCAACGGCTGCGCTTCCCGAAGAACGAAGGGATGCGGATCGACTTCGCCTGGGCCACCGCTGCCCTGGCCGATCGCGTGCGCGCTGTGGCGGTCGATCGCGAGGAACGGAAGGGCAAGGGTGCCTCGGACCATGTTCCCGTGGTGCTTGACGTCGAGTAGCACACCGATCTTCCCCGCACTCACCCCTCCGCGAGTGCGGCGAATCTCGGCTAATCTCACGAAATGAGCGAGATGGGCCGCACTCGCGGAGAGGTGAGGGCTGCGGGTCAGGAGGAGCGCCTCAGGCGCCCATCTCCTTGCCGGTCTCGACCAGGGTCTTCAGGCCGGACAGGCACCACGGCCAGCCGCCGCCACCCTGCGCCGGCTCGCCCCCACCGGCGACCTCCGCGGCCAGCTCCGGGGCCGCCGTCAGGTCATGCGTGAGCACCACCTGGGTGAGACCCGAGGGGTACTCGGTGAGCTCCCAGGTCAGACGGGTCGGTGCCTTGTCCGGGTGCCAGGACGGGGACCAGTCGAGCACCAGGCGGGTCGGTTCGTCCACCTCCACCACGGTGCCGCTGACGGCGACGTCCCCCATGCCCATCTCCTTCATCTCGGCGGTGGTGAGGTTGCGATAGGCGCCGCCCGGCCGCAGGTCGTACTCGGACTCGCCGCCATATCCCCATCGGGTGGTGTACTCCGACTCCGTGATCGCCTTCCAGATGGTGGCGGCAGGGGCGTGGATGTAGATGCTGTAGACCTGGATCAGGTTCTCACTCATTGTTCGTCCTTCGGTTCAGGGTCTGGCCGGCCCGAGAGGTCCGGCTCAGATCGTTCGATGCGTTCCTTCAAGCCGAGGAGGACGGAGGCGATCCCCGCTCGCTCGGTGTACTTGCCGATCCACCGCTGGTGGATCTGCTGGATCGGGACAGGGTTGAGGTAGTGCAACTTGGCCCGCCCCTGCTTGCGCGTGAGGACCAGATCGGCGTGCTCCAGTAGTCGCAGGTGCTTCGCCACGCCGAATCGGGTCATCTCGACGTGCTCATTGACGGCGGTCTCCAGCTCGCCGAGCGAGCGACCGTCCCGTTCGAACAGCAGGTCCAGGAGGAGCCGGCGGACCGGGTCCGCCAGCGCCTTGAACACGGGGTCGTCGTTGAGCACACGATCACTTTAGGTGACCATATGGTCACATGTCAATGATCGGTGAACGGTGCCGAACCGGGCGGGCTAAGGTCGAGCCATGAACGAACCCGGTGAGCCCCAGGAACCGGCGCGGGAGGGGCCCACGAATCCAGACCACGGCGGGTGGGCGGACCCGCACTCGTGGGGCGCCTCAGGCGCTGAGCGGACGGCACCCTGGCCTGTGCCGGGTCCCGCACCTGCTGACACACCGACGGGCCATCATGCTGGCCCCTCATCCCCGGACCGGAGCAGCCCACTCGCCGGTAATCAACCCGCGCCACCGGTTCATTCACCCTTCGGGGCACCCATTCCGAACCAGACCCCCGCCGCGCCGTCGGCCCCGAACGCGGGAGCGCCAGCGGGCGAACCCCACCTCCCGCCGATCCCCCAGGCACCCCAGGCGGCGCCACCACCTGGCCCCGTGGGGCAGAGCATGTACGGCGCCCGCCCGGCACCAGAGCCCGCACCCAATCAGGGCTCCTACGGCGCATTCACCTTTCCGGTGATGCAGCGCGCGAAGGTCGAGCCGACGGCGGTCGCCTCCGTGGCCACGGTGCTCCTCGGACCCGTCGCGGTACTGCTCGGCATGATCGCCCGGGGCCGGGTCCGCCGGTTCCGTCGCCGCAGCATGGGCCTGGCCTGGACCGGGATCGGACTTGGTGCCTTCTTCACCGTCGCGTGGGTTCTGGTGGCGGTGGTGCTCGCCGGTAACGGCACCATCGACCGGCTCACCGAGCGACCCGAGGCAGGGGACGTGACCGCCGCTCGCACTGTGGGAGCGAGCAATGTGGCCGTGGGCAATTGCATCGAATTCCTGCCGCCGGGGGAGATCGTCGGCGAAGTGCGCCTGGTGCCGTGTGCGCGACAGCACATCGCCCAGGCCGTCTCCAGTCACGAGCTCACCGGCGACTTCCCCGGCGCCGCCGCCGTCGCCGAGCAGGCACTCGAGGTGTGTGAGGCCGACGTCAACGAGCTGGCCGGCACCATCGCCCTGACCCCGTGGTACCTCGCCCCTTCCGAGGAGGCGTGGAACCAGGGAGTCACTGACGTCCTCTGCCTGGCGCGCGGCGCGTCAGGTCCATTCGAGGGTGACCTGCTGACCGGTTGAGGCCGAAGCCCTGTGATTCGAATGGGCAGTTCTGCCGAGGAGCCTGTGTGGCGCGCTGGGGCGGGCGCCTCGTAGGCTGCCCATATGACGACGCCGTGGGATCCTCAACAGCCGCAGCAGCCCGGGCAACAACCGGGGTACGGGCAACAGCCCCACCGGGATATGGCCAACCCGCGCAGCAGCCCCAGCAACCCGGGTACGGCCAGCCCGCGCATGGGCAGCAACCGGCCCACGGCCAGCAGCCTGGGTACGGCCAACAGCCTGGGTACGGCCAGCAATCCGGGCAGCCCGGATATGGGCAGCCGACCTACGGACAACCCGGCTACGGGCAGGCGGGCTATGACCAGACTGCCCCATTTGGGCACGGCGGGCAGCCGGGTTTCGGTGGTCCTCCTGCGCCGAAGAGCAAGGCACCGCTCATCATCGGCGCCGTGGTGCTCGTTCTCGTCCTGGCGATCGGGGGATTCTTCGCCGTGCAGGCCCTCAGCGGGAGTGACGACCCCACCGCGGCACCAGCCACCTCCGATCCGGCCACCGATGAACCAGCCACCGATGAACCAGCCACCGACGAGCCCGCCACCGACCAGCCCACTGATGAGGATCCTGGAACCGACGAGCTGAACAATCCGAATGACGTGACCGAGGCCGCACCGATCGTGGACGTCGATCTCCTTCCGGGCAACTGCCTCGAGTCGACCGAACGGGACAGTCGCCAGCGCCTCCAGCAGGTTCCGTGCAACGGTCCGCACGCGGCAGAGGTCTACGCCGAGCAGATCGTGGACGAATCCGAGTATCCGGAGTTCCCGGGCGAGGACGTCTTCCGCGACGAGTCCGACCCGTTCTGCCTGGAGGAACTCCGGCGGTTGCTGCCCAGCGATATGGACACCACGCCGCTGTCCTACTTGGCCCTGTACCCCTCGCAGGACACCTGGGATACGGGTGACCGCAAGTTCACCTGCATCGCCTCCGTCGACGATGAGTTCTCGATGCAGGGAACCTTCGTCACCGGGGACGTCGTGATCAGCTGAGGCGGCGCACGAACAGCACCTACCCAGGAATCGCTCGCCGTGGCGGCCTCAGCGGCCAGAACGGCGAGCGATTCCTGTTGAGGGCGGGAGTCAGCCGGCGGTGAGCACCAGGCCTGGCTCATCCAACGAGGTGGGCCGGTCCACCGTCACCGAACCACCGTCGCTCACCTCGCCGGCGAGCAGCATCTTGGCGAGCTGATCGCCGATCTCACGCTGCACCAGCCGGCGCAACGGCCGAGCCCCGTATGCCGGGTCATATCCCTCGAGCGCCAGCCACTCGCGAGCCGCGGCTGTCACGTCGAGAGTGAGCCGCCGGTCCGTGAGCCGTGCCGCCATCCGTTCCAGTTGGAGATCGACGATGCTACCCAGCTGATCGAGCGTGAGTGCGTCGAACACGACCACTTCGTCAAGCCGGTTCAGGAACTCGGGTTTGAACGAGGCGCGGACCGCGTCCAGCACCCGTTCCCGCTTCTGCGCCGTCTCCAACGTGGCATCTACGAGGAACTGCGACCCGAGGTTCGACGTCAGCACCAGGATGGTGTTGCGGAAGTCCACGGTGCGCCCTTGACCGTCGGTGAGGCGGCCGTCGTCGAGCACCTGCAGCAGGATGTCGAAGACCTCCGGGTGCGCCTTCTCCACCTCGTCCAGCAGCACCACCGAGTACGGTCGGCGGCGGACCGCCTCCGTGAGCTGACCACCCTCCTCGTACCCGACGTACCCGGGAGGTGCACCGACCAGACGCGCCACGGAGTGCTTCTCGCCGTACTCACTCATGTCGATGCGCACGATGGCGCGCTCGTCATCGAAGAGGAAGTCCGCGAGTGACTTGGCCAACTCGGTCTTGCCTACGCCGGTGGGGCCGAGGAAGAGGAAGGAACCGGTCGGGCGATCCGGGTCCGAAATGCCGGCCCGGGAGCGCCGCACCGCATCGGAGACGGAGCGAACGGCCTCAGCCTGTCCGATCAGGCGTTTGCCGAGCTCATCTTCCATGTGCAGTAGTTTCTGGGTCTCCCCCTCGAGTAGCCGCCCGGTGGGGATACCCGTCCAGGCTCCGACCACCTCGGCGATCTCCTCGACGCCCACGTGATCGGCGATCATCGGGTCCACCGTGGCGCTCGAGTTCGATTCGGCCGCCTCAGCTTCGGCGATCTGGTGCTCCACTGCGGGAATCTCCCCGTAGAGCAGACGTGAGGCCTTTTCCAGATCGCCCTCACGCTGGGCACGTTCGGCATCGGTACGCATCGAGTCGAGTTGGGCTTTCAGGTCACCGACCCGGTTGTGCCCGGCCTTCTCGGCCTCCCACCGCGCGTTGAGTGCGGCGAGTTCCTCCGAGCGGTCGGCGAGATCGGCGCGCAGCTTCTCCAGGCGGGCGATCGAGGCCTCGTCGTCAGAACCCGAGAGGTAGGACTCCTCCATCCTCAACCGGTCCACGGCGCGGCGAAGTTCGTCGATCTCCACCGGGGAGGAGTCCAGCTCCATCCGCAGGCGAGACGCGGCCTCGTCGATCAGGTCGATCGCCTTGTCCGGCAGCTGGCGCCCGCTGATGTACCGGTCAGAGAGCTGGGCGGCAGCCACCAGGGCGCCGTCGGCAATCGTGACCTGGTGGTGTGCCTCGTACTTGGGTGCGATCCCGCGCAGGATCGCCACGGTGTCCTCCACGGAGGGCTCACCCACGAACACCTGCTGGAATCGGCGCTCCAGCGCCGGATCGGATTCCACGTGCTCGCGGAACTCGTCCAGCGTGGTCGCACCGACCATGCGCAGCTCACCACGAGCGAGCATTGGTTTGAGCATGTTGCCGGCGTCCATCGATCCTTCGGAGGCCCCGGCGCCCACCACAGTGTGCAACTCGTCGATGAAGGTGACGATCTCGCCGTCGGAGCTCTTGATCTCATCCAGGACGGCCTTGAGGCGCTCCTCGAACTCACCGCGGTACTTCGCCCCGGCCACCATGGCGGCCAAGTCGAGGGAGATCAGGCGCTTGTCCCGCAATGAGTCCGGCACGTCCCCGTCCACGATCCGCTGCGCGAGGCCCTCCACCACGGCAGTCTTACCCACGCCGGGTTCGCCGATCAGCACCGGGTTGTTCTTGGTACGCCGGGAGAGGACCTGCACCACCCGGCGGATCTCGGAATCACGCCCGATGATCGGATCGATCCTGCCCTCGCGCGCGGCAGCGGTCAGGTCCACGCCGTACTTCTCCAATGCCTGGAAGGTGCCTTCCGGATCCGGCGAGGTCACCCGGGCAGAGCCGCGCACCTGCGGCAGCGCCGCAAGCAGCTGATCGCGCGATGCCCCCGCCGAGCGGAGCGCCTCACCCACACCCGCCGAGTCCTTGGCCAGGCCGAGAAGGAGGTGCTCGGTCGAAACGTACTCGTCTCCGAGCGCCTTCGCCTCACCCTCTGCGGCCTCGATCGCCGTGAGCATGGCGCGCGACATCCGCGGCTGGGTCACCGAGGCCCCGGCCGCCGCCGGAAGAGTGGCCGCCATTCCCTGGGCCTGATCGGCGAGGTGCCCGCGGTCGGCGCCCACGGCGCCGAGCAGGGCGACGGCGACCCCGTCCGTCTGGTCAAGAAGCGCACCCAACAGGTGCACGGGTTCGAGTTGCGCGTGGCCTGCGCGGGTGGCGGCCTGAACTGCGGCCGCGACCGCTTCCTGTGACTTGGTGGTGAGCTTGGTGTCCATCGATCCTCCGATAGGTCAGTGTCTGACCGATACAACGAGACCAGGGTTGAGTCTATTCCACTCAAGTCTGCATCATGCCCGCAGCGTCGCGCTCCTGGCCAGCCGCCCTATGCACCGGTCGCCCAGTGGGACACACTGTGCCTCAAGGCACGGGCCCGTGCCTGAACCAGCGGACGAGAGGGAGCGGCAGATGGGGCGATTCGAGGACATCAAGAACAAGGCCACCGAGGCATTGCGGGACGAGGAGAAGACCGACCGGGGCCTCGACTCCGCGGCGAATTTCGTCAATGAGAAGACCAGTGGTCAGCATGCCGACAAGGTCGCCAAGGCGCGGGACTTCCTGGACGACAAGCTCGGGGACAACGACGGCAGAGCACAGCACTGAGGGAACGTCGCGCGAGTTCTTCCGCGCATGAACGGCCGGCCTACGCTCCGCGGGCCGGCCGTTCGACGTGTCGGCGGCCACGCGTGGCAGGCGGTATCGGGGCCACGCGTGGCAGTCGCCGACCGCACCATGCCTGACACGATGGGGCCATGTCTCGCACTGACGATCCGGCCTGCACCTTCTGCCGCATTGCCACCGGCGATCTGGAGGCGCACGTGGTCATGGACGAATCCGACGTCGTGGCGTTCCTGGACATCCGCCCCGTCTTCCAGGGCCATACCCTGCTCGTCCCGCGCCGGCACGTCCCGACCCTGCCCGATCTACCTGCCGACCTCGCCCCCACGTTCTGGGCAGCCGGCCAGCGGCTCGCGGCCGCGATCCCCGCAGCACTCGGCGCCCAGGGCACCTTCGTGGCGATCAACAATGTGGTCAGCCAGTCGGTTCCGCACCTGCACCTGCACGTGATTCCGCGCACCAAGGGCGATGGACTGCGTGGCTTCTTCTGGCCGCGCACTCGCTATGGCGGCAATGAGGCCGAACAGGCTGCCGCGGCGATCCGCGAACAGCTGAGCCGCGGCTAAGTCCAGGTGCGGGTGGCAAACTCGGGCAGGTGAAGTATCTGCTGCGTCTGGTGGTCGTCCTGGTGAGCGTGAGCGTCCTCGCGGGCTGTTTCCGGATCGACGGCGATCTCACCATTGGCGAGACCGCGGACGGCGAGACCGTGTCCGGGGAGGTGACGATCGCCGTCGAGCGGGAATGGGCACTCGCCCAGGGCGAGGACCCGGATGCGATGTTCGACGGGATCGAGGAGGACCTTGCGGCAGCCCCGGACCAGGGGGTTACCGGTGAACGACACGACGATGGCGAGTACGTCGGGATGACCCTCACCCTGGCCGGGACCCCGGTGGAGCGAATAGCGGCCGCCACCAGCGAGGCACTGACGATCACCCGCAGCGGTGACGACATCGTGCTCACCGGTGACCTCAGCCAACTGGTCGACATCACCGATGCGCAGGGGTGGCAGGTGGATCTGGCGGTGACCTTCCCGAACGGGGTTACCACCCATGACGGTGATCTGACCGGTTCGACAGTGACGTGGCACCTGGACTCCGGAGACCCGGCCTTGCACGCACGCGGACCGGCGCCAGGAGCGGCCCGGGGTGTCGAGGTACCATGGATTCCGGTGATCGGAGTGCTGGTGCTGCTCTCCGGAGTCGCGTTCGGGTGGTTCTCCTGGCGCAAGCGCAGGCGCTGACCTCCGCGGCGAGACCACCGACTCCATATCACGGAGCTTCGACGGAAGCCTCCCGCCGCGCTTCCCGCAGCCGTCGGCTCGCGCCCTCAAGATGCACCTCGAGTTCTCGCAGAGCGCGCTCTAAGTCACCTGCTCGGACGTACTCGAGAATCTCCGCATGCGACTCGGCGGACGGATGCAGGTCCACGTCGCGGGCCGTGGTGAGGGTGAGCAAGGTACTAAACGTGGGCTCGTTGTCTCGCCAGAGGGCGTTCAAACGGCGGTGGCCGGAGAGCTCATAGAACAGCGCGTGGAACTGAAGATCCGCCAGAGCGAAGGTGGCGGCGTCGCTGACATCAGCCGCAGCACGCATCCGCGCGAGCGGATCCTCAAAGGCCCCCCAGTCCAGGTCGTCCCGGTCGGCGCAGAGCCGGAGCGCGAACGACTCCAACGTCTGCCGCAACGAGAACATCTCCGCCACATCCTGTTCGGTCAGTCCCACGACGAAGGTGCCGCGCTGCCGGGTTTCGACGAGACCCTCGGCCTCGAGCTTGCGCAAAGCATCGCGGATCGGCCCCCTGCTCACCCCAAAATCGCGAGAGAGGTCGGCCTCGATCAGGTGAACGCCGCTCACGAGCCGACCATCGACGATCAGCACGCGCAGTTCACGCGCCACTTGCTCGCCCAAGTTCGTCTGCTTCAGGGGGGTGACGTCGAGTCCCATCCGACCTCCATGTCGCCGTGTCATCGGTCAACCAAATACCGAGAGCGTACACGCCCCACCGCTTCCCATGCGTCGAAGGTCAGTGCGGTCAACCGTCAACGATCAATGCGCTAACAGTTGACAGACAGCGAATGCTGCCTAAGATGAGTCCCACCCGGACAACAACCGACGGGCAACAGACAACGGACTACGACGTCCGGCCCGCGCGACCATCAACGATGAGGGAGCAATACAGATGAGAGCACCGCGAATGCTCACAGCGATCGGGGCGGCGGCGACGCTGGCACTGGTCGCCGGATGCGGGAGCGCCGGTGACGGTCCCGACGACAGCGACGAGCCGGCCACAGTCGACGGTCCTGTCTCAATCAGCGTGATGGGACTACCCCCCGAGACCAAGCCGGAGGAGCGAGAACAGTTCCAAGCCGACATTGAGGCGTTCGAAGCCGAGCACCCCGACATCACGATCGAGGCCTCCGACTACGAGTTCTCCACGGACACGTTCTCCGCCCGACTCGCCGGCGGGGACGTCGACACCGTGCTACGGGTCCCGTTCACCGAGGGCAACGCACTCATTCAGCGCGAGCAGGTGGCCAATATCCAGGCCGAGATCGATGCGCTCGAGCACGGCGGGGACCTGAACCCGGCCGTGATGGACCTGATGTCGAACGCCGATGGCGACGCGTTCGGTCTCCCGGAACGGGCCTACGCCGTCGGGCTGCTCTACAACCGTGACCTGTTCGAGCAAGCCGGGCTCGACCCGGACGCGCCGCCGACGACGTGGGACGGGGTGCGTGAGGCAGCCCTGGCCTTGAAGGAGGTTGTCGACGTTCCCTACGCCGAGCTCACCGTCGACAACCAGGGCGGCTGGCACATCACCATGCTCACCTACTCCTACGGCGGTGTGCTGCAGGAGCAGGAAGGCGAGGAGTACGTGGTCACCTTCGACAACCCGGCCACCACCGAGGCGCTGACGATGCTGAACGAGATGCGCTTCGACGACGACGTGATGGGCACCCAGCAGCTGCAGGGGCAGGCCGACGTGCTGCGCGATTTCGCCGCCGGTGAGATCGGGATGTGGATCGGCTCACCCGATACATTCAACGGCTACGTGAACAACTTCGATGGCGACCCTGCCAACTACGGTGTCGGGGCAATGCCGCAGGCCGGAGGCAACGCCACGCTCAGTGGTGGCTGGATCACCATGGTCTCGGCGACGGCGACCGACGCCGAACGCGCCGCTGCCGTGACGTGGATGGACTACATGAACCTGCGGCCACGCTACGACGTCGAGGTCGCGGCCGAGCAAGCGCAGGCCGATGCCGAGGCCGGGGTGCCCGTGGGTGTGCCGGAGGTGCCGCTCTTCGACGAGGAGACCGCCGCCACGGTCAACGAGGCGATCGCGGAGTACGCCACGTTCCCGGAGGGCAATGCCGACGGCTACGTGGAGGGCAACGCCACGATCGAGTACCGGCCCGAGCCGGCACTCGGCGGGCAGGAGTTGTACGCCGCGCTCGACCCGGTGATGCAGGCCGTGCTCACCGAGGAGAACGTCGACATCCAGGCGCAACTCGCCGCTGCCGCCGAGCAGGCGTCCGCGGCCATCCGACGGCTGCAATGACGACCACAACCACGAACCGGGCCTCGGTCGACGACGGGAGCTCACGCCCCGCCGTCGGCCGGCGGCCCCGCCGCCTGATCCGATCCCCGAAACACTCGCTCCAGACGCTCGCCTTCTTTGCACCCGGGGTGATCCTGTTCGGCTACTTCGCCTGGTGGCCGATGATCAGCAGCGTCATCCTCAGCATGCAGGAGACCAACCTCGTCGCTGACCCGAGCTGGGTGGGGCTGGAGAACTACGCGTTCATCTTCACCGACCCGCTGCTGTGGACCGCGGTCCAGAACACGCTGCTGTTCGCCGTGATCTCGATCGTGCTCGGGTTTCCGCTCCCGCTGTTCCTGGCGACGGTGATGTCGGAGTTCCGCCGTCTGGGCGGGCTGTTCCGGGTGCTGGTCTATCTGCCGGCGGCCGTCCCCCCGGTGGTGGCGGTACTGCTGTGGAAATGGTTCTACGAACCCACCCCCGACGGCGTCTTCAACACCATCCTCGGCGCGGTCGGCCTCGGCCCGTTCCCGTGGCTGGAGTCGACCTCGTGGGCGATCCCCTCCTTGGTCCTGGCCGCCACCTGGAGCGCCGCCGGGAATACGGTGCTGATCTACCTGGCGGCACTGACCTCCATCCCCACCGAGCTCTATGACGCGGCCGAGGTGGACGGCGCGGGCATCTGGCGCCGGGTCTGGCACATCACCCTGCCGCAGATGCGCGGGGTCATGCTGATCCTGCTGCTGGTGCAGATCATCGCCACCATGCAGACCTTCATCGAGCCGTTCGTGATGACCGACGGCGGGCCCCAGAACTCGACCGTGACGGTGCTGCTGCTCATCTACCGCTACGCCTTCAACTACGGCGACTACGGCGGCGCTGCGGCACTGAGCGTGCTGCTGGCGATCGTGCTCGGCGTCATCTCGGCGATCTACCTGCGCGTGACTCGATCCTGGAGCACCACATGACCACCACCTCCGATCGGCCCCAGACCGACGAGCTCGCCGAGCAGGCGGTACCGGCTCCTGATAGAGCACCGCGCAGGCGCCCGAGTCGAAGGCGGGATGCGGACCTGCCGGATCGCGGCCTGCTCTCCAGCAGCGACCGCAAGCGACTCTCGGTGCGATGGACCATGACCCCGCTGCAGTGGGTGATGTTCGTCGTCGTGACGGCGTTGTCGGTGCTCCCGCTGCTTTGGCTCGCCAAGTCGGCGATCTCACCCACGCAGGAGATCCTGCGTGAACCGTTCCGGCTGTGGCCGAGCGAGGTGCAGTGGAGCAACTTCAGCGAAGCCTGGACCACGATGAGCGTGGGCCGGTACATGTGGAACACCCTGGTGCTCACCGGTGGGTCCGTGGTGGTCCAGGTGTTCGTCGCGGCGACCCTGTCGTTCGGTATCGCGGTCCTGCGGCCCGCGTACGGCAAGGTCGTCTACGCCCTGGTTCTCGCCACGCTGCTGCTACCCCCGACGGTCTCGTTGATCGCGCTGTACCTGACGATCCTGGACCTACCGCTGCTCGGGCTGAACCTGCAGAACACCGTCTGGGCGATCTGGCTACCGGCGGGCGTGCACGGCTTCAGCGTGCTGTTGTGCGTCCGGTTCTTCCAGGGCATCCCGCGCGAGCTGTTCGAGGCCGCGCAGATCGACGGGGCCGGGCCCTGGACCATCTTCCAGCGGATAGTGCTGCCGATGTCGCGTCCCATCCTTGCCGTGATCTCACTGCTGGCGGTGATGAACTCGTGGAAGGACTTCCTCTGGCCACTGATCGCCGTCCCCGACACCGACCGCCGTCCGATCACGGTGGCACTGTCCATCGTGGCGCGCTCGGTGGAGGAGAACCTCCTCTTCGCGGGTCTACTGATCGCCACGCTGCCGCCCGTGCTGTTGTTCATCATCTTCCAACGCCAGATCGTCCGCGGGGCCGGATTCACCGGTCTCAAAGGCTGATCCGGCACCAGACACCCGGGCTGTGCGCACCGACGCATCCCAACCACACCACCGAAGGAGGAAGCGCGTGTCCGCACCGCTGCGCACCGGGGACGATCTCACCGGCGTCTTCTGCCCCCTGATCACCCCGTTGGACCACGACGGCGCACTGGACCGTCCCGGCTTGGAGCGTCACGTCGACCGGGTGGTCGCCGCGGGCGACGCGGTCATGGCACTCGGCACCAGCGGGGAGCTGCCGATCCTCCCGGCCGTCGTGGCCGAGGAGGCGCTCGAGGTGATCGCCGCGCAACTGGACGGGCGCACCGCCCTGGTGTGCGGCGTCGGGGACGTGGGCACCGAGCGGACGCTGGCGAATGTGCGCCGGGCGAAGGCGGCCGGGGCTGACGTCGTCGCCGTGACCACGCCGTTCTACTACCCGCTCGGTGAGCCGGAGATGATCGCTCACTACCTCGAGGTGGCCGAGCGCTCTGACCTTCCGGTGGCGATCTACAACATCCCAATCAACACCCATCTGCCGGTGACCCGGGCCGTGATGGAGCGGGTGGCTGCTCACCCCAACGTGGTCGCGATCAAGGACTCCGGCGGGGACGGCGATTTGATGCGCTGGCTGCTCGAGACTCGCAGCGACACCGGTCTGAAGGTGCTGCAGGGCACTGACGAGGCCCATGCCACCCAGCACTGGCAGGCGGGTATCGATGGCTACGTCTCAGGTCTGGAAAACCTTGCGCCGGGCACGATGCTGGATCTCGCCGCCGCAGTGCGCTCCGGCGACACAGGTGCGGCCGATCGTGCCCAGCAGCGCATGGACGCGATCCTCGGCGTGATGGAGCATGGCTTCTGGCTGAGCGTGCTCAAGGAGGGCGCGGCCCTACAAGGGATCGGGTCGGGGCGGATCAGCCCGCCGTTGCCGGCGTTGAGCCTCACGGCACGCGCCTATCTCGAGGACGCCATCACTGCGCTCGCGGCGAGCGAACCCGTGACGGCGACCCGCACCTGAGTCCGTCGCTCACGGAGCTCTTGAGAAATCGCCCAATGCTCAGTTCCATCCCCCACGGCGAGTCTCTTTCTCTGGCCGGTACCGGCCAGTGCCGTTGATGGCCACCTGTGGGCGTTGCGCGGGCGTACAGCCGCCTTCTACGGTCGTGAGGTTCGGTCGTCGAGGTGGTGGGGTTGGGTTCGTGCGCAGTCGCGGTGTGGGTGTGGCCGGTGTGCTGGGGTTGGCGTTGCTGGGGGCGGTGGCAACGGCCGGGCCGGCCGTGGCTGCGGTGGATCCGGTCGAGCACACCGTCGAGGTAACGGACACGGGTCCGGGGTCGTGGCAGGTACCCGAGCTCGCATCCGACGTGCAGGTGACGTTGCGTGGCGCGGCGGGCGACGAGTGCTTCTTCTGGCCAGGGGGGTCTCCTCAGGGGGGTGCCGGTGGGGTGGTGACGCTGGCCTTGGACGGGGATCTTGCGGGTTCGATGCTGGGGTTCACGGTCGGCGGCATAGGTGCGGGTAGTCCGGGCGGCGGTAATGAGGAGCCAGGCGGCGGGGGAACCGCACTCAGCTCCGGTGACGACCTGCTTGCCGTGGTCGGCGGAGGCGGTGGTGCTGGTCGTGAACACGTCCACATCGACAACGAGCCCAACCACGGGTGCGTCGCTGGCGGTGACGGCGGAGTCGCCACCACACCGGGAGTGGGGCCGGGGCAGCCGGGAGTACCCAGCGATCTCTTCGACTCCCACGCTCCTGGTGGTGGCGGCACCGAGGTCGGCGGCCGGACGGATCCGGAAGCCGATGGGCACGGCGACGCTTATTGGGGCGGTCGTCCTGGTCAGGACGGCCCACCCAGCATCGACGGAGGGATCATCACCCTCAGCGCAGGTGGTGCCGGCGGCTGGGCGGGTGGTGGTGGCGGGTCGGGGTACGCCGGCGGCGCAGGCGGAACGACCGATGTCTGGGACAACTTTGGGGTCGATACCGTAGACGACCGCGGTGGCGGCGGTGGCGGCTCGGGATTCCTGACTGATGATTCGCGGGTCAGTGCCGTGCCCGGCTCGGCCGGCACCAACGTCGGGGCCGGGTCGATCACGATCACCTACCAGGTGCCCGGCCCGGCCACCGCGGCCGATACCAACGCCGAGACCGGGTACGGGGACGGGCCCGTGCGGGTGGCCCCGGAGGTGGACGGTGCGACCAGCCTGAGCGTGGATGAGGAGCCCGAGTTCGGGCAAGCGGACGTGGACGGGATGGAACTGGTCTACACCCCGGAGGCGGACTTCGTGGGCACCGACTCCTTCACCTACACCGCCATCGGACCAGGCGGGGACAGCGACCCAGCGACAGTGACCATCATCGTCGCCGCACCCGACCTCGCCATCGGCGATGAATTGCCCGACGGGATCCAGGGCCACCCCTACGAGCACACCCTCACTGCGACCGGCGGCACCGAACCGTGCGAGTTCACCGCCGAGGACCTGCCCGAGGGAATCACCCTCGAAGACGGCGTGCTGACCGGCATCCCGCCCACCGCTGGTGAGCACCCGATCACGGTCACGGTCGCTGATTCCAGCCGGCCCGAGGCCGTCACCGTCACCGTCGAGTTGGTGTTGCACGTGCACTCCAACGAGTTCACCGCCGTGGACTCAGCCGAGGCCGGCACCGACATTGAGATCACCGGCACCGATCTGCCCGACGGGGACTACGACATCGTGCTCACCTCCGACCCGCTCACCCTGGGCCAGACCACCATCACCGACGGTGTGCTGGAGGCCGAGGTCACCATCCCAGCCGAAACCAGTGCCGGGGAGCACACCCTGGAACTGGTCCGCGAGGGCGTGGTCATCGGCTCCCAGCCGCTGGAGGTCACTGCTCCACCGGCCGCCGATCCCACCCCGGAGCCGGAGCTCACCGACCCGACCCCGGAGCCGGAGCCCACACCAGAGACACAGCCGCAGGACGAACTCCCCGACACCGGCGCCACCTGGACCACCCCCGCCACCCTGGCACTACTGCTCGTCACCGGAGGCGCCGGCCTGCTGGCGACCCGCCGAATCCACCCGGCGCGCTGACCGAGCAGTCAGCCACCGGCGCCCTCATGGCGTGCAGTACGGAACGCCTCAAGACGGGAGCGCGCACCGACGAGGTGCTCGGCGAGTTCTTCGATGGCAGCGTCGACCCGCCCAGTGCGAACGTGGTCCAGGATCTCCCAGTGCGATTGGGCGGCAGGGTGCAGGTCCCTGTCCTGGGCGGTGGACACCGCCAGCAATGCGGCAAAGGTGGGTCGATACCCCTCCCACACGCGCTGGAGCCGGCGATGGCCGGCAATCCGGTACAGGCTCGTGTGGAACTCCAGGTCCGCCTCTGCGAATGCCAGCGCGTTGCCGTCATCGGCCGCGCGATCCATCTCCTTGAGGAGGTCGAGTGCGGGCCGCCAGTCGGCGTCCTCGCGGACAGCGCAGCGCCGGACGGCGAACGTCTCCAGGGTCAGCCGGAGCGAGAAGAGCTCCAGGAGATCGTCGGCAGAAATCCCCACCACGGCCAGGCCGCGTCCGCGCACCGCCACGAGCCCTTCGGCCTGCAGCGTGCTGAGTGCGTCCCGGATCGGGCCCCGGCTCACCCCGAAGTCCGTCGACAGGCTTGCCTCCACCAGTCGGTAACCCGCAGGGAGCTCACCAGTGGCGATGAGCCAACGAAGCTTCGCGGCCACCTGGTCACCGAGAGCGTTGCGCTGCACCGGTGTGACCGAGAGGCCCTCCACCCGCCCCGGCGTGATCATCGAACGCCCTGTACACCGCTGCGGAAGTCAGGGAATCGGTGGAAGGTCATGTAGTTGCTGTCGTGGAAGTTCTCCGCGCTGCCCTCGGAATCCTCGTACGCGGTGCGAGAGACGAACAGGATGTCCTCCCCCTCGACCACCCAGTCCACGTACTGGAAGCCGTGATCGGCGTCGTCCTCGTGCTCGAGCAGCACCTCGCCGACCTGCCAGGTCCGCAGGTCCGGGGAGGTCGCGTGGCAGAGCACATGCCGGCCGCGCAGTCCCTTTCCGGCACGCTCGGGGTGGGCCACATGGTTGACCAACGCGTGATAGCGCCCGGTCGGCTCGTCCCAGCGGATCGTGAACTTGGAGATCCCGCCGGGCATCGGGACCACGTCGGCCTCCGGATCGAAGACCATCGGACCGTCCGGCGTCGGCACCCGCAAGAGCGCACTGTAGACGTGCTCCCCCGTGCCCGGCTCGTCCACCCGCATCACGTTCATCATCTGCCCGTCCGGTCCGACGACGGCGTTGCCCTCCAGCCACGCGTTCATCGTCCCGCCCAGCCAGCCTGGGTCGACCGCCTCGAACGGCGTGCTCGTCCAGCTCCGCGCGTCGAGCAGATCGGCGCCCACCGGGGCAGAGAGCATCCCGGCACGGAAGGACCGCCCCCACCTGCTCGTGTCTGTCACATCCTCGATGGCGCGCCACCAGCGCCCCTCATGCTCGAGGACCGGCGTAGGTGCGGTGTGGAAGGTCCCGGACCTGATCAGGCCGTTCGCCTCGTCGGTGGGCTCGGTCCAGGTGTGCCCGCCGTCGTCGGAGCGGCGGATCACGACGTTCCCGTACTGCCGGCTCGCCCCGATCGTCCAGACACTGCCTCCTGCGAGAAACAGCGTGCTCCAGAACTGGCCGGTCAAGGTGGCGCGGTGGGTCCAGGTGGCGCCCTGGTCGGTGGAGCCGTAGATCATCTGGGTGTCGAAGTTCGTCCCCGGCCCGAACAGGTCATGGCCGGCGAGGTAGTCGCCGTCGGGTAGCACGACGATCGTCGGTGAGCCGACGTAGGCACGGCTGCTGGCCGGCGAATGGCCGATCACTGTTCCGGGGACGGTGGTGGCGACGGTCAACGGATGCTCCTGTGGGTTGCGGGTGTGATGGATAGGCGTGTCGTGGCGGGGCTTGTCACGCCATCGTGTGCTGCGGGAGCCGCTCGCCGCCGCGCGGTCCGGCGCACCAGTGCTGGCGGACCTGCCAGTCGAGCAAGACGGCCATGAGGTCGGCTCGGATGTGGGCGAGGCTCGGGTCCTCCCATCGGTCATGCTTCTCCTCGGGATCGGCCTCGAGGTCGAAGAGCTGGCCGTCGGGTGCCACCGGGTCGTGATACCGCACCAGCTTGTACCGCCCTGCGCGGATCATCGTGGCGAGCAGGGGCGGGTCGAAGTAGGTAGTCGGCTGCCCGACGGCGACCCCACCGTTGCGGTAGGAGGAGGTCACGAACGCATGGGGTGCGGTCTCGCCCGTGGCGAGGAGCCGGAGGTCGAGCACGTCCTCGAGGTAACCGGTGTCCAGGCCGGCCGCACGGAGCACGGTCGCGGCAACGTCAGTGAGCGCGACAGGGTCAGCCACCCGGACGCCGTCGGGAACCACACCGGGCTGGCGCAGGAGCAACGGGACCCGTACGCACGGCTCGTAGAAGAACGCTCCCTTGGTCATCAGGCCGCGGTCGCCGAGCATCTCACCGTGATCGCTGGTGACAATCACCAGGGTGTCTTCCGCGAGGCCCAGCTCATCCAGCCGGTCCAGCACCTGGCCGATCTCCGCATCGAGAAGAGCGATAGAGGCGTGGTACCCCACCCGGGCCGCGTCCAGGTCACCGCCGGCCACGTGTGCCGCCACGGTCTTGGACTCCATCTCCCGCCGCAGGCCGTCGGGGACCCGGTCGGGCACGGGGCGTACCGGCGGCAACTCGCCCACCTGCTCGGCGAACTCCTCCGGGTAATCATCGAACGGGTTGTGCGGGTCAAAGAATCCCAGGTAAGCGAAGAACGGCTGCCGGCCCGCGGTCTCGTCGATGAAGGCAAGAGCGCGATCGGCGATCCAGTGGCTCATGTGCACGCTGCGTGGATGGTGCAGCACACCACGACCTTCGCCGCGCAACCGCTCCCGGAACTCAGGATCCTTCTCGGCGAGCCACGCGTCATAGGCATGCAGCGGGGACTGCATGTCCAGGCTGGCCTCGTTGCACCATTCGTACACGTCAAAACCATCCCGCGGATGGCGGCGGGTGGCTTCGTCGGCGCGGCCACTCACATGCAACTTGCCGAACAGCCCAGTGCGATATCCGGCGTCGCGCAGGCGCTCGGTAAACAGGGCCTCGGACTCGGGCAACGTGTCGTAGAGCTTCTCCACTCCGTGTTCGGCCACCTGCTTGCCGGTGAACATGCTGGCCCGGCTCGGTGTGCACAGCGGTGAGGTGCAGTACGCGGCATCGAACACCGCCCCCTGCCCGGCGAGGTGATCCAGATTCGGTGTGTGACCGCCGTCAAAGCCGTAACAGGCCAGCGAGTCGTAGCGCTGCTGGTCGGTCACCACGAGCACGACATTCGGGCAGTCGGATCCCACGACGCTCCTTCACGGTCGACGGTTAACCACCACCCTATCGGCCCAAGTGAACGAACGCAACGTTGACAGTCAACCGTTACCGGTTATCGTTGGCCTCGTCCTACTTCAACGATGAGGAGCAAATCCGATGGACGACCACACGTCTCGGCGCAACATCCTGGGAGCGGGCCTCGCCGGCCTCGCCGCGAGCACCGCCGCCGTCACCTTGGGGGCGCTTCCTGCGTCTGCCAGCCCTGGGAATGGGAACGGCAATGGGAACGGTCAGGGCAACGGGAACGGCAATGGCAACGGGGGGAACCCTCACAACAACGACGCCACGGCGTCATCTGTGCTCAGCTGGGTCAGCATCCATGAATACAAGGATCAGGTCACCAACCAGTCGGACCCTGAGGAGGACTGGGACTGGACGGCTGCAATCCAATCGGCGATCGACGAGAATGCCGGCCGCGTCATCTACTTCCCGAACACCTCACCGCGCTATCTGGTGAGCGACTACATCGCCATGCGCTCGAATACGAGCCTGATCGGCGATGGCGATTCCCTGATTTACTTCACCATCCCGATCGAGGACACCGACGACATCCTCGTTCGAGGCGGCTTCTTCCGACTGCGCGAGCAAGCCGTGATGGACGATCCGACCGGCACCTTTTCCTACGACATCACCGTCCGCGCGCTGAGCTTCGAGTCCCTCGAGCAACAGCGCAACGGTGTGTTCAAGCTGGTCAACGCCCGCCGCGTGACTATCGCCGACTGCAGGTTCGTTAACTGCGGGGCCGCGTTCGTCTGCCACGAGCTCGAGATGAACAATTCCTACGTCCGGGCCAATGCAGGTGAGAGCGGCGACCCCGCAGTGGAAGCCGGCTTCTCCCCCGACTCCACCGACGACCTCAACGAGGACATCGTCTTCGTGAACAACTACATCGACGGCGTCGAGTACTTCGTGATGGCGCTACGCCTGAACTTCGTCAAGCGGGCCGTCATCACCGGGAACATCTGCCGGTTCGGGCAGATCTCCTGGTGGGGTGGCGGTGCCCGCAAGGGCGAGGGTGGCGAGAAGCATTTCCTGCGTCGCTGCCTGCAGTTCACCATCGCGAACAACTATCTGCACCAGAACAACGGCGCGATCTACGGCAACAACGGCTCCGAGATCACCGTCACGGGCAATGTGTGCGAATACTCCATTGACACAGCGATCGACATGGAGGGATGCCAGAACTTCACCGTCGACGGCAATACCGTGAAGTACGCCGGCAATTTCTGCTACAGCGTATTCTACGGCTGCCGCAACGGGGTGTTCAGCAACAACGTCGCCATCCAGGGCCCGGCCGCGGCCGATATGGGGCCGGTCGGGCAGCAGAGGGGTCTGGAGGTCTTCCGTCAGATCGCCAGCTTCGACGACGCCACCCCCGAGCAATACGCCATCCGGGGCAACACCTTCCGCTGGGACGGGGACACCGGATTCGGTGTGGTCCGCCTGGATAACTACGGCGATGTGACGATCTCGGACAACTACTTCGAGAACGTGATCATCGACGGAGTGGTCGGCCATTCCAAAGCGAACCAGTCACTCATCAACAACGAGTTCCGCTTCACCAATGCCAGTGCAGCCAACGACGTCTACATCGCGCTCGGTCGGCAGTCCGTGGGCGGGCGGAGTTGCCTGGTCCGGGACAACCGCATTCAAATCGAGAACGCCGACGCGGGCGCGATCCCGATCGTGGTGGTGCAACACCGCTCCGACTCCGCGGCGATGAGTCTGATCGACCGGAACGTCATCGATGCTCAGACCGACATCGCCATCGCCTACGGTGACCTGCGCACAGGCACACGCAACGATGGTCAGACGTTCACGTTCCGGGAGAACGTGCTCGCCTCGGGCAGCATCGCCAACCTCAGCCGAGGCGGGAAGACCGAGGTGCTCGTCGAGAGCAACCGCGACTGGGACCTCGCCGAGGCCACCTGGACCGAGGAACCAGACACTGACCGGTACCCCACCCTCAAGACCGGCCTGTCCGTCATGGACTGAGTCGACGAACAGTCGGGCGGGGCGCGGCTGTCGCCGCCCCCGCCTGGCCTTCTGGAGAAGAGCGTATGCCCCGCCCCCACATTGTCTACCTGCACTCTCACGACACCGGCCGGTACGTGAGCCCGTACGGCTACGGCGAACCGACCCCGCACCTACGGCGCCTGGCCGAGGACGGCGTGGTGTTCCGGCAGGCTTACTCCGCCGCTCCCACCTGCTCACCCTCACGAGCTGCGCTCGCCACCGGGATGTATCCGCACGAGGTCGGCATGCTCGGGCTGGCCAACCGCGGCTTCGCGATGGACCAGCGCCTGCACCTCGTCCACACCTTGCACGAGGCCGGCTACACCAGCGCGCTGGCAGGTGTGCAGCACGTGAGCACCGAATGGTCACAGATCGGCTACACCGACGTGCTGCCGATCGCCTCCCGTGATGCCCCGGACGTGAGTGCCGCAGCAGTGGAGTTCCTCGCCGGACATGCCGACGACGAAACGCCGTTCTTCCTCGACGTGGGCTTCCGCGAGACGCATCGGGCCTTCGACGACCCTGGCGACCAGGACGACGCGCGCTATCTGCTGCCCCCGGGGCCCCTGCCCGACATCCCCGAAGTGCGCGAGGAGATGGCGCAGTACCGTGCCAGCGTGCGCCGCCTCGATGACGGCATCGGTGCCGTGCTGGACGCGCTGGACCGCTACGGGCTCGCCGAGAACACTCTCGTGGTGTGCACCACCGACCACGGCTTGCCGTTCCCGGGGATGAAGGGCCAGCTCACCACGCACGGAGTCGGCGTGATGCTGCTGGCGCGCGGGCCCGGGTTCGCCGGCGGGCAGGTACTGGACGGGCTCGTCTCCCAGGTGGACCTGTTCCCCACGTTCTGCCGCGCCGCCGGGATCGAGCCGCCCACCCGAGTGCGCGGTACGGCCCTACAGCCCCTTGCCGACGGCACCGCCACGACCGTGCACGAGGAGATCTTCACCGAGACCACCTTCCATGTGGCCTACACCCCGATGAGATCGGTCCGGACCCAGCACTGGGCCTACATCCGGAGGTTCGACGACGGCGGGAGCCGGGCTGAGCTCAACGAGGCCGACTCCCCCACACTCACCGCGCTGACCGAGCACGGCTGGGTCGATCGCCCGCGCCCCGCCGAAGAGCTCTACGACTGTCTGCTCGATCCGCAGGAGCGCGCCAACCTCGCCGAGTCGCCCGACCTCCAGCCGGTGCTGACCGACCTGCGCGAGCGGCTCACGACCTGGATGCAGGAGACCTCCGATCCATTGCTGGCCGGCCCGGTGGCGCCACCGCCGGGTGCTCGCGTCGACGATCCGGCACCCAACCCCGTCGGACAGCAGGCACGCGTGCTCGAGATCTGACCGGCACGTCGACGGCGCTGCGTCACCCTCGAGTCAGGTGCAGCGCGCTCCGCGCGCACACCCGATCCACTTCTGCCAC
This sequence comes from Ruania halotolerans, assembly GCF_021049285.1. Lineage (GTDB taxonomy): Bacteria > Actinomycetota > Actinomycetes > Actinomycetales > Beutenbergiaceae > Ruania > Ruania halotolerans. The sequence continues at coordinate 3,730,727 of NZ_CP088017.1, forward strand.
TCTGAGCGCATGACAGAGCACTCACCCGAACGCGCTGCACGTGACGTGGCCGACAACCCCTGGATGGAGCGCCTCGCCCGCGCCGGGTTCGTCGCGAGCGGCCTCATTCACCTCATGGTCGGTGCCCTCGCGATTCAGATCGCGCTCGGTGGCGGCGGTGAGGCCGACAGCGGTGGTGCGCTGCAGGCTCTGGGCTCGGCGCCGGGTGGAGCGATCCTGCTGTGGATCTGCACGATCGGCATTCTGGCGCTGGCCCTGTTCCAGATCCTCGCCGTCGTGGCGGGGGGTGGTGGAGCCGGTGACCGGATCAAGGTCCTGGGCAAGGGCGTCCTCTACGGCGCCCTCGGCGTCTCGGCACTGCAATACGCCACCGGCTCCGGCGGTTCTGGCGGGGAGAGCACCACGAGCATGACCGGCCGGCTGATGCAGCTACCCTTCGGGCCCATCCTGGTGGCCGTCGTGGGAGCAGCAGTGATCGGGGTCGGCATCTATCACGTGCACAAGGGCTGGACCCGAGGCTTCCTCAAGGACCTGCGCGCCCCGAGCCACGGCACGCTCGGGCGCGGCATCACCGGCGCCGGGATGGCCGGCTACATCGCCAAGGGGGTCGCGCTGGTCATCGTTGGCGCGCTGTTCTGCCTGGCGGCCTGGCAATCCGACCCGGACGAGGCGACCGGCTTGGACGGTGCGCTGAAGACCCTTGCCGGGCAACCGTTCGGTACGGCGCTGCTGCTTGCGGTCGCCGTCGGCTTGATCCTGTACGGCGTGTACAGCATCGCGCGGGCTCGCTACGCGCGGATGGACTGAAGCGGTAGACACATCGCCTCTCTGGCAGCGCGCTCCCTCACCCATACGGGCTCGGGCACGAGAACCTGCTGCGCGCCTCGGCATAGGCGTGGAACGAGTACACCCGCTCAGGCGCCGAGCAACGCCAACGGGACCACGGCGATTCCGTCCGATCGGCGATAGGCACGCGGGCCGGTCGTGAGCACCACCAGATCTACGACATCGTCACCGAGCCGATCACGCAGCCACAGCAGGTGCCGGACATCGTCATCTCGCACCGCTGCAGCGAGCTTCACCTCGATCCCGAGCACCTGCCCTTCGGGCCCCTCGACGACGAGATCGACCTCATGGTCACCATTGCGGGTGCGCAGGTGGCCCACCCGAGCTTCGGCGGCTTGTGCAGCGACGCGGACGGTGAGCGTCGCGAGCGACTCCAGCAGTGGCCCGGCCATCGGCGCTCCGGTAGGCAACCCGAGTGCGCGGGCTGACAAGTTGAGCAGCCGGGCGGCAAGCGCCGGATCTGCGAGCTGGTGCTTCGGCGCCTGCTGCAACCGCGAGATCGGGTTGCGCGCGGGGCTCCATCCGGGCACCGGATCGAGGAGCCAGAGCTGAGTCAGGTGGTCGCGGTAGGCAATAGTGGTCGTCTTCGCCGGGTGCACACCATCACCAGTCGTGGTGGCGTCCAGCAGGCGTGCGTAGGACGTCGAGGTGGACGAGACGGCGGCGTACGCTGCCAACCATCGGCGCAGCGTCTCCGGACGGCGCACCGATACTCCGTGCTCCGGTAGGTCCCGGTGGATCACCTGCTGCAGGTAGGCATCGAGAAGTCGGCGTCGATACGCGGGAGCATGCCGGTATACGCCCGGGAATCCGCTCGCTTCGACGGCTTCGAGGTACTTGTCGGCCTGCCACGTGGTCTGTCCGGTGATGGGATCGGCCCTCCCGTCGAGCAACGCGGCCAGGCTGACGGTCGACCGCTCGAAGCCACGCTCATAGAGGGCCAGCGGCCGCATCCGCAGCGACAGGATCCGCCCCGCACCCGAATGCGTGTCCACCCCGGCTGCCGGTGTCGCGCTGCCGGTCAGGAGAAACCTATCGGCCGGGGAACCCGCGTCGACGCTGCGCCGCACGGAGTCCCACACGGCTGGATACCGCTGCCACTCGTCGATCAGCACAGTGCCCTCGGACATCCGGAAACGGGGATCCGCGGCGACGCCGGCGACGTGGTCGTCGTTGTCCAAGAACCACGCGGTCCTCGCTCGTCGGGCAGCGGTCTCCGTCTTCCCGACGCCCTTCACTCCCTCGATTGCGATGGCAGGCGCGACGGCGAGCAGTTCGTCGAGTTCGACGTCCACGGTGCGCGGGAGATACCCGTGCGCAATCCCATTTTCACTGGTCACCGTCGTTAGGCGACCGTTAGCAGCACCTGAACGCTACCTTTAGCACGTTCCCTACGCTACCTTGAGCCGCTTCAACCGGACCCAAACATCGGCCTCAAAGGGATGGTGGGTCGAGTCGTGGACCCTCAGCGGGTGAGCGCCTCATGGCACCGGGGCGCACCGGTCCGCCCAGGGCAGCGCCTCCTCCAGCACAGCCGAGAGGCCGAGCAGCCGCTCTTCCCCACCCAGCCCCGCACCGAGGGCCACACCGAACGGGAGCACCGGGCCGCCGTCGGGCCCCTCATCGACAGCAGCCCAATGCACCGGCAGGGAGATCGCCGGCCAGCCGAGGATGTTCCAGGTGCTGGTCCACGGAGTGAAAGCGCATTGCGCCCAGAAATCGGCTTCGGGGTCGGCATCGTTGCGGATCGAACCGATCGGTGCGGGCGGCTGAGCCAGGGTCGGCATGCAGATCACGTCGAAGTCCGCCCAGGCGGCCGCGGTCTCCCGGGTGAGTTGCTGGCCGGCGCTGATCGCCGACGCATACGCGAGTCCGCTCACGCCGCGCCCACGCTCGCGCATCCACCGGGTCAGCGGGACCAGCAGGTGCTCGGCCTCCTCGGGGATCGGGGCGCTGGCCGCCATCACCGACCACACGTCCAGGAACGGGTGCCACTTCTCGGCCGCGAACGGCACCGGCGCCTCGCTCACGTGGTGGCCGAGCTCGTCGAGCACCCGGGCGGTCCTCTCGACGGCGGCCCTCGCTTGGGGGTGGACAGGTGCCTCGGGCGTGATGATGGGGGTGGTGAGCAGGCCGATGCGCAGGCCGGTCTCACGGCGCTGGCACGCATCCAGGAATGTGGTGCGCGGACCGGGCAGAGATGCAGTGTCACCCGGCCATGGTGGGCTGAGCACATCGAGGGCTAGTGCGGTGTCGCGCACGTCCCGGGTCAGCACGCCTTGCGTGGCCAGAGCTGCGCCGTCCACTCCGAGCGGTCCATTCGAGATTCGCCCGCGGCTGGCCTTGAGCCCGACGAGCCCGCACGCACTGGCGGGGATCCGGATGGAGCCACCGCCGTCGCTGCCGTGGGCGATGGGGACGATCCTGGAGGCGACTGCTGCCGCGGCACCACCGGAGGAGCCACCGGCGGAGCGGGTCAGGTCCCATGGGGTGCGCGCCGGGGGTGCGATCTCGGGTTCGGTGTAGCAGGGCAGACCGATCTCGGGGGTGTTGGTCTTGGCGACCATGAGGGTGCCGGCGTCGCGGAAGCGGGTGACCACGCCGTCGTCGGCGGGTGGCACTAACCCGTCCAATGCGGCACTCCCGGCTCGCATCGGCACCCCGGCCACCATCGCCAGATCCTTGATCGGCAGGGGAACGCCGAGTAGCGGCGGGAGAGCGGCGAGCGCATCCGGATCGGTGCCGGCCTCCTCGAGGAGGCGCGTGGCGTCGTCGGCCTGGGCCCTGGCGAGCTCGGGAGCGCCGGTCACGAAGGCGCCGACCTGCTCCCCAAGCGCCTCCATCCGGGTCTCGGTATGGGTGAGCACCTCAGTTGGTGAGGTCTGCCGGGATCGGATCGCGGCGGCGAGTTCGCGGGCGCTCAGATCGTGCAGATCGGCCATGGTCCGACCCTACGCCCCGGCTCGCCGTCTCAGGCGCGGCCCTGTTCGCCACGCCTCGGCGGCTGGCCGGCGTACCCGGGCGGAACTGCAGCACGGGCACGGGATCGCAGGTGCCACCAGATCACCCCGGCGAGCGTCATCGCGGTTCCGGCAACTCCCAGGCCGATCGCGGCGAACACCCCGAACACGGTGCCGAACACCCCTGTGAAGAATGCGGGCAGGTCGTCACCCTCAGCGATCACCACAGTGGCCCACGGGGTCACCCCTGGATCCGCGAGGGTCGGGACGTCCACGGTGTACTCTCCGGCACCTGATGTGCGGAAAGTATGCACAATGTGTGCGCCCACTCCGTTCGAGGAACTGGAGCCCGATGGCCCCGCAGTCGAGCGCACCGTCTCACCACTGACACCGGTGACGCTCACCGCTGCGCTCAGCGCGACGCCGTCGGCGTGGCTGGGGTGCGCGAGATAGACCGCGTAGGTCGTGTCGGCGCTCAATGGGAGCGTGACCGAGCCGGGAACGTCGGTGCCACCGACAGCCTCGGGGCCAGGGGCGCCGTCGGCACCCACAACGCCCAACGGGAGGACGGACAGGAACAGCCGCACCACCACCACGATCACGACGATCGCGCAGGCCAGGACCACAGCACCGGAGAAGGTGAGGATCTTGGGCCCGGTGGTGGAGGTTGTGGCCGGTGGAGCAGGCATCGACATGACCCTCACGCTAGTGGCGCCCATGGCTCGTGCAATGGACAGCCCTCCCCCGTGTCAGCCGCTCACCTTGATAGCGTTCCACTATCTGGACACCTACCGGAGGAATCCCACCAGCATGAAGGCCCTGTACAAGGCCGGCCCGCACCCCGGGCTGGAGCTCGTGGACCGACCCGAACCTGAGCCGGGCACCGGCGAGGTGAAAATCCGGGTGCACACCACCGGGATCTGCGGCACCGACCTGCACATCCTCGACTGGGACCCATGGGCGGCCTCGATGGTGCCGGCGCCGCTGATTCCCGGGCACGAGTTCTACGGCGAGGTGGTGGCCATCGGGGACATGGTGCACGACGTCACCGTCGGCGAGCTGGTCTCCGGTGAGGGCCACATCGTGTGCGGGATGTGCCGCAACTGCCGGGCCGGACGCCGTCAGCTGTGCATCCGCACGATCAGTGTGGGCGTGCAACGCGACGGAGCGTTCGCCGAGTACGTGGTGATTCCTCAAGAGAACGTCTGGTCGCACACCCGTGAGGGCGGGCATACCGTCAGCCCGGAACTGGGCGCGATCTTTGACCCGTTCGGCAACGCCGTGCACACCGCGTTGAAATTCCCCGTGGTCGGGGAGGACGTGCTGATCACCGGTGCCGGACCGATCGGGTTGATGGCGGCAGCCGTGGTGCGCCACGCCGGCGCCCGGTACGTCGCAATCACCGACGTCTCCCCCGAACGGCTCACGATCGCCGAGCGCATGGGTGTGGATCTGGCACTGAACGTCAGCGGCACCCCGGTGGACCGCGCCCAGGAAGTGCTGCAGTTGCGCGAGGGGTTCGACGTGGGGCTGGAGATGTCCGGGCACCCGAGCGCGCTGCCGGAGATGATCCGGGTGATGAACCACGGCGGGAAGATCGCGCTGCTCGGGCTCCCGAGCGAGTCCATCGATCTGGACTGGTCCCTGGTGGTCACGCAGATGCTCACATTGCAGGGCATCTACGGGCGGGAGATGTTCGAGACCTGGAACGCGATGAGTTCGATGTTGCAGACCAGCGACTGGCTGCTCGAGGCGGTCACCTCGGTGGTGACCGATCGTGTGCCGGCGCGCGAGTGGGAGTCGGCCTTCGCGGCCGCGACGTCCGGTTCTCGCGGCAAGGTCGTGCTCGACTGGACGAACCTCTAGGAAGGAGCACGAATGTACTCGATTGCCGATGACTTGCGCGCGGAGTTGGACGAGATCCGCGAAGGTGGCCTGTACAAGCAGGAGCGTGCGATCTCCTCACCACAGTCCGCGCACGTGCTCACAGGACCCCCCGACGGCGGTCCTGCCGCGGGTAAGCCGAGCCCACCGGCCGAGGTGCTGAACTTCTGCGCGAACAATTACCTGGGCCTGGCCGGCCACCCCGAGATCCTGGCCGCGGCGCACCGGGCGCTGGACGAGCGAGGATTCGGAATGGCCTCGGTGCGGTTCATCTGCGGTACGCAGGATCTGCACCTGGAGTTGGAGCGGCGGGTCTCGGAGTTCCTTCGCACCGACGCCACGATCCTGTTCGGTTCCTGTTTCGATGCGAACGGCGGGGTGTTCGAGACCCTCCTGGGACCAGAGGACGCGGTGATCTCGGACGAGTTGAACCACGCCTCGATCATCGATGGCATCCGGTTGTGCAAAGCGACCCGGTACCGGTACGCGAACCGGGACATGGCCGACCTGGAGGCTCGTCTGGCGCAAGCACGCGCGGCGGGTGCACGGCGGATCCTGGTGGTGACCGATGGTGTGTTCTCGATGGACGGCTACCTCGCCCCGCTCGAACGGATCTGCGACCTGGCCGAGCAGCACGGGGCGCTGGTGATGGTGGACGACTCCCACGCCGTCGGCTTCATGGGCGACACAGGCGCCGGCACACCGGAGCACACCGGCGTGGCCGACCGGGTGGATATCCTCACCGGCACGTTCGGCAAGGCCCTCGGCGGGGCCTCGGGCGGGTACGTCTCCGGCCGAGCGGAGATCGTGGAGTTGCTACGCCAGCGCGCCCGCCCGTACCTGTTCTCGAACTCCGTGGCACCGCCGATCGTGGCCGCCACACTCACCGCATTGGACCTGGTGGCCGGTGCCCGCGGGTTGCGCGAACAGCTCACCTCGAACGCCCACCTGTTCCGCGAGCGCATGACGGCGGAGGGCTTCGATCTGCTGCCCGGTGAGCACGCCATCGTGCCGGTAATGTTCGGCGATGCCGCCATGGCCGTCCAGGTGGCGGACGCCATGCTCGCCCGCGGGGTGTACGTGACGGCGTTCAGCTATCCGGTGGTGCCTCGTGGCAAGGCCCGGATCCGGGTGCAACTGTCCGCAGCGCACGCTGCTGAGGACATCGAGGCATGCGTGGCCGCGTTCGTGGCCGCTCGGAACGAGGTCAGTCCTCCAGGACGAAGGTGACTTCCAGGACCACCTGGTAGGCGGTGATCTTCCCGTCGGTCACCTCGACCTTCTGCTCCTTGACCCATGCTCCGGAGACGTGACGCAGCGTAGCCGCCGCGCGCGCGACACCCGCATTCACGGCGTCCTCGAAGCTCACATCAGAGCGTGCACTGACGGTGGTGATACGACCAACTGATGCAGACATTCGTAGCCTCCTCATCGAGTGGTGCTGCTGCAGGGTGCAGCCTCGCCATCGTCACCCAGCCCTGACGGCTCTGCAACCGATGAGTTCTGCGGGCGCCGCCGGTCTACCCAGTGACCCTCCCATCGAAAGGAACGCTCATGATCGATCTCACCCCCACCACCGCCCGGACCGCGGCACTGGCCGCCAACGTCGATGACAGCCAGCTGAGTGACCCCACGCCGATAGACGCTCCCGTGTCTCAGTTGTTGCACCACCTGCTCGGCCTGACCGTGGCGTTCCACGACGCCGCGGCGAAGATCGAGGGCCCGACCACGAACACCCCGCCCGCGCCGACGACTGGCCCGTTGCCGGACGGGTGGCGCGATCTCCTGGCCCAACGGCTTGCCGAACTGGGCGCGGCCTGGCAGGACCCAGCAGCCTGGGACGGGATGACCATGGCCGGCGGAGTCCGGTTCCCGGCCGAGGTGTGCGGACTCGTGGCCATGGACGAGGTGCTCCTGCACGGCTGGGACCTGGCCGTGGCGACCGGGCAGGCCTATCAGCCCAGCAGGGAAGAACTCGAAGCGATCCTGCCGATCGTCACGCCGAACCCCGACCCTGAGGCGGCGGCCGCCGAACGCGAGGGGATGTTCGGGGAACCCGTGACCGTCCGCGAGGACGCGCCGTTGCTTGACCGCGTGCTCGGCCTCGCCGGGCGCGACCCAGCTTGGTCAGCCGCTGGCTGAGGAGGCGGTCCCGGCTCGGAACCGGGCGCGGTCGCGAGCGGTTCGGCCCTACCCTGGGTCGATGTCCGTAGTCTTCGTCGGCGCGAACCCCATCGTGGTGCTGAAGAATGCCGAGAACGCGACCACCGCCGTCGCCTCGGTCTGGGTGTCCGACTGGTCCACCCACGGCGTGGGCGCCGCCCTGGTGTTGTGGTCCAGCGGCCGGGTGCGCCTCCTCGGCGAGAAGGCGCCCCTGGCACGATGGCTGGAGCGCGACTTCACCCGGTACTTCCCCGAGGTCGCCGGGCTGGCATGGCCCGAGCCCGACGTCGAGGAGGTGCCCGTCCAGGTCGACCTGGATCTCAGCTCCCTGCACGCCTGCGCCGGGGACATCGTGATCCGAGCCGACGGCATCCTGGACCGGCGTGCGTTCAGCACCGACTCCTTCGACCTGGGCGGGACGCCGCATGCCCTCTCCCTGGTGCTGGCCCCGGCGGCGCGGGGCAGCATCTGCGTGGCCGGGGCACCGCTTCCCGGGCAGGTGGTGAGCGATCCGACTGCTGAGCGCCCCACCTCCTCGGCGTTCCTCACCGCAGCGGAGGTCTGGTCCCGTTCCTAGGTCGGCCGCGTCGTCCCGTGGGTGCGATGTTCACAGGCAGTCCTCACTGCTGCCAACTCGTCCGCAGGTGGTCGCACGAAGGGTGAACACGCAGCTCGCCGGCCACATGCGCACATACCGACTCCAGGGGGTCGGTGGTTCAGCGGGAAGGGCGCCGCGGTCCGGGAGTGGGCACGTAGTCTGAGGTATCCCCGATTGGAAGGACGTGCGGTGACCGACCTCGCCCCCAAGGACCCTTACAGCTGGCTCGAGAACGTCGACGGTGAGGAGTCCCTGAACTGGGTTCGTGCCCGCAACGCCGAGCAGGCCGCCACCCTGGCCGGAACCCAGGAGTTCACGGCCACCCGGGACCGGATCCGCACCATCCTGGACTCCGACGAGAAGATCCCGGGTATCTCCAAGGTCGGTGAGTACTACTACAACTTCTGGCGGGACGCCGGCCACGAACGTGGGATCTGGCGGCGCACCACCCTGGAGTCCTATCGCACCGATGCGCCGGAATGGGAGATCGTCCTCGACATCGACGCACTGAACGAGGCCGAGGGTGAGAACTGGGTGTGGCACGGTGCGAGCGTGCTGCGCACCGGCCCGGACGCGTACCGCCTCGCGATCGTGGACCTTTCCCGCGGCGGCGCCGATGCGGACGTCTCCCGTGAGTTCGACCTGCAGAGGAAGACATTCGTCGACGGCGGGTTCTACCGTCCGGAATCGAAGGGCGGAACCTCCTGGATCGACTCCGACACTCTGTTCGTCTTCACCGACACCGGTGAAGGTTCGATGACCCCCTCGGGGTACCCCCGGATCGCCCGCCGGTGGCGGCGCGGCACTGCGGTGGAGCAGGCGGAGGTGGTCTACGAAGGTACCGATGAGGACATGTACATCGGTGCGGTGCACGACTCCACACCGGGTTTCGAGCGGGATTTCGTCTCCCGCGCGATCGCGTTCTACAACGACGAGCTGTATCTGCTCGGTGAGAATGACGACCTCACCCTGATCGAGGTGCCGAATTCGGCGAACGCCGGGGTGCACCGCGAATGGATCACCGTGGAACTACGCGAGGACTGGACGGTCGAGGACACCGACGGTCGGCGCACCTATCCCGGCGGCTCACTCCTCGCTCTCGGTTTTGACACGTTCCTGGCTGGTTCACGCGACTTCCACGTGCTGTACGAGCCCACACCCGGCATCTCCCTGGCGGACTACACCTGGACCAGGCACCACCTGGTGCTGAACATTCTTGACGACGTCAAGAGCCGACTGGTGGTTCTCACCCCTGACGGCGGCCGCTTCCGCTCCTCGGAGTTCGTCGGCGCCCCGCAGGTGGGCACCGTTCAGGTGGCGCCAGTGGATCTGCGCACGTCGGACGCCGTCTGGCTCTACGCCACGGACTTCCTCACCCCCACCACGCTGTCCATTGCCGAGATCGGCTCCGAGCCGGAACCGTTGAAGGCGATGCCACAGTTCTTCGATCCGTCCGGCTTGATGATGGAGCAGCACTTCGCCACCTCCGACGACGGCACCCGGGTTCCGTACTTCCTGGTGCGCCCGGAAGGGCTCACGCTCGACGGGTCGAACCCGACCCTGCTCTACGGGTACGGCGGGTTCGAGATCTCCCTGACCCCCACCTACTCCGGGGCCCTGGGGAGCGCATGGCTCGAGCGGGGTGGCGTGTACGTGCTGGCGAACATCCGTGGCGGTGGTGAGTACGGGCCCACATGGCACCAGGCGGCACTGAAGGAGAACCGGCATCGCGCGTACGAGGACATGGCCGCCGTGGCCAAGGATCTGGTGGCCCGCGGCGTGACCAGCGCCGAACATCTGGGCGTCCAGGGCGGTTCGAATGGCGGGCTACTGACTGGGAACATGCTCACGCAGTACCCGGATCTGTTCGGCGCCGTCGTGATCCAGGTGCCGTTGCTGGACATGAAGCGGTACTCGCACCTGCTCGCGGGAGCCTCCTGGATGGCCGAGTACGGCGATCCGGACGAGGACGACCAGTGGGAGTTCATCCGCACGTTCTCGCCCTATCACCTGTTCGACGCGGACGCCGACTACCCGCCGGTCCTGTTCACGACGTCAACTCGCGACGACCGGGTACACCCCGGGCACGCCAGGAAGATGGCAGCGCAGATGATCGCCGCCGGCAAGGATGTGACCTACTACGAGAACATCGAGGGCGGGCATGGCGGTGCGGCCACCAATGCGCAGGCTGCCCACATGAGCGCCCTGGCCTACCGGTTTCTCGCCGAGCGCCTGGGGCTCTGAGGCGCGCATCCGTCCGCACCGTAGGAATCCACTTCCTGGATTCGAATCCGCTTCCCGCGGCTCGGAAGTGGATTCCACGGCACGAAGTGGATTCCGATGCACGCAGGGGTATGTCAGGTCGGCGGCAGGGCCGAGGGCCACGGGCCCAGGTCGGGCAAATCCACCGGCTCGCCGCCGTGGGTGGCGGCCGGCAGGTCGGCGATCTCCCGCCCGGCCAGCCAGGTCGTGAGCGAGATCAGCGAGCCGGAGATCTGCACCGCCGAGTCCGGGTCGCCAGCCACGGTGTAGCTGAACCGCTCGTGCGGAGCGTCCAGCACGAACTCGGGCCCGTCGGGTAGTCGCACCGAGAGGAAGTCGATGAGGTGCTCGGACAGCGCTGGCGACCACTCCTCCTCGGCCCGGGCACCGGCGTCCAGGTCAACCAGGTGCACGCAGGTCTCGCGCCACCACGCGAGCGCCACGTCGGCCACAGTGCCCCGGCGGAACTCCACGGGCTCGACCCACAGCGAATCGTCGTCATCCGGCCAACTGGCGTGGTGCCGGTCTCGCAGGGTGCGTAACGCCGTCAGGTGTTCGGCCCGGGTGCGCCCGGCTCCGACGTTCACGGCCTCCTCCAGGGCCGACCGGCCGCCGTCGAGAAAGGGCAGCTGCCGCCCGCGGGCGGCGGCCTCAACCTGCCGCACCAACGCCTGCCCGACCACATCCACGTGGGCGAGCACGTGACCACGGGTCCACCCGGGCAGCGGGCAGGGCGCGGTGACCTGCTCGGGGGCGAGGCCTGCAAGTGCGGCGATGATGCGATCGAGCGCCTGCTCGGCCTCGGCGGCGGCGAGCAGGTGGTTACCTGCCGGATCGATCGGCGTCATGGCCACACCAGTCCCTTCTCCCACCCGTCCTCGCGCCGGGTATAGCGGAGGCGAACCTGACCGCCCTCGGCTCGCGCCGCCCAGAACTCCACCGTGCGGGCCTCGATGGCGTAGCAACGCCAGGTGCCGGGCACCTGGTCGGGGTGGTTCTGAACGGCGGCCAGCGCCTCTGCGTAGGCGCGGTCGTATGTCTCGATGGAATCGAGCGGTTCGCTCTGGCGCCCAGTGCGCGCCGCGGCGCGGGACCCGGCCGGGCGCGCGAGGTAGTCGGCGGCACCGACCTCGTCACCGAGGTCACGGACGGCGCCGCTCACCCGAACCTGCCGGCCGAGCGCACACCAGAAGGAGGTCAGGGCGGCTCGCGGGTTCTCCGCGAGGTCGCGCGCCTTCGGGCTCTCGGCGCTGGTGGCGATCACCCAATCGCCGTCGGAGATGTCCTTGAGGATCAGAGTGCGCGCGGACACAACGCCTGATCCGTCGGCCGTGGCCAGGACCACCGCGTGCGGCGCCGGGGTGCCGGTGGCCGCCGCCTCCTCGATCCAGCTCAGGTGCAACGCCGCCGGGTCCTCGGGCGCTGCGGCGACATCGAGGCCGGCGACCTGATCACGGTCGAAGGTGGGCAAGGTTCGCAGCCACGCTCGTAGGTCCATGCACCGATCATGACACCGTCAGCCGCTCCTACCCCCGGCACTCGCCTACGCCGAGCGGTCGCCCCAGGTGGGAGCCCGTTCCGCCGCGTTGACACGACGCGCGGAAGGCATCCGGATCCCGTCCGCGTGTCGTGACCAGTCAGTGCAAGCCTCGACGTCGAGGCCGGACCTATGGCATCGTTCCCACAGCACGGTCAATGATGGCGACCGCACCCGAGACTGAGGAAGACAGAGCATGGTGATCTACGGCGGTATCGCCGACGACTTCACCGGCGCCACGGATCTGGCCGCAGCATGGCGCTCCCGCGGGCTACGCACCGCCGTCGTGCTGGGACTGGACGATCAGGCCGCGAGCACCGACGGACTGAACCACCACGACGCCGTGGTGGTGGCCCTGAAGATCCGCACCGCGCCGGTGGCCGAGGCGGTGGATGCCGCTCGCCGCGCCGCACGCCTTCTGCGCGAGCTGGGCGCGCGCCAGCTCTACAGCAAGTACTGCTCCACCTTCGACTCCACCCCGGCTGGGAACATCGGCCCAGTGCTGGATGCCCTCAGCGAGGGTGACTGCCGCGGCCAGGCGCCGGGCGCCGTCGTGGTGGTGCCTGCCTTCCCCGCGGCCGGGCGCACCGTCTACCAAGGCCACCTGTTCGTGGGAGAGGAACTGCTAGAGAACAGCTCAATGCGGCACCACCCGCTCACGCCGATGACCGGTTCGCACCTGCCAACACTTCTCGAGCCGCAGACCGGCCATCGGGTGGGCCTGGTCCCCTGGGCCACCGTGCAATCCGGAGCCCAGGCAGTGCGCGCCGGACTGGATCGGCTGGGCTCCGACGGCGTCCGGTACGCCGTGGTGGACGCTCTCACCGCCGCCGACCTCACCACGATCGCCGTGGCAACGTCCGAGGATCCAATCGTCTCCGGCGGGTCAGGGCTGGCCGCGGGCCTGCCGCAGCGGCCGGACCGGCCCACCGCGATACCGACCGTCCCCGGACATCGCGCCATCGTGGCCGGTAGCGCCTCGGCAGCGACCCGTGGTCAGGTGGCCGCGGCCCGGGAGCACCTCCCACATCAGCGTCTGGACCTGGATGCGTTGCGCGCGAACCTGCCCGGTGAGGTGGAGCGTCTGCGCACCTGGGCGAGCCGTTGCTGGGCGGAGGAACCGGAGCAGCCGGTGCTGATCTACGCCGTGGGCGAGCTCGCACACGTCCAGGACGATCCCCAGGTAGCCGTACTCGTGGAGGAGGCGCTGGCCGCCTGCGCTGTGAGGATGGCCGACGACGGCGCTCGCCGGTTCGTGGTGGCCGGGGGCGAGACATCGGGAGCCGTGGCCACCGCCCTCGGGGTGCGGGCACTGACTCTCGGCGCCTCGCTCGGGCCGGGGTTGGCCTGGGCACACGGACTGGGCGCCGGCCGTGGCGGTGATCCGGCCACCGGATTCAACCTCGTGCTCAAGTCGGGCAACTTCGGCACCCCCACTCTGTTCGTCGACGCCTGGGAGCACCTCGCATGACCATCGACGACGCCACCCTGGCCACGGCACCCGATCCCGCTCGCGAGCTCGCTGCCGCCGGGATCGAACTGACCGACGCCGGCCTGAGCCCGGGCTCCTCCGGAAACGCCAGCGTGCGTATCGGCACCGAGATGTGGATCAGTCCGAGCGGGGTGCGACTGGGTCAACTCGACCCGGCCGCCATGTCCCGGATCTCCCTCGACGAGAGCTCGTGGGGAGAGCACCTCGGCGGCCCGACACCGTCCAAGGAGGTGCCGCTACACCTGGCCATGTACCAGCGAGAGGCATCCACCACCTGTGTGGTGCACCTGCACTCCCCCGCCTGCGTGGCACTGGCCTGCCTGCCGCCGTGGACAGCCACGAACGCGCTCGCGCCGCTCACCCCGTACCCGGTGATGCGGCTCGGCCAGGTGCCGCTCATCGCGTACGCCCCACCCGGCGACCCGAGGCAGGCCCAGGATGTCGCCGAGTGGGATCGGCCGTTTCGGGCGGCACTCCTGGGTAACCATGGATCGCTGGTGGCAGGCGAGGAGGTTCGGACCGCCGTCGAGCGGACGCTGGAACTCGAGGATGCCGCTCGGCTGGATGTGACCACCCGGCACCTGCCCGATCGTGTGCTGCTGGACACTGACCAGATCGCCGAGCTGGTGCACCGGTACCGATCTCCCTGGACCTTCTGACCCCCTGCGCGAGCGCAAACCTGTGCGGCTAATTCCTGGTCAAAGCCGCACAGGTTTGCGCTCGGCGGGGATGGGGGGTGCGATGCGAGTGAGGTGGGCGGATGGAGCGACTAGTGGCCGCCGGGGCCGACCGCGCCGAAGTCCTCCCGCTCGAGCAAGGGCTGCAGCACCTCGCGCACCTCACCGCGAGCGAAGTACCGGTGTAACGCATCGTGGCCGAGGACGTTGCCGATCGCCCCCATCACCATGCCCTGATCGAGGGAGAGGTAGCGCTCGGCAACGGTGCCATCGGAGGTGACGGCGTCGTAGAAGCCGCCCGGCCCGTATGCTCCCAGATCCTCGGCCATTGCATCGAGGTTCTCGAGCGCGTCGTTCGGCGCGTAGTACATGGCGAGGAACGCGGCATGCGGGGTCATCACACCGGTGCCGTACTCCGGGTTCGGGTTGGCGGCCTCGCGGCAGTCCCCGTAGCCGATATCGGCGTCAGTGCCCTCCACATCGGAGACGTATCCATCGGATTGCATCCCGGCCAGGTCCACCCCGTAGGCCTGGTATCCGCCGAGCGGGTTCGAGGACGGGGAGAAGCCCCAGTAGCCGTAGGCGTCCTGCCCGTGCCGGATCTGGGTCTCGACGGCGGCCGGATGGTTCACCGCCCAGGAGTCCTCACCCCACCGCGCCTCGGGCACGAAGAGGTCCGGCATCAGCTCCTCGAACATGGCGCCGCCCCAGGTGGGGACGAACCGCATCTCCTCATAGCCGTAGGTGCCTTGATAGACATCGATGCCCAGGTGAGTCGATGTCTCACCAACGGGCTCCTGTTCCTGCCAGGCCCAGTCGCAGCCCGTGGGCATGGTGCGGTACAGGGAGAAGTACGCCTCCGGCGGGATCTGCCCCTGAGCGATGGCCACGTAGACGGCGATCCGGGTTTCGGAGTTGAGCACGTCGTAGTGGTGACAGGTGTAGTAAAGATCGTCGCCGGCGGGGTCGCCGTAGTTGGCTGGGGCAGAGCACTGATCCTCGCCGGGATCGGCCACCCAGAAGCCGCCGCGGTTCCACCCGGGCAGGTCACCCCCGCGCGCGTCCGGGTTGTAGAAGTAGCTGAAGTCCATCTGATCGAGCAGCGCCTGCGCCTCGGCGCGCAGACGCGGCTCCGCATTGCGCACCACCATGAAGGCGGCGGCCAGCCATCCGTTGTCCACGGTAGAGACGAAATGCTTGATCTGCTCACCCGAGTCGAACTCGTCGATCAGGTCTCCGGTGGCCTCGTCGTACCAGTTGAAGTACATCCCGCTCGGCTCGTGGTGCTCCATCCCGGCCAGCGTGCCCAGGGTGACCGACATCCGCTCATGCGCCTCACTCCGGGAGATCAGGCCCAGGTCACGAGCCACGATGGAGGACCACAGGTACGAGCCGATGTTCGTGGGCGAAGTGTAGCCAGATCGACTCTCGGTGGAGAGGTCACCGTCAATATTGTCGGCGGGCAGGCCGGTTTCGGGAACGGTCATCGCATCCATCGAAGCCCAGGTGTCGGCGGCCCACTGGCGCACGTGGGCGCGATCGCTGCGATCGAACTGTGCCCACGGTGGCATCGAGGCCGCCGGCGACTGCCCGTTCGATCCGTCGTCGCGTCTTCCGCCGCCGGCATCCGCCGATGCTGCTGCCGGCATCAGGGCCAATGCGGCCCCGGTCAGCACAGCGATGAGTCGTACGCGCATGGTGTGTTCCCTTCTTCGCGAACAAGTCTTACGCGAGTGTATGCGCATACATTCCATGCGACAATAGCGGCCCCCATGCTCCCGCGCTCACCTGCGCGCCTGTCAGCAGGTGGCCCCAGACGCCGCAGCGACGAGCCGTTCACCGAAGGTGCGGCATGCGCGACGAGCGTGCGCGCCGGCCTCGATCCGGAAATCGGCCCCCAGGAATGCCAGGTTCAGCACGAGCCAGTGCCAGGAGTCCGGCGTGAGCGTGACTCTGGTCTGCCCACTCGGCACTGAGTTGATCTCGGCGTCCTGGTATTTCAGCACGTCTGCCACGTCCGCCGCCGGTGCGTCCACGATGAGCGTGACCGGCTCCTTGCCGGTGGCCATTCCGTGGCGCAGGTAGTCAAGGGCCGAGTCGGCGGGCAGATCGCGCTGGTGGTATCGCTGGCCCGTCCGCCGCGGGTCGGCGATCCGGTCGAGGCGGAACACCCGCCAGTCCTCACGCTCCAGGTCAAACGCCATCAGGTACCAACGCAGCAGGTGGTGCACTTGGCGGTAGGGCTCCACGCGTCGATCGGAGCGATCGCCACGGGCATCGGTATAACCGAACGTGAGCGTTTCCCGTCCGGCGATCGCCTCGGCGACAGTGGCAATCTGGTGCGCCGTCAGGCTCGGTGCACGTTGCTGGCTCGTCTCCAGGCTCGCGCGGATGGACGCCAGTTGAGGGCGCAGTCGCGCGGGAAGGAACTGGTCCAGCTTTCCGTAGGCGCGAGTCGCGGCTGCATCGATTCCCCCGTCGGTCGGCTCGCCGACGGCCGCCAGCGTGGCCAATGCGATGGACGTGGCGATCGCTTCGTCATCGTCCAGCACGAGTGGGGGCATCGAGCGGCCCGCGACCAGCCGGTAGTACCCGCCCGGACCCGGCCGGGTCTGCACGGGATATCCGTACCCCCGGAGCCGTTCGATGTCACGGCGCAGAGTCCGCGGGCTGATCTCCAAGCGCCCGGTCAACTCCTCGGCACTGAACGACCGTCCTGACTGCAACGTGGACAACAGTGCCAACATGCGTTCGGTGACGTCCGCCATTCCCTGATCGTTCCATAAAATCCGGTCACGATCTGGCCACATCTGGCCCTAGCGTGACCGCTATGACCGATCGCATGATCTCCCTTCGCCGGACCCGCACCAACAATCTCGCCGATCTGGACATCGACATCCCGCGCAATCAGTTGGTGGTCGTCGTCGGTGTGTCCGGATCGGGCAAGTCGTCACTGGTGTTCGACACGATCGCCGCCGAGGCCGGGTTTCAGCTCAACGAGACCTTCCCCCCGTTCGCCAGGAATCGGCTGCCGAAGTGGACTCGGCCGGACGTCGAGCACATCCAAGGCCTCACCCCGGTCATCGTGATCGATCAGCGCCGGATCGGTGGCAATGCGCGCTCGACCGTCGGTACCGTCACCGACGCCTGGACCTACCTGCGCCTGCTGTTCTCCCGGATCAGTACGCCCCACGTGGGCGAATCGAACCACTTCTCCTTCAACGAACCCGCCGGTATGTGCCCCACCTGCTCCGGGATCGGCGAGGTGGTGGTCAGCGCCGTCGATCGCTTCCTGGACCTCGGCAAGTCCCTCGCCGATGGCGCCATTCGGCTGCCCGGCTTCGGCGACGGTGGCTACTGGTACGCCCAGTACGCCGACATCGGCGCCTTCGATGCCCATACGCCGCTGCGGGAGTGGAGCGTTGCCGAACGCGAAGCGCTTCTCTACGGCGGCCAGGCGGCCGCGACTCTGGGGCACCGGCCCCCTGATGGTTACGAAGGCGTCGTCGAACGATTCGAGCGTATCTACCTGCATACCTCGGACAACCTGTCCGAGCGTAAGCAAGAGACCATCCGCCGATTCACCCGTGCCGACACGTGCCCGGACTGCGCCGGGGACAGGCTGAACGAGGCCGCACGAACCGCCACGGTGCTCAACCGCACTATCGGGGAGATGGCGCGCGTGGAGATCTCCGAACTTCTCGACCTCGCGCGCGCGATCGACTCCCCCCGGGTGGCGCCCGTGGTTGCAGCGCTGACGGCCAAGTTGGAGGCGATGGTCACGATCGGGCTCGGCTACCTCACCCTTGCACGCGCCACCACCAGCCTCTCGGGTGGAGAGTCACAACGGATCAAGACCGTCAAACACCTCGGCTCGAGCCTGACCGAAATGACCTACATCGTCGACGAACCCACCGTCGGACTGCACCCCACCGATGTGGAATCGATGATCGAACTCCTGGAACGACTCCGTGACCTGGGCAACAGCATCGTTGTTGTCGAACACGATCCGGCCGTCATGGCCCGCGCGGACCAGATCATCGAGATCGGGCCCGGTGCGGGCGAGGCAGGAGGGGAACTCGTCTTCCAGGGCAATTTCACTGCGCTCCGCGGCTCCGACACCCCCACGGGCCGAGCGCTCACCGTACCTGCGCCGCCGACCCGCCGGCCCCGGCCCGCCAGCGGGAGCGTCACGGTCGCCCATGCCAATCGGAACAACCTGCGAGACATCACGGTCGCGTTCCCCACCGGCGTGATGACCGTGCTGACCGGAGTTGCCGGCTCGGGGAAGTCCAGTCTCGCCACGGAACTGGTGTCCCGTCATGAGGCAACCGTGGTGGATCAGCGACCGGTCAGTACCAACCGCCGTTCCACCCCCATCACGTACACGGGCATCGCCCCCGCGATCCGCACGCTGTTCGCCACGCGCAACCACGTCCGACCTAGTCTGTTCAGCGCCAACTCCGAGGGTGGGTGCCCCGACTGCAAAGGCCTCGGCGTCATCTACACCGATCTGGCATTCATGGACGGCCAGGAAGTGACGTGCGAGACCTGCCACGGCCGACGCTTCACACCCGAGGCGCTCGCGCACACCGTGAACGGGCATTCGATCGCCGATGTCGACGATCTGACCGTAGAGCAAGCCATCGGGCAACTCCCCGACGAGCGCATCGCCAGAGCGCTACGCCAACTCGCCGACGTCGGCATGGGCTACCTACGCCTCGGGCAGTCCTTGAACACCCTCTCGGGAGGCGAGTGCCAACGAGTCAAGATCGCCAAGGAACTCCGCCAGGCAAACCACGTCACCACCTACGTGCTCGACGAGCCCACCACCGGGCTGCACATGAGGGATATCGAGACCCTGCTACAGGTCCTCGACCGGCTCCTCGATCACGGTCACACAGTCGTCGTCATCGAGCACAACCTGGACGTGATCCGGCACGCCGACTGGCTGATCGATCTCGGCCCCGGGCCGGGCCGGCACGGCGGAACGGTGCTGTTCGAGGGAGTGGTCGCCGAGTACGTCGGCTATCCGACCCCTACGTGCGGCGCCCTGACCTCGGGCAGTGACCCGGTGCTACCGAACGGTCAGCGCTAGCACCGGGTCTGCTACCTATTCCCGCTCAGCGAGGATCGACGTGTTCTGTGAGGTCTTGATGGTGGCGACCACGAACTCGAGGCCGACCCGCACACCCACCAGGAACAACGCCGGAGGGATCCAGCCGAAGAGGATGGCGAGCACACCGAGGATGGCGCCGCCGCCGTCACTGCGGCCGTAGGGGTTCGCCATGCTGCTGAGCGCACCGGCACCGAAGCCGCCGATGATGATGCCCAACCACCACAGGATCGCGATGATGATCGCGATCACGAAGATGACCTTCGCGAAGGTCAGGGTGACGTAGCGGGAGAAGCTGAAGTCGAAGAAGGCACTGAAGAAGCCGCTGGCCTTCGGCTGACCGTACTGCCCGGCGTCCGGCTGCTGCGGGTAGCCCATTGGCTGACCATAGCCGCCCGGTCCGGCCGGAGGCGGTGCCTGCGGTGGCTGCCCGGAGGCCGCGCCATAGGAGTGCGGGGCTCCGGGTGGTTGCTGGCCCGATGGAGCGCCGTAGGACGGTGCACCGGCAGGTGGGTGCTGCCCCGAAGCCGCGCCGAACGAGGGCGTCCCCGGCGGCGGCTGCGGGACTGACCCCGGCGGGGGCCCGCTGGGCTGGGGCGGCTGCGGGTTCTGATTCGGGTCGTTCTGGCCACCGGGCGGTGGCGGGGCATAGGACACTGTGACCTCCAGAGACGACGCATCCTCGACAGACGCGTGCTACCTCGACCCTAACGACCGCCGTCCGCCCGTGGCGAGCACTGGGGGCATCAGCGGTGCGGCCGCCAGACCACGAGGGCGTTCGACTGCTCGACCCGCCGCAAGCGGGTACCTAGCGGCACGGCCACCACATCGCCGGCGGCATCGGCGGTGAAGACGCGACGAGAGAGGCCCGCTCGCTCGCGCAGACGGAGATTCTCCACCTCAAGGCGTTCGTTCTCTCCTGCGAGTTCCAGAATTCGTTTGATTCCCGCGAGGTTGATGCCCTCCTCTTGGGAGAGTCGTTGCACCTCACGGAGTACGTCCACGTCTCGCGCGGAGTAGCGCCGGCCCTGGCCACGCGCGCGGCGCGGCACCACGAGACCGAGCCGGTCGTACTGGCGCAATGTCTGCGGGTGCATCCCGGCACGTTCGGCAGCCACCGAGATCAGGAAGATCGGTGCGTCGTAGGCCGCCATCGTCGATCAGGCCTTCGCTGAGGCGGCCAGGTGCGCACGAGGGTCGGTTCCGTCGCTCGCCTCGGCGAAAGCGGCGAGCGCCTCAGTTGCTGCCTTGTTGAGGTTGCGTGGAACGGCCACCTCGATGGTGACGATCAGGTCACCGGTGCCGGATTTGGTCCGCACGCCGCGACCCTTGGCCCGCAATCGGGTGCCGGACTGAGTACCGGGTGGCACCTTGAGTCGCACCTCGTCTCCGGCGAGCGTGGGTACCGAGATCGTGGCGCCGTTCACTGCCTCGGGGAAGGTCACCGGCACGGTGATCGTGAGGTTCTTCCCGTTCATACCGAAGACGGGGTGCGGCTCCACGTTGACGGTGACGATCAGGTCACCGGCGGGGCCACCGGAAGGGCTGGGCTGTCCCTTGCCGGCGAGCTTGATCTTCTGTCCGTCACGCACCCCGGCCGGGATTCGCACGGTCATGGTGCGTGAGCCGTCGAGAGTCAGCGTGACAGTGGCACCTTCGACAGCGGATCGAAACGGTAGTGAGGCCGAGGTGGTGATGTCGCCACCCTTGACCGGGGCATTGCGGGAGAACCCTGCCGGGCCGCCCGGACCGCCTGGCGCGCCACCGAAAAGTCCGCCGAGCAGATCCTCAAACCCTCCCCCGGGCATCCCGCCGGGTCCACCGCTGGTGGTGTAGCGCACGCGGGCACCGCCAGGCGCGCCCTGCCCGGGTGCGCCGCCGAACATGCCGCCGAACAGGTCTTCGAACCCGTTCGCCCCGGCCCCGCCTGGGCCGGAGGCGAACCGCGGTCCGCCTCCGGCCATGGCGCGTAGCCCGTCGTACTGTTTGCGCTGCTCGGGATCGGAAAGTACCCCGTAGGCCTCGCCGATCTCCTTGAACTTCTGCTCCGCCTTGGCATCACCCGTGTTCTTGTCCGGGTGCCAGGTGCGGGCCAGCTTGCGGTAGGCCTTCTTGATCGCGGCGGCGTCGGCGTCCTTGGGCACGCCGAGCGTTGCGTAGAAATCCTTCTCCAGCCAATCCTGCCCGGTCATCGCGCCACACCTCCTTCGATCATTCTTCCTCCTGCGTTCCTGCTGGTCCCGCCCCCGGGCGGCAGCTGCTGCGTCACTGCGGTCCGGTCACCGCCACGCGGGCGGGGCGCACCACGCGCTCGCCCACCCGGTAGCCGGGCTGGAGAACCTGAGTGACCGTCTCGGACTCGACCTCGTCGCTCGCCGCGTGCATGAGCGCTTCGTGCACATTCGGGTCGAATTCCTCGCCCACTGCGCCGAACCGCTCCACCTCGAACCGGGTGGTCAGGGTGGATTCAAGTTTCTCCACCACGGCGGCCAACGGGCCTTCGAGGCCGCCATGCGCGCGTGCGGCGTCGACGTCATCGAGCACCGGCACCAGCGCCTCGACCACCGACTCCACACCCCGGAGCTTCTCGGCCTGCACTTCCACCCGGGAGCGCTTCACGAACTGATTGAAGCGCTGGTCCAGGTTGTACAGGTCCGCCTTGGCTCGTGCGAGCTGATCCTGCAGGTCGGCAGCTTCGGCTTTGGCTGCGGCCACCGGGTCGTCAGCATCCGTGGCGCCTGAAGCAGCCCCGGCCGAGGCAAGATCGGGCGTTTCCGAGGCTCCGCCGTCGGGCTCCTCACCAGGCAACGCGCCAGCCTCAGCGGCGCGTTCGGCCGCGGCGGTGGCCGCAGCATCCGCCGCGGCCACCTCCTCGGCCGTGCGGAGCTCACCCGTGGTGGGGTCGAGCCTGCGTTTATCCCGGATCACCGGCTGTTCGGCATCGCTCACTTCTTCTCATCCTCGTCCACGATCTCGGCGTCCACGATGTCCTCGTCTTCCGACGGCGTCCCCTCGCTGGGGGCTTCACCCTCGGATGCACCTTCGGCGGGCGCCTCCTGCTGGGCGTAGAGGGCCTGGCCGATCTTCTGGCTGGACTCACCGAGCTTGCTCTGGGCGGCCTTGATCGCCTCGATGTCGTCGCCCTCGAGTGCGGCCTTGAGGGCGTCAACGTCCGTACGCACCTCGGCGGAGACATCCTCGGGAAGCTTCTCGGCATTGTCGGTGAGTAGCTTCTCCGTGGAGTAGACGAACTGCTCGGCCGAGTTGCGGGTGTCGGCCTCTTCGCGGCGCTTGGCGTCCTCTGCGGCGTGCGCCTCGGCCTCCTTGATCATCCGGTCGATCTCGTCCTTCTCAAGGGCGGATCCGCCGGTGATCGTCATGGACTGCTCCTGGCCGGTGCCACGGTCCTTGGCGTTGACGTGCACGATGCCGTTGGCGTCGATATCGAAGGTGACCTCGATCTGCGGCATCCCGCGGGGGGCCGGTGCGATCCCGGTGAGTTCAAAGGTACCGAGCGGCTTGTTGTCCCGGGCGAACTCACGCTCACCCTGGAACACCTGGATGAGCACGCTGGGCTGGTTGTCCTCAGCGGTGGAGAAGACCTCACTGCGCTTGGTCGGGATGGCCGTGTTGCGCTCGATGAGCTTGGTCATCACGCCACCCTTGGTTTCGATACCGAGGGAGAGCGGGGTGACGTCGATGAGCAGCACGTCGGTGCGCTCACCCTGGAGAACACCGGCCTGCAGTGCGGCGCCGACGGCCACTACCTCGTCCGGGTTGACGCCCTTGTTGGGGTCCTTGCCACCGGTGAGCTCCTTGACCACCTCGGTGACCGCGGGCATGCGGGTGGAACCACCCACGAGGACCACGTGGTCGATCTCGGAGATGGAGATGCCCGCGTCCTTGATCACGTTGTGGAACGGGGTCTTGGTGCGGTCCAGCAGGTCCGAGGTCATCTGCTCGAACTGGGCGCGGGTGAGGCGCTCGTCGAGGTGGATCGGACCGTTCTCGCTCATCGAGAGGTACTGCAGCGAGATGTTCGTGGACGTGGCCGAGGAGAGTTCCTTCTTGGCCTGCTCGGCAGCCTCGCGCAGACGCTGCACGGCGATCTTGTCCTTGGACAGGTCCACGCCGCTGCTGTTCTTCACCTGGGTGACCAGCCAGTCGACGATGCGCTGGTCCCAGTCGTCACCACCGAGGCGGTTGTCACCGTTGGTGGCGCGCACCTGGATGGTGGAGAACTCGTCCTCGTCCTTGCCCACTTCGAGCAGGGAGACGTCGAAGGTACCGCCACCGAGGTCGAAGACCAGGATGAGCTCGTCTTCCTTGCCCTTCTCGAGGCCGTAGGCGAGGGCGGCGGCGGTGGGCTCATTGATGATGCGGGAGACGTTCAGGCCCGCGACCTGACCGGCGTCCTTCGTAGCCTGGCGCTCGGCGTCGTTGAAGTAGGCCGGGACGGTGATGACCGCGTCGGTGACCGGCTCGCCGAGGTAGGACTCAGCGTCCTTCTTCAGCTTGCCGAGGATGCGCGCGGAGATCTCCTGTGCGGTGTACTTCTTGTCGTCAATCTCCGTGGCCCAATCGGTGCCCATGTGACGCTTGACCGAGCTGATGGTGCGGTCCACGTTCGTGACGGCCTGCCGCTTGGCGACCTCGCCGACGAGCACCTCGCCGGTCTTGGAGAAGGCCACCACCGACGGCGTCGTACGGGCGCCCTCAGCGTTGGCGATGACGGTGGGCTCGCCACCTTCGAGGACAGAGACCACAGAGTTCGTGGTGCCGAGGTCGATACCAACGGCTCGTGCCATGGTTCCAGCTCCTTCCGCTCCGGCGGTACCGGATGCGACTAGTTGAGTCTTCCGCACTCAAGTGTGAGCCGATCAGATCTGAAGATCAAATCGAGAAGCTCGAACTTGAGTCTGTTTCGCTCAACTATGAAGGCAGCGAAACTATTCCGGAGGCGGTGGCAACGGGTTCACGGGCCCGGGGCGGCGGCAACCGCCCTTCGCTCGATCGGACCGACGCCCTATCGACGGCTCGGTTTCACGCTAACTAGCGTGAGAGTGCCGATGACACGACTCTGCGCCTCTGGCGATGCCGAGGCCGACGCGGTCCGGCGCCGAGTTGCGCGCAAGTCGCGCTCGATGCAGGACGTCGCCCGACAGGCCGTGGGCGAGTACGTCGAGAACCACGGTCGTGCTGATCTGCTCAACCGCGTGCTCGACAAAGAGCCGCCGCGCTACGCGGAGGCATTGGAGCGCCGAGGTCTGTAAACCTCCCGCTGGGCGTGGAGTCGTCGCACGGCAAGAGGCACCACTGCCGGTACGCGGCCAGGCCCTTCGACCTGATGCTCCACTGCCCTGGCACTTATCGAGGACTCGCTCCTAGCGAGTTGCTGTCGCAACAGCCAATGATTCCTGATTCAAGCTCGCCGTATCGGCTAGTGCCGATGGGTGGCGCCCGTTCCGCCCGCTCGCGCCCGCCGATGTTCCCGAGGCGCCGTGAGTGATGTGCGCCTTGAACTCAATGCCCAAGTGCCGTCCATTGATTTGCGTCCCCATGGGTGGCCTTCACACTAGGCGATGACGCGAAAGTCGGGTGCCGTGGAAGCGCCACGCCTGCACGGTCTGGCGGACAGTCCAGACCAATCGCGGCGATGACCATGCCTGCGAGGGCTTGCAGAGCGTCCAACCCTCACCGATCGTCACGGCCGCGTGAGCAAGCGATCCGTTCTCGGTCCACACCAACACCGTGCCTGGCTCATGATCGCGGCTCGTGCCCTCGATCGGCCTCGTCCGATCCGAGAGCCACGCCGCGAAGGTTTCCAGCTGCATCCAATCACTGGCGGCGTCAGGCCCCTCGACCGCTCCAACCACGGTCGCGAAACAGTTCGCGCCGGACCCCGTCATCGGGAAGCTACCGGCCAGGAGGCGTGCGGCCGGAAGCGGCGCGTCGGCTCGTCGCCAACAGTCGGCCGGAACGTGATCGTGCTGACTCGGCCGCACGCCACGCTCGATCCAATCGATCATCGGCCCGTCGCCTACGCGCGCCAGCTGCGAAGGCCAGAGTGGTTGTGGTTTGGGCGACATGGCTCGTCGCCGCCCCGCCATCAGTGAGCGTCGTACACGTGGGGCGAGCCCAGCGACCTCCTCCTCAGTGAGCCACGTCCACTCCCCGCCATACATGAAGAACGTGTCACGCCACTCCGCCGATCCGGCAGATTCATGCTTCGGAACTTGGGCAGCGATCGTCGGCGCGAGCCGATCGGTAGGAAACGGCTGACGAGTAGGGGCGTACCAGCGTCGCCACCTGCGGATCAACTCAGTTGAGACACCTATGCCGAGGACCGTACGCATCGACCCATCCTGCTATGGCGCTTCGCCGCGGTCGATGCCCCAGTCTTTGTCTCGCAAGCCACCGTCCGTGGGACCGCTGGACACGGAAGAACATCCGGGCCCGCGTGGCGCTATGTCGACGGCGCACTGACGACGGAGTGGTGGCGCACCGATTTGCCTGTTCGAGCACCTGTTCATCCATGTCCGTGCCAGCCGACGAGCAGATACCGAACGTCGTTCCCCGAGCTGACCGTAGACCACCAGCTCCGTCCGTTGCGGATACCAACAATTTCGTGGCGGCAGCCTGCGCGCTGGATTGCCTACGCTGTTGCGATGGGATTGCTCGCCGCGCTCAACTCCTTTAACGCATCTCACCCTTGGTCGCACAACGTTGCTTTCGCGTGGTTCGTGCTCGGGCAGGCGAGAGCTGTACGCCGCCGTGGCGGTACAACGGCAGTAGACGTGGGCTGCGGCACCGGGCATATGGTGCAGCGTCTGACGGCAGTTCTCCCCTCGGTGATCGGCATCGAGCCCGACGCCGAGACTGCCGCGATTGCTGCCCACAGGCTCCGAGACTCGAAAAGCGCTCGGATCGATCAGCAGAGTTTTGGAGATGAGTCACATCAGAAGTACGACCTGATCCTGTTCGTCGCGTCACTACATCACATGCCGCTGAGAGCAACGCTTCGCCAGGCCCGCTCGGCGCTCCAACCTGGTGGAAGAATCGTGATCGTCGGACTCGCGAAAGAGACTTCCCACGACACAGTGCGGTCCCTAATCTCTCTCGCGCTCAATCCCATCGTCGGCTTTGTGCTCCACCCCACGCGCGCCACGAAGCCCCCCGCGCACATGCGGGCCCCCACGGCCCAGGCGACCGAGACCTTCGACGAGATTCGCACCATTGCCAACGAGGTACTGCCAGGTATTCGCATGCGTCGCGGCTTGTTCTGGCGCTACACGGCGTCATGGGTTGCGCCCACCTGAGGAACGCCAGCTGGTCACCAGAATCCACCGACTTTGATGGAGCCGGACACAGCCCAGCGAGCAATTCGGGTGGGGTCAGCGCCGGATGGTGACGGCAACGCATCGGTCGTCATCAAAGGTGAGAGTGGCACCCTGGAGCTGATGGAGGGTGGCTCCCCAGCTAGCGTGATCGTCATCTGGGCTGGCCGCGACGAGGGCGGGTTCGATCGAGCCTCCGGATGAGATAGCCGTCTCTGCTGGAGCCACCTAGCGGACGGCGCTGAGCCAATGACCCAGGTGGGCTTGAGCCACCTACCGAAGCGGGCTGTGGGTCCTGAGGAGGTGGGCGTACCGTTCGAAGGGGCGCTCCCAGCACCACTGGTCGTGGTGCTCGATGACCGCAGGAATGTATCCGGACGGCCATTCGATCATCGCGTCCACCACGAAGCCAATCGCGATCGCAGTCTCGAGATGTCGTCTGTCAGGACCCGTCACGACGTAGCTGATGGCATGAAGCTCGACGCTGAGTTGCCGCTCTCGGCTGACTCCCTCGCCGCTGAGCAGGGAGCCCGCCTCGCGCGTCGAGCCCTTCTTCGTCAGCGAGTGACGGCGCACTTCGAGCGTTCGCACATGCGAACACTAGCGACCGGCGTTGCAGTCGAGCGGAGGAGTGTCGGAACTCGAACGCAGTCGCTGGGTCCGTCGCGACGGGCACCCTCGCAGGGCTAGGAATGGGCCATCAGCGCCGTGTCCTAGCGGCCGCCGTCGGCGATCTTGCTCAGATGCGCATGCGCGTACTCGCACACCAGCGCATGCCGGTAGACCAGCTGCGGGACGTCCACATTGGTGTCCATCCACAGACTCAGCCCGCCCATCTTCCAGTGCCGATAAGTCTCGTCCTTGGTGAGCACCGCGAGGATCTCCAGGAAGGAGTCGTCGAAGCGCAGCGAGTGGATCGCCCGCCGGAACTCCTCCAGGCTGAGCGCGATGCAGAACGGGATGTTCATCAGGCACAGCGCCGTCTGGATGTCCAGGCGCATCAGGCGCGGGTGACGGCGTTCGGGGTCCAATGCAGGCACGTCCAGGTGGGAGAAGTCCAAGCGTTCCGGCGCCTCGACATCCACCCCTTCCAGCGCGATGAGCACGTCGTAGACGTTGATGTCGTGCTCCACCACCGCGTTGTCACCCAAGCCGGCCAACGTCGTCGGGCGGAGCGTGACCGGCTCGATATCGGCCGGAGTGTTCCGGATGATGAAGTTCACCAGGTTGGTCTCCACCACGAAGTGCCGGATCAGCAACTCCACGGCATCGGGAGCGACGAACCGGCGCAGGAACCACAGGCACAGCGCGTCCATCGTGCGCAGCGACATCCACCGGCCCGGGGCCAACCTCTTCAAGATCGAGATCACGGCCACGAGAACGCGCGAGACGATGCGTGCGATCGGGTAGAGGTAGCGCCGGGACACCCGGCGCTGATCTTTGATGATCATCCGCACCAGCGGGCGATCGAGAGGGATGGAGGGGTCGGCGTAGATCGCCTCCCACATGCTGGGGTCAGATTTGACGAACTCTGGCGGCATCTCAGACCTGATCCAGTTCGGTGAGCTGCATGACATAGAGCCGGGCGACCACTCTGGCGCAGGAGACGATCGCGTCGCCCGCCGGGCCATCGATCCGGTCGGAGGTCAGAATCGCGTCGAGCGTGCCGGTGTGCTCGGCGTCGGCCTCCTGGTGGTAGCGCATGAAGTGGACCTGGTTGTCGGCCAGTCCGAGCACCTCCTGGAACCGCTCGGCCCAGGCCAGCGCCTTCTGCGCGCCGAGCCCTTCGATGATGAACATCGCCCCCAGGCACCCGATCGGGTTCGGCTGGCTCGCCTGGTGGAACATGTAGCCCGAGAGCGCCTGCGAGCCGATGTTCTTGCGGCCCGCGCGCAGCTGCTCGAGCGAGCCGCCCACGGCCACGTAGTCCCGTTCCAGCAACAGGTGGTCGCGGTGCTCCTCCAGTGCGTGGGAGATGGCCGCCGAGCGCAGGTCGAAGTGGTCCATATCGAAGTTCGAGGCAGCCCGCGCGATCCAGAGCGACCCGTCCACCACCTGCTGGCGCAGGTTGTGCAGCAGCCGCTGGTAGTCCGCAACGCTCACATCGCCGTCGGCGAGCGCCCGCAGAATCGGCACGTCAGCCAGCTGCGCCTCGAACTCGGTCCACACATCGGCCAGCCGGGCCAGGAGGCTGGCCTGATCCGGCTCCGGCGGGCGGTAGCCCTCAACAGTCTCGGTGGTCATCTCGTGCTCCTTCGTGGCTCAACAACGGTCAGGTGGGCGAAGCCGAACGAGAACCGGCCCGACTCAGGAACGGCAAGCAGCACGGTCTCGCCTGGGGCGAGTCGCTCGGTGCGCCACGCCTCCTCCAGCGCGATGAAGATGCTGGCCGCGCCGGTGTTCCCGCAGGTCTCGAGGTTGGAGAACCATCGGCTCTGGTCGAGGCCGGGGATTCGCGCACTCAGGGCGTCGAAGACCAGATCGCGGAAGACGTTCGTGCTGTAGTGGCAGATCACGTGATCGAGCTTCTTCAGGTCCACCAGGCCCAGATCCACGAGTTCCTCGAACTGTGCCAAACCCGCGGCGGCGAGTTCGTCCAGCACCTTGGTCTCCTGCCGGATCTGCATCAGACCGGCACGCTCTGCCGATGCCACATCCTCGAAGTCCTGCCAGGTGCGGCCGGCAACGGCTGACCCGCCATCCAGGCCTGCCCGCATGCAGACCTCGTGCTCGTGCGCGAGGGAGACCTGGCGCACCCAGTCCACCCGCAAGGAGGGCCGGTCGGGTCGTGGCTGGAACTCGACCACCGCGGCACCTGCGCCGTCGGAAAGCATCCACCGGAGGAAGTGGGCGTCCAGGTGGTCCTTGACCCCATCGAACCGCCGCTGGTGCAACCAGCGGCTGGCCAGCTCAGAGCCCACGACGGCGGCCCGTGGGTGGTCGCCGAGCCTCACCTTGCTCACGGCTGCGTCGAGCGCAGCCATGCTGGAAGCACAGACTCCTGCGGCAGTGAGCACCTGCATCGGACCGCCGCCGAGCCGGCCGTGCACCATCGAGGCGAAGCCGGGTACGAGCAGATCACCCTGGGTGGTGGCGCAAGCCAGCATGCCCAGGTCCGCCGCGGCGATCCCGCGATCGGCCAGCGCGTCCTGGAGCGCGTGGACTGCGAGTTCCTCGTTGAGCTCGGTGGTGCGGCCGTCGGTATCCATCGCGTAGTAGCGCTGCCGGATGCCGTTGGCCTTCTGGATTCGCTCGCGGATCCGCTCAGTTCGGCGGTCAAGGCCGCCCAACCGGCTCGCGACCGCCTCGTTCGATACCGGTTCGCCGGGCAGGTACCGGCCGAGTCCGGTCAGGTAGGCAGTCGCTGGCATGGCTTCATTCAGCCACAAGTCTCATGACCTGACTACAGCGCCTGCCCAGCCTGTGGACAGCCGGGCGTGCCCACTTGCCCATCAGGGCAAGGTTGTGGCCGTTCCTCCACCTGGAGCGACCGCAACCTTGCCCAATCCTGAGGCCGGCCGATCTCAGCCCAACGGATCCCGCCCGATGAACCCCAGCAGACGGGTCTGGGCGTCAGAACCCTCCGGCACCTCCACGCGCGGACCGTACTGGCCGCTGGAGCGAATCAGCTCCTCCATCGGCTCCATCCCCTCAAGCATCGCCTGACACTTGTCCGGATCCAGCGTCTCGTCTTGCCCTGTCGCGCGAGCCAGGTCCCAGGTATGCATGAAGACGTCGCCCGTGTAGAACTGGTCGATCGCCTGGGCGAGTGGAAGCTCGCCGATGTGGGGATGAGAGAAGGTGCGCTCCGCCGTCGCCGGATCATCGAGCACCGCCTGCACGCCATCGGCGTGCACCTGCCAGGCAGCCACCGGATCCTCGTCCACGGAAGGGCCGACCGGCAGTTCGATATCGGCGCCGACCTTGAGGAACTCGGGGAACCAGGTGACGAGGTGGCGCACCACGTCCCGTGCCGCCCAGCCCTCCACGGGTGCGGGGGCGTCCCAGTCGACGGCGCCGCGCGCCCGGTCTGTGAAGGTGCTGGCGACCCGGCGGTGCTCCTGCGCCGGGTTCATGCCACGCCCTCGGCGAGGAGCTCGTCGAGCTTCTCGTATCCCTCGTTGATGCCGATCTCCATACCGCTGGCCAGCATGCCCTGCTGCGCCTCCATCGACTCCACGATCGACTTCGCCACGATCCGCGTGCGGCCGCCCTCGAGCGGTTCAAACGTCATGATCTCCAGCGCGACGGCGTCCCGCATCTCCTCGAAGCCAAAGGTCTGCACGAGTTTTTCCCCAGGGATCGCATCGTGGAAGCACCCGAAGAAGTGCGCTACCACCTCACCGTTCTGGATGGCGTTGTAGCGGTAACTACCCCCGGTCTGGCAGTCCCAGGTCGCGATGTCCATCTCGACCGATCGCGGGCCCATCCAGCGCTTGACCAGCTCGGGCTCGGCCCAGGCACGGTAAACCCGCTCCGGTGGAGCGTCGAACTCGCGCGTGATCGTGATCACCGGGAGGTTCGGATCGGCGTCGATCGTTGCTTCTTTGCTCATGATGCTGCTCCTTCGTTGGTCGTGGCCCCCGTCGTGGGGCCCGTCGCGTTGTGCTCGCCGTCGGCCATCTCGGCCAGGACGGCGTCCAGGCGTTGGAAACGTTCCTCCGCTTCCCGCCGATAGCGCTCGATCCATTTCGTCATCAGGCTGAGCACTTCGGCTTCCAGGTGAACCGGCCGCTTCTGCGCGTCTCGGCTCCGGCTCACCAGCCCGGCGTCTTCGAGGACGCGCACATGCTTGGACACCGCCTGCAGGCTCATCTCGTACGGCTCGGCCAGGTCGCCGACCGTCTTGTCACCCGAGGCGAGCCGGGCCACCAGATCCCGCCGGGTCTCGTCAGCCAGGGCTTGGAACACCCGAGAGAGTTGATCGGCCACAGGATCACCTCCTCAACTAATTGGTTGAATACAGTGAGCGTAGATCCGCTGTCGATCGCTTGTCAACCATTTGGTTGATTACGTTGCCGAGAGCGCGTCTTCAGGCTTGACCACATGCGCCTCGCTGTGTCATTGTATTGAGCGCTTAATACAGTGATACGAGAGGCTCTGATGGAGTTCGACACCGCGTCCCCGATCTGGGGCCAGCTCGTGGCGGAGTTCTCCCGGCGCATCGTCACCTGGGCGTGGCCACCGGGCGCGAGGATCTCCGGTGTCCGCGAACTCGCCGCAGAACTGGGCGTCAACCCGAACACCGTCCAGCGGGCATTGGCCGAACTGGAGCGACAAGGCCTGTGCCACTCGGAGCGGACCTCGGGCCGGTTCGTCACTTCAGATGAGGCCCGGATCGACACCCTTCGCGCCGAGCTGGCCCAGGAAGCAGCCGATGAGTACGTGCGCCGTGCCCGAGGGCTCGGGATGCCTGCAAGTCAGGCACAGCAACTGATCAAGGAGAGATGGCACAGCGATGACGACCACAGCGACCACAGCCCGGGAGCGTGAGCCGGCGATGCCAGGCAACGAGCCGCTCCTGCAAATCCGCGACCTGACGATCCGCTACGGCAACCACACCGCCGTGGACCGGCTCAACCTCAACCTCCCGGCCGGCCAGATCGTCGGTCTGCTCGGCGAGAACGGCTGCGGGAAGTCGACACTGCTGAAGGCGCTCGCCGGCGTCTATGCCGACTACACCGGCGAGATCTCCTTAGGCGGGCACTCCCCCGGCCCGCAATCCAAGGCCATCACAAGTTACCTGCCCGACCGCAGCGCGCTCCCGGACCGGGTCCGGGTGAGCTACTGCCTCGACCTGTACGGCGACTTCTTCGCCGATTTCGACCGCGCGAAGGCCGGCGACCTGCTCGACTTCTTCGGACTTCCCGAGTCAATGCGGCTCAAGGAGATGTCCAAGGGCATGCGCGAGAAAGTGCAGATCACGCTGGCCATGGCCCGCCAGGCCCGGGTCTATCTGCTCGACGAGCCGATCTCTGGCGTTGACCCGGCCGCGCGCCAGGGCATTCTCGACGGCATCCTGCGCAACCTCAACGAGGACTCGCTGCTGCTGATCGCCACCCACCTGATCCATGACCTCGAAGCCACCCTGGACTCGGTGGTGATGATGCGCCGCGGCAAGGTCTTGCTCACCGGGCAGGTCGACGACCTGCGCGCTGAGCACCAAGCCAGCCTCGACCAGCTCTTCCGGAAGGTGTACGGCTCATGAGCACACTCCTCAAACACGAGTTCCTGCGAACCCGGGGCCTGCTCGCGCTCATTCTCGGGGCAGCCGTCCTGGTCGCTACCGTCGGGGCGCTCCTCGCCGCGACCGGCTGGCCGGTCATCGCGGCCGTCGGAGTCCTTGCCTGCGTGGTCGCGGTGTTCGGCCTCTTACCAGCCACACAGCTTGTGCTCGCCATCGAGTACTGGCGCTCCAGCTACGGCCGCACGGGCTATCTCACGCAGACGCTGCCGGTGCGAGGATCCACGATCTACTGGGCAAAGATCATCTGGGCCTGGGTGGTGTCCCTGGCGGGGGCGGCGTTGACCCTCGGGCTGACCTTGGCGGTCGCACCGGCCGTTGCCAGAGGGACGGGCGGGCAACCCGCGCAGATCCTCACTTCGATTCGTGAAGCGTGGCAAACACTGATCGACGTGGCGCCGACCTGGCTCGTCCTCGCTGCAGTGCTGGCCCTCATAGCATTGATCCTCGTCTGGCCGGTGCACTACTTCTTCGCCGCTTCCATCGGCAGCCAGGCCCCCTTGAACAGGTGGGGCATCGGTGGGCCGGTGGTCGTCTGGCTGGTCCTGTACGTCACCACCCAGATCGTCACATTCGCGTCATTCGCAGCGGTGCCGCTGGCGGTCGGACTGAACGGCGACCAACTCGGTATCGTGCAGTTCGAGCTCTTCGCCGAGATCGCGGCCGGTAGCAGCGCGAACGTCATGCCCGTCGGCTTCGTGCCGGCCCTGCTCATAATCACCGGGGTCTGCCTGGGGTGGAGCGTCCACTCATGGAACCGCAAGGTGTCGCTCACCTGATCTCGCCCTGACCAGCGCGTCCGGTCCGGATACGTTGGAGGACGTGACCACCGATGAGCACAGGGCCCACCACCGCACGTGCAGCCGTACCGATGCACTGATACCTCCCCGACGGTGACTGGCCGAGGCTCGGCTGCCGCCGTGCGGTTGGTCGCGACCGTGCTTCCCGTGCTGCTCCTGCTCATCCTCGCGCACGTTAAGCCCATCCCCCCGGCTGGCGTGATCCTCGCGATACTCGCCGGCGCCGCCGTCCCGCTCGTTGCGTCGATCCTGGTGAACCGGCGCACGGCGGGAGGTCGATTCCTTCCGGGCGATGAGGTGACACTTCTGCGCACCGGCCTCATCGGCGGTTGCGCGGGATACGCACTCTTGCTGCCGGCGGGCCTGAGCGCACAGTCATGGCCGATCTTCGTGGTGGCGCTGATCGCGTGGGTGATGGATGGCCTGGACGGAATCGTGGCCCGTCGCTCTGGCACTGCCTCGGCGGAAGGCGGACGTTTCGACGTGGAGGCAGATGCCGTCTTTGTTCTCGCAGTCTCCGTCATCGCTGCCGCAACAGTCGGCTGGTGGGTGCTCGTGATCGGCCTGATGCGGTACCTGTGGGTAGTCCTCAGTTGGTGGGCCCCACCGTTGAATCGTCCCCTGGCGCACCGCCCGTCCCGACGGCGGATTGCTGGCTTCCAAGGTGGCGTGCTGGTGGCAACCCTCGCGCCCATCACCCCCGCCCCCCTTGCGGCACTCGCCTGCGCCTTGGCGCTGGGTTTCCTGATCTACTCCTTCGCGCGCGACGGCGTTCACGCGTGGAGATCGGGCAGGGGGAGTGACCCACCGGTCACGGTGTGGGGATAGACAAATCGACGGGGCCAACCGGTGGCCGAACAGATCGCATGTAGGGCGTTCAGCTCGGCGTCGGTGACCGCCCCGTTGATCTCGAGAACCACATCACCCTCGCCGCACACCTGATCGACGGTATCCGAATCCCCCAGGGTGACATCAGTGTCGCGAAATGGCCGGCCTACGACACTGAGGCCACCCTCGCCAGCGGACCGCGTTGTACGTTGGCGTATGAGCTCGGCCGAGAACCTGATCTGGTGGCATGTCTATCCCCTGGGGTTCGTGGGCGCGGACACCACCGGCGCCGACCGCACCCCGACCACCCGGTTGCCTGCCCTGACTCAGTGGGTGGATCACCTGCTCGAATTAGGTGCCAATGGCCTCGCGCTCGGACCGATCTTCGACTCCTCCACGCACGGTTACGACACGATCGACTACTTCCGAATCGACCCGCGCCTGGGTACCGAGGACGACCTCGTCGAGTTGATCGAGGCCGCCCACGCGAAGGGCATCGACGTGATGCTCGACGGAGTCTTCAATCACGTGGGACCAGACTTCCCTGCGCTGCACACCGCCCGGGAGAGCCCGTCGGCTGCTGAGGGGCGCCTGTTCAAGAAGGACCCCGACGGCGGACTGGTCGCCTTCGAGGGGCACGGCGGCCTGATCACGCTGAACCATGCGGCACCCGAGGTGGCTGGGTTGGTCACCGAGGTCATGACCTATTGGTGCGACCGGGGCGTGGATGCGTGGCGTCTCGACGCCGCCTATACGGTGCCTGTCGAGTTCTGGACCACCGTGCTGCCCGCCGTCCGCGAGCGCCATCCGCACGTCTACGTGATGGGAGAGGTGCTGCACGGCGACTACGCCACATTCGTCCGGGACGGAGGCATGGACGCCGTCACCCAGTACGAGTTGTGGCAGGGCATCTGGCATTCCATCGCCGATCACAACTTCCACGAGCTCGACCACGCGCTTGGCCGGCACAACACCTTCCTGGACGCGTTCGTGCCGTACACCTTCGTGGGTAACCACGACGTGACGCGGATCGCCAGCCAGATCGAGGACGAGCGCCACCTCCCGCACGCGCTCGCGCTGCTGTTCACGCTCGCCGGCACGCCGTCGGTCTATTACGGCGATGAGTTGGGCCTGCGCGCGGTCAAGGAAGAACGGGTCGGCGGGGACGATGCGATCCGACCCAGCTTCCCAGCCAGCGCGAACGTCCAAGAGATCCCGGGCGCCAACACGGAGATTCTCTCCTTGCACCAGGAGCTGATCGGCCTGCGCAGGCGGCACCCATGGCTACACACAGCCCGAACCCGGACGGTCGCCGTCGGCAATGACGTGATCACGCTGGAAGTGACCGGCGCGTCCGGGGAGGCATTGATCGTCTCGCTCAACATCGGCGACGAGCAGGTACGGATCGCAGATCCCGCGCCGGGAGCGTACCTGGCCGGCCGAGACTGCGGACTCGACGGCGACGAGCTGGTGGTGGGACCGCACGGCTGGACCGTGGCCAGGCGGCGGTAGTCAGCCTGCGGGGTATTGAGCAGTTCTGGCGCGGAACAACGCAACCGAACTCGGGTCACTCCACGTGCGATCTGGCTGCGGAGCGCGCGGAGGAGCGACTGTCGATCACACGGGAGCTGCCACGCACTCGTGGATGCCCAGGTCGAGCGGCGCGGCGCCGGTGATGAGCCGCTGGTCGCGGTCGTAGCCGCCGTGACGCAACGTGCGATAGTCGATCGGCGCCTCGCCATCGAGGTGATCCAGTCGCGCGAGCAATCGATCACGCTCGACGTCCAGTCCGGCGAACTCACGCCGGTCGGTGGCGGCAATCAAGTGCGGACGCAGCGGCTGGATGCCGGTGTACCAGAGGATCCCGTGCAGCACCGGGAACAGCAGCGCCTCCAGATGTCCGTTCACTCCCCCGGCCGCGAACGAGAGTTCCCGGTCGCCCGCGGTGACCACCACGAGTGCACGCTTGCCCTCCAGTCCACCCTCGCCGTACTTGAGGGTGCGCCCGGTCTCGTTGGTGACGTTGAACGCGAATCCATTCACGAAGACCCTGTCCACCCAGCCCTTGAGGATCGCCGGCATCCCGCCCCACCAGAGCGGGAACTGCAGCACAAGCAGGTCAGCAGCCCGCAGTTTTTCCTGTTCGGCGCGGATCTCGGGGGCAAGCGTGCCGTTCAGGTGCGCCTGGCGGGTACGGGCGCCGAAGGTGGCCGATTCGTCCTGCCCGACGGCGGCCCCCAAGTCCTGTTCGGTCAAGGCCGCCTGCCAGCCCATGGCGTACAGGTCCGAGGTGGCGACGGCGTGATCCCGGCTCAGGTGCGCCACGCCCGCCTCCTGCAAGGCACCATTGAGTGAGCGGCCCGTGGGGTGTGCGGAGATCCAGAGAGTGGATGAGGTGTCAGTCATGCCTCCATCAGACGTAGTACATCGAGTACATACAAGTACAGTCTTCACTTGCAGGTACCCACAGATGTGTAAGTATGGAGGTCATGCGCACATCAGTGGTGAATGCCCTCGCGGTCTGTCCCGTCGAGGTGGCGATCAGCGCCGTCGGTGGAGCGTGGAAGCTGACCATCGTGAAACATCTGCTCACCGGTACGTTGCGGTTTGGCGAGTTGCGTCGCGCGGTCGGCCCGGTGAGCGAGCGGACACTGGCCCGCCAGCTGCGCGAACTCGAAACTGACGGCCTCATACACCGGGAGGTCTACGCCGAGGTCCCACCCCGTGTGGAGTACAGCCTCACCGGGCTCGGGGCGTCGCTGCGCGAGGTCGTGACGGCGATGGACGCCTGGGGCGCCGTACTCAGCCGGGAGGTCGAGACCGAGCACCGGGCCCGTCCAGCCTGAGCCGGTGGTCCGACGGCGTCCCGATCAGTCGGAGCCATACTGGCCCACGAGCTCTCGCCCGAGGCAGGCGAGCTCGGCTCGCACTTCCTCCGGTTCGAGAACCTCCACGGCGGCACCCAAACCAGCGGTGTGCTCGGCAATCGATCGAGCCATGTGGGCGCGGAGCCGGACACGGACGCGGCCATCCTCGAGTGTGTCGAGCACCTCGCAGTGTCGGCCGAACTGGCTCTGCAGCACCGGCAGCACTCCGGCCGCCGCGAGGGCCGTCGCCGTGACGGCGGATCGTCGCTGCTCCACCGACTCGACCACACGCTCCCACTCGCTGGCCAGGTCGAGATCGGCAGGCTGATCGGCGGGCTCGTCAATCACGGTGGCGGCAACAATTCGATCGGCGCGGAACGTTCGGCGGCCGCTCTCCGTACCGGCCACCAAGTACCAGACATCATCTTTGCTCACCAGACCCCACGGATCGACGAGTCGACGCCTGCGGCGGCGGTCACGGCCGACGTAGTCGAGCGCGACCTTGCGCCGGCGCACCAGGGCGTCTTCCAGCACCCCCACATGAGCCGCGGGTTCTCGACTGCGCTCGCCCCACCCCGCGGCGTCGACCACGACGGCGTCAGCCGCGGCCTGCGCGTCGGCCCGGAACGTCTCCGGCAACGCCTGCATCAGCTTGCGCAACGCCGACCGGACCGGGGGCGCAACGGATGAACCCGGCCCGGCCGAGAGGAACAGTGCTCTCACCTCAGCGGAGGTGAGACCGGTCAGGTCCGTCCGCGCACCGCCGAGCAGCATCCACCCACCACCGCGGCCAGGCTGGGAGTAGACCGGCACACCGGCCGCGGACAGTGCCTCCAGGTCCCGGCGAGCGGTGGCCACCGACACTTCGAGTTCCGAGGCAAGCTCAGCCGCGGTCACCCGGCCGCGCGTCTGCATCAGCAGGAGGGTGGCGACCAACCGATCCGCGCGCATCTCACCATGATCTCTCGAAAAAGTGATCAATAGATGAGCACTTTACCTGCGCAC
Source organism: Ruania halotolerans (assembly GCF_021049285.1). Lineage (GTDB taxonomy): Bacteria > Actinomycetota > Actinomycetes > Actinomycetales > Beutenbergiaceae > Ruania > Ruania halotolerans. The sequence goes on from NZ_CP088017.1 coordinate 3,769,343, forward strand.
TATGGATGCACACGGCGGCCGCACGAGCCGCCCCGCCCATGGAGTACTGATGTTCCGAGGATTCGCCACGATCAGCTTTTACGCCGACGACATGGCTGCGGCACGCGACTGGTACATCGAGCTGCTCGGGATGGAGCCGTACTACGCATTCCCGCCGCCTCCCGCCGCGCCGGCATATCTGGAGTTCCGCATCGGCGACGATGAGGACGAGCTCGGCTTCATCGACCGCCGATACGCTCCCCGCGGCGCCGCCAATCCCCCCGGTGGCGCGGTGATGTTCTGGCACGTCGACGACCTGAGCGCCACGGTGGAGCGGCTGCTGGCGATGGGGGCAATTGAGTATGAGCCCGTCACCCCCAGGGAGGCAGGATTCACCACCGCTTCCGTCGTGGACCCGTTCGGCAATGTGCTCGGTGTGATGCACAACCCGCACTACCTGGAGATTCTCGCGGCGAGGAAGGGCGAATAGCGGACCGCGGCAACGCTACGGCCTCGCCGGTTCGCGGGGCGGCGGGACCGCGCGGGCGACCACCCCCGGCGCGGGCAGCCCGACGGCCACGAGCGCGACAAGGGCGAGCAGCGCGGCCATCAGAAGGAACGCCACTCGATCCGTGCCTGCTGCCGCGACCGCGACCGTTGCCGCCGCCAGCCCCATCGCGCCACCGAACTGCTTGGCCGTGTTCATCAGACCCGAGGCAGCCCCCGCCTCCGAGCTGACGACACGACTGGTGACGACGGCAGCCAGCGGGGTGTTCATCAAGCCCCCACCCGCCCCGATCACGGCCGCCGGTGCCGCGATCATGAGGAGGAAGCCCCCGTGCTCGGCCACGGACTGCCAGACCAGGCCGAGGGACGCCGTCAGGGCACCGGCCACGATCAGGGGGCGCGCACCGATACGTCCCATCAATCGAGGGACCACCCACAGGTTCACGGCGATCAATGTGCCGGTCAGGGGCAAGAAGGCCAATCCGGCCTGGAGCGGGGTGTAGTCCCAGCGGGTCTGCATGCGGTAAGTGAGGAAGTACCAGATCCCCACTTGGAAACACGCGGCGGTGAGGAACGTCGCGATGTTGCCGAGCGCGATCCCTCGCCTGCGCAGCAGCCCGGGCGGAACCAACGGGTGCGCAGCGCGGTGCTGGTGCAGGCCGAGCAGGGCGAAGAACACCACGCTCACCATTGCCGTTGCGACGGGAATCGACACAGTGCTCGCGCCCACCATGGAGAGCGCGAGGATCGCGCAGGTAAAGCCACCGATCGCGAGCGCCACCGCGGTGAGACTCACCGGCACGGCACGGGGGCGGCTGATCGCCCGCCGAGCCAGCGCACCGGCTGCCAACACGATCGCGAGGCCAATCGGCAGGTTGATGAGCAGGACCGCCCGCCAGGAGATCAGCTCGGTGAGTAATCCGCTCACGACGTTGCCCACGCCGCCGCCCGCCACGCTGACCGCAGTCCAGACGGCGATCGCCTGCGTCCGCTCGCGACCCTCCGGGTACGTGACGGTCAGGAGGGTGAACGTGGCCGGCGAGATCGCGGCCGCGGCGAGACCCTGGCCCGCTCGGGCCCCGATCAGCATCGCGCCGTCGGTAGCGAACCCGCCCGCGGCGCTCGTCACGGCGAAGAACGCCACACCACCGACGAGGACTCGCTCGGCGCCGAGTGCGTCTGCCAGACGTGCGGCCACGAGCAGCACGCCAGCGAAAGTGACGCAGTAGGCCATGGCGACCCATGAGGCCGTCGTCGGACCGAACTCGAGCTCCGCCTGGATGGACGGCAGTGCAACGTTCACCACGGAGACGTCGAGCACCACCAGCAGTTGAGCAGTACAGGCGACCCACAGAACGAGCCGGGCGTGCATGATCTCTCCTTGATACAGTCGTATCATTTGGTACGACTGTATCATTGCTGGAGGAGGCGCCCATGTCGAACGAGGAACGCCGCACCACGATCCTGGACGCAGTCGAACGACTCCTGGGCCGGGGCGGGATCGCCGCCGTGACCATGCGTGAGGTCGCGGCCGAGGCCGGAGTCTCGCTCCGCCTGGTCCAGTACTACGGCAAGAGCAAGGATGAGCTCCTCACGGCCGCACTGGAACGGCTCGCCACGAGGAGCGCCAGCCGATGGCAGGCGCGCCGAGACTCCAGCGCCACCGCCGGCTCGCTCGCCGCTGAGATCCGGGCGTTCTTCGAGGAGGCTCTGCCCACTGACGAGATGAGCCGGTCATTTCATCGCGTCGGCGTGTCCCTGGAGTTGCTCGCGGTGACCTCTGCCGACACGCCACACGGTGCTTATGACGCTCACCTCGGATCTCTCGCCGACCATCTCACCGAGGTCTGCCGGGCCGCGGAACCGGGATTGGATGAGGCACAAGCCCGCCAGCTCGCCGTGGAGACGATGGCCCTCTGCCACGGGCTGGGGTCGCTGTTGATGACCGGCCAGGTCTCAGCAGCGGACGTCGAGGCGATCGTCACGAGGTATGTCGGCGCGATCGAAGAGAACCGCGTCTGAACCCAGTTTTCGTGTATGAACCTGACCCGGCGGGGGTTCGAACACGAGAACTGGGTTCAGATCGATCCTCAGCGGTTGCGGTACCAGGCCGAGCGACCCAGTAGGAGGCTGGCTCCCACGAGGGCTACCAGCGCCGCACTCACCCAGATCGGGCCGAGTGCGCCGCCTCCGATTCCGAGCACGACCGCCGCCAGGGCAGGGCCCGTTCCAGCGCCGAGATTGAGTGCTGCCGTGGCGTATGAGCCGCCCATCGTGGGGGCACCGGCGGCTTCATGGAGCACGCGGGTGATGAACGTGCTGCCCACGGCGAAGGACAGCATCCCCTGGACCAGCGCCAGGGTGAGCAGCGCCACCGGTGCATCCGCCATCGTGGCCATCGCCACCCAGCCGATCAGCAACAGCGGCGTTCCCAGTCCGATCAACGCACTGGAGCGGAGATCGGAGAACCGGCCCGCGGCCGTGACACCCACGAACGAGCCGACCCCGAAGCACATCAGTGCCACTGAGACCCACGGGCCGGCCAGCCCCGCGACGTCGGTCACGATCGGTGCGAGGAATGTGAAAGTGGCGAACGTGGCGGCGTTGACCACCGCTCCTAGCACCATGACCTTCATGAGAGCGGGCCGGTGCAGCTGGGCGATCTCCACCCGCAACGACACCCGCCCCCCTGCACTCGGAGCGCCGTCATCTCGCCTCAGGCCGAGCACGATGCCGGCCACGGCCGGCAGACAGAGCATCGCGATCGCCCAGAAGGTCGCGCGCCAACCCAGCATCGCACCGAGCAGCGCGCCACCGGGCACGCCGGCCACCGTGGCCACGGTGACACCGGACAGGAGCACTGCCACCGCTCGCCCGGTCCGTTCGGGCGGTACCAGGGTGGTCGCAGTGCGCAGAGCCACGGCAAGAAAGCCGGCGTTGGCCAGGGCTGCCAGCACCCGGGTGGCGAGCAAGACGCGGAAGCTGGGGGTCAGGGCACCGAGCACGTGCACGGCGGCAAAGAACAGCAGGAACCCGAGCAGTGCCCCGCGGCTCGGCCAGCGGCGGGCGAGCGCCGCCGTCACGGGTGCGCCCACCACCATCCCGACGGCGAAGGCTGAGGTGAGCAGGCCGGTGGCACCCACCGGCACGTTGAGGTCGGTGGCGATGTCCTGGATGAGGCCGGCGAGCATGAACTCTGAGGTCCCCATAGCGAAGATCGCCAGGGCAAGGAGGTACAGCGGACGAGGCATCGAAGAACTCCGAGGTGGGAGAGAGCGAACAAGGGTCGTCTCGTCACCGCGGCCAGCCCTGGACCGCGTGCACCTCAGCGGGCGCTGCGGCTCAGCTCAATGGCTCAGATCTGTGATTCAGGGACTGACGGCGTGACCGGCAGCCCCACGGTGGATGCCTCAGGGGTGGACATGCCTGAACGTTACGTCGACCGGCATGCTCGCGCGCAATAGGTTTTCACCATGCAGCATCACCAGGAAACCCTCGCAGCCTTCGTCGAGCGCGTCCGCCACGACCCTGACGTCGAGGGCGTGGTGCTCACCGGATCGGTGGCCCACGGGACTGAACGCCCGGACTCGGACGTGGACGTCCAGCTCGTGCTGACTGAGGAGGCATTCGCTCGAGCATGGGCGCAGAACCGGCTCAGCTACGTCCTCAGTGAGGTCGCCACCTATGAGGGCGGTTACGTGGACATCAAGGTGGCCAGCGCAGATTTCTTGCGCCAGGCGGCCGAGAGCGCGGACGATCCGATGCGTCACTCGATGCTCGGCGCCCGCGTGGTGTGGTCCCGCCTGCACGGTCTCGGCGAGCTGGTGGCGGCCATCCCGGTCGTGCCGGCAGACCGGTGGAACGAGCGCATGGCCTCCTTCATCGCGCAGGCTCGACTGCACAGCGGCTACTTCCTCAAGCAGGCGGTGCAGTTGGAGAACACCCATCTGCTGCACCATGCAGCGGTGCACACCGTGACCGCCGGCGGGCGGGCGCTACTCGCGCTGAACCGCACGCTCTTCAAGGGGCACAAGTACCTGGAGGGAATGCTCGCCGGCTTGGAATTGGTGCCGACGGGCTACGCCGAGGCGACCATCGATCTGCTGGCGAACCCGGGCCCTCGGACCTGCGCGGCCTACATGGATCTGCTGGAATCGTTCCACCCGTGGCCGCTGAGCCGCGAGCAGACCCTCTCCACGTTCGTACGAGACAACGAGCTCGGGTGGTACTCCGGCCAGCTGCCGCCGGAGTACTCCTAGGCGCGGCCGATCTGCACGCGCAGATCAGTGATTCCGCCTCCACATCGACCCCGTCAGCGCCGTCGCGAAGGCGCACCAGAGCGAGTACGGCGCGAGTGCGATGCCGTAGCGGCGACCCGCCCGCGACGCGCGGCGCGCCAGACCCGCTGAAGACGCCGTCAGCAGCGCGGCGTCCAGCAGCGCGAGTGTGGGCTTCTTGGCCGTGAAGAACAGGCCACTCCACCCAGCATTCAGTGCGAGGTTCACCCAGAGAGCCTGTTCGTACTCGCGTGCGAGCCGGTGATGCCCGTTCGCGGTGAAGCTCACCTGTGCAGCGGCGCTCGTGGTGGCAAGAGTGCCATACAGCGCCGTCCACACGAGTGGGAAGGCCCACCCGGGAGGTTGCCAATCGGGGGTGGACAGTCGCCGGTACCAGCGAGACCGCGGGTTCGTCAGCACAGTGCCGAGCGCTGCGCAGGCCGCGACAGCCCCGAACGTGCGCGCCCAGATCCGGACCGCATCGCCCGGATCAGGCGGTGCGTCTTCCAAAGCACGCGCGACCGCCTTGCGGTAGGGCGTGCGACCTCCTGGCGGCGGCCCCACCAGGTCCACCAGATCGTTCTCCGAGCAGATCACCTCGTGCACCAGTGAGCGCACCAATGGTTTCGCCACGGCGGCATCCACGGGTGTGACCAGAGCGATCCAGTGGCTTGCCAACTGCGGGCTGAGCACCGGGACCGCCTGCACCAGGCGGCGTCGGAGGCCCGCCACCTCGGCGAAACCCTCCATCATCTCGAGGTAGGTGAGCACCTCGGGACCGCCGACGTCGAACGTCCGGTTGACGTCGGCCGGCAGGTCCGCTGCCGCCTCGAGATAGTGCAGCACATCGTCGATCCCGATGGGCTGAATCTTGTTCTCCACCCACCGCGGGGCCACCATCACCGGTAGCCGACTGGTCAGATAGCGCAGCATCTCGAAGCTTGCCGACCCCGCCCCGAGCACGGTCGCCGCCTGCAGCACCGCCGTCGGAACACCAGAGTCGAGCAGAACCTGCCCCACCTCCACCCGGGAGGATAGGTGGGTGGACAGCTCACCGGAGGGATGCAACCCGGACAGGTACACGATCCGTTTCAACCCGGCCTCGCGGGCCGCCTCGGCGAACCCACCCGCCATCTCCCGGTCCCGGGCGGCGAGATTGCCCTTGCCGTCCATCGAATGCAGCAGGTAGTAGGCCACATCGACGGCGTCCAGCGCCTTGTGCAGGTCGCTCGCCGTGGTGGCGTCTCCCTCGACCACGTCCACCTGAGACCGCCAGGCACGGGGCAGGCGATCGGCGGACCGGGTGAGCACGCGGACGGTGTGGCCGGCGTGAAGCAGTCGCGGGACGAGCAACCCCCCGATATTGCCGGTGGCTCCGGTGACGAGGATGCGATGAGACATGGCTAGGCCAACCTTTCCAGCAGCGGCGGCAGCAGCAGGAGCATCCCGCTGGACCAGATGATGTGGATCACGGCGGCGCCGAGCACGCCGCCCGTGGCGCGCCGGTACAGCGCGCAGACCAGCCCGAGAACGGCTGCGGCGAAGATCAGCAGCGGCACTCCGGAACCGACCGTGCTTAGTGTGTAGAGCATCGTCGAGACGGGGACCGCGTACTGGGAGCCGACGGCGTGGAACAGCGCACCGCGGAAAAACAACTCCTCCGCGAATCCGCTCACGACGGTGGTCGCGAGCACGACCGGCAGGGCCCCGTATCGTGCGTGGTCGAGCAGGTCCTGCACCGGTTCAGTGAGCGTAGGGACCCGCGCGACGACGAGGGCCCCTACGCAGAAGACGGCGAGCAGTGCCAAGCCGATCGCGACTGGACGCCATAACGAGAGGCGTCGGCCACCGTCGGGATGTTCTGGGCGCCAACGCAACGGCCCGGAGGCGAGCGAGCCTCCCAGCCACACCCCCGCGAGAAGGAGCGAGCCGAGATAGAACAACGGGTCGCCAGGTCTCAAGGCGAGAGACCACCACAGCAGCACGCTGCCGCAAGCCACCGTGAGCGCGACCGCTACTCGGCGACGTGACAGTCGTGCTTCGCTCATGCGGGCACTACCTCTCGACGGGTCTCACCATCCTCACCCGTGCTGCCGAGGTACACCACTGCTCACAGTGTGTGCGGAAGGGTTCAGGCCGTCAGCTCCCGCACCGGCACCTCGAGTTCACCCAGGAGCACCGTGATCCGACCGCGGATCTCGTCCCGGATCGGGCGGACCGCCTCGATCCCTTGCCCGGCCGGGTCGGCCAGTGCCCAGTCTTCGTACCGCTTGCCCGGGAAGATCGGGCAGGCGTCTCCGCAGCCCATGGTGATCACCACGTCCGAGGCCTGCACGGCTTCGGTGGAGAGAACCTTCGGCTGTTCGGCGGCGATGTCGATACCGAGTTCGGCCATGGCGGCCACGGCCGTGGGGTTGATCTGCTCGGCCGGCATCGACCCGGCGGAGCGGACCTCGACGGCGTCGCCGCCGAGCGCCCGGAGGAATCCGGCGGCCATCTGGGACCGGCCGGCGTTGTGCACGCAGACGAAGAGCACGCTGGGCTTGGCGTCATGGGTCATCGGTTGTTCTCCTCACGGTGAGTGGACTCGGAGGCGGAAGGGCCGCCGTCGGGAATCTGCAGATCGGGCACCAGATCCGCCAGCAACTCGCGCACGTGGCGGTCGATCTCGGCTTGGATGGCGGCCACACCCTCGGGCGAGGCCAGGGCGGGATCGCCCACCTGCCAGTCCTCGTAGCTCACCCCGGGGATCACTGGGCAGACGTCCCCACAACCCATGGTGACCACCACATCGGCGGCGCGGACGGCGTCGTCAGTGAGCGGCTTGGGGAAGGCGGGCGGGGCCGCCAGCGCCGTGAGTGCTCCCCGTACGCCGGTGTGGATCTCCGACGCCGGAGTAGACCCGGCCGAACGTACGGTCACCCGATCTCCGGCGTAGTGATGCACGAGGGCGGCGGCAAGCTGAGAGCGACCGGCGTTCGCCACGCAGACGAAGAGCACCTGCGGGGGTGTGGCGGCCCGGTCCCGGGTGAGGTCGCTCAGGCGCTGGCGAGCGAACCGTTCGGTCAGTGGTACGAGGTGGGCGCTGATCGTGGCCGTGCGGGCCAGGCCGGTGTAGGACTCGCGCACGATGGCACGCACCAGCGAATCGTCCACCTCGGCGAATCGCCCGGACAGAGCCTCGGCCAGACGTTCGAGCGCGATATCGACGTCGGAGAGCCCGGTCATATGCGGGGCATCGGTGGTCGCGGCGAGAGCCGTCGGGGCGAAAGAATCCAGCAAGGCCGTGACGGCGCTGCGGTAGCCCGGGGTGATGGAGTACCAGACCCAGGTGCCGCGGCGCTCGCTGGTGAGCACGCCGACCTCGCGGAGCACCTTGAGGTGGTGGGAAACCGTCGGCTGCGACAGGTCGGTCAGTGCGGTGAGATCACACACGCACGCCTGACCTGCGGGAGCGGCGGAGATGAAGGAGAGCATCCGCAGCCGGAGCGGGTCGGAGAGCGCCTTGAGCGCGGCTCCCACCTGGTCGGCGACGGAGCGGTCGATGGCGCGCGCCTCGAGGGCGGGGGCGCAGTCGGGATCGGTGGACAGGGGCTGGAGTTCGGAGGTGGTCATGAGCGGATCTCCTCGTGGGAGGTGGGGGTCTCAGCGGTGACAGCGGTGTCGCCCTGTGAGCTACGAGAGCTGCGTGGATCATGGCCCCACCAGCGGCGGCCGACCCACAGGGAGACGTAGACGAGGCCCACGAGCACGGGGACCTCGATGAGCGGGCCGACGACGCCGGCGAGCGCCTGCCCGGAGGTGGCTCCGAAGGTGCCGATCGCCACAGCGATCGCGAGCTCGAAGTTGTTGCCGGCCGCGGTGAATGCGAGCGTGGCAGAGCGTTCGTAGCCCAGGCCGAGAGCCTTGCCGGTCACGATGCCCAGGCCCCACATGAGCGCGAAGTAGACGAGCAGCGGCAGGGCGATGCGGACGACGTCCCAGGGATTGGAGGTGACCGCCTCACCCTGGAGCGCGAACAAGCCCGCGATGGTGAACAGCAGACCGTAGAGGGCCCAGGGACCGATGCGGGGGACGAAGCGCTCCTCGTACCAGTCACGTCCGCGGGCGCGTTCACCGATGAGGCGGGAACCGAAGCCCGCCAGGAGCGGTATCCCGAGGAAGACGAGGACGTTGATCGCGATCTTCCCCATGGAGACGTCCAGTGCAGCACCCTCGAGTCCGAGCCAGTCGGGCAGCACGGCGAGGTAGAAGTAACCGAGCAGGCTGAAGGCGAGCACCTGGAAGACGGAGTTGAGGGCGACGAGCACGGCAGCCGCTTCCCGGTCCCCGCAGGCGAGGTCGTTCCAGATGACCACCATGGCGATGCACCGGGCCAGGCCCACGATGATCAGACCGGTGCGGTACTCGGGCAGGTCGGCGAGGAAAATCCAGGCCAGGGCGAACATCAGCAGCGGGCCGAGCAGCCAGTTCAGCGCGAGCGAGGCGAGCAGGAGCTTACGGTCGCCAGCGACAGCGCTGACCTTGTCGTATCGGACCTTCGCCAGCACCGGGTACATCATCACCAGCAGGCCGAGCGCGATCGGCAGGGAGATCCCGCCGATCTCGAGCCGGACGAGCAGATCGCTCAGCGCGGGGACGAAGCGACCGAGAACCAATCCGGCGACCATCGCGAGCCCGATCCAGAGCGGGAGGCCACGGTCGAGGGCGGAGAGGCGGGCCGGCTGAGCGACCGGAGACTGCATCGACATACTTCAATATTGACGGACTTCGATCCAGCCGTCAACTGTCGATCGAGACCGGACCAGAGTCGCCACAGCGCGGCGCATCGCATCGCTATCTCTCAATTTTCAACACCTTAGTATCGACATCTTTCATCTTCAGGATCGATCGCGACACTCGACGACCTCGCCATCTACTCTCGCTGCATCATCCTGTCTCCCGGAGGTGCGCACGGTGCCTGATAGTCGCCGACCGAACATCGTCCTCATCCTGAGCGACGACCACGCCGCGCATGCGATGAGCTGCTACGGCAGCCAAGTGAACGAGACGCCCTCCTTGGACCGCATCGCCACCGAGGGCGTCAGGTTTGACCGCGCCGGCTGCACCAATGCGCTCTGCGCCCCGAGCCGGGCGTCGATCCTGACCGGAACCCACAGTCACCGCAACGGGATGATGACGCTGACCACGACCTTCGACTCGACCCAGCCAACCTTCCCCGCACTGATGCAGGCGGCCGGATATCGCACGGCACTGTTCGGCAAGTGGCACCTGGGTCACGGCGCCGGGCACGACCCCGACGGTTTCGACGAGTGGCAGATCCTGGACGGCCAGGGCGAGTACGACGATCCCGAGCTGATCAGCCCAACCGGACGCACCCAGCACCCCGGGTATGTGACCGACGTCCTCACCGACCTCGCCCTCGATTGGCTGGATCAGCAGGACGGCACACAACCCTGGCTACTACTGCTGTGGCACAAGGCCCCGCACCGGCGCTGGTTCCCGGGTCCGCACGAGCAGCACCTCTACTCAGGCGTCACCTTCCCTGAACCGCCGACTCTCTTCGACGACTACGGAGCACGGGCTGATGCGGCCGGCGAGGCCGCGATCCGGGTAGGCCGCGACCTGGACGAACTGGACGTGAAGACCACGATCCCGACGTTTGACACGACCCAACAGCGCACCTCCTGGTTCTACCAGCGCTACCTGCGCGACTACCTGCGCTGCGTCGCCGGGATCGACCGCACCACGGGCCGCCTCCTGGACTACCTGGACGCCACCGAACAGACCAGCAACACCCTGGTCACCTACGCCAGCGACCAGGGCTTCTTCCTCGGCGACCACGGGTGGTTCGACAAGCGCTTCATGTACAGCGAATCGATGCGTATCCCACTCCTCATGCGCTACCCGGCCGAGATCCCACCCGGGACGGTCAGCACCGACTTCGCCCTCAACCTCGATCTGGCGCAGACGTTCCTCGACTTCGCCGGGATCGAAGCGCCGGATCGGATGCAGGGACGCAGCCTGCGGCCGCTCTGCCGTGGCGAACGCACCCCCTGGCGCACGCACGTCTACTACCGCTACTGGGAACACCTCAAGGCCGGTGTGGGCGCCCATGTGGGCGTGCGCACTGAACGCTACGCACTCATCCATTACTACGGCGAGGCCCTCGGCGTCACCGGCGCGATCGATGAGCCGCGCCACCCGGAGTGGGAACTCTTCGACCTCGAGCCCGACCCGCTGGAGCTGCGCTCCTGCTATCACGACCCTGCCTACGCGCAGATTCGCCACGAGTTGACGGAGTTGCTGGTGGCCTCCATCCGTGAAGCCCACGACATACCTCCGCCGAGCCTGCAGCACCTCGCCCGCGCCTCCTAGACAACCGACCGACGCGATGCAAAGGAGCAACACCATGAGAAGAGAAGGACGACTCACCGGAACGGCGGCGGCAGCGCTGGCGTCCTGTCTGGCACTGGCCGCCTGTTCAGGTGGTGACGGCGGCAACGGCACCGATGGCGGTGCCGCTGCGGACGGTCCCCTCACGTTCTGGACACCGCACGTGCAGCCGGACCGGATGGCCGCGCAGCAGGAGATCGCCGCGGAGTTCACCGCCGAGACGGGCATCGAGGTGGAGGTCGTGGCCATGGCGGGCGCCGACCAGGACCAGGCACTGATTACCGGGGCAGCGTCCGGTGATGTCCCCGATGTGGTGCTGCACGCCCCTGATCTGAGCGCCTGGCAGTCCCAAGGGCTGGTCGACTCCGCTGCCGCCACCTCGGCGATCGAGAGTCTCGGCGCGGACACGTTCAACCAGCAAGCGCTCGATTTCATCACCATCGACGACAGCTATCAAGCGATCCCGGCCGACGGCTGGGTCCACCTGATCGCCTATCGTGCGGACCTGCTTGAGGAGGCGGGTATCGCGGTACCCACATCCCTCGACGAGCTCGCCAGCGCAGCCCAGACCATCCGAGCCGACGTCGGGATCACCGGAATGGCGATGGGCACCCAGGCGGGCACGCCGTCAGCCACCGAGGCGATCGAGTCCACCTTCCAGCAGACCGGGTGTGAGCTGGTGCAGGACGGAACAGTCACCTTCGACTCCCCGGAGTGCGTCCAGGCAGCCGGGAACTTCGCCACCCTCGCCGACTCCAGCGCTGCCGGGCCGTTCGACGTGCTCAGCGCGCGCTCGGCGTACCTCAACGGCGATGCCGCGTTCCTGCTGTTCTCCACGCACATCCTGGACGAGCTCGCCGGCCTCGATGCGGACAACCCGCTCACTTGCGACGAGTGCGCCGACAACGAGGACTTCCTGATGGAGAACACCGGGTTCATCACCGTGCTGGACGAGAGCAACCCCGCTCAGTACGGCACGACCCTGAACTATGTGATCCCCGAAGGTGCGAACGCCGAGGGCGCGAGTGAGTTCGTGGAGTACATGCTCAGCGATGGCTACAGCGCCATGCTCGGCACTGCTCCCGAAGGGCGGATCCCGCTGCGACCAGGCAATGCCGACAACCCGACCGAGTACCTGGACGCATGGGGCACCCTGCCGATGGGTGGATCAGACCAGTCGGTCGCCGATCTGTACGGCGATGAGCTGGTGACCTCCCTCGGCGACGGCATGAACGCCGTCTCCCGCTGGGGTTTCGGGACCGAGGATGCAGTGCTCGCCGGGGAGGCGTTCGCGCAGAACACTCTCGCGGAGCAGTTGGAGGCGCTTTACTCCGGTACCGATCCTGAGCAGGTGGTGGCAGATATGGCCGCCGCGGTCCAGTCGCTGCAGGACGAGCTCGGCTAGGAGATGTCTGACGCCCGTTCGACGAGGGTGGCGCGGGGGTCCCGGCTCAGCCGGGGCCAACGCGCCAACCTCCATGGATATCTGCTCTCAGCACCGTCCTACCTGACCATCACCCTGGTCATTCTCATCCCGTTCTGCGCCGTGGTGGTGTTCGCGTTCGCAGAGTTCCGGCTGATCGACGTTTCTCAGATGAGCCTGGGCACGATCGACTGGTCGCTGGCGAACATGTCCGGCGCCCTGCAGTCCGGACGGTTCTGGAGTGCGCTCGGGACCACCGCGGCCTATGCGGTTTTCACCACCATCGGTGTGATCGTCGGCGGCGTCACCGTGGCACTGGCAATGCGCAAGCCATTTCGCGGCCAGCACGTGGTCAGGGCGCTCTTCCTCGTGCCGTACGTGCTCCCGGTGATCGCCGCGGCCACGATCTGGCGCACCATGCTCAACCCCCAGTACGGGATCGTCAATGCGTTCGGAACCTCCGTACTCGGCTGGGAAGCACCGATCGCGTTCCTCACCACGAGGTCGGCGGAGCTCGGCAGCCTGTCGATCCCGGTGGCCCTGACGATGGTGATCCTGTTCGAGATCTGGAAGTCGGCTCCGTTCACGTTCTTGTTCGTGACGGCCCGCTTGCAGAACGTCCCAGCGGAGCTGGAGGACGCTGCTGCCATCGACGGCGCCAATGCCCGCCAGCGGCTCACCCACATCGTGCTGCCACAACTGCGGACCGTGGTGATGGTGCTCGTCCTACTCCGGTTCATCTGGTCGTTCCAGAACTTCAACGACATCTACCTGCTCACCCAGGGCGCCGGCGGCACCGAGGTGATGGCCGTGCAGGTGTTCAAGCAGCTCACGGTGCGCGCCGACGTCGGCAGCGCGGCGGCATACGGCCTGTGCATGACGGCGATCCTGGCCGTGTTCGGGATCGCGTGGGCGTTGACCAACCGGCGGAAGGAGGCGCTGTGAGCGCGGTACGAGAGCCAACCTCCATCCGGGCGCTACGGGCCACGATCATCATCATCGCCATGGTGCTCACGTGCGGGCCAGTGCTGTACGGCCTGCTGCTGTCCCTGCGGCCCTTCGCCGCCGCGCTGAACGACCCGCTCAGCATCGTGCCCAGCCCGGACGAGATCAGCTTTGACGCCTACGTGCAGGCCATGCGATCGACCGCAGACGGCGGCTACGGTCTCGGCGGGTTCCTGCTCAACTCCCTGATCCTGGCCGCCGGGACGGTGCTCGCCTCGGTCCTCGCCAGCATCCTGGGCGCATACGCCACCGCCAGGATCCGCTTCTCCGGACGCAGCGTGGGCAACACGATCATCGTGGCCGTCTACATGTTCCCCGGCATCGTGCTGGCGGTGCCGCTGTTCGTGCTACTCAGCCGTGCCGGACTCACCTCGAGCCTGGTCGGGCTGGTGATCGTCTATGTGGCCCTGACCGTGCCGGTGTCGCTGTATATGCTGCGCAACTACTTCATCGCGCTACCCGCCAGCATCGAGGATGCCGCCATGATCGACGGGTGCTCCCTGCTGGGTGTGATCTGGCGGATCGTGCTGCCGATCGCCCTCCCCGGGATCGCAGCCACGGCGATGTACATCTTCATGATCGCCTGGAACGAGTATCTGTACGCCCTGCTGTTCCTCGTTCAAGCGCGCGACCTGTGGACCGCACCGCTGGGTATCGCCCAGCTGACCGAGTTCGACACTCCGGTGACGATCCTGCTCGCCGGGTCGATCGTGGTGACGATCCCGGTGGTGCTGCTGTTCGTTCTCGCCCAGCGGCTGCTGATCAGCGGGCTGGCAACGGGAGCGGAGAAGTGAGGCCCGACTCCACCGAGGACCGCCACCCAGGCACTATCGACATCGACACCTAGGATCCGGCTCACCTTCGGCGTGGACGACTTGTTCGCCGCTCATTTCCCCGGTGGCCCCAGAAGCCCTGCTGGACTCCTCGATCGCCCGGGAGGACGCCGAAGCTGCCGGGGGCGGAGGACGCCGAGACCCTCACCTCCAACGACGTGGCGATCGGCGTGACCGCCTCCGGTAGGGCCGCCTAGGTCCGCGGCGCCGTGGGCCGGCACTACCCACGAAGGTACGATCAACCCTTCTCCACAGCGCTGATGATGCGCGCGGGCGCACCTGGTCCAACCTCATGGTGCAGATGGTGGCCACCAACTCCAAGCTGGACGAACGGGCCGTACGGATCCTGACCATGGCCACGTCTCGCCCGAGCGAGGAGTGCGGAGAGGTTCTCGCCGCCTGCGAGGGCGAGCTCCCGGTCGCGCTGACGGCGATGCTCTCCGGAGCGAGCCCGGGGGCGAGCCGCCGCGCCCTGGCCGCGGGCGGCGGGGTCCGCGACGCCGTTCAGAGCCTCAGTTAGCGTTGCGGTACCTGGCCAGCAGTTCGGTCGCGATGGCGCGCAAGTCTGGTAGAAGCCGCCAAGGAGTCCGGCCCAGTGCCAACCGGAAGAAACCACCGAGGCCTGGCCACGCTCATCCGTCCACCGCTTTGCGTTGGTGGCCGAATCGGAAACCGGACGTCTCGATCGACCCCACCCGGGGGTCGAGGTGCCGTCCTTTCCGAGTTGTCGTCGCAGGCTCGATCACGGGCTCCGGTTCACCGACGTCGATCATGCGCTCGGCGAGCCTTCTGCGCAGGTCGGACGTGACGGTGGCGCTCGACTCCTGACCGATCAGGTTCTCGAGCTCAGAGGGATCATTCTCCAGGTCGTACAGCGCAGATTCGACGTATCGGTGGCCATGGCGGTCGTTCCATGCATGAGCGTCGGGGGCAGTGACGTAGTACTTCCACCGACGCGTACGGAGCCCTCGCCCGACCTCGCTCTCGCTCACCTGGAACAGGACGGCGTCGCTGCGCTCCCGCTCCAACAGCGAACTGCCCTGCATGGTGTCCGGCACTGCGATGCCCGCAGCAGCAAGAAGCGTCGGTGGCAGATCCAGCGTACTGATCGGGCCCTCGATGCGGCGCCCGCGGTGGAACCCAGGGCCGGATATCGCGAAGGGTACTCGCACGGACGCCTCGTGGCAGGACCGCTTGTACTCACCGACCCGGGTGCGGAAGTGGCAGCCATGATCGGAGGTGAAGGCCACAATGGTGTCCTCGAGGATGTGCAGACTGCGCAAGGCATCCATCAGTCGGCCCAGGCACTCGTCCACTCGTTTGATCTGCCCGTAGTAGCCACCGATCTGCTCGTGCACCTTAGAGCCATTTCCGAGAGCCGCCAGGTCAGGCGGGAGCGGACTACCGATGTACTGCTCGGCATAACCCTCGGGGGCGTCGTAGGAGTCGGTCTCGTTCTGCTGGTGAGGTTCCAGCAACGAGAGGAAGAGCAGGAACGGCTCGTCACTGTGGTCGGCCGCGTAGCGGATGGCCGCGTCGGTCAGGGCGTCGGCCCGATATCCCGGCAGTCGAACCGGGTCACCTTCATCGTCATAGACGACGGTGTTGTATGCGTCGGACGTGTGCTCAAGCACGTTGGCGGCTAACCAGTCCTGGTATCCACCGCGCTCACCTTGTTCGACCGGACCGGCAACATCGGGATCACCGAGGTGCCACTTGCCGATATAGCCCGTCGCATACCCGGCACCATGGAAACAGGCGGCCAAGGTCGGGAGTTCGGAGTCCAGCGTGAGCTGGTTGCGAAAGCAGCCGCTCGCTGATGGATACATCCCGGTCTGCATGGCCGCTCGCGCCGGCGCACAGACCGGATTCGGCGTGATCGCGGTGGCGGCATACGTGCCGCGCGTGGCGAGCCGATCGAAGGCAGGGGTGACTCCGAGTGAGTTTCCTCCGGCACCCGTGGTGTCCCAGCGCTGTTGGTCGGTCAGGATGACCACGACACTCGGCCTGCGGGTGTTCATGTGTCGGCTCCACCTTCCGGTGCTCGTGCGGTTGGCTGGCTGCTGATTCGTCGGAACCGGACTTCGGTGTTCGCGATCACGATGTCGAGATGGTCCGCGCCCTGGTCCGTGAGGTGCAGCTCGGACGTACTCCCGTCGATCCACCTGATCTCGCCTGTCCCGGCGTCATCGAGGTCCTCGAACCGGTCATGCGGAAAGTCGTACCACCACGATCCGACCAGCTCAGACTTGGACCCATAGGCCTGCGGCCTGCCGACAGTACCGTCGTCTCGAAGTGAGATCTCCTGGTGGGGTGATCGCCAGGTGCCGACCGCCTGCTGGTCGTGGGGGCCGGGCGCGACCGTGAGGTCCGCCGGCGATTCGTTGCCGTGCGTCATGTCGACCACCTGCGGGCGTTCACCTCTGATGAACTCCTGCTCCATGGAGAGCACAGGCCGGTCCTCGCCGACGACCACGGCCCTGACCACACAACTGCGGTCGAGGCGGATCGGCCCCTGATAGCGAGCCGCCAGCTTCGAAGGCTCCGAACCATCGGTGGTATACCGGATGTCGTAGGCACTGAGGTCGGGAGCCGTCCCGCCACGAAGGTCGATCCCTTCGATGACCACCGACACGTCGGTGACATCGCCGAAGTACTGGTCCCCCAGGACTGCACCGGCGATGATCTCGATGTCACCGGCCTCCTGCGTCGATGAGAAGATCCCCAGCCCGAGACCATTGAACACGCGACGCTGACTCGCCTGGTGAGCCGTGAGGTCGAGCGGGTCGCCATTGTCGAACCCCAAGCATCGGATCGGGCCGGACCAAGAGAACCACACCGTGTGACCAGCCTGCGGCACCTGAACACCTGCTCGATCCACCACTGCGAAGACGACGTGGCTGATGTCGCAGCCATCTGCGGCCAGATCGGTGTTGTCCGACGAGAGTCGCAATGCGGCTGGGGTGGCGGCGGTGGTCACCGCCGTCACCGCGCGATCCCTCGCGTCACGTCGGGCGACCGCGCGAAGCGTGCCCGGCGAGTATGGCACCCTCCACTCCATATGGAGGTCATCGCCCACGTGCTTGACCCCGAGCGACTCGTCGTCAAGGAAGAGCTCCACCGCGTCGCAATTCGTGTAGACCCACACCGGAATCTCCACCCCCTCCAGCCCCGGGTGAGTCCAGTGCGGCAGCACGTGCACCATCGGCTCGCGGGTCCACTGGCTCTGGTAGAAGTAGAAGTGGTCCTTGGGGAACCCGCACAGATCGATGACGCCGTAGTTGTAGGTCCGCGCAGGCCAACGCGGCGATTCACCCAGGTAGTCGAAGCCCGTCCATCGGAACTCACCGCACAGGTACGGCAGGGCCCGGGTGCGCCGCCAGGAGTGCCGTGCGCAGCAGCGCACCCCGCTGTTGTCGTAGGAGGAGTTGTAGAGCACCGAGCCATCGGTGAAGAGCTCCTTCTCCGTGAGGTTCGGCACCTCCTGCCGGGGGCGGTTCCTGTCGCGCCACCACGTCCTGGTCCGGTAGAACCCACGCGTCTGCAGCGTGTGCGGCTCCTCGGTCAGCAGGAGGACACGATCTGGAAACTCCTCGTGATACGCCTCAAGCACACCAGGTACCCCGCCTTGTCCGTTGAAACCCTGGACATCCTCGATACCGGAGATGCCCCGACCACATGTCACCGGTCGCGTCGGGTCCAGCTCGTGGACGACATCGACGAGTTCCTGTGCCTGCTTGTCGGTCTTGTCGGGAACCTCGTTGCCGATGCTCCACATGATCACGCTCGGATGGTTGCGGTCGCGCGCAATGAGGTCGGCCAGATCTCGCTGCCACCATTGCGCGAAGGACAACCCGTAGTCGTAGCGGGCCTTCGGCGTGGCCCACCCGTCGAAGGCTTCGTCGATCACCAGGAACCCGAGTCGATCGCACAGGTCGTAGAACTCCGGCGCGGCGGGACTGTGTCCGACCCGGATAGCATTGCACCCCATGTCCTTGAGCATGCGCAGCCGGCGTAGCAGCACCGGCTCCGGCACCGCTGCGCCGACCGGTCCTCCGTCCCGGTGATGACAGACGCCCCGCAGGGTCATCGGCTTGCCGTTCAGGAAGAAGCCGTCCGTCGGGTCGAACCGGATGCTCCGCACGCCGAATGTGGTGTCCACCAGGTCGACGGCCCGCCCGCGCTCCTCCAGTGTGATCCGCAGCAGGTACAGCTCAGGGTGGTCCGGTGACCACAGCCGTGGGGATGGCAGGGCAAGGTCCACCTCGAGCATCGCCTCACCTTCGGGCGGCAAGCTCACGTCGGCTTGCCCGTGGGCGTACACGGTCCCGTCAGCGTCCATGACTTCGAAACTCCCGACGGCGTCCCTCGCCAACGCGCTCATGTTCTGTATCCGCGTACGTACGGCAATGGCCGCCGATTCAGCGGTCACGGCCGGTGTGGTGATCTGCACGCCCCAGTGGTCGATGTGGACCTCATCGGTGACAGTCAGCCAGACGTGCCGGTAGATGCCCGATCCGGTGTACCACCGGGCGCTCGGTGCCTGCGAGTGATCCACTCGCACGGCGAGCACGTTCCGGCCCGGTCGCAGAGCGGAGGTCAGGTCGTAGGCGAACCCGATGTTCCCGCTCGGGCGATGCCCCAGATGCGCACCATTGATCCAGGCGTCGCTGCAGCGGTAGACGCCGTCAAACTCGACGACCGCCCTCGCGCCTGAGGCAAGGTCGGGCAGGTCGACCTCCCGCCGGTACCAGCCGATCCCTGTAGGCAGGAATGCCCCTTCGCGGCCTGACGGATTGTCCTCGGCGTAGCTGCCCTCGATGCTCCAGTCATGCGGGAGATCGAGCGTACGCCACCTCGTGTCGTCGTAGTCCTCGCGCTCGGCCCCGGGGGCGTCTCCGAGGTGGAAGCGCCACCCGTGATCGAGACTCTCGCGTTGCCTGGTATCACCTGTCCTCATGTGGGGCACATCATCTGATCATCGGCCGGAGGGCGCGCTCGTAGGCCCCGGCATACCGCACCATCCCCAGGTCGCTGGGGTGAGAACCATCGGTCGTGGCTTCGCCATCATCACCGAGCAGCCTGTCTCCCTCGAGGTAGCGCAGGTTCTCGACACCCGCCTGCCGGAGCCGCAGGTAGGCGGCCCGCAGTTCGGCGCGTGAGCCGTCGTGCCGATCGTGGACCTCCGGGGACAGCCACGCCCGTTGGTTCGTTCGGTCCTCCACCAACAGAATCGGCGTCCCGGGGTGAGCCTCATTCAGGGCGTGCACCAGCGGCTCGGTCCGCTCGGCGACCAACCGGCTGTGCATGTTCGGTAGGCAGTCGATCACATACACCTCCGCGTCCAGTTCGGTCAGCAGGTCAACCACGGGCTCGTCCATCCGCCCCGCACCGGCGAACCCCAGGTTGACCGTGGGTACGCCCAGACGGCGCCCCACCAGTGCCGGGATCGCCATCCCGGGCCGGGATGCGCACGAGCCGTGCATGATGGAGGTGCCGTAGAACACGATCGGCTTCTCCGGCCGGGGGGCAATGGGAACGAAGGTCGCTCCCGCCTCCACCCCGATCTCCATCCGCAGGACCTGGTTGCGCAGCGGGAAGTGCATGGTGAACTCGTGCATGCCCGGGACCATGTCCTTGATCACGCCATAGTTCATGCTCAGATCGTCCTTGAGCCATGGGTGTTCCGGCCGGGCCGTCGAGACATACCGTTCCTGGCTGTTGGCATCCCGGGCATAGATGTCGACGCCACTGGATCCGGTTGCCGCCATGGTGGAGCGCGTGATCAACTCCCGACCGAGCCGGTAGCGCACCCGCACCTGTGGCGAGTCGGTACGAAAGCGGGTGAGCATGCCTGCGCTGTCACGACTGAGATCCCACAACTGTGCCGAGACTGTTTCCTCGGCTCGCGCCGGGAAGCGGTCGTAGGACGATGCGGTGTCGTCGAAGGCTCTGCCTTCGACACCCCAGTCCGCAACGTCGTGCCAGATCATGCCGGTGGCAACACAGTCGCCGTCCTCGACGGCCCCGTATTCATCCTCACTGGGTGCCGCCGCTGCCCGGGCGGTGTCAGCAACCATCGCTGTCGCCACCCCTGCTCCGGCGGTGAGCACGCTGCGGCGCGCCACGCTTCGATACGACATGAGGTTTCCCGGCCTTCATCGCAGGGCCCGGCGGCGGCGCAGTACCCGGCGGTCCGTCCAGAACTGCATGGTCTCGGGCTCCAGCACACAGTCCAGCCGAGACGCGACCTGTGTTCCCAGGTCGGTGAACCGGTCATGCTCGGAGAAGCCGGCACCGGTCATGTGATGGGTGTCCCCGAGGTCGATCGAGAGCTCAGTACGTGCTGATCCGCCGTTGAGTACGGCGACCCCACGGCTCCCATCCGGTCCTTCGAACGCAAAGAGGGTCACGTCGCGATCTTTTGGGGAGTCCCCGAGGACGGAGTACCGGACCGCATCGTGCGGCATGAGTTTGACGAAGCCGACGATCGGGTGCCAGTTGATGCCGACGAATTCCCAGTGACCGACGTTGAGGTGCGCGTACCGGTCATCCGGATCACTGTCGGTGTCGGGCCGCCAGACACCCAGCGCTCGTGTGTCTGCGAAGTTGGAGTTCGTGGGCTGCAGAGCGTGCAGCCAGTACCAGGTGGGAGAGCCGTAGTACAGGAAGTGGTACAGGATGTTTTTCGCCGTGCTCACGAAGTTGGCGGCGCTTGAGCCCGAGTAGGAGAACTCCGTGTTGACCAAGGGCTTGTCGCGCAGGTTCTTCCAGGTAGCGCCTGCCTCGACAAGCGAGTCGGGGTCGTCCGAGCGGTGGCCGTTGTGCCAGGACCAGCCCTCCATCAGGGCGGACGCCTGGTCGTCGGCGGTCAGCTCGGTGATCCAGGTGGTGCCCGCGCCACTGTCGGGGCCGAAGATATGCAACTCCGGATGATCGGACCGGATCCTCGCCGCAACAGTGTTGAATGTTGTCACGTAGTCCGGCGGCGCGTAATAGCACATCGAGTACGGGCCAGTTGACTGGTTCGGTGGCCGGTTCTGCGGCTCATTCTGCAGGGACCACGAGCCCACCGGTACCCCGTGGGCCTTGAGGGTGTCGATATCGGCCGACATGGCATCGGCGATGTCACCGAGCAGCGACGAATCGTACGATGTGAGTTGTCCGCCCAAGAGGTGGTCGGTCGACTTGAAGTAGGGAGCTGGCGACCAGTACGTCGGGGTGACCGTGGCTCCGGACCGCTGGGCGGACTCGGCGATGTCGTCGATCTGACCGGGATATACGCCCTGGATGAGCCGACCCTCTTCGTCGGTCCCGCGCAGGTAGAGGCCCAGAGCCAGCCGGATGTGCCGGAAGCCCGTCAGCATCTCGTCGTACCATCGGTCCCGCTCGGCGTCAGCAAGGGACTGCGGGACACGTTCGGTGGTGCACTGGAGCTGCCCGCCGGGCTGCAGGCAGTCGTAGAGGACCTCCACACCCATGCCCTCGATCAGCTGCTGTGGGTCCGTCCAGTCCACCTGGTAGGTGGTGCTGGCGGTTTCGGCAGCGGGGAGAAGCCTGATCGCATCGGCGACGACGTACCCCTCACTGCTGCTCGACACGCGCACGTGATGCCCGGCGGTCGCGTCGAAGGTGAACACCCCGTCGCCGAGCCGGGCCCAGTGGCAACCGGCTCCTCGCTGGTCGATCGCGAAAGTGTCTTCGCCGCCTGCGTGGACGACGGTCACGGGCGCGTTGCTGGCCGCGTCCTCGTCACCGTGCGGGAACCACATCCACACGCTGTACTGTCCGGTGAGTTGCGCGGGGGGAGTGTAGGTGGCGGCGCCCCCGGACCCGGCCGGAGTGACCATCGCCTCGTGCCCTCGATATCCAGGCATGACGCTGGAGGCGCCCCACTCGCCGTCGAGTTCGGCATCCGAATGACGCATGACGAACTCGATACTGGTGCCCGGGACGGCCGACGCCTGGAACGACGATCGCACCGCCGGACCGTCGTCATTCTTCCCGCGTACCCGGTAGTGGTGGACAAATCCGGCGGCTACGTCCTCATCCACATAGATCGGCTCTGTGGTCTCCGCGACCATCTCGAACGTGGCAGTCCGGCGACCGCGAGGAATCGCACGCTCCACGAGATAAGACTCGGCGTCGTCGGTCCCATGCCACCTCAACTCGACGGCTCCGTCGCGTGCCGCCGCCACCAGTCCCTGCGGAGTGTGCAGCGGCGGGCCGGACGGACGTGCTTCCAGCACCTCGGTTTGCGGTCCTTCACCACCGGCGTTGGCTGCCGAGACAGTGAGTTTGGCGTCAATGCCGTGCGGCAGCCGCCCGACCGTGTACGTCAACCGGACGATCCGGTTGGCGACGACGACCCAGGACCCGTCATCGACTTCACGGCGCACCACGTAGCGATCGGCGCTGTCGACGTCGTCCCAGGTCAACCCGATCTGCTGGTTACCCGGCTCGATCGTGACCTCCGGTGCGTCTCTGGGTGGATCCGGCCGTTCCAACAGGAACGGCTCGCTCGGGTCGCTCTCCCCGCCTGGCCCAACGGCGGCAACCGTGTACGCGAAGTCGCTCTCGCCCTCGGTATCGACGTCCAGGAAGGATCCGCTGACTACGCGGGCTGCAACCGTCTCGAAAGGGCCGTCGATCGAATCGCTGCGACGGACGACGTAGTGATCGACGTCGTCGGCCACGGCCCATCCGACCTCCGCCTCCCCACCGGGGATCCAGACCGCAGTGACCTCCTGCGGTACAGCGGGAACATACGGCTCGACGAACCGCGCAGCATCGGCATTGACGTGCTTCAGAGGCGTCTGCGCCTCGCTGACGACCAGTTCGATGTACTCGGAGCCGTCGGCGGTGAAAGGCAACGGGTCGCTCACCGCACGCCAGAACCCACCCGCCTCCTGCTGATTGAGGTGGACCGTGGTCACCTGACCGGAGTGGTGGACCTTGTACGCTGCCGCTCCGGAACGGTTGGGGTCACCATCCGGCAGCCAGATCTGGACGCTGTAGTCGCCCGGTGAGGGCAGGTCCGGCCGCCAGCGAGCGACGGCCGTGGTGGTCTCGCTCCAGTTGGAAACTGCGTAGTTGCCGCCGTAGTAGCCGTTCGCATACCTCGACGTCGACCAGTCAGAGGCCGGGAGGAGCTCGGCGTCCGGGTTGTCGACGATGATGTCGATCGGGCCCGAAGGGGCCGCATCGGCCGACGCGAGCGCTGTCGGCGTACTGCTCGCCACGACGACGGTGCTGGCAGCGGCAGCGGAGTACTTCAGGAATCTGCGGCGGTCGAAGCCAGCAGGGGTTGCGGAGTTTTCCATGGGATTCTCCCATCAGGCGGGTACGCTGACACGCACCCATCGAGGTGTGACATCTGACATGGGCAGTGAGGCGGGGACTGACCTCCCCGTCCCCGGGGCCGGGCTGCTACCCGGCCCCGGGACATCTCGGTCGCGTGGACTCAGCCGAATCCGAGATCGTTGAGTTGTTCGATGCCGGCGGCGACGTACTCCTGGTGCCCGAAGTCGTTGGCGAGCGTCTCGAGGAATTCGTCATACTCGTCCATCGAGCGATCGCCGGTGACGAAGCCGATGAAGCCTTCCTGAGCGAATCGGGTCGAGTCGCCCATGCTGAATCCATCCGGCGCCAGCACCAAGCTGCCGAGCGTGGTGAACGTCGGCTGTTCCTGTGCGAAGTGGATCTCGTCCACGGCTTCGGGAAAGGTGATCGGGAGGTACTCACCTTCGTTCCGGCCCGTGAACTGGTAGATCCACATATAACTCCCCTCGTTCACGCGTGCCTGCGTCGGGACAACCTCGCCATCCTCGAGGTTGTAGTGGACGCCCTCGATCCCGTGAGAGACGAGCGTGCGCCCCTCCTCGCTCGCGGAATAGTTGATCAGATCGAAGATCGCCTGCATCTTCTCCGGCTCGTTCGCCAGTTCGGCGGAGAATCCGTACATCCGTGCTGAGTATCCATCCCGGCTGTAGCCGCTCTCGCCATCGGGTCCGGTCGGTGGGAGCATCTGGATCCACTCGGCGTCGGGCTGGACCTCACGGTACTGGTCGACAAACTCGGGCTTGGTGAAGTTCGGCCAGCCGATGTTGATCATGCCGACGGTGCCCTGCATGGCCCGTTCGTGCGCCTGGTTGCTGTCCAAGGTCATGAAATCAGGGTCGACCGCGCCGGTTGCGACCAGTTCCTGGATCCACTCGAGGGCTTCGCGGGTGTTCGGGTCGTAGAAGCCGTGGACGACCTCACCGTCCTGCTCGTAGAAGGTTCCGCCACTCGTGCCGCCGTAGTCGGTGCCAATACCCCCGGAACCGAATGCAGGCCATATCGGAGACCAACTCCCGCCGTCACTGGCAGCGCCAAGCCCATAGGTGTCGTCATGACCGTTGCCGTCGGGGTCATCTTCGGTGAAGGCGACCGCAACGTCGTAGAAGTCATCGATGGTCTCCGGGACGTCCAGACCTAGGTTGTCCAGCCAGTCCTTCCGGATCCAGAACGAGTTGTAGTTCCACCCGCTCCCGGTGACAGTGGCATACGTCCCTTCGTTCATCTGCCCGATCGTGACACTGTCCTCGCCCATCGCCTCTGCGTACGGGGCCAGCTCATCGTCGAGATACTCGGTCACGTCCAACAGAAGGCCCTGGTCGGAGAATTCGTTCGCCTGGACCCGGTTGAGCTGGAACATGTCTGGCAGATCACCTGCGGCCACGTCCGCTGAGAGTTGTGTGCCGTAGTCGTCGCCAGCAGTAGCCGTCATGGTGATGTCGATGTCGAGCACCTCTTCCAGTGCTTCTCTGATCGGATCGTCCTCGGGGATCGTCACCCCCGCCTGCACGCGAATATCCAGAGCCACCGGGCCGCCGTCGCCGTCGGCGCCGTCGTCGGTCGAGCTGCATGCCACGAGCGCGAGGGCACCGACAGCAACGACAGCGGAAACTCTTCGAACAACTTTGGTCATGAGTCCTCCAATGAACAAGTGCATCCCCAGGGATGCAGGAAAGTGCGGTCATCCTTTGACCGAGCCGAGCGTGACTCCTTTCTGAAAATGGCGCTGAATGAACGGGTAGATCGCGACCATGGGAGCGGCAGCGACGACAACGGCCGCCATCTGCAATGTCACCGTCGGGACAGCTGCTTCGATGTTCTCCAACGACTGCGACCGTTCAAGAATGTTGTGGATCACCACCTGGAGCGGGTACAACGCACTGTCCCGCACATACAGGATCGCCTGCATATAGGTATTCCACTGCCCCACCGCGTAGAAGAGGGTGAGCGTCATCAATACTGGCACCGACAGCGGCACCGCCAGGATCACCAGGATTCGAAACTCACCGGCACCGTCGATGCGGGCCGCTTCGAACAATTCGAGCGGGAGCCTCTCGAAGAAGGTCTTCATGACCAGGAGGTTGAACACGGCGACCGCTCCGGGAATGATCATGCCCCATATCGTGTCCACCAAGCCTGTCGCCTGTACTACCAGATAGGTGGGGATGAGGCCGGCGTTGAACAGCATCGTGAACAACACCCCCATGAGGATGACAGTCCGACCGGGCAACTTCTTGTTGGAGAGCGGATATGCCAACAGCGTGGTGAGCGCCATGTTGAAGGCAACGCCTACCACGGTGATGAAGACCGTCACGCCCAGCGCACGTGGGATCTCGGGCTCGGCAAACAGGCGCGCATAAGCATCGATGGTGATGTCTCGCGGAACAATTACATATCCGCCGTTGCGGAGAATCTCACTGTATGGCGTCAGGGACGCGGCCACCACGAAAAGCAGGGGAAACACCGACACGACGGCAACCAGCACAAGGAGGACATTGACGAGAGTATCGACGATGCGGTCCTCGCCGGACCGCCGCTTCGCCTTCTTGAGATTCACCACAACTGACCACCCCATCGCCGTGCAAGCCTGTTCGCGGCCAGGACCAGCACCAGCCCGATCACGGACTTGAACATGCCCACCGCGGACGCCAGCGCGAAATTGAGATCTTCTAGCCCTGTTCGGTAGACCCAGGTGTCAATGATGTCCCCAGTGGGATACACCTGCGGACTGATGAAGACGTAGACGTGTTCGAACCCGGCTTCGAGCACGTTGCCGAGTTTGAGGATGAACAGCATCACGATCACGGTCAGGATCCCCGGAAGCGTGATGTGCCAGATTTGCCGCAGTCGACTAGCCCCGTCGACCCGCGCCGCTTCATACAGTTGCTGATCGATACCCATCATTGCCGCGAAGTAGATGATTGCCCCCCAGCCAAGGTCCTTCCACGCGTCCGTTCCGACCAGAATCGTCTGGAACCAATCGTTCGAGGTCAGGAAGGCAATCGGACCGATATCTATTGCGCCAAGCCATCGGTTCAGCAACCCCGTACTGGGCGCAAGGAAGGCCGCGCTGATGCCGAAGATGATCACCCAGGACATGAAGTGCGGCATGTAGCTCAGTGTCTGAACCCACTTCCGGAGCCACAGAATCCTGCACTCGTAGAACAACAGTGCCACGAAGATCGAGGGCACGGTTCCCCAGAACATCTTCAGCACGGAGATGATGGCCGTGTTGCTGAGGAGTTGGGAGAAGTACGGCGACTGGAAGAACTGCTGGAAGTACTTGTACCACGGGTCGGCCCATGGACTCCCGAAAATGCCGTCGACAAAGTTGTAGTCCTTGAAGGCGATCAACAGGCCGCCCATGGGGGCGTAGCGGTAGATGATGAACCAGATCAGGGCCGGTGCCATCATGACGTAGAGGGCGCGGAACCTCCACACACGGGTCGCCTTGAATCGCTCCAATCGCGTCCGTTGCCGCTTTGGGACGCCTGGAGACCCGCCGCGCGGGGTGATCGGTGTGCCATCCGCCGCGTCTGCTGCTGTCACGACGTTCGGTGCGTGTGAACTCATGACGGGACGACCTCCGCGTGCAGGCGGACACCTGTCGGCGTCGCGGGCGTTGGCCGGGATCCGACCTGTTCGACAGCACGCATCGACAATCGGTAGACCCCCGACGCAACAAGGCCGGACACGAACAGGGGTGCCACCGGAACGGCATAGGTCAGGGCCGCGGTGCCAACGATCAGGATCAAACACAGCACAGTCGTCGAGGGACGTCCGATCGCCAACATGAAGGCGACCCGAACGAGTCGCCACCAGGGCATGTCGTAGGTCACCATGAGCGGAAAGTGGTAGATAACCCCGGCCAGCACCACCATTGAGACGACCACGGCGACCAGGCCGAACGCGCTCCCATCTCGGGGCGCAAGTGCATCGGTCAGGACGAGGTTGACCGGGAGCAGCGCCGCCGTCACGAGGAGGATGAATCCGCTGGCGAGCCCCTGCCGCAGATTCTCCCGGAAGTAGCGGAGGAAGTTCGGCACAAGCGCTGGATCTTCGCCGAGGTGCCACCGCCGAACCACCGCGAACAGCGCCGCCGTCGCCGGGCCGATCGTGACCAGCGGTACCGAAATCAGACCCCACAGAGCGCTGAGCAGTACGACGCGAGTGATCCGCTGCGCAGCGATGTACAGCCGGCCCTCCAGGATTGACGGCCCGGTCTGTTCCATCACACCAACCCTCCTTCGGGTGACTCACCTTCGAGTCGGGATCTTGACTTCCCGACGATGCAGCTTGATGCTAACATAGCAACATGCTTCCAGCGCAACCCAACCAGTCACTGATCGACGGCCTCGCGTGCCTACAGACGCTCTCCTCGAGCGACCATCCGATCGGTTCCCGCGAGATGGCGCGCACCCTGGGCCTGGAAGTCACCCGCGTCAACCGACTCCTGAAGACCCTCGCCGCCATCGGACTGGCCGAGCAGGACGCGCGCAAGAAGTACCACCCAGGTCCCGCGATTCACGTGCTGGCCGCTCAGAGCCTCTTCGGATCGGGCCTGCTGCGTCGCGCGATCGGACCCTTGGAGTCGCTATACCACTTCGGACACCTGGTGGCCCTCGGTGTGCTCTGGCGGGACCAGACTGCGTACCTCTTCCACGGACACCCGTCTCATCCTGCGCTGGACGGGCTCGGACACGAGCGCCTGTACCCCGCAGCGTCGTCAGGCATCGGCTTGATGCTGCTCTCGCACCGGTCCGAAGATGAAATCAGGGGCCTATATGAAGAGGCCGCCACCCCAAGGGGCCGAGGAGCGATGCCCGAGGACGTCGTCCCGGTTCTCGATGGCGAAGACGGGCTCCTCGCCCGTTTGGACAGTATTCGGGCCAACGGATGGGCCCTCGCGCACATTCCGGGTGGCGCGAACAGGACGCTCGCCGTCGGACTGGGAGATCAGTTCGACGCAGCGATCGGTGTTTCCGGTGAGTTCGGCGATGACGAGATCGACCGGCTGCTGGAGGCGCTGCGTGATGTTGCTGATCAGATCAAACAGAAGGAGCAGGCGTGACCGCACCAACAACTGTCGTTGGCGATAGTCAGATGACCTCGACCACCCCGACCCAGGTCTCCGGGATCTTTCCACACCTCGCTCAGGTGGCCGAGCTCGGTCCGCCACGGTCGGAGATCGGTGTCGGCGCGCTGATGCCATGGGCGGGCGTGCTCTATGTGCAGAACTACAACTCTCACAAGGAGGCCAGCGGGCGTGGGGTGAGCCTGCGCCGGATCGGCCCGGATCTGTCGATGGAAGTCGTTCCCGAGACGTTCGGCGTGGACGGGACCTACACGAACCGGTTCATCCACTATCCGTCGAACATGCTGGTCATCGGTCCACACGTGATCGATACCGAGCACCGGATCCGCACGGTGCCCGAGCTCCAGCCGCTGCGCGTGTGCGGCACAACCCGGCACCTGACCGATCCCGAGAATCTCGTCTACGTGCTCTGCATGGAGGGCGAGCTGTTCGAACTGAACGTCCACACGCTCGAGTGCCGCCAGGTGTTCGATCTCAACACCGAACTGGACACTGCCGGAGAACGGGGGAAGATCCACTACAAGGATTGCTACACCTCCTTCGGGCGGTTGGTGGTGTGCTCGAACGAGTACCACGAGGCCGATTGGGCCGGTGAGCAGGCCGAGGGCCGGCTCGCCGAGTTCGACGGAACCGAGTGGCGGATCCTGGAGCGCAAGCCTTTCACCTCGATCAGCGGTCGCCACGAGTTCGGAGGCACGATCTTCGCCACCGGTTGGGACCAGGCCTCGGCGATCCTGAAGGTGTACACCGAGTCCGACGACACGTGGACGACGTACCGGCTCCCGAAGGCGTCCCACTGTTTCGACCACAAGTGGCAGACCGAGTGGCCACGTATCCGTGAGGTGGAGCACGAGCGCCTGCTGATGGATCACCACGGCATGTTCTACGAGCTCTCACCGTGGGCGTACGGCGGACGCATCTGGGGGGTGCGCCCGGTCTCAACGCACCTGTCGGCGCTAGCGGACTTCTGCTCCTGGCGTGGCATGTTGGTGCTCGGAGGGGACAACGCCTCTCCGAGTCATGGCTTGAATCCGACCACCGCGGAACCCCAGTCCGGGCTCTGGTTCGGCAAGACCGATGACCTGTGGAGTTTCGGGAAGCCGTCCGGCTGGGGCGGGCCGTGGTGGCTCTCACCGGTCGAGGCCGACGCGCCCTCTGACCCGTACCTGATGACAGGCTTCGACAAGAAGTCGCTGCACATCGAGAACCAGGGCGAGCGCACAGCGAACTTCCGCCTGGAGGTCGACTTCCATGGGCACGGGAGATTTGTCGAGTACACCACCCTGACCGTCGACGCGGGAAAGGCGGTCCACCACGCGTTCCCGTATGGCTTCGGCGCCCATTGGATCCGCCTCGTCAGCGATGTCGATACCCAGGCCAGCGCACAGTTCTTCTACAACTGACGCCTGACCTGAGCCATTCGGACCTAGCGGGCTCCACCCTCGATCGGGGTGGAGCCCGCTGTTTTCACCACTGAAAGGACCCCTGTGATACCCGCGTACCTGGACGACGTCCGGCCAGCTTTCGGAACACGGCAGCCCCGAGCCCGCTTCCACA
The DNA here is from genome assembly GCF_021049285.1 of Ruania halotolerans. Classification (GTDB taxonomy): domain Bacteria; phylum Actinomycetota; class Actinomycetes; order Actinomycetales; family Beutenbergiaceae; genus Ruania; species Ruania halotolerans. Next base: position 3,799,754 of record NZ_CP088017.1, read on the forward strand.
GCGATGCACCGCAGATCGACCTTGCCGGTGACTGGCGCTTCACGCTCAGTGATCGCGCCGAAGGGACCGGTCCCGAGCTTTTCGATCCGTCCACCGACGATCGGGACTGGGATCTGTTGCCGGTCCCCTCGCATTGGGTGCTGCATGGCCACGGCCACCCGATCTACACCAACGTTCGTTACCCGTTCCCGGTCGATCCGCCGCACGTTCCCACGGAGAACCCGACCGGCGACTACCGGAGAGTCTTCGAGTTGCCGGAGAGCTGGCCCGCGGCTGCGGCAGTACTGCGGTTCGACGGCGTCGAGTCGGCCTTCGCTGTCTGGCTCAACGGCATCGAGTTGGGGTGGTCAACTGGCAGCCGGTTGCCCACCGAGTTCGACGTCGGGGAGATCCTTCGGCCCGGTTCCAATGTGCTCGCGGTGCGTGTTCACCAGTGGTCGGCGGCCAGCTATCTCGAAGACCAGGACATGTGGTGGCTGCCCGGGATCTTCCGCGACGTCACCATCACCGCACGGCCCGAAGACTCGGTGAACGACCTGTTCATCCATGCCGATTTCGACCCGCCGACCCGAACCGGACTGCTGACGGTTGAGACAGACCGACCCGCGAGGCTCACAATCCCAGAACTCGGCATCGACCAGCAACCGTGCGGTGAGCAGGTGGCGATCGCGGACGTCGAGCCCTGGAGCGCGGAGCGCCCCCGCCTCTACGACGGCGTGGTGAACACAGGATCAGAACAGGTCCCGATCAGGATCGGCTTCCGCCGGGTCGAGATCGTCGACGGCGAGATTCGCGTCAACGGCAGCCACATCATCTTCCGCGGCGTGAACCGTCACGAGTTCCACCCCGAGACCGGGCGCACCCTCACCCGAGACCGTACCCGAGCGGAGATCGAACTCATGAAGAGGCACAACATCAATGCCGTCCGCACCAGTCACTACCCGCCGCACCCGGACTTCCTGGAGCTGTGCGACGAGCTAGGCCTGTGGGTCATGGACGAGTGCGACATCGAGACTCACGGCTTCGGCAAGGCACACGGGGTGGACAACGCGTGGATCGGCAACCCGAGTGACGATCCGCAGTGGGCCCAGGCGTACCTCGATCGCATGCAACGGATGGTCGAGCGGGACAAGAACCATCCCAGCATCATCATGTGGTCGCTGGGCAACGAGGCCAACACCGGGCGGAACTTCCGGCAGATGGCCGAATGGACGAGGCAACGAGACCCGAGCCGCCTCATTCACTATCAGGCCGACTTCGCCTGCGAGTATGTCGACATGTACAGCCTCATGTACACCTCGCACGCGACCATGGCTCAGATCGGCCGCCGCGAAGAAGAACCGCACCCCGACGCCCTGGACGATCCGGCGCTCGATGCCCGTCGTCGCAGCATGCCCTTCATCTTGTGCGAGTACGGCCACGCCATGGGCAATGGACCTGGCGGGCTCGCTGAGTACGACGCTCTGTTCGAGGCATACCCGCGCCTGCAAGGTGGATTCATCTGGGAGTGGATCGACCACGGCTTCCGCCGCCGCGCGGAGAACGGGGAGGAGTACTACGCCTACGGTGGTGACTTCGGGGAAGAGATTCATGACGGCAACTTCGTGATCGACGGCCTGGTGTTCCCGGACCTGACCCCCTCCCCCGGGCTGGCCGAGTTTGCCAAGGTGAACGAACCAGTCCAGATCGCCTCTGGAGGTACGCCCGGAACGATCGCTATTCGTAACCGGCACGACCTCACGGACACACGCCACCTGAGATTCACCTGGGTCCTGGAGGACGACGGCGTCGAGTGCTCCCGGGGCACGTTGCACGTACCCACCATCGGACCCGGCGAGTCGGTCGAGGTGAACCTGCCGGAGCTTGCGACGACCCAGGGGGAGGCATGGCTGACCGTGGACGCGTCTCTCGTGGACGCCAGGCCATACGCACCCGCCGGGCACCGAGTGGCCTGGAGCCAGCTCGCCCTCGAGCGTCCGTCTCACCCGCGGACCGCACCACGGGAATCACGGCAGCAGATCGCGGTCACCGAAGGAGCGACCGGATACCGGATCGGACCGTCGATGTTCGACGCCGACGGCACGCTCGTGTCGTTGCACGGATACGAGGTGGCAGGGCCACGACTGGACCTGTGGCGGGCACCGACCGACAACGATCGGGCTAGCCGCCGTGCCCCGATGCGACTGGAGGACGACTGGCGCCGCTTCGGCCTGGATCGCCTGCGTCATCGAGTGAAGGAGATCACCATGATCGACGATGAGCTAGTGGTGAGCACCCACGTCGGCGCATCAGCGACGCGTTTCGGCTTCGCAGCGGACTATCGGTGGAGCACACGTGAGGATGCTGTCACGTTGACAGTGTCGGTCGATCCTGTGGGCGAGTGGCCCGTGCCGATCCCCCGTCTCGGTCTGCTGATGGAGCTACCCGAGTCGCTCGACCAGGTCGAGTGGTTCGGCGGCGGACCGGGCGAGGCATACCGGGACACCCGCCAGGCGGCGCGCATCCGTCGGCACCGTGGGAACGTCGACGCGTTGCAGACTCCGTACATCTTCCCGCAGGAGAATGGCAACCGGATCGACATCCGCTGGCTGCGGCTGACCGACACCGCGGGGCACGGCCTGCACATCAGTGGTGAGCCGCTGTTCAACTTCACCGCTCGCCGGTGGTCCACGGCCGACCTCGACCGGGCGACGCACACGCACGAACTCACGCCACGCCGTCGGGTGTTCCTCAATCTGGACCACGCGCACCAAGGCATTGGGTCGGCCTCGTGCGGCCCCGGTCCGCTCCCTGAGCATCAGTTGCACGCGCACGCCGCCACGTTCGGTCTGACGTTTCAGCCTGCACTCGCGCCGCCGGAGTGAACTACTCCGGGGTGGTCAGCGCTAGCGCTGGTCACCCCGGTGGGGCACCACGTCAGCCGTTTCCTGATACCAGGTGAGCAGTCGGTCGGTGAGCAGCGAACGAACAGGCGCCAACGCCGGGTCGTCGATCCGGTTCACCAATTCCTGCGGATCGGATCGCAGGTCGTACAGCTCGTCCTTCTCGTACAGTCGGCGCACATACTTGTAGTCGCGGGTTCGGCACATGGCAGCCTTGGTATGTTCCGGGCCGGGACTGCTTTGCAGCCGCATTCTGGGCCAGTAGCGGCTTTCTTCCGGTCTGCTTTGCGAGGACGCGCTCTGCAGCTCCATCGCATGTTCCTCATCCTGCAGACGCCCGCCTTCACAGAAGACGGCGTCTCGGTGCTCGTCGGTCTCCGCCGTGAGCAACGGGACGAGGGACCGCCCGAAGTGCGTGTGCTCGGGCGTGATGCCGCTGAGCTCCTCGACGGTCGCGGGCATGTCGATCAACTCGACGAGCGCCTCGCAGGTACGAGCCCGCACCGGGATCGAGGCGGGTGGCTTGACCACCAGCGGCACATTGGTCAGGCAGTCCTCGAACGTGTTCTGTGTCTTCTCGACCAGGCCGTAGTCTCCGGTGAAGTCGCCGTGGTCAGGGAAGACGAAGACGGCTGTGTCGTCGTATGCGCCGGCCTCACGCAGCGCTCCGAGGATCAGGCTCAGTTGATGGTCGACTCGCGCGCACATGGCGTAGTAGGTGGCACGCAACTCGTTCCACTTCTTCTCCGGCCAGTCCCCGCCCTGTGCTGCCTGGATCCCGGGGAGAATGCTCGGTTTGTCGGTCCAGTCCGGTGCCGGCACCCGCGTCGGCAAGGCGTCGCGGTCGATCATGGAGTACCACGGATCTTCGACCGCGTAGGGCGGGTGGGGGTAGGTCAGCGGGAGATAGAGGCAGAAGGGTTGGTCCGGGTCAGCTGCCCTGATGAAGTCGATCGCGGCGTGCACATGCGCCCAGTCCGAATCCGGATAGTGGTCCGTACCGTCCGGCGTGTCCAGCCGCCCGACGAAGAATCGGTAGAAGTCCGGATCTGTCTCCGGGTCGCTGCGGCCACCGAACAGCGGCAAGGTCTCCTCCGGGACCGTGTTCTTCACGTCGCAGTGATCCTCGAAACCGCGCTGCGCAGGGACGAGGTCGTTCTTACCTCCCCACCAGACGGTGTACCCCTCCTGCTTCAGCGTGCGTAGCAGGTTGGGTTCGTCGGGCTGAAGCATGTGGTGCATCGTGCGGTGCCCTCGCACGTGCGGATACCAGCCGGTCATGAACGACGTCCGTGATGGCGTGCACACGGGGTTCTGGCAGAACGCATTCGTGAACGAGACCGCATCCTCGGCCACCATCCGGTCGAGGGTCGGCGTCACCGCTGCGAGATTCCCTACGTGTCCGAGTACATCGCCGCGCCATTGATCAGGATTGAACAGAACAACGTTCGGGCGACGGACGTTGCGGTCGGTCATGTGTCCCTCCCAGGGCAGGTGTCGGGGGTCAGGTCAGGGCGGCCATGACACGTGCACCATGGCGTTCGGCCAGATCGGACCGGCCGACGTCCGTCAGCCAGGCCGCGTGGCGATCCCACAGTGCCCGCGCCTGTTCGGGGGAGTGGGCCAGCAGGTCGTGGGCTTCGGCGATGTCCGTCGAGAGATCGAATAGGTGCACGCCATCATCGACCCGCACGTGTTCTCGTTCCCGGATTCCGCGAACCTGGACGGAGTCGCCGTGGGTGATGCGGAGCTTCATGTCCGCACACCTGACGGCCGATTGATCGCCAGTCTCCCAGTGCAGCGATTCGTGGCCACGGTCGGTCTCCGCGCGCCAGTGTGCAGCTTGGTCGATGCCGTCGAAGCCCAGTTCGGCTACGTCGCGACCGGCAGCGGCGAGCAACGTAGGGCACAGATCCATCGAGCTGACCAGCCCCGAAGCGCACCTCCCCCCGGTCCACCCACCGCCGGGCCACCGAACGAGATAGGGCACACGCACACCACCTTCGCTGAGTGTGTACTTGGTCCCACTGAGCGGTGTGTTATTGCCATAGTTGCAGGTGGAGCCGCCGTTGTCGGTGAGGTAGACGACAATCGTGTTCTCCGCCGCTCCAGAATCCTCCAGCGAGTCCAGCAGCCGTCCGATCTCGGCATCCATGAGTTCGAGCTGAGCGAGGTAGTACTCGCGCCCGTGTTCCAGGTTCGGTGAGATCGCTCCGTCGTACCAGTCGGAGTAGTCGAGCTCGTCACCGTCGTGCCAGTCCGTCTTGGCGGGCAGACCCCGCCGCTCCAACTCGTCCGCCGGCAACTGCCAGCAGAAGTTGTGGACTGCGTTGAAAGAGACCATGGCGAAGAACGGTCCGTCCGTGCTGGTCATGAACTCCCGTGTCCGGTGCCCCAGCTCAGCGGTCAAGAATCCATCCAGCTCCACTTCCTCCCCGTTGTGGAGCATGGGCTGCACTGCCATTCGCCATTGCGCCTCCGGTCCGTACTCCTCAACCGCCGCTGCTGAGTGCACCAGGTAGTTGAGTCGCCCCTGCTGACGCCCGGCGAGCCCGTAATAGGACTCGTGGAATCCGTGCTCGGACGGACAGGCTCGGTCGCCGGGTCCCTCGTTACCATAGTGAACCTTCCCGAAGTAGCCGCAGGTGTAGCCAAGTTCGGTGAAGTACTCAGCCATCGTGGTCCGGCTCTCGCAGAAATTCGTATCCCTGAACCACGTCGATCCCCAGCGGGCCTGATAACAGCCGTTGATGATCGCAGCGCGTGAAGGATTGCAGATCGGTGCCGTGACGTACGCGTCCGAGCAGGTCACGCCTTCGGCCGCGAGCCGGTCCAGGCTCGGAGTCAGGACCGCCTGGTCGAACCCGAGTGCGCCGCGATCGCCGTAGCCATGGTCGTCCGACAGGATCAGCAGGATGTTCGGCCGCTCTGCCGGTGCGTGCTCCCGCTCAGCCTCCCCGTCACGCATGTCGTGCTCCCGTTGGTAGGATATAGTACGTTGCTAAGATAGCATCATCATCTCACTGCACCATATCCACTCGCGGCAGTCCCGCATCTCAGCTGATCGGCTCGCGGTACCGGGCCACCAGTTCGGTCGCGATGGCGGTCAGGTCCCCGCTGGGCTCCGTCGGCCCGATGGTCACCTCGTCCGCCCAGGACTCCTCGAATCTCACGACGGCGTCCCGCAACTCGGTGAGATCGCCCTGACCACCGTGGGTGGCCACCTGGGTGAGCCAGTCGATCCAGATCTGCCAGCGCGGTGAGTAGAACCCGCCGAGCAGCCCCGCCCAGTGACGACCGGAGTAGTCGTGCAGCCCGGAGGTCTGCTTGGCCCACACGGTCAGGAGGCGGCGCGCGTCGCGCACCAGCGTCTGCTGCTCGCCGGCGTCAGCACCCCATCGGGCGGCATCGGTGAGCCAGGTGCCCAGGAGCCGCTCACGCTGAGTCCCGGCCAGCCGGTCCAGGTCGGCCAACGCCCGGGTGAGGAGACCACCGTGGTGAGCAACGCCGTCGGGATCTGCCGCCTGGGCGGCCGCGGAGAGGGCGCGGATTGTGGCACGGCTGCGTTGCGCGATCAGGTGGGTGAGCACATCCACGAGGTCGTTCGCCAGGGCGGGTGTGGCGCCCGTGTGGCTGGCCACCTCGAGCAGGTGGCCGGCGGATTCGGCGATCGCGGGCAGATCCCCTTCCACGGTCGGGTCCGACTCGGCATCGATGTTCGCCGAGATCAGCACCGGTGCGTCCGGGTCGAGGAACTCCCCCGCGCTGCGCTGGCGGGCGAAGGGCGGATCCACGTCCCACGGGCGTGCGATCAACGGCGAGGGGATGGATCTACTCGCGCCAGGCCGGTAGAGCGTGGTCACCAGCAGGTCCCACGCGCGGCTGGCCGCATCCTTCGCCGACGGCGGAGCGTCCGCCAGGTCGTAGCGTTGCCATGCGTAGTCGCGCACCCAGGTCTCGACCTCCGGCGTGTGCCAGGTCAGGTCCGTGGCGAGCTCGTAGAAGACCGGGTTGTTCTCGATCGCCTCCATCGCGAGACCGGTGCCGACCAGCTGGCCGACCTGGTGCTGCCCTTCCCGGGCAGCGTCGAGCACGCCGCCGAGGTCACGGGTCAGGCCGTGCAGATCGCCGTGCACGGAGAACCGGCCGCCGAAGTTGTGCACCGCGGACCACAACCACGGGGTGCTGGAGATGCCGCGGCCGTCGCCGGCGACCGGGGCGTGCTCGGCCCACAGGTCCAGCACCAACAGTCGGCCCGCGGGCACGGCACCTGTGACGGCGGCGATCCGCTCGGTGGTCCAGAACTGCCGGTGGTAATGGAACGGCCATCCCTGCATCACCCAGATCGCATCCGGGTCGGTCGCGGCCATTCCGGCATAGACGGCGCGGGTGTGCTCGGCCAGCCGCTCCGGCTCACCGGTCGGCGGGATTGACTCGATGAACGGGTCGGCGCTGTAGAGGTGGTCGGTACCGAGCAGTTCGGTCTGCGCGCGAGCGACGGCATCGGCAATATTCGCGAACCGCGGTTCGCAGGCATCGAGCAGCGCCGTGGAGAAGCCCTGCCAGGTGGTGCGCGGGGTGTCGGCACCAGCGAGGGAGTCCGGTACGTGCCCGCCGAACGCGGGCAGCACAGCCCGCATGCCCAACTCGCGCTGCCGAGCGAGGATGCGCTGAGCAAGGCTCAGGCGTTGGTCGAACCAGCTGGCCGGCAGCGGTCCGCCGAGAGCATTCGTGCAGCCCATCAGCGTCCAGGGCAGGTGGGCTGCGGAGCCGAGCCAGGCTCGGACATCGCCCGGGGCGGCGCCCTGCTCGGTGAACGCCCGGGCCAGAACCGCCTCGTGAGCCACCATCATCAACGGGGTGGTGATGCCATGCAGCGCCATCCAGTCGATCTCGCGCTCCCACCGCTCCCAGTCCCAGTACGGCGCCGAGTAGCCGGTGGTCACCACGTTCAGGTAGTAGCGGTGCTGAGCTGGTGTGGAGCGCCGCACCGGAGCGGCGTCGGGCCACGCGCCGTCGACCGAGAGTGGGAGCGCGCTGTCCCAGGTGACCTGCACCCCGCAGACGTCCTTGAGGTAGGCGTACAGTCCGGCGCACGCCGCAGGCGTGTCGGTCGCTCGTACCTGGACCACGCCGTCCCGGGCGGCGTACTCATAGCCTGGGGATTCGCCGTCACCATGGGTGACCCGCAGGCCCTTGGCATGGCCGAGCACCCGGAGGGCGAGCTGTTCGACCGCGTGGGCGTTGACGGGTGTGGTCATGCTGTCAGCTCCACCGTCTGCCCGGCGTGGCGGGAACGTTCGGCGGCGAAGGCGATCCGGTGGCTACGCTCGGCGTCACGGAGCTCGGTCGGTAGTGCGGCGGTCTGCCCCGACCGCCACTGCTGCACCTGCTCGACAAACTCGTGCATCAAGCCATCGTCGCCACCGGCATGGCCGTCGCTCTCCCGTCGCCCCGGACGATCGGCCAGGTCCGGGTCCGAGGTGGGCCCAGCGGAGATGGTCCACGTCTCATCGTCCGGGAGGCCAGAGCGCCCCTGCACATCACGGTCCCACCGTGACCACTCGTGCACGGTGTCGCCGCGAGCGGGCAGGAACCGGCGCACCTCCAGCTCGCCGGTATCCAGCCGCCCACTGATCTCCCCGTGCGAGCCCAGGATCCGGATCGTGCGCGTGTTGGATGCGGTGAACGCACCGATCCGCAGGGTGGCGAGCACGCCGGTGCCGAAGGAGATGGTGACCACTTGGTGGTCCACCTGATTGTTGTCGCTGCGGTACACGCACCGACCGTACGGACCGTCCTGCAGGGCGGCGAGCCGGCCGGCGTCACTGGTATCCCTCGTAACGGCGGTGACTGGCCAGGTGTGGTGGCCGCAGAGCCGGTCGAGATAGAGGCGCGGGGCGTAGAAGGGGCAGGTGTCGGCGGCGGGGCAGCCGTCCGTGCACCGCTCGGGCGCACCTTCTGGTGCGTGCTGGGGTGTGAAGTGGGTCAGTGTTCCGGAGGAGGACACCGACTCGGCTGGTTCGTCGATCAGCCAGGTGAGCAGGTCCAGGTCGTGGCAGGACTTGGCCAGCAGCATCGGACTCGACTCCTCGGCGCGGCGCCAGTTGCCGCGCACGTAGCTGTGCGCGAAGTGCCAGTAGCCGATGTCCTCGGTCTGGTCGATGTGGATCAGCCTGCCGATGGTGCCCTCGTCGATGAGCCGCTTCACCGTGCGGTAGAAGTTCGTGTACCGGAGCACGTGGGCGACCCCGACGAATGCGCCGGTCTCGGTGATCGCTGCCGACATCGCGTCCAGCTGTTCCTCAGTGGGAGCGAACGGCTTCTCCACCAGCAGGGCGTAGCCCTTGCGGGCACCGGTGACCACCGGGCCGTCCCGGATCAGGTCCGGGGTCGCCACGACGAGACCGTCACTGAGACGGTCGCGAGCCAGCAGATCGGACCAGGTGGCGAACTGCCGCTCTGCGGGGATTCCGTGGTCCTCGGCAAACTCCGCGCGACGCATCGGGTCCGGTTCGGCGACCGCCACTACACGAGCCCGATCGGGGTAGCGCAGGCAGTAGTCGCCGTACGCCTCCGCGCCTCGATGCCCGGCGCCCACGACGCTCAATGTCACTGCAGTCATCACGCTCATCCTCGGGTCGCGCCCTGCTCTGGATCCGGTCAGTACAGGTGCATGCTTGATCGGGCGATGACCTGGATGCAAGAAGCGCGGTCCGGATGAACGATAGTGATACTGTTCCTAGCCATCATGGTAGAAACAGACACTCTGGAGCTGCTGGACCAGAAGGTGGTTGCAGCCCTGTTGGCTCACCCGCGATGCCGGATGAGCGCCCTGGCCGCCGCGGCTGGAACCAGTGCGCCGACGGTGTCACGCCGGCTCCACTCGTTGTTCGAGCGGCAACTGATCCGGGTGGTCAGCGTGATCGACCAGCAGCGCGCCGGTTACGGGTTCGCCGTCTTCCTCAGGTTGCGGTGCATCCCCGGTGCGAGCGCGGATGTCGCACAGGCTGTCGCGCAATGGCCGGAATCGGGCTATGTGTCAGTTGTCGGTGGCGATCTGGACTGCACGGCACAGTTGCATGTGCGGTCCACCAAGCACCTGATGGAGCTCCTCAACAGTCGCCTTACCCAAGTCCGCGGCGTGACCGGCAGCTCGACATCGAAGATCATCCGCCGCTTCTCCACCCCGCACGGCTGGTCCGGAGGTCTCGTGCCGGAGGCGACCCTGACCACCTTGCGTGCCGAGCGGCTCGATCACTGGTCCGAGGATCGGGCGTGCGACGCGCGCCCCATCGACGCGCTCGATCAGGCTCTGGTCGACCTGCTCAGCACCGACGGGCGGCGCAGCTGGCGAGATCTCGCCGAACACCTCCAGATCCAGCCGGCCACCGCTCGCCGACGGGTGGAGGCGCTCATGTCTGCCGGCCTGCTGCGGCTGCGTGCCGTGGTGCAGCCGGCGGTGATCGGGCAACCGGTGGTCGCCTCGCTGTGGTTGCGTGTGACGCCTGCACGGCTGGAGGCGGTCGGCCGGACGTTGGCAGCCCATCCGAACGTGCTGAACATCGCGGCCACCACCGGGCTGACGAACCTGAGCGGCGAGATCGCTACCTCCGACGACGACGCGCTCTACACCTTCCTGACCGAGGAAGTCGGGCGGCTCCCTGGCGTGGCCGCCGTCGACGTCTCGGACGGCCTACAGGTCATCAAGCGAGCATCGCTCGTCTACGACCCGGAGCATCCAGAGCGAGTGCGGAGCGAGGTTACGCCGGGATGACCGGCGCTCCGAGCGCACCATGATGTCGCTCAGCCGGACACTCGAGGCGCATCGGAGAGGGACGGCCCGAGTTTCACGCCCAGAGCGCGCTGATGGGTGCAGCAACGATCCGATCGCCCAGCTCGAACGTGGCCGGCCCCGTGTGCAGCACGATGCCGCGCGCGAATCGTGAGCCGAGACTGTCCCGGAACCACGTGAGATGCCGCGCGTCCTTCGCGGTCACCGCCGCAGCAGCCTTGATCTCGATGGCGACCACTCCCCGATGCCCGAGGTCGATCAGGAGGTCGACTTCGTGCCGACCATCGGAGGACCGCACATGGTGCAGGGTCCGCCGCCGGGTCGCGACGAGAACCGGGCGAAGCTGGGCAGCAACGAATGCGTCGATCATCCGCCCGAACAGATGACCGTCCGCCAGAATGTCGTCTATGTCCGCCTGCAACGCTGCGGCCGTGAGACCGGTATCAGTCATGTAGACCTTGCGGCGGGAGGAGAGCCTCTTGATCCGGTTCGTCGTCCACGCCGGGGCGAGATCGACGATTCCGAGACCGGCGAGCAACTCGTCATAGCGGCGGGCCGTCCTCGCTGTAACGCCTGCGGCCGTGTAGAGGGTCGCGTCGCTGGGTGAACCGGCCGTGTTCTCGGCCAGGGCCATGAGGTACGCCATCAATCGACCACCGTCGACTGTCGCACCGGCCGAGGCGAGATCGCTGTCGACGAACTGTTCGAGATAGTCGCCGTACCAACGCACCCCCGTGCGCTCGCCCAGCGCAGGCGTCGGCATGCCGCCGCGCACCGCGCGGCTGAGGTACCCGGGAAGGTCCTCTGTCGAGCGCGGCCCCTGAAGTTCGCCGTCGACCAGCCTGGGGATAAGCACGTCCAGCTCAGGACCTCCGGCCAGTTCGGCTTCCGTCAGGCCGAACATGCGCAACCGCGCGATTCGCCCGGTGCCCGGCCACAACTCAGGCGCGTGATCGAAGCGGACGCTCCCGGTCAGAATGAATCCACCCGGCTCGGAACCCTCATCGGTCAGCCTCTTGATCGCCGGTAGCACCGCCGGAACGTTCTGCCACTCATCGATGAGCACAGGAGGCTCGAGGCGACGCAGCGCCGCATCGGGATCGCTGTGAAACTGCGCCGCTTCCGCGGGAACGTCCAACCGGACGATTGTCCGCGCGCGGCGTCGCGCAGTCGTGGTCTTGCCGCAGGCACGGGGCCCAGTGATGAGGACCGCCGGGGAGTCGTCAAGCAGGTCGTCCAGTACGGGATCAACGATCCGCGTGGTGTATTCACTGCTAAACATAGACCGAGAATACCAAATTTACACACGTCGTGCTGCCAAATTTACACAGGCACGACTGCTAAGCTTACACACCTGCGGGTGCTCACATCGCGACCTGCCTTCCCACACGTTCCCGGCGGGCTCGCGAGATCACCCCGGCGGAAACGCCACCAACTGCTCGATCCCTCGCCCGGCCATGTATGCGGCGTCGTGCCGACGTTCGGCCCGGACCAGGGCCATCGGCTCCGGCTGCTGCAACCACACGGCCATCACGTCCAGGTCCGGAATCCGGTCCGGTGGCAGCACCAGTGCGGTGCGTCGCGGCTCGGGCGCCGTCGCGGCCCCAGATCGCACCTGCTCGGCCAGCTCGGAGAACACCCTCCCGATGGGCTTCACCTCGTTGCCGACAGTCAGCAGCCCCAGCTCGTACTCGAGGTTCGCGAACGCCGAGAACCGGCGATCCACGTCGTGCGAGCACCACCAGGTGATGCCATCCACCGACGGCGTCGCTACCGTCGCCGCCAGCAGTTCACCGGAGTAGCCGGTGGGGTCCGACACCCACTCAGGTGCCACGCCGAGCTCCTGCACCCAGGCAGGCCGGACGCCGTCGGGCTGGGACGCCAGCGCCACCTGGACGAGGAAGTCGGCCACGCGCAGGCTTCCCCTGCTCACCGAACCGCGTGAGCGCACCGCTGAGCCAGGTCCAGGCATGCGCCGCGGCCATCGAGCCCGTGCTCGCGAGCAGCTGCGGGCTGGGCGAGGGCTCATGACTGATCCACGGCCTCTGGTCCACGCCGATCACCACCTGATCGCGCGGAGCATGCTCGGTGATGGTCGCGACCATGGTGGCGCACCAGGCGTCGACCGTGGCCTCGTCGGCCGGGTTCCACGCCGTGAGCACGTTCCGCTCGTTCCCGACGTCGTAGCCCCACAGGGCGGGATGACCCGCGGTCCGCTCGCACACCGCGGCCAGCAGATGCTGCTGCGCGGCGACCACCCAGGGGTCGGTGGAGATGTTGCGCTGGGTCTCGGCCGCCATATCCAGCAGCTAGGCGGGGCAGAAGTCGAAACCGGAGAGCCACCCGTTCAGCACGGTGACGCAGACCTGCAGGTCCCGTTCGCCGGCGAGGTCGAGCAGCTGCTCGGCCGGTCGAGCATGGCCGGCGAGACCCAGGCCGGATTCGGCTGGAACCAGGGCCAGATGCACTGGATCCGGATGTGATCCGCGCCGAGCGCGGCCACCGCGTCCAGGTCGCGGGCGATGCTGGCGGCGTCCCAGTCCAGCCAGCAGTAATACCAGCGCTGGGACGGGACGTAGTTCACTCCGATGCGCATGCACTCCTCGTCGAGCTCTCCCCGCCGAACGCTGACTTCCTCGGCGTCTGGGCCGTGGACGCCGAGGAAGTCAGCGGTCGCGCTCGGGGTGGTGTGTCAGTATTCTTCGACCCGTCGGGCCAGTGCAGTTCCACTCCGTCGGCTTCGAGGGCGGCTTGGAACTCCGCGCGCCCCTCGCCCTCGGCCACCTGGTGCGGTGTGGTTCCCTGCTCCAGGCACCAGGCCGCGAGCGCACCGGCGGATTCGCCGATGTTTCACTCCACCGGGTGCAACCGGAGCCCGCCGTTGGTGATGTGGGTGGTGCCGACATTCTTGCCGGCGGCCAGCAGGTTACGCATCCGCTGCGGTACGAGCGCACCCAACGGGATCTCGAACGGTGCGTTCGCGACGTCGATGTAGTTGTCGCCGCCGGTGGAGGGGTGCAGGTCGATGCGGTACATTCCCACCCCCACAGAATCATCGAACGTCGCCGGCTGGGCGTGCCCGCGCACATCCACGGACAGGTTCTGCTCGATCACGGTCCGCAGCGCCTTGGTGCGGCGTGACTCGCGGATGTAGGGCGCCTGGGCGAAGCCGTCGTCGGTACCGGTGGCCTGCGGGACCAGGCGCAGCTCCGGCCAGCCCCTGCCGCCGTCGAGGCGCGGGGCCTCGGTCTGCAGCCAGTAGAACATGCTCAGCGCGAAGCGCTTGGCCTGGGCGAGGTGGTGCTCCACGTCCGGCACATCCACCACGGGCGAGTCCAGGTAGTCGATCATCGGCCAGTTCACGAGCACCTGGTCACTCTCGTACGCCCCGGACTCGAACAGGTCCCGGGCGATGATGCGCCGGAAGGTCCACAGTTCCTTGTCCCCGGCCGCCTTGCGCTGGTCGGCGGTCTGGTTCAGCGGGTCGTCATTGATGTCCGGGGTGAAGGTCCTGGTCACGGCGGCCAACGTCCGCGGGTCCGGCGCGGTCAGCGAGAGCATCGGGTTGCCCCAGTACTCCGGTTCGTAGGAGCGCCAGTGGTCGTAGTCCTCCGGGCGCTCGATGGTGTGGTCGCCCTCGACGTGCTCGATCACGAAGCACAGCTGATGGCCTGCTGGTTGTGAGGCTGCGCCTGCGCCGGCGCACTCGGCTCGCCGTAGGCGGAATGGGCTTCGAAGCCGGTCACGTACTCGGCGCCGGTCAGCGGCAGCAGGTCGCCGAGCTCGGTGGCATCGAGGACGTAGCCGGCCCGAACCGTCGCCTCCTCGCCGGTGCGTACGTCCGCCACGGTGACCGCCCGGACCACGTCCCCCTCGACGTCGGCACTCACCGGGCGGGTGCGCTCAAGCACCCGGATCGCACCGGAGGAGCGGAACGGGGCGAGCATGCTCTCGATCACGGCGGCGGCCACGCGTGGCTCGGCACAGATGCGGCTGACCATGCCGGCGCCGGGGTTGAGGTCCTTCTTGGCCTTGGCAGCCTCGGTCAGGGGGTAGTGGTCGCGGTAGTAGTCGCGGATCCCCTCACGCAGCCGGCGGTAGGAGGCGGTGACGCCGAACTCCTCCACCCACGTGTGCTTATCGGCGGGCACAGCCTGGCTGGTCAGCTGGCTACCGAGCCAGGGGCACTCCTCGGTCAGCACCACACGGCGGCCGGCTCGCGCGGCAGCCAGGGCAGCGGCCACACCGCCCATCCCTCCGCCGACGACCAGGACATCTGTCTGCATGTCAGTCGCTGCGTTTCTCCTCGGGCGCCGTCAGGGTGGTTCCGCTCACCGTGGCGCAGGCGATGAGCGAACAGGTCTCGGTCAGGGAGGCGTCGATGAGGTCGGTGAGTACGCGCACGCACTGCCGGCCGAGCTCGGTCCGTAGTGGCACGAGCCGGGCGATACCGTCAGCACCAGGGGTGTCGCCGAGAGCGATGAGGCCGATGCCCTGGCTCGCCGCCCGCTCCCGTAGCGCCACAGCCCGCACCGGGTCCTCCACCACCACCGCGGTGGCACTCCCGACGGCGGCCCAGTCCTCCGCAGGATCCTCACCCTCGGTGATACGCACCCGGGCCTGGACCCCGACGGCGTCCGTCGCCTCCGCGTACCCCTTCGCCCCGGTTTCGCCCGCCTCACCCGGCAACGGGCGCACGCGCGGCATCGCCCTCGGGTTCCGCTCCTTCACCCACTACGTCCTCCGCTGCCTGCTTTACTCCGGCCAACTCACCGCCCGCATCAACGCACTCTGAATCCAGAAGAGCCAACAA
The DNA here is from genome assembly GCF_021049285.1 of Ruania halotolerans. Classification (GTDB taxonomy): domain Bacteria; phylum Actinomycetota; class Actinomycetes; order Actinomycetales; family Beutenbergiaceae; genus Ruania; species Ruania halotolerans. The sequence goes on from NZ_CP088017.1 coordinate 3,815,244, forward strand.
ACCTGGGCCGGTCACGGTTCAGTGTCGGCACTCATCCTCGGCTACAGGCCCGCGGTGAGTTCGTCATGGAACCCCTGGGCCGCGTCCGCAGCGGAGGAGTCCCCGAACAGCATCTCCATGCCGTACCGTTCGAGTAGCGTCGGGAGTTGGCCACCACCCGGGGGCGGGGCGATCTCTGTCTCAGCAATCTCGGGCCGGATCTCGTCGATGAACGCCGAGACCCGCTGCTGCGCATCCGAGAGTTGGTCCCGAATCGCGTCGGCAACCTCGCCATTCGGTGGGACACCACGTTCGGCCAACTCGATCTCGGCGGCGGTAGTGCTGTTCACCCACCAGTTGATCAGCGCCACTGCGCCCTCGGGATCCTCCGTCGTTGCCGATGCCGACCAGAGCATCGACGCCTTATACCAGGCTTTGCGAGTGGTGGCGTCACCATCGATGCTCGGGAAACGGAGCAGCGTGAGTTCCCTGCCGGAGGCTGCCTCCAATGCTTCGAGTTGGTTAGACCAGAAACTCGCCATCGCGGTGTTACTCACAACGAAGTCGCTCTCATTGAGCGGCTTGGTGGCATCCTCAGTGATTTGCGAGGGGGACGCGATCGCGTCGGCATCGGCGAATCGCTGGTGCAGGTCAAACCACCCGCGCACATCATCGACCTCGAAACCCAGCCGGCTACCTTCGAGGAACGCCTCCTTGTCCTGCTGGCGCAACCAAGCGCTGAACAGTGCAGGGCTGCTGAGAAATGCCGAAGTTCCGACCGCTTGTCCGGAGGCCGAGATCTCGTTGGCGATCTCCAGCCAGTCTTCCCAGGTCCAGCTCATATCGTTAGGGAGGTCCACCCCGGCGGCCGCAAAGGCGTCAGGATTGACACAGACGACCGGGGTATTAATCCCGGCGCTGATGCCGTACAACGCGCCCTCGATCTCCCCGGACTCGACGCTGCCGTCGATGAACTTCGAGGTGTCCGCACCGTGCTCCGAAAGATCCAGGAGCGCACCGCGCTGGCCGTACTCACTGATGAAGGCCATGTCCATCTGAACGATGTCAGGTGCGGTGCCACCCGCTGTCTGGGTGGCGAGGCGGTCCCAATAGCTGGCCCACTCACCCGGCTGCGGCTCGATGGAGACGTCGGAGTTCTCTTCCATGTACGCATCGAGTGCGTCAGTGGTGTTCTCATTGCGCACCTCGTTGCCCCACCAGGCGAACTGTAGCGTTCCGGATGCACCGGACTCGCCTGAATCACCGGACCCGCCTCCTCGCGAACAACCCGCAATCACGGCACCTGCAACTCCTGCGGTGCCCATGGTCAAAATGTGTCGACGACTAATATTCATGGTCGTATCCTCTCGTCGTTGAAAGCGCCGAAATGTTCGGCACTACTGGACAACCGTGCAGGGGCCGCTGCGGCCATCGGTTGCCGATCAATAATTCGTGGTGGAAACGTGGTCCAGTAATCTCGACCGCCTCTGGCACGATCGAACCGCGTTCTCCCCTCCGGCCCGATGACCGCGACTCGCCCTCGTAGTTGGACTCAGGCCAGCAGTCGTTCAGTTCACCAGTACCCGAGTCTCTTCGGAACCGGTGACTCCGGAAGCATTCAGGAGTTCAGAGCGATAGCGGTAGGTCCCGGACTCGCGGCCGTTGATCTCGGTGCTCACCGCCTGCGGCCGCGGGGTATCGTTCTCCAGCGCCTTTTCATCGATGAGGTTGCCGTTCTCGTACAGCCGGTACCGATCAGCGTTGGTGCCCCACCACATATTGGTGGTGAGCGTAAAGTCGGCTGCACCTGAATGGTTGTCGTGTGAGAGCACCGGCACACCCGGGTCGGCGTGCCGAACCTGCACAGTGACGTCCCCCGTTTGAACGGTTCCGGCTGCATTGATGAGCTCGGCAGTGTAGTGGTAGTCGCCGTTGTGACGACCCCGAATCGGCACGCTGATCGACTGTGCCTGCGGCGAACGCGCCACGAGATTTCGGTGCGCGATGAGTTCACCGTTCTCAAACAGACGCATCGCGTGGGCATTGACTCCCCACCACAGATTCATCGTCACGTCATAGTTGCCGTCGTCCGTGCCGTGGTGGCCGTTGTCCGAACTGAGCACGCCGGACGCTGGGGCCTGCGTCGGTGTCTCGGCTGGGCCCTCGAAGGCATAGGTGGTCCGAAGTGATCCCTCATGCTCGACCCGTACCAGGTGTTGACGGCGCGAATTAGACATTCTGACCCGGTCGGTGGTATCAAACGTGATCGTGCTGGCGCGCTCGAAATCGACGGACAGTACTCCGACACCACGTTCCAGCCTGAATCCAGTGATCGCCGTCAGTTCAACAGATTCTCCGTAGGTGACCTCCGTTCCGTCGGAGAAGGTCAACAGGTCGCCTGGCTGAAGGAGAAGCGGAACGACCGCCCGGCCCGGATCATCGGTCACAATGTCTTGCACGAATGAGTCGTCAAAGAAAGACAACACGACGTGACTACCGTTGGTCCGATCGAGATAGGCAGCACTGAAGTCGCCCTCCAGGTCCCCGATCTGATCGGCGGGCACCCTTCCACCCTCACGGTACGGCTCAGCGTAGTAGGTGCGGGCCACCTCGACCTGGGTGACCGATGACACCTCAGGAAACGGCCCCCAAGCATCCTCGTTGTTGCTGTTCAACACATGGACGACCGCGCCCATGGCTGGGTGCCACAGCAGACCTGGGCCCATCCGTAGTCGCTGATACGGGCCGCTGTGCCCAGCGCGCCTGCCGAGCAGCGTGGTGATGTAATAAGAGGGGCGCCGCACGAAGAGGTAGTCCAGATCGATGGTGCCCGCTTGGCGATATTCAGTAAAACGATCGGAAGCCAGATAGGGCAACGTTGCGATGGCATCCTCTCGTTCCGATTCGCTCACTCCGAGCGGAGCCTTGCTGCTGTGCATCCAGGTACGAGGTGAAGTTCCCTTCTTCGGCAGTGGCATGATAGGGCCCGGGTTCGCTTTCCACGCTTCGCGAGCTGTGAGGATTTCACCATCGGTCGGGTGGAAGGCTGCCAGCACCGGAACATCGTCAATCAGTGCCCTTCCAAGAGATGTGCGGTCCAGCACTTCGTTCGGCTCCCACTCCAGCGTGAAGGCCGGGATCCGAGCCGATGCGGCACTCCAATGCAGGAACCCGGATCGATCCGGTTCCAAGACGCTGGCGAACGTGATGAACTCCGCCATCGATCGCGCCATTTCAATCGGCTCGGTGAACCCGGAAAGCGCTCCTTCAGCCAGGTCGGGCATAGCAACAATGAAGGAGTAATCGAAATCGTATGCCATGGGCTCATGGCTGTGCCCAGCGTCTGAAATTCCATGTACTCGCAACGTTTCCCAACACTCCGAGACTTGAGCCGCCAGGTTTGCGTCTTGGAAGAGGTCCGCTGTCATGCTTGCCCCCACCAGGCCAGCGACGACCTGGTTGGTGTAAGGCGTGGGCTGGCGCCAATGTGGCCGTGAGCGGTCAACGAGCCACGCACTCGATTCCCGAACAGAGGCTTCGATCTCCGGCAACCAGTCGGACAATTCTCCCGCTTCATGCAGGTCCCGGTAGGTGGTGGTCAGTGCCACGCTACCGAATCCCGTCGGTGCAAGGTGTGGAACGTCCCATTGATATTCAGACCAGGAGCCGTCTGGCAGTTGGCTTGCGAGATAGTAGCTCAGGGCTGCTTCGATCCGGTCGCGAAGTTTGGGATCTCTAAAATAGGGGTTCCACGAGCGCTCATGGGTCAGGAACCAAGTCAGCGTGGCAACCTGTTCCATCTCGCGAGCGTTATAGGGCTGTTCGGGGGAGCGCCACCAACCGTCCTCCATCCAACCATAGTGCGGCTCCTCATCTCGGATGCTGTTGGCCATGGGGGCGACTATGGGCAGGTACGCTGCGAAGACGTGCTCAGTATCGTCGAACGCCGAACGATCAGGTTCCGAACTGAGTGGATCGACGAGTGCTAATACGTTTCCTTCGGACGTGGCGTACGCGGCAGGCGCATGGTGGAATTCGCGGGCAGCGATGGCGGCGATCGAAGCTGCGCCGGCGCTAGCAATGAGGGCACGGCGGGAGATTGTGGTCGGGATAGGACGAGGCATCGTGACTCCTTTGTCTGATGTGGACGCTCGAGGACGAGCGAGAGCGAGTCGCATTGCGCGGGTTCATTCCCGGCGATACGTGTGGCCGGGTGGGGCGACGCTCGCTCTTCCCATCCGGTGTGGGATCGATTTTCGGCGGACTGACGGGAACCTCAGCGCGGGATGTACATCAACTCCTTGCGACCGGATGGTGTGTTCTCTGTAGTGGTGAGCGTCTACCGGTCGGCGCAGTTGCGCACCGGCGGTTATCGGATCGCGCTGGATCTCCGTGACGATACGTGCTCTGTGCCGCATCTCGCGCGGAATGAGTCGACCGGGAGGGGCAATATGCAGCTAGTTGACCCGCGACCTCGGTGATGTTGGTTCTTAGCTGGGGGTGAATCACGCGTGGGTCCGTTTCGGCTCGAGGATTGTTGAGGATCGAGTCAGAGTTCCTGCACCGCCGCGTCCGTTCGGCGGGACTAGCGTCTCCCCTGCGACGTCCGTGCAGTCCAACAGTTGATGCAGGTCCGGGTCGGTCCGACCGCCGCCCAGGGCCGGGCCACCGGGGCTCGGGATGCCTGCATACGAGGTGCCGGCGAGGTGGGAAAGCAGCAGTAGTGCCCGTGATCCCATCTGCTCGCGTGGAATGGTGAATCCGGACCAACGGGTCGGCCCAGGCAACCGGTGGTGGGGCTGACCCAACAACAACACCGATAGGTCTTCGGGGACACGAATCCGCATCTCCGACAATGCAAGCCGCAGTTCGTCGGGGCCGTTCTCGGGGGCGAGCAGCACCGCACTCAGGCTCTGCTCGGCGATCTGCGCGGCGGCACTGACGGTGTCAGCGGACTCGATGTAGCTCGGATGAAGACCACGATCAACCATCGCCGCTTGGTAGCCCGCTAACCGGTCGCGGGTGGGCTGGTCGCTGGTGCGCGCTCCGACGTAGCCGATCCGCCGATGTCCCAGATCCGCGGCCCGAAGCACCGCCCGCCGAGTGCCAGAGAGGTAGTCGGCACCGACATAGGGTAGCCGGCCCCCTTCGCTCTCCCGCCGACCAACGAACACGAACGGATAGTTGGTGTCCAGTAGATGCTGCAGTTCCGCTTGTTCCTCATGCTGACCCAACAGTAGGCAGCCATCAGCGATACCTAAGCGTTGCCAGCCACTCGTGGCCAGGCGCCGGGAACCCTCGACCACCCGAGCGCTGGTGAACAGCAGGAGATCGACACCGATCTGCTCGGCCGCATGCTCAATGCCGATCAGGAACGGGCCATAGAAGTCACGTCCGCCGCTAGGGAACGTCGTCTCGTAGGTGAAGACCCCAAGAATCTGGTTGTGCCCGCCAGCGAGCCGCTGTGCCACTGGATTCGCCGAGTACCCGGTGATTCGGATCGCGTCAAGCACTCGCTGGCGCGTCTCCGCGCTGATCCGCACTCCGCTGGGGGTCCGGCCACTGAGCACGAACGAGACGGTCGCCTGGCTCACGCCGATCAGCGCGGCAACGTCCGCCTGTGTCACGCGGCGCCTCGGCATCGGTCCTCCCTGACCTTCGATTGCATGCCGGAGCAGTGTGGTCACACGCCTCTGCCTCCATCAAGACAATTATGCGCATTATTAGCAGTTCGCCGATCCGCGAAACCCGGCTCAGCTCCCCTCCGTGCGGACATCACCTGACTGTGCTCACCTCGTCGAGTTCCGGGATCGCGCAGTGCGCTGACCTGGGGTGATGGGGCCGTGGAGGGCGATTCTGAAGCACTCATTGGTCCTCTTCCTGGGTGCCTCCGTGGCGCGCATCCGGCGGGGCCGACTTCGGGAGCGCGGACCGACGCATCCGTGTCACCCCGGTCACGCGCAGACGGATCAGCAGCAGGTCGCACCGGTCTGGTTGGATCAGGGTGTTGCCCGATACATCGGGCCAGGTGCGCCGAGCTTCCTCCTCGTTCGAAGGAGATCGAGATCCGGTGGCCGCAGTCGGGTGAACTCACCCTGGGGCCCATCCGCACCGCCCCCCCGTCCAGGCGACGGCGTGACGCCCCGCGCTGCGCTTGGCAGCTCGGTCACTCACTGCCGCAGCGCCGACTCCCCACCGGTGCCTGGCCGGCGCTGGTCGCCCGCGCACGCAACTGGGAGCTGACGTCGCTGGGATTCGGGGCCAGTGCCACCTCGACCCGGTGGCCCTCCGCGATCACGCAGATCGCCCACCGTCAGGGGGCCAGCAGCCGCCGCAGCGCATCGATGACGACTACCAACTCGACCTTGGCAGTCAAGCGGTCATCTGCGAGCGCGTGTACCGCCCATTCGTCCATTGTTCGCAGCACCGCCACCACCAGCGTGAGCTGCAGGTCGGCAGGCAGGTCCATGCGCACAGCACCAGCCTCCCGCCCCACCTGGAGCACTGCCGCAGCCCACGCAGAGACCTCTGTGAGCACACCGACCCGAGCCTCACCGCTCCGAGAAGGACCGGGCTCCGCATAGAAGAGGCGCCCGAGGAGGAGGGCGTCCGGTTGTGCGACGAGGTGACGCTCTAAACGAGCCATGAACTGCTCGACCTCGACCCAGAAACCCTGAGCGAACGACTCCGGCGCCGGCACCTCGAGCCCCTCCGCCACCCGGTTGGCGAGGTCACCGATCACCAGATCCACCAGGTCCTGCTTGGCGTCGAACAGGTGATAGAAGCTGCTCTTGCTCATCCCGCATGCCCGGATGATCCGGTTCAGCGACGCACCCTCGAGACCGGCACTCGCGAACTCGTCCGCCGCCGCCCGCACGAGTGTGGCTCGGCGTTCCGGGTCGAGGCGGTCCAGCGGGGTCGGCATACCGCGAGAGTAGTGGGAGTCACGCGCAGTCGGTCGAGCACTCACGTGTCCATCACCAGCGACAGCGTGCCGCGCACCTGATGCAGGACCAGTGAGCCCACGTTTCCCCAGCGATCGATCACACGACGCGTGGCCACAGACCGGATGTGTTGACACTGCGCAGAACAGTGGCTGCGCAGTCCGTTGCGCTCGTCGGGCTCGATCACAATCTCGACGCCGCTCTGCCGGACAGTACGAGTCAGCGGCACCACCTGGACGACGTTCGGAGCCCCGCGCAATATCCTCGCGGCGGTTACGACGATCGCAGGCCGAACGAGCCCAGCCTCCGAGCCGAGCGGCGTACCAAGATCTAGCTCGACGACATCACCGGGCGTCAGCATCGAGCCACGCGGTCTCGTCCTCCATTAGCGGTTCGGCCAACTCGCGACCAATCTCGTCCTGGCGCATCAGCCGGACCGCATAGGCGACCGTGTCGGACACGGTCTGGTGTCGAGCCCCGGCCAACCGCTTGAGTTCGTCGTGAGTCGCCCGGCTGATCCGGACCGTCGTCGTCTCGATCATGACCTCCAGACTACGCCGTGTAGACAGTTGAGTCTACAACGATCACGCTCGCGCCTGAGGGTCCGCACGATCCTCATCGGCACTGGACCGCTCGGTCCACAGGGTGATACAGTTGCGGTGGACCACTTGGTCCAACACTCGCGGAGGGAGCCGGTGTGAGCTTCATCGAGACACCACCACACGGCCAGCTGGAAGCTGCCGCCCAGGACTCTCTGCCCACGCTCATCGTCGGCGCCGGCATCGCCGGCACCACGCTCGCCCAGTTACTACGGCAGTCCGGTCAGCACCCGGTGCTGATCGAACGATCCACTGGCGGCCGCCACCCGGGCTACATGCTCGCACTGATGCCCATGGTCGATCGGGCCTTCGACGACCTCGGCGTCCGTGAGGCATACCGCGCCCGTAGCGTCCCACTGGACCGGTACCGGGTACGCTCCCACACCGGCCGTCCGATACGCACCGAGTCGATGGCGCGCCTCCTCGCCCGGTACGGCGACTACCGCGGCATCAGCCGCGGTGCCCTGCTGGACGCCCTCACCACCGACCGTGCCCCGGTCTCCACCGGTACCACCGTGACCCACCTCCAGGAGGACACCGACGGCGTCACGGCGACCCTGCGCACCGGGGCGGAGGAGATCACGGCGCGTTTCGCCGTCGTGATCATCGCGGACGGGATCGGTTCGACCACGCGTGATCTCGTGGCCACGGAGCCACCTGCTCGCGTCGATACCGGCTGGGGCGGCTGGGTGGTGTGGGCGCCGCCGGACGAGGAGATGGACCTCGGCGAGGAATTGTGGGGCACTGACTTCATGGTGGCCACATATCCGGTGGCAGGCGCGATCGGCGTCTTTCTCGGCGCCGCGCGGGAGCACACGCAGGCGGGTCCGGAGGCGTTCGTGGCCCGGGTACGTCGCCAGGTCCGTGCGCCCGGCGCGCGAATGGACGCCGCACTACAGGCCGTTCTCGATGATCCGGACCCGTACTACTGGCCGCTGAGCGACGTGCGCGCCGCCCGGTGGACCACCGGGCGCACCGTGCTGCTCGGCGATGCGGCAGCCGGCTTCCTGCCCACGGCCGGAATCGGGGCCGGGATGGCGATGGAATCGGCCTGGATGCTGGCGCGCATGCTGGCGCACGGTACCCGCGACGGCGGCCCTGACATTCCGAGTCTGCTCTCCTCGTTCGAGGTGTACCAGCGGCCACGAGTGGAAGCCGCACAGGACAACTCCCGCACGCTCGCGCGGTGGATGTTCGGGCGCAGCCGCGTGTGGGCCACGGTGCGCGACCTCGCCGTGCGGCTGGCGAGTGTCACGTTCGCCCTCGGTCCGATCCGGAAGCTGCTCGACGACCTACCCGATCCGGACGCGGCGGTCCGCCGATCGGCCACACACCGGTAGGAGCACCCCTCCCGCACGGGCCACTCGTCCGCTGGAGGGGGTTGAGGACGCCAACAGGAATCGATCACTCCTCCCCCTGTGGCGGGGTGGCAAACTGCTTCACTGCTCGGAGCACGATGCCGCAACGGTCTCATCACACCTTCGGCACGATCGCGCATCGAACGGGACACGCCTCTCCCGCGGTCGGCCGCACAGGCCTACCGTTCGAGCATGAGACGAATCCGTGGAGTTCTGGTGGTGCTCGCCGTGGCCGCATTGGCCGCGTGCTCGAGCGGTGGGAGCGAGAGCTCTGACGGTGGGGGTGCAGACATGGCCGGCCCCGAAGTGAGTCAGGAGCAAGCCGAAGCAGGTGACGGCGCTTCTGTGTCCGATCAGGGCGCCGTCGGCCGCGATGTCGCCACAGAGACCGGCGAGCGGCAGGTGATCACGACAGCTCACGCGACCGTCGTGGTGGACGACCCCGAAGAAGCGGCGACAGATCTGGCCGCCCTGACCACCGCCGCCGGGGGGCACGTGCAGAACCGCTCGGTTCACCAAGGCGAGGACGATGCCGACTATCAGAGCCTGCCCTCGGCCAGCATGACCCTGCGAGTTCCCTCAGCAGAGCTGGAGGGCGTGCTCACCGATCTAACCGACCTCGGCGACGTGCGGGACATTTCCCAGTCCAGTGAGGACGTCACTCGGACGATCGTGGATCTCGACGCGCGGATCAGCGCGCTGGAAACGTCCACGGCCAGGCTCGAGGAGATCATGGCCGGTGCCGAAACCAGTGCGGACCTGATCGATGCCGAGGCCGCGCTCAGCGAGCGACAGGCCGAACTGGAATCCCTGCTCTCCCAGCGGGAACATCTGGCCGATCAGGTGGCCATGTCCACCCTGCACGTGGAGCTGACCACCGAACCTGCTCCCGAGGTCACCGCCGACGGGTTCGTCGGCGGGCTGCAGACCGGATGGCAGGCGCTGGTCTCCTTCGTGAGCGTGCTCGTGGTGACGGTCGGCGTCCTGCTGCCGTGGCTGGTGCTGCTGGCTATCCCGGCCGCGATCATCTTCGTCGTCACGAAGCGGCGTCGGCGCAGGAACACCGCCCCCGCGGGCGAAAGCGAGCCCGAGGTGGCACACAGCGAGAGCTCCTGAGGTCAGCCCTGCATTCAGCCATGAGTACTGCGCACGCCACGGCCAGGACGCCTGACCGGGACCGCTTCGCCGTCGTCACGTCGATACTCACACCCCCGGGTCGTGACCCACCCGCAGCCAGACGTGGCGCGGGACGAGTTCGGTGATTCCGTACAAGAGGTTCAAGTAGAGATCGATGGTCTCGATCTGCTGCCGCCCTGAGACGTGCAACAGGATGTCCTGCCCCTCAATGGAGATCGACCGGCCGATCGCATCGGGCTGCAGCAGGCGTTCCATCATCCTCGGGTGGATCACGTCATAGGGAAACTGGCCCTCGGGCCCCTTCACCCGCCAGGCATCATTGAACGCGCTCGACTCGAACTCCACATCCTGACCACCGAAGAACTTCGCAATCGCCGCGCCCGCGCCTTCCGGGGTCAGTTGCAGCCACGGCAGCGGAGCCGGCAGGTGCAGTGCGAGCACATGAAAGTAGTGTGTGGAGCGGTTCTTTCCGGAGCCGGTGGTGTACTGGTAGGTCATCGAGACCGCGGCCCGGCCATGGAAGTCGCCGGTGAGCAGATTCTCGGCCCGGCGTGAACTGCCGCGGCCGAACGGTGGGCTCTGCCATCGTCCGACCATGTGCTGACCTGACCGGCTGAAGTTCCACCCGCGGGCGGCGGCCCATGCGGCAAGGCGTTCGCGACGCTTCTTCGCATTGCGTATCCCGACCACAATCGCGACCACGATGATCGCAGGAAACGCGATCCACATCACGATCGAGATGGCTCCCGCACCCAGAACCTCGGCGTCCATCTGCGCACTCCCCTGATCGGCCTACCTGTCCGCGGGAAGGGTAGCAACGCTGCGGCGCCCCGACGGCGCTCGGTGCAGGGCAGAACTACCCGCGCGAGGCCGCGCGAGGCTTAGAACTCCTGGAGGTAGAGCAGCATCCGGTAGTCCTGGCCCGGTTCGATATTGGTGAACCCATGGCGTTCGTAGAAGCGCCTGGTGTCGGTATCGACCTCGTCCACACCGATATGCATCTCCTGCGCTCCTCGCTCACGCACCTGCTGCACCGCCGCAGTCAGCAGCGCTGTGCCGATGCCTGCGTCACGCAGAGCCGGGCGGACGTACAGTTCCTCGAGCTGAGCGAGCGGCCCGGCGTAATACGGCGTGGGGCGCAGGGTCAGGAACGCGAATCCGGTGGCGTCGGCTTCGTCAGCGCCGGCGAGGAGCACGAGCACGTCATCGCGCACGAGCAGGTCGGCGAATCGCTCGGCGAACTCCGCCGCGCTCGGCGTGGGCGTGTCGAACTCGACGTTGAAGTCATACAGGAGCCTGCCCACCAGTACGGCATCGTCGGTGTGAGCGCGGCGAACCAGGGCCTTGACGGTCATCTATTCAGAATACGCGGGACCTCAGGCACCCACCGGCGGGCCGAGCCAGAGCAGCACGCGGAAGACGACGGCCACCACGGCCAGTGCCACCAGCGCGAACCGCACCGGCCGGCGCAGTACCGCGGCCAACGCTCGCTCGATCCGGGTACCGGCTCCTCCGCCGAGCAGCCGCCAGTGCTCCCCCGTCAAACCCCTTCGCCGTACCCATCGACCGAACGGGATCGTCACGAACGGTGGGATGGCACTGGCCAGGCCGAGCACTGTGGTCCCTGGACTCCACCGCTGGTCGATGGCCACCACGACCGTGACCACGCAGTAGGCGAGGAAGACGAAACCGTGGATCGGCCCGGCGATGGCGACCCCGAGGTCGGTCGTCCGGGTCACGTACTTCAGCGCCATGCCGAGCAGCAGGAGCGCCCAGGTCACCGCCTCGGCGTCGGCGAGAATGCGGTGCAGGCGGCCGGGCCCAAGAAATCTCACCGGTCCATTCTCACCGACACACCCTTCGGTCGTGATCGTGAAGGAACGGCGAAGGAGGGGCAGATCACGTGAAAGGTGCGCGAGGGTCTACGCGTTCTGGCCGGCCACGCCGCCCCAGGCTGCCACGCTCGGCGAGTGAACAGTGACACTCCCTCTCTCGGCATCCCTGCCCTCCCCCTCCCGACGGCGGAGGTCACCGCCCTGGGCCGGCTCGCGTTCGCCGTCGGGCAACTGTTCCGGTTCGCCTGGATCGAGGTGCAGTGCTGCCTGTTCCCGATCGCGATCTTCGCCGGGCTCGCGCTGACCTCCGTGGTGGATCTGCCCATCCCGCGGTACGACGCGCTGCTGATCTATGCGCTCGCGCTGACCGGGGTGTTCTACCTGCTCAAGCTGGAGACCGGCCGGGAGGTGGCCGTGATCGGAGCCTTCCACCTGATCGGGTTGGCGCTGGAGATCTTCAAGGTGTCCATCGGTTCGTGGTCCTACCCCGACGACGGGGTGCTCCGGGTGGCAGGCGTGCCGCTGTACTCGGGATTCATGTACGCGGCCGTGGGGTCCTACATCTGCCAGGCCTTCCGCCGGTTCGACCTGCGGGTGAATCAGTTTCCGGTCGTGCCCACAGTGATACTGGCGATCGCCGCCTACCTGAACTTCTTCACCCACCATGTGATCGCGGACCTGCGCTGGGCGATCGCCGCGGGCTTCGTGGTGGTGCTGTGGCGGTCGCGGGTCTCGTTCACGGTCGGGTCGCGGCGGTATGGGCTGCCGCTGAGTGTGAGCTTCGTGCTGATCGGCTTCTTCCTCTGGGTGGCCGAGAATGCCGCCACCTTCCTTGGCGCGTGGGCCTACCCGAACCAGGCACAGATCTGGGAGATGGTGCACGCCGGCAAGTGGGGCTCGTGGGCGCTGCTGGTGAGCCTGAGCTTTGTGCTGGTGGCCGCGGTGAAGATGCGCGAAGGCAAGTTCTACGGCGAACCCGGCGCTACGCCGTCGGTGCGAACGCACTGAACCGACTCCTCGCATGCGCCCGGCAGCGTGAGTCAGGCCGCGGCGCTGACCTCGATGAGGGTGTTCCACGGGTCCTCGAACCGCACGGTGGCGCCGTCGTGGCGGCCCTTGACGCCCGCGAGACGCAACCGGTCGGTGAGCGCCACGACGTCGTCGGTGGTGGGCACCTCGATGCTCACCTGACCCAGCCCGAGTGTGGCGGCGCGCGGGCCGGCACCGGCGGAGTTCCAGGTGTTCATCCCGATGTGGTGGTGATAGCCGCCGGCAGCGATGAACAGCGCTTGGCGGCCGAACGCGGCCATCACCTCGAAGCCGAGCGTGTCCACATAGAAGGCCCTGGCCGTCGCGATGTCGCCCACCTGCAGGTGCACATGCCCGATGACGGCGTCCGGCACGTTGGTCTGCCCGGAAGGTGATGCCGGGGCGGCCTGGGTAGCCGGGGCGAGGTGCGCACGCACGAAGGCGTTCGGATCGAGCGGGAGGGAGTCCATCTGCACCCCTCCGCCGGCGGTGCGGGCCCACTGCTCGCGGGGGCGGTCCACGTACAACTCGACGCCGTTGCCCTCTGGGTCGTCGAAGTAGAACGCCTCGGAGACGAGGTGGTCGGCGGAGCCGGTGAAACTGGCCGGGGCAAACTGCGCCACGCTCACCAGCGCCTGGGCAAGGCTCGCGCGGTCGGCGAACAGGATGGCGGTGTGGAACAGACCGGCATCACGCCGGGAAAACGTGGGCAGATCGCGTTCAGCGCGCATCCGCATGATCGGCGTGCTGCCACGGCCGAGGACGGCGGTGGGCCCGGTGTGCTCGAGCACGTCCAGTCCGATGCCGGTGGCGTAGTAGCGAATCATCGCATCCAGATCGCGCACGAGCAGGTTCACGGTGCCCATCGCGGTGTCCTGAGCCAGTCGGTCGGTCATTGCACTCTCCATAGTTGATCGTTCAACTATCGCAGAGAGATGGCACAACGGCAACCCCACCATCGCGACGGGGTCGATGGCGTCGAGACACTCAGTCCTCGCTGCCGTCTTGCTGCGCCTGACCTCGCCGACTGAGCCACGCGACGAGCGGGACGAGCGGTCGGAACAGACGACGCATGACCGGGCCGGGGAACCACGGATGACGTTCTTCCCGCCACACCCGAGCACGCGGGTGCTCCCGGGTGAGGACGCTGTAGGGATGATCGTTGCGCGGTCGCGAGGTGTACACCTCGATCGCTCTCAGGTGTTTGGTGTTGACGTATCCGTACTGACTAGGGCTCACGAGGCGCACCGGCGCACCATGCGCAGGTGTCAGCGGGCGCCCATGGAGCCGGGTCGCGATGAGCACGTCATCGGCGAGAGCATCGTCAAGTCGGAGGATCGCGCGGTAGTCGTCATGACCGACGAAGCCCAGGTGGGTCACCGCGGTTCGCTGCGTCAACCGCGGTTCGATCACCGAGCGATAGAAAGCGGCGAAGGTCACGCCACCCCACCGCAGTCGCGTGGCGGACCAGCCGGCCACGCAATGGAAGTTCTCGGTCCGCTCGACCTGCGGAAGTTGATCCAGTTCCGCCAGGGGGATCGAGTACTCCGCGCCAATGGCGCCGCTGATGGTCAGCGTCGGATCGGCGGGGATCTGCGGGGGTGGGTGGTGCAGATGGGTCCCGAAGCGCGGAAATCCGGCGATGCGGCGCTGACCGGGCGGAAGGTCGTCGCGGCCGCGTCGAGCTCGCGCATCCGGGATCTCCTCAGATCTCGATGTCATGACTCCAGGTCCTTCGTGACCGTGAGCGGCATGTGCCGGACTCTGGTGGTGTGCATTGCAGGAGGCGAGGCCATGGACCCACCATGCGGCCGCCGTCACGCCGGCGTATCGCCCGCAGGTCGCGACCACCTCATCCTCGAGGATGAACTCAGCGGGGCCGCACGATGCCTGTCTCGTAGGCGAGCACCACAGCCTGGACCCGATCACGCAAGCCGAGTTTGGTGAGCACGTGCCCGACATGAGTCTTCACCGTGGCCTCCGAGAGGTGCACGCGGCGGGCGATCTCGGCGTTGCTGTCACCGGTGGCGAGCTCGAGCAACATCTCCAGTTCACGCGGAGTGAGCCGCTCGCGGATTTCCTCAGCCCGCCCCTCGCCCACCGGAACCGACCGAGCAACGTGCTCGATCAGCCTGCGCGTGGTTGACGGCGCCACCACCGCGTGGCCGGCGTACACCGTGCGGATCGCTGCGACGACCTCTTCGGCGCGGGCGTCCTTGAGCAGGAAGGCGCTGGCCCCGGCCCGGAGCGCGGGAAAGGCATAGTCGTCCAGATCGAAGGTGGTTAGCGCCATCACCCGGGTGCGCGGAAACTCCCGCGTGATGGCCGCGGTTGCCTCGATCCCGTCCAACCGGGGCATCCGAATATCCATCAGCAGCACGTCCACCCGCCGACTCCGCACCATCGCGATGGCCTCATACCCGTCGGCCGCCTCACCCACCAGACTCAAGTCGGGCTGGCTCTCCACCATCATCCGCAGCGCTGAGCGCATCAGTTCCTGATCGTCGACGATGCCGACGCGGATCTCCTCCCTCACCTCTGATCCGACCTCAGTCATCGCGACCTCCCCACGGCAGCCTCGCCCACACTCGCCATCCGTCCTCGGTGGGACCACACGCCAGGTCGCCGCCGACAGCCTCGACCCGCTCCCGCATTCCCGTGAGTCCGCGGCCTGGATCCGCGGGCGCGGCGCGGCCGCCGTCGTTGCTCACCTCGACCACACAGTCACCGTTGCTCGCCGCGAGCTGGACCCGAGCCGACGCCTCGGGACCAGCATGACGAGTGACGTTGGTGAGCGCTTCCTGCACCAGGCGGTAGGCCGTGAGCGCGACCATCGGTGAGCCGCCGGGCGGCAGAGCGCCGGAGAACTCCACAGGCAGACCCGTCGCCCGCATGGCCTCCACCAAGTCCGGCAGTTCGCTGCCGCCAGGCTGTGCGTGCACGGGCGCCTCACCATCGCGAAGGACTCCGAGCAGACCGCGCATCTCCTCGAGCGCCCCGCGCCCGGTGCCGCCGATCGTCTCGAGGATCTGCGACGCTCGGCCCGGGTCGTTGACCACCACCAGCCGGCCCGCCTCCGCATGGCTGACCACGACAGCCAGCGAGTGCGCGACCACATCGTGCATCTCACGCGCGATCCGGCGGCGTTCGTCGGCCGCTGCCCGTGCGGCCACTTCGGACACCCACGCCGAGCGCACGGCACGGAACCGGCCGAGCGCCCAGGCAGACATCGTTCCGCCAAGGGCGGCAGTGATCACCATCAGCTGGAACACCCAGTCCGCCACCCCAGCGAGGGTGAAGCTCCACACTCGGACCAGCGTCACCAGGCATCCGACCAGGCCGATAGCCAGCGCAATGGGCGGCCACGGGCGGGGCGCGTGCGCGCTCACGCCGTACAGAACCACGAAGTAGCAGAAGACGCTCGGGAGAAAGACCGCGGCAAACTCTCCCCCGACGGCTGCCGCCGTGGGTCCGCCCAGATCGGGCGCCACCACGAAGGCGAGCATCACCGACGCGGCCACCGTGTAGGCCGGTATCGGCCAGCGGCGCGCACCGAACACACTGGCGTGCAGCATGACCAGCGCGGTGAGCAGGGCGCTCGTCCAGCCGGAGCCCACACCCGCTTCCCGCACCGAGGACCAGGAGATCGGCAGCACGACGAGTGCGAGGAGTGCGGCGAGCGCCACCTGCCCGGCGTCCGCCAGCCAGCGCGGCCCAGGTTCGAGCGTCTCCGCCGCAGCGTCAGGACGCACAGGATCAGGGGGCACAGAGTCAAGGTATGCGGGAAACCGCCTCTCGCCCAGCCTCTGCGGTCGCGCAGATTCACCCGCAACCCTCGAGTCAGTACACGTTTGGCTGTACTATCGACGGATGCGCACCGGTCCCGTCCTTCCTCACACCACCGCAGAGCCCCCGGTCGATGCGACGGCCTCACCTGTCACGCTCACTCACACCGCCGCGGTCGCGCGGCTCGGGCACGCCCTCTCCGACCACACCCGCACCCGGATCCTGCTCGCACTCCGGGAAGCGCCGGCGTGCCCCTCTGACCTCGCCGAGGCGTTGGACGTCTCGCGGCAGGTGATGTCCAACCAGCTCACCTGCCTGCGCGGGTGCGGACTCGTGGAATCCGTCAAGGAAGGGCGCCGCACCTGGTACCGGCTGGCCGATGACCACATCGCCGCCATGCTCACCGGCCTCCTCGATCTGACCCTCGCCGTGGACCCGGCCTGCTGCGGAGCGGAGTGCACCTGCTCATGACGTCACTCCCGCTCGCGCCCCGCCCGCTCGACCCTGCCCGACGCTCGGTATTGGAAGGCCGGATCCGCTGGATCGTGGCGGTGACCATCACCTACAACGTGATCGAAGCCATCGTCGCGATCACCGCCGGCCGGATGGCTTCCTCGGCGGCTCTGGTGGGCTTCGGCCTCGACTCGGCCGTGGAAGTACTCTCCGCCGCCGCCGTGGCCTGGCAGTTCCGCGCCCCGGATCCGCACTCCCGCGAGACGATCACACTGCGAGTGATCGCGTTCTCCTTCTTCGGCCTCGCAGTGTTCGTCACGGTCGATGCGATCCGCACGCTGCTGGGTGCCGCCGAACCGGAACACTCCACGATCGGGATCGTGCTCGCCGCAGTCAGCCTGGCAGTGATGCCGATCCTCTCCTGGTTCGAACGCCGCACCGGGCGTGAACTCGGCTCCGCCTCAGCCGTGGCCGACTCCAAACAGACCCTGCTGTGCACCTATCTCTCCGCCGTGCTGCTCGCGGGCCTCATGCTCAACTCCACTCTCGGATGGACCTGGGCCGACCCGCTGGCTGCCCTCGTGATCGCCGCCGTGGCGGTGAAGGAGGGTATCGAGGCCTGGCGCGGGGACGCCTGCTGCCACGTGCCGCCGGGCACGGCCACATCGACGGCGAGCGCCACCGAGCCCGGATGCACGGACGGGTGCTGTACGTCGGACTGAGGCCCCTCAAGCCCTCAGCCGCTCACTCGCTCATTCGCTCATTCGCTCAGCCACTCAGGGTCTCGGGTCCCCCGGCCCTCCGGCAGACTGAACCCCGATGACTTCTCTTGACGCGCCCCTGGCCGTTCTCGGACTCGGCGCCGCCGGCAGCTCTGCCCTGTGGCGTGCCGCCGCCCGCGGCGCCGACGTGATCGGATTCGAACAACACACCCCAGGGCATCCGCACGGATCCTCACACGGGCACAGCCGCCTGTTCCGCACCGCACTGGTGGAAGGTCCGCAGTACGTGGGGCTGGCCCAGCACGCCCAGCGGTTGTGGCGCGAGCTCGAGCAGGTCACCGGCACCGAGTTGCTCACGCTGTGCGGTGGCCTGTTCCTCGGCCCGGAACAGGGCCGGTTGCTGCCGCCGATCCTGGAGACGATCCGCGCTCACGACCTCCCGCACGAACTCCTGGACGCCGCAGCGGTTCGGTCCCGATTCGACCAGCACACCATCGACGACGGCACCGCCGGTGTGCTCGATCCCGGCACCGGAGTGGTGCGCGCGGAAGCGGGGATTCACGCGGCGGTGCGGGCCGCCGTCGGGCTCGGTGCCCAGGTGCGCACCGGTGAACGAATCACTGCCGTGGAGCCGGTCGATACGGGCGTCGAGGTGCACAGCACCGGGCTCGACGGTCCGCGCACCTGGCGGTTCGGACGGGTCATCATGGCCACGGGCGCGTGGACGCCCTCGCTGCTGCCGGCGTTGACCGTGCCCATGCAGGTACGCCGCACCCTGCTCACCTGGTTCGGCGCGCCGGATGCCGCGCGCTTCGGCCCGGACCGGTTCGGGGTGTTCCTGCACGAGGCGGACGGGTACCTGGCGTGGGGTGCACCGGTGCTGGAGGGGTATGGGGTGAAGGTGGGCCTGCACGATCTGGTGGTGCCCGCCGTCGACGATCCGAGCACCAATCCGCTCGAGGTGGCCCCACACGAATGGGCCGAGGTGGCCGGGTGGGTTTCTCGACGCCTGCCGGACCTGGACGCCGGCGACGTGCGCGCCGAAGGGTGCATGTACACGCACACCCCTGATGAGGCGTTCAGCATCGGCGCCCCGGCCGCCTACCCCGGTGTGGTGCTGGCCGCCGCCTGCTCCGGGCACGGTTTCAAACACGCGACGGCGGTGGGGGACGCCGCCGCAGCCCTCGCCGTGGACGAGGAGCCCCCAGTGGATCTGGCCCCGTTCTCCCCGGACCGCTTCAGCTGAGCACGACGGCGCGGGTCCTGTCGATCTGCAGGGTGACCGAATCGCCCGGGTCGAGATGACCCGTGCCGGTCACCACTGCGGTGACTTCACCCCACGCGGGCACATCCACCCGGGCCGTCGGCCTCCCGCGGCTGAACCCGGTGGCCACCACCCGTCCGGACACCGCATCCACCACCTGTTCCCCCACCACCTGCTGACGTGGCACCACACGAGCGTCACGATCGTCCTCACCTGGGTGTGGTGACAGCTCAGCGGAGGGGGTGGCGGCAGCGAGGCCGAGCGCACCGGGACCGAGTGCAAGAGTCTGCCCGTGGTGCTCAACCACCCGGTACCCCAGAAAACGTGCGACGTCGGCATCGCCGGGCGCGGCCCAGAGCTCGGCCGGGGTGCCGACCTGCACGAGGCGTCCCTGCCGCATCACCGCCACCCGGTCGGCCACGGCGAAGGCCTCGTCGTGATCGTGAGTCACGTACATCGCTGTGATGCCGGTGTTGGTCAGGATTCGCCGTAGCTCCACGGAGAGGTTCTCGCGCAGTTCCCGGTCCAGCGCAGAAAGCGGCTCATCCAGGAGCAGCAGCCGAGGGCGCGGTGCCAGTGCGCGAGCCAAAGCCACCCGCTGCTGCTCCCCACCGGAGAGTGAGGAGATCGGGCGGCCATCGAAGCCAGCCAGCCCCACCAGATCGAGGAGCTCGGCCACCCGGTCCACCCGTTCGGTCTGGGGCACTCGAGCCATCCGCAACCCGAACTCCACATTGCCGGCCACGTCCCGGTGCGGGAACAACTGCCCGTCCTGGAACATCAGCCCGAATCCGCGCCGATGCACCGGCACCCCAGTCAGGTCCACGCCGTCCCATCGCACAGCCCCCGCCGTCAGCGCCTCCAGACCAGCCACGGCACGCAGCAGCGAGGACTTCCCGCACCCGGACGGACCGAGCACGGCGACCACCTCACCGGCGGCGACGTCCAGATCCACCCCCGCGACCGCCGTCGTGGACCCGTACCGGACCTCGGCTCCCTGCACACTCAGCGCCATCGATCCACCTCCATCACGCGTTGCCACATTCTGTTGCCCCGGCCACGCACCGAGCGACAGATCGGGGCAATGCACCACCTAGAGCTCACCGGCGTGCTCCCCTCGCAGACGTTCCGCGAGCCCCATCACTCCTGCAGTGAGCAGAGCGAGCAGCACCGACGCCGCGAGCGCCATCCCGTAGTTCTCCGCTCCGGGGCGCCCGATCAGGCGGAAGATGACCACAGGCAGGGTGGGCCGGTCCGGGCGGGCGAGGAACGCCGTGGCCCCGAACTCCCCGAGGGAGACGGCGAAGGCGAACCCGATCGCCAGACCCGCCGAGCGGATCAGGAACGGCAGATCCACGGCCGTCAGCACCCGGCCCGGGGAGGCACCGAGCACGGCCGCAACCTCTCGCAGGCGCGGGTCGATCGCGCGCAGCACCGGCAGCACCACCCGGACCACCAGCGGCATCGCCACGATCGCCTGCGCGATCGGGATCAGCACCGGCGAGGAGCGCAGATCCAGCGGCGGCGTATCCAGGCTGATCAGGAACCCGAATCCCACAGTCACGGCGGACACCCCGAGCGGGAGCATCACCAGGCCGTCCATCCATCCGATCGCACGGCGTGCGGCCAGGTGGCGCGGCCGGCGGGAGAGCACCAGCGCCACCAGCACGCCCATCACCACGGCCAGCACCGTGGCGTCCACGGCGATTCGCAGCGAGTTCGCAGCTGCCTCCCACACCGTCACGGTGAGGGCGTTGTCGCCGCCCGTGGTGCCGAGCGCCACGTAGTTGCCCAGGCCCCAGCCCGACGGCGTCCGGAGCGACCGGACCACCAACGTTGCGATGGGCAGCAGTACCAGCAGGCCCACCACGACGGCGGTCGCGGCAGTGGGCAGCAGATCGGGCCCTGGCCGGTGGTGCTGCCACAACCGGAGCGGGGTGGGCCTGGTGCTGGTCGACTGCAGCCGGAGGGCGCGTTCACGCCGGTGCCTGGCCCGGGAGAACAGGGCCAGCGAGCCGGCCACCACCACCAACTGCGCCACGGAGAGCACGGCGGCGGTGCGCAGATCGAGGAACTGGGTGGTCTGGATCCAGATCTCGGTCTCGATGGTGCCGAACTGCACCCCACCGAGCACGAGCACCACCCCGAATGCGGTGGCGCAGAACAGGAACACCACGGAGGCGGCCGAGGCGATCGCGGGCATCAGCGCCGGCAGCGTCACGCCGAGGAAGGCACGGGCCGGGGAGGCGCCGAGCGCCCGTGCGGCCTGCTCGGTGCGCGGATCGAGCCGCTCCCACAGCCCCCCGACCGTGCGCACCACCACGGCGTAGTTGAAGAACACCAGCGCGAGCACGATCGCGGCGAACGTGCCGTCCAGGCCGAGGAAGCCTAGCGGGCCGGAGTCGGCGAGCAGGGTGCGAAATGCCACGCCCACCACGACGGTCGGCAGCACGAAGGGCACCGTCACCACGGCGCGCAGCACCGCGCGGCCGGGAAAGTCGCGGCGGTAGAGCACATAGGCGCCGGGGATCCCGAGCAGCACTGCACCGGCGGTGCCGAGCACCGCCTGGGTGAGGGTGAGGCGGATGATCCGCCACGTGCGCGGGCGCGAGAACACCTCCGCGAATCCGCCGAGGTCGAGCATGCCGTCTGTGACGAACCCGCGGGCAATCAGGGAGGCGACCGGGTAGCCGAAGAAGACGCCGAGGAAGATCAGCGGGACGGCCGCGGCGAGCCCCCAGACGAGCCCCCGCGCAGCTCCGACACCCCGCCACCGACCGCCACGAACCCGACCGCTGCCGGGGCGGGGCGAGCTCACCCGATGACCGTCGCCGTCCATTCCTGGATCCACTCGTCGCGGTGGGCGTCGATCTCGGCTGGGTCGACGGAGTGCGGGTCCTCGGCAAGCGGGGCGAACTGCGTCCAGGACTCCGGCAACTCGACCTGGTCGTTGACCGGGTAGACGTACATCTGCTCCGGGATGTCGGCCTGCACCTCATCGGAGAGGAGGAAGTCGATGAACGCCTGCCCGCCCTCGGGGTTCGCCGCTCCGGCGATGACACCGGCGTATTCGATCTGCCGGAAGCAGGTACTCAGCAGGGCGCCCGTGGGTGCCTCGGTCTCACCCTCGGCTACCTCGAACGCCGGGGAGGTGGAGTAGGAGAGCACGATCGGCCGGTCCCCTTCCCCGGCGGAACCGGAGAAGTCCACCGAGTAGGCATCCGACCAGCCGTCCACCACCTTGAGGCCATTGTCGGCGAGCCCTTCCCAGTACTCGAGCCACCCGTCCTCACCGAACGCTCCGACCGTGGCGAGCAGGAAGGCCAGACCGGGGGACGACGTCGCCGGGTTGGTGACCACGAGGAGATCCTCGTATTGCTCCTCGAGCAGATCCTCGAAGGTCTCCGGTTCGTCGATTCCGGCCTCGGCGAACCACTCGTGGTCCACGTTCAAGCACACATCGCCGATGTCGATCGGGGTGAGCGCGTCCGAACCCTCGACCAGGTACTCCTCGGCGCTGGCCGGAAGCGCGGGCGAGGTGTAGGACTCGAACACGCCCTCCTCGAGGGCACGGCTGGCGAAGGAGTTGTCCACTCCGTAGGCAACGTCGCCGAGCGGGGAGTCCGCGGTGAGGATGAGCTGGTTCACCAACGCACCGCCGTCACCGGGAGCGGAGAGCTCCACCGTGTACCCGGATTCGGCCTCGAAATCGGCGATCAGTTCCTCCGAGACGTGGAAGGAGTCGTGCGTGACCACCTGCACCACGCCGCCACCCTCGCCGTCAGAGTCCTCGCTCCCGGTGCCAGTGCCGGAGTCCGAACCCGTGCCGATCACCGAGCAACCGGCCAGCGCAAGCGCCGCCACGCCGGCGAGCCCAGCGCGACCAGCGAACCGGGCCACCCCCCGTCGACCGAGCGCTGGGTTGTGCGGCATAGGTGAACCCGGACGCCGCAGAAGCCAGCGTTCGGCGCTGTGGATCGTGGGCATAGTTGTCCTCCTTGTGAGTAAGGAGGGGTAATGAGAGAAAGCTCGACTTCCTTCGCCGGTGCTAACCGGTGCAGGTTCGAGGGTCTGCGGCGAACCGCACTCTCAGCGCTTGAGCGCTCCCCTGTCGTGTCCGATTACGGTACACCGCAGCCGGAACCCTGCATGCACGGGGTGCGGGCCTGGTCGGTCGCCCGCTCGTCACTCTGCGACCACGTGCGGTGACGAGAGTTCGGGCTGCTGCGCCGCCGAAGGAATGACCCAGCCGGTGAATGGGTGACTTCGCACCCGCGGGGCTAGGGTGGGGCCAGGCGGAACACCCGATCTGAGGAGTCGCAGATGAACGTCCAGAAGGTGGTCACCACGGTGGCGGCGATCGCAGCTGGTTTCGCAGCCAACAAGCTGCTGACTGTGGGCTGGAAAGCCGCAACCGGGCACGCTCCTCCGTCCGGCGACGCCGACGATGACGAGGCGAGCCTCGGCGAGCTGGTGATATTCGCCGCGGTGAGCGGCGCGGTCATCGCGTTCTCGCGCATCATCGCCTCCCGCGGCGCCAGCAAGTGGCTCAGCGGCGGCGAGATCGCCAAGACCTGAGCATTCCGGGAGGGACACATCCCTCGGTATTGGCCCTGGTGAACCATCAGGAAGCCGCTGGGGCGCCCGCACCCCAGCGAGGTGTCGGCAGTCAGGTGCCGTGCTCAGGTGTCAGTGTTCGTCGCGCAATCGCGCGGCTTCCAGATCTTCGGTGAGTTCATCCGCAACAAGCAGGTCGGAGCGGATCTTCCCGGTGCGATAACCGGCCCGGCCCACCATGTGCGCCGCCACCGGCGCCGTGATCAGCTGGAAGATCACCACCAGGGTCACCTTCCAGGTGATCTGGCTGGAACCCAACCCGACGGCGAGGCCCGCCATCATCAGCATCAGCCCGAGCACCTGGGGTTTGGTGGCCGCGTGCATCCGCGCCAGGAGGTCGGGAAAGCGGGCAATGCCGATCGCCGCGACGAGTGTGAGGGCAGCGCCGCTGATCATGCAGACCGAGACGATCACCTGAGCGAGAGTCATGCGTCCTTCCCCCGTTCATCGCCATTCGAGGACTCCGCCGTTGACGCCGCCGACTCGCGCGATCTGCTCGACCCACTGGAGTCATCACCCTCCTGAGCCTCGCGCTCGCGCTCCCGTTCATCGGCCTTCGCCGCCTCGGCCGGGGTGAGGATTCGCCGCTCATCCTCGGGTTCAGCCGCCGCGAACCGCGCGAGCGTGACCGAACCGACAAATCCAACCAGTGCGAGCACGGTCAGCACGAGCACCAGGTCTTCCCGGCCGAACCACAACGACACCAACGCGAGGCAGCCGATCATCACGGCCACCAGCACGTCGAGGCCCACCACCCGATCGAGCATGCTTGGCCCCCGCTCGATCCGGCCCACCACGATCACGGCGGACACGGTGAGCAGCACACCGCAGATCACCATCACGATCGGGCTCATGCTGACTTCTCCTCACTGGTGCGGCGCCACCGCTTCCACGGGCGGGGTGCGATCTCGGCCGCCGCGATGTCCGCATCGCTCGCGAGCGCGTACATCACCCACTTCTCCTGCCGGAGCACATGCTGGCGGGCCTTCTCCAGCGCACCGTCCTTCGTGGCCTCGAGCACGTGCAGGTACACGGTGCCGGTGAGGCGGTGGGCCTCCACCACGATGGAGCCGGGGATGAGCGAGGTGAGTTCCGCCGTCAGGGTGAGAACGAGGTCGGATTCGGATCGTAGCTGCACGCGGATCACAGCCCCGTGCGGGGTGCTGTGTAACCGGAGCGCCTGGATCGCCACCGAGATCGAGGCGTGCACGATGTCCCAGAGGAAGGCGCCGATCAGGATGGCCGTCCCGATCACGGACCACCGGCCATCGAAGCCGACCTTCGGCATCGGGAACACCCGCAACAACAGGAAGCTCACGATCAGCCCGGTGAACACGTTCGCCACACTCGCCTCGCCCCACAGCAACACCCAGACGAGGGCCATCCAGATCGCCATCGGCCAGCGGCGCAACCAGTCCCATCGATTCGAGGCCTTCATCGCTCACCTGCCTCATCGTCGGAGGGCTCGTCGCTCGCCCGCTCGGAGGGGCGCGGATCGGCGGTCTCCGTGCCGGAAGGGTCCTCGGCGGGGTTGGTGGCGTCCTCGGCGGCACCAGAATCCTCGGCCTGCGAGGACTCACCCGCACCGCGCTCACCGTCCACGATCACCGAGTTCACGTACGGGGTGCGGGCGCGCAGGTCCCGCGCGGCCGCATCGGTGTAGGCGTACAACGGGCCACCGACGAATGCGATCAGCACCCCGATCGCCACCAGGGCGGCCGCAGGCCCGACCATGGCACGCGGCACCGTCGTCTCCGGCAGCACCTGCGGCGCCTGCTGCCAGAACGCCTTGTTCCAGGCCTTGACCACCGCGTAGAGGGTGAGCAAGGAGGTGCCGAGCCCGACGGCGACCCCTGCGATGGCCAGGCCGCTTCCGTCCGCGAGGCCCGCCTGCAGCAGCCCGACCTTGCCGAGGAAGCCGGACATCGGCGGGATCCCGGCGAGATTCATCGCTGAGACGAAGAACAGCACGCCCAGCACGGGCGCCACCTTGGCGAGCGATCCGAGCCGGTCCAATGAGGTGCTGCCGCCGCGCCGTTCGATGAGCCCGGCCACGAGGAACAGGGCCGTCTGCACGGTGATGTGGTGCGCCACATAGAAGATGGCCGCGGACAGGCCCACATCGCTGGCCAGCGAGATGCCGAAGATCATGTAGCCGATGTGGCTGACCAGGGTGAACGAGAGCAGGCGTTTGATGTCGTCCTGGGCCACGGCACCGGCAATGCCGACGAGCATGGTCAGCACTGCCAGCACCATCAGGATGGTGTCCAGGGTGCCGTCGGTGAAGAGCAACGTCTGGGCGCGGATGATCGCGTAGACGCCCACCTTGGTGAGCAGCCCGGCGAAGACGGCGGTGACCGGGGCAGGCGCCGTGGGATAGGAGTCCGGAAGCCAGGCCGAGAGGGGGAACACCGCGGCCTTGATGGCGAACCCCATCAGCAGCATGATCTGCAACACCGTGCGCAGCCCGGCATCCAGTTCGATGATCCGCTCGGAGAGCTGGGCGAGGTTCAGGGTCCCGAGCGCGGCGTAGATCATTGCGATCGAGATGAGGAACAGGATCGAGGAGAGCAGCGAGACGATCACGTAGATCGATCCCGCTCGAATCCGCTCGCCCGTTCCACCCAGGGTGAGCAGCACGAAGCTCGCTGCGAGCAGTACCTCGAAACCGACGTACAAGTTGAACAGATCTCCGGAGAGGAACGCCGTGGCTACCCCGGCGGCGAGCACCAGGTACGTGGGGTGGAAGATCGCGACCGGTGCACCCTTACTCCCATCGGCCAGCCCTTGGGCGAGGGAATAGGCGAGCACGCCGAGCAGTACCACCGCCGAGACCAGCAACATCAGGGCGGAGAGCCGGTCGGCCACCAGGGCGATCCCCACCGGCACCGCCCAGCCACCCACGTTCACCACCTGCGGACCCTGGGTGTGGGTGACGAAGATGAGCACGATGGACACCCCGAGCACCGCCGTCAGCGCGACCATCGAGATGATGCCCTGGGCACGGTTGCGCTTGGAGAGGGCGAGCGCCAGGCCGGCGGCGATCATCGGGATGATCACCGGCAATGAGACCAGCCACGTCATCGGGCACCTCCGCCTGATCCGGCTGACGGGTCGCCAACCGACGGGTCGCGAGGTTCGGTGGCGTCAGCGGAGACCTCGTCGTCATCGGCGGCGAGCTGGGCACCATGGTGCGAGGAATCCAGCCCGACTTTCTCGGTCTCGTCGCGTGCCTCTGCGGCCTCGGCGGCGAGATCGGTGCCGAGATCGTCGGCGCGGGAGTCGATCTCGTCGCGCGCGGCCCGTTGAGCGATCCTGCGGTCCTCGAGGTCGTCTTGCACTTCGTCATGGCCGTGCAGTTGCCAGGACCGGTACGCCATGGCGAGGACGAACGCCGTCAGGCCGAGGTTGATCACGATGGCAGTGAGTACCAGCGCCTGCGGCAACGGGTCGCTCATCTGCTCCGGTTCGGTCGTGCCGATCAGTGGCGGACCGCCGGCCGCCCCACCGGCGATCAGGAACAACACGTTCACACCGTTGCTGATCAGCGTCACGCCGATCACCACCCGGGACAGGCTCCGCTCCAGCAGCAGGTAGACCCCCGTGCCCACCAGCACACCGACCACGCCAACCAGTGCGAGCGAGGGACTCATCTCGATGCTCATCACAGTCCCTGCCCTTCCGGTGCACGGGGCACGGGCTCGGCGTCATCGGGGGTGCTGCGCGGTGAGTCGTGCGCCACATCCGGCACCGCGCTGCCAGTTGCCTCACCCTGCCGGTCGACTTCGGACCCGAGCGAACGCAGGATGTCCAGCATCAGCCCGACCACCACGAGGAAGACCCCGATGTCGAAGAACAGTGAGGTGACCAGGTGCATCTCGCCGAGGATGCCGAGGTGGGCGTCGATCTTCACCGACTGCAGCACGGTGCCGCCGAAGAACAACGGCACGGCGCCCACCCCGGCGGAGAGGAACAGTCCCGAACCAAGCAGGGCACCGGGCAGAATCGGGGCTGCCTCGCCCAGCTCGTAGCGTCCGCCCGCGAGGTAGCGCACGGTGAGTGCCACGCCCACCACCATCCCGGCCACGAATCCGCCGCCGGGTGCGTTGTGCCCGGAGAAGAGCAGGAACACGGCGAACACCAGCATGGTGTGGAACAGGAGCCGGGTGGCCACTTCGAGGATCACCGAACGACGATTCGTGGACAACGAGCCGCCGGCGGGCAGCCAGGTGCGCGCTCGGCGGGCGTGGCCGGTGGTGGCGATCGAGGGGCCGAGGCGGGTGGCCGGGTCAGGCAGGTGGCTGGGCCAGATGGCGGCAGCATCGGAGCGACGGTCCCGGATCCGGTGCACCTGCCCGGAGCGGGTGCGTAGGAACACCAGCGAGGCGACTCCGGTGGCCGCCACCAGGAGTACGGCGATCTCGCCCATGGTGTCCCAGGCGCGGATGTCCACGAGGGTGACGTTGACGATGTTGCGTCCATAGCCGTACTCGTAGGCCTCATCCGGGAACAGGATCGAGATCGGATCCGCGATCCGGGCGTGCGGGATGATCAGCGCGAGCGCCATCACCAGCACCGCCACCGAGGCGGCGAGGGCGGCACGCCACCAGCGGCTGCCTTTGAGCGGCCGGTTCGAGAAGTAGGCGGGTAGTCGGCGCAGCACGAGGATGAAGACCACCAGCGAAATGGTCTCCACGAGCGCCTGCGTCAAGGCGAGATCCGGCGCCCCGTGCAACGCGAACAGCACCACCACCCCGTATCCGGTGATCCCGAGCAACACGACGGCCTTGAGCCGCCTGCGGGCCTGGGTGGTGAGGATCGCGCCGATCACGATCACCCCCGCGACCAGGAGTTGGACCGGGGTGTCGAACGCTCGAACCTCGCCTGGCTCGGCGCCTGAATTGACCAGCGCAATGGTCACCGCACTGACGGTGACGAGCAGGATGACCGCCAGATAGACCGGCAACGAACCGCGCTGAGTGAACGACGTGATCGCCACGGCTCCCCGGTCGAGACGGCGCATCGTGGTGCGATAGGCGCGGTCCGCATCCGGGCCAAGGATCACTGAGTCCTGTGCCCGCTCCACCAGCGTGCGCCCCACGAAGAGAGCGAGCCCGGCAGCGATCACCACGATCGTGAGCAGGAGCGGGAGTCCGAGCCCGCCCCACAGGGTGAGGTGGCCGGCCTCGCCGGCCGGGTAGGACCCGGCATACCGGCTCAGCAGTGCCTCCCCGAGGGAGGGCACCACACCGGCCGCCAGGCCAGCCACGGCGAGCACGATTCCCGGCACGAACAGGCCGGGCGCCTCCCGGTCCACCGAGGTGTCCTCCTGGCCGGGTTTCCTGGCGAAAGCCCCCCACAGGAACCGCATCCCGTAGGCGAAGGTCAGCACGGACCCGACCACCACGACGGCGAGCAATGCACTCTCGTAAGGGCCGCCGTCGTGCGTAAGCGCTTCTAGGGCTGCTTCCTTGCCCACGTACCCAGCGAAGGGGGGCAGGCCCACCATGGAGAAGGTGGCGAGGAACCCGGGCACGGCGGCCCACGGCAGCGAGCGGCCGAGGCCGGAGAGCTGGCGCAGGTCTCGGGTGCCGGCGGCGGCATCGATCACGCCGACGGTGAGGAACAGGGTGGCCTTGAACATGGCGTGTGCGCCGATGAGGGCGAGCCCGGCAAGCGCGACTGCGCGCTCGGCCTGGCCCACCAGTAGCACCAGGAATCCGAGCTGGCTGACGGTGCCGAAGGCGAGCAGGAGCTTGAGATCGTGCTGCTTCAGGGAGCGGTAGCCACCGATGAGCATGGTGGCGGAACCGGCCACCAGGATGATCCAGCGCCACGCCTCCACCTCGGCGAACCCGGGGGCCAGCCGGGCCACCAGATAGACGCCGGCTTTCACCATCGCGGCTGCGTGCAGGTAGGCACTGACCGGAGTGGGGGCGGCCATCGCACCGGGCAACCAGAAGTGGAACGGCACCAGGGCGGACTTGGTGAGCGCACCCACCAGCACACACACGATCGCAATGGTGGCTGCGGTTCCCTCGGGTGGGGAGGTGACGAGTCCGGCGAGCGAGAAGGAGCCGTCCTCCATCACGCCGAGGATGAGGAATCCGGCGAACATGACCAGACCGCCGAAGGTCGTCACCACGATGGCCTGCATACCGGCGCGGCGGGCGCCCTTGCGCTCGAAGTAGTGCCCGATGAGCAGGTAGGAGAAAACCGTGGTCAGTTCCCAGAACACGTACAGCACCAGCGTGTTGTCGCAGGTGACCAGGCCGAGCATGGCGCCGGCGAAGGCGATGAAGGTTCCCGAGAACCGGCCCAGGAACTTCGCCCCGGAGGAGAAGTACCAGGCACAGTAGATCAGCACCAGCGCGCCGATTCCGCCCACCAGCAGCACCATCAGCCAGGCGAGCACATCGAGCCGGAACGTCAGGTGCATGCCGAGGGAGGCGACCCAGGAGACTGCCTCGGTGGGGCCGGATCCACTCAGGACCGCGCTGGTCTGGGTGAGCGCCCACACCGCGGCGGATCCGGGCACCAGGGCCAGCGGAAGAAAGACCTTCCGGCCGAACCGCGCCACAAGCACCGGGGCAACGAGAGCCGCAAAGAGGTGCACGGCAATCAGCTGCAGCACGTCGGCTCCTGGTCAGTCGGCGTGGTCAGGGTGGCGGTGGTGCGTGGTGTTCGGTTGTGTGGGTACGCGGCAGCCCCGGCCCGATCGCCGGCGCGGACACCGCGGTGCTGCGAATTCTACCAATCGAAACTCCGGCTCTGCCGCTCGGCAGGGCAGCGGCCGCGGTGCGTCTCGATGCGAGTGGGGGCGTGAGAGATGGTTCTGCGTGGCGCGGCAATGCGCGGCGGAGTCAGGGCTGCACGAGGAACTGGTCGTCGTCAGTGACCTCGCCGCCCACGGCCGCAAGCACGGCGCGCGCGCTGGCCTCGATGCGTGCCCGGGCCTCCTCCCGCTGGTCCAGGGCCACCCGACCGGCCCGGCCCTCATGGAGGGCCACCGGGTCGGCAGGGTGCCACCGTAGGGCGTAGGCGATGGTTCCGGTGGCCGCCCAGTCGAGTCCGGCAAGCACCAGCGGCACCTGCAGTTCGGCTTCCACGGAGGCCCCGATCGTGCCGCCGTCGGGGTAGGCCCACTGCGCGCCGTATGCCTCAGTGACCACCGGTTCGGCGAGGGCATGGGCGTCGAAGGCGTCAGCCTCGGCGTGCAACCAGGTCCGCTCCCCTTCGTCCAGCCCGGACTCGGCGCCGATCGAATGCGGCGAATCTCGCGTATATCTCGCAGAATGGGCAGAATCGGCCGCACTCGGCATGGGGGTGGTGGGTTCGGTGAGCAGGCGGATGCCGGGGAGCACCGGAGTGAGCACACGGATCAGCGCATCGGGGTGCAGCCACACGTCGGCGTGCACCACGAGATCCACCCCGGCCGTCGGATCGGGCTCGAGCAGGTGCCCGGTGGAGGTGCGCACCACACCGCCGAGGCGGCGGCCCATCGCGCAGAGCACGTCGACGGCGGCCCTCTCCTGCCCCTCGAGGGTCCCCTCCGCGAACGCGGCCAGCAGGCCCCCGAGGGCGCGCAGTTCCTCCGGCACCGGTCCGCCCCGTTGGTGCGGACAGGTCAACAGGTACGCCTGGTCCGCCCAGTCCGGGAGACCCAGGGCGTCCCGGTCGCCGGCAGGGACGATGAACGGCCCGGACAGGTAGATGTCATCAGCGAGGGCGAGCACATCCTGCTCCACCCACTCCGCCTGCGGGTAGCGGGACAGGGCGAGTGCTTCCACTTCGTCGACCACCACGTCGTCCGGCACCGCCAGGAGGTGCCGTGTGGCCGCCGTCGCTGCGTCCAGGTGCGCGGCGCCTGGCGCCGAGCCGTCAGCACCAATGGACACAGGTGGCATGCCTGACTACCCCTCGACCCGGGTGCGGTGGAAGTTCACGTGCGAACGGGACGCCGTCGGGCCTCGCTGGCCCTGATAGCGCGAGCCTTGGGCGCCGGACCCATAGGGGTGCTCGGCAGGGCTGGAGAGGCGGAAGTAGCACAGCTGGCCGATCTTCATGCCTGGCCACAGGGTGATCGGCAGTGTCGCCACATTGGAGAGCTCGAGCGTGACGTGCCCGGAGAAGCCGGGGTCGATGAAGCCTGCGGTGGAGTGGGTGAGCAGGCCGAGGCGGCCGAGGCTGGACTTGCCCTCCAGGCGGGCGGCCACGTCGTCGGGCAGGGTGATCAGCTCGTAGGTGGAGCCGAGCACGAACTCGCCCGGGTGCAGGACGAACGACTCCTCCGGCTCGACTTCGACGAGTCGGGTGAGGTCGGGCTGGTCCGCGGCCGGATCGATCACCGGGTACTTGTGGTTGTCGAAGAGGCGGAAGTAGCGGTCCAGGCGCACGTCCACACTGGAGGGCTGGACCATGTCCGCATCGAATGGGTCCAGGCCCACCCGCCCAGAGGTCAGTTCGGCGCGGATGTCGCGATCGGAGAGCAGCACGCGCCCACGGTAGCCGACTGACCCGATCGGAGGCGGCGACTGTGCATCGCATCCGCGCAGATTGGGTATGCTGGGTTGCGCTGTGGCCGATGAACGGCCTCATGCGGGTGTAGTTCAATGGTAGAACATCAGCTTCCCAAGCTGATAGCGCGGGTTCGATTCCCGTCACCCGCTCCGATATGGGCGCAGGTCAAGAGAAGCGCTCGACCCCGTTCACCGCTTCCGCAGAAGCGCCCGAACACCTTAGGTGAGGCCGAGGCAGGAGCGCTGGTGGAGTCCTCCGCCCACGCCGCAGGAGAGAATGAGCCAGACACCTATCCGCGCTCCACAGAAGGCGACGATGCCCCGCACCCTCGCGCCCGGCCAACGGGCCCGCATCCACACCATCGACGTGACCGCGGGAGCCACCCGCCTGGTGCACGAGTCCACCGAGGTGCTCTACGAGGCGCCCAACTGGACCCTGGACGGCAAGTGGCTGATCGTGAACGGTGATGGCGTGTTGTTCCGGCTGCCCGCCGATGGCTCCGTCGACCCGGAGCCGATCGAGATTCCGGGCATCCCGCCGCTGAACAACGACCATGTGCTCGACCCGGACGGAGTGCACGTGTTCGTCTCGGCCGAGGACGGGCACATCTACCGCGCGCCCCTCGCCGGGGGCGAGGCGGTCCGCGTCACGAGCGAGGACGGGCTGCTGCACTTCCTGCACGGGGTGAGTCCCGACGGCGGAACGCTCGCCTATGTGGGCGTGGTCACCGAGCCCGGGGGTGCCTGGCACGCCCCGAACCTGTTCACCATCCCGGCCGACGGCGGCGCGAGCGTGCAGCTCACCGATGACGAGTTCGGTGACGACGGTGCCGAGTTCTCCCCCGGCGGGGGCTGGATCTACTTCAACACCGAGCGCCCGCTCACGGGGCCGCCCCGGGCGGCCGGGCACGCACAACTGGCCCGGATGGGCCCCGACGGCTCCGGGGCCGAGCAGCTCACCCACGACGAGCGGGTGAACTGGTTTCCGCACCCCTCCCCCGACGGCGCCCGGCTCGCCTACGTCTCCTTCCCACCCGGCACCGTCGGGCACCCGGCCGACCGCGACGTGATCGTCCGGGTGTGCGGACCGCGGGGCGAGGACGTGACCGACCTGGTGAACGTGCTCGGCGGGCAGGGGACCATGAACGTGCCGAGCTGGTCCCCGGACAGCACGCGGATCGCGTACGTGGACTACCCGGTGGGTACCTGAGCGACGACATTCTCACCACGTCGTCGGCACCTCATCCCTCCAGCAGCAGCGCTTCGCCCTGCCCTCCCCCACCACAGAGCCCGACGGCGGCCCTTCCGCCCTGCTGCGCCCGCTGGTGGGCGGCATGGACAACCAGGCGCGCACCGGAAGCGCCGATCGGGTGGCCGAGCGCGATCCCGCCGCCGTGTGGGTTCACCCGTTCCATCTCCAGGCCGAGCGCCGCCACCGAGTGGGCGACGACGGCGCCGAAGGCCTCGTTGATCTCCACGTGACCCAGGTTATCGATTGCCCAACCCTGCCGGTCCAGCGCGGCGACGATCGCTCGCGCGGGTTGAGCATGCAGGGACGTGTCCGGACCCGCCACCTGCCCGGCCGCGCGGACGGTGGCGAGCACCTGCCAGCCCTCGTTCTCGGCACGGGCGCGCGTGGTCATGACCACGGCGGCTGCACCGTCGGAAATCTGGGAGGCGTTCCCGGCAGTGATGTTTCCGTCCGGAGTGAAGGCGGGCCGCACGTGCGCCAACGTCTCCACCGTGGTCTCCGGGCGGATCCCCTCGTCGCGTTCCACCACCGTCTCGCCCTTGCGCCCGGTGATCGTCACCGGCACCACCTCACCATCGAACACGCCAGACTCCCAGGCAGCCGCCGCCCGCCGATGTGAGGCAGCCGCCACCTCGTCCTGGTCGGCCCGGCTCACGTGGAAGCGCTCCGCGTCATAGCGGTCAGTCGCCAGACCCATCGCCTCGTGGTCGAACGCATCGGTGAGCCCGTCGTGCGCGGTCACGTCGATCGCCTCCACGGAGCCATAGGTCCACCCCTGCCGCGACCCGGGCAACAGGTGCGGCGCGTTCGTCATCGACTCCATCCCCCCGGCCACCACCACCTCGGCCTCGCCGCAGCGCAGCAGCCGGGCGGCGTCGATCACCGCCGTCAGGCCGGACAGGCACACCTTGTTCACGGTGGTGGCGTGCGCGCGCCAGCCGACCCCGGCGCCGATCGCAGCCTGACGGGCCGGGTTCTGCCCGGCACCGGCCTGCAGCACCTGCCCCATGATCACGGCGTCCACCGCTTCCGCGGGAACGCCCTGGTCCAACGCTCCCCGGATCGCCACCGAACCGAGCGCGGTGGCCGCCAGGGGTGCGAGCTGCCCGCGCAATTTGCCTTGTGGGGTGCGCGTGGCACCCACGATCACGACGTCGTCAGCTGCTCTGGTCATTGGGAGTTCACCTCGGTCAGATCGGGGTCGACGGCGATCTCCGGTTCCGTACATTCGCGCACCTCATCCGCGGTGACACCGGGAGCGAGCTCACGCAGCACCAGCCCGCCGCCGGTGACGTCCAGGACCGCGAGGTCAGTGATGATCCGGTTCACCACAGCGCGCCCGGTGAGCGGCAGGGAGCACTCCCGGACGATCTTGGGCGATCCATCCTTGGCCGTGTGCGTCATCAGCACCACCACCCGCCGGGCACCCTGCACCAGATCCATCCCCCCGCCGGGACCCTTGACCATCTTGCCGGGGATCATCCAGTTCGCCAGGTCGCCGGCGCCCGAGACCTGCATGCCGCCGAGGATGGCCACGTCGATCTTGCCGCCGCGAATCATCCCGAAGGACATCGCGGAGTCGAAGAAGGACGTGCCCGGGAGGGTGGTGACGGTCTCCTTGCCGGCATTGATCAGGTCCGGGTCCACGTTCTCCTCGGCCGGGTAGGGCCCGACGCCGAGGATCCCGTTCTCGGATTGCAGCACCACCTCACGCCCCGCCGGCACGTAGTTCGGTACCAGCGTGGGGAGCCCGATTCCGAGGTTCACGTAGGCGCCGTCGGGCAGCTCCCGGGCGGCGCGGGCGGCCATCTCTTCCCTGGTCAGTGCCATCAGGCGGCTCCCCTGCCGGCAGCCGGAGCGACCGTCCGCTTCTCGATCCGCTTCTCGATATCCAGCCCCACCTCCACCACCCGGTGCACGTACACACCGGGCAGGTGGATCTCGTCCGGATCCAGCTCACCCGGCTCCACCAGCTCTTCGACCTGGGCGATGCACACCCTCCCGGCCATCGCAGCCTGTGGGGTGAAGTTGCGGGCGGACTTCGTGAACACCAGGTTGCCGTGCCTGTCTGCCTTCGCCGCGTGCACCAGAGCGAAGTCGGTGTGGATGGCCTCCTCCAGCACGAACTCCCGCGGGCCGCCGTCGGTGGGATACGTGCGCACTTCCTTGGGCGTGGACGCCTGGGCAACGCCCCCAGCGCCGTCGTACCGCTGCGGCAACCCACCCTCGGCCATCTGCGTGCCAGTGCCGGCCCGCGTGAAGAACGCAGCAATCCCCGAACCGCCGGCCCGCAACCGTTCGGCGAGGGTGCCCTGCGGAACCAGCTCCACCTCCAGCTCACCGGAGAGGAACTGGCGCTCGAACTCCTTGTTCTCCCCCACGTAGGACGCGGTCATCTTGCTGATCCGCCCGGCGCCGAGCAGCAGCCCAAGCCCCCAATCGTCCACGCCGCAGTTGTTCGAGACCACGCGCAGATCGGTGGTGCCCTGCTCGAGCAGGGCCTGGATCAGAACGGACGGGATACCGCACAGGCCGAAGCCCCCGACGGCGAGGGTGGCGCCATCCGGGATGTCCGCCACCGCGTCGGCGGCGGAGGCGACCGTCTTGTCCAGGCCGCGGGACGTCGTCGTCATCTCGCCTCCTCGAGGGTATGGCTCTATCGTGCGCCCTCTGGGCGCCGGTGTCATCTCACAGCGGATGCGACCCTGCGATCGAGGTGCGGACCGCCGCCAGGTCCGGAGCTCGCTACATGCCGGGAGACTTCTCTGTAGGGAGGCGGCGCCGCTGCCAGGAGCCGAGGATGTGGTCCCGCATGGCCTCGCGGGCGCGGCGCGCATCTCCGGCATCGATCGCCTCAACCACCGCTTCATGCTCGGCGAGGGTCAGCTCGAAGGCGCGCGTCGGATCGAGGCCCGTATAGCGATCGCTGTGCACCGCATGCAAGATGAGCGCCCGGGCGATGTTCGCGGCCAGCGCGTTGCCGGAGAGGTCCATGACCGCCAGATGGAACTGGACGTCGGCATCGCGGAAAACGCTCGAGTCGCTGACCGACTCGGCCATGTTCTCGATCCGCTCACGCAGGATCAGCCGCGTCTGATCATCCACGGTGGCCGCTGCATCACCGGCCATCTCGGCCTCGAGGGCACTGCGTACGACACTGAGATCATCCAGCACCCCCAGGGTGCGGTCATTGCTGATCATCGTCGACAGCACGAGCGGATCGAGCACGTTCCAGCTGGTGATCGGTTGCACGTGGGTACCGCGCCCCTGCGCGACGGTGATCATGCCCTTTTCCTGCAGCCGCTTCATTGTTTCGCGGATGACCGTCCGGCTGACACCGAACTCGGCCGTCAATTCCGCTTCCGTGGGCAGGATCTGTCCCGGTCCGTACTCGCCGGCCACGATCGCTTGGACGAACTCCCGGAGCACCGTGGCCCCGATGCGCTCTATCGGACGTCGGGTGCGAGCGGAGGCCGTCGGCTCTGAGGAGGGCATGACACCAACCTATTGATCACGGAACATCTCGGATACCCTGACACGCCAAACAGCAGACATATGATGTATGGTGTTCGAACGATCTCACCTCGAGGATGATATGAAGATCACCGGTTACCGCACCCTCAGCACGACCCACCATTGGGGCAGGCCCGTTGGCGACGTCAACGGGTTCATCGCCTCCGGCGTCACGGACGTGCCTCTCGTGGTCATCGAAACCGACGAGGGCGTCGAGGGCGTGGCGGCCGGTTCCCACGCCGATCTCGACCGGCTCTTCCCGGCGCTCGAGGGCAAGGATCCTCGCGCCGTCTCGACGCTGTACGACGCCATGCTCGCGCGAGTGTTCAAGTCATCCCACGGCGGCGCGACGTTCGGGGGGATCGGAACCCTCGACACGGCCCTGTGGGATATCAAGGCCAAGCTCGCCGGTGAGCCCCTGTGGCGCCTCCTCGGCGCCGGTGACCGGTTCGTGCACGGCTACGCGTCCGGCCTCGACGCCGCGCTCACGGACGACGAACTCGCGACCCTCTACCAATCATTTGCCGATCGCGGGTATACCGCAGCCAAGCTCAAAGGCGGCCGGTGCCTGAAGGACGACCTGCGACGCTTCGCTCTGATCACCGAGACACTCAGCACCGCAAGCGCCGCTCCTGCGCTCATGCTCGACGCCAACGAGTCCTGGAACGTCAAACAGGCCGTGCGGTACGTGAGCGCACTCGAGGAGCACATCGACCTGACGTGGATCGAAGAACCGCTACGCCGGTGGGACACCGTCGGGCATGCACGCCTGAGCCAATCGATCAAGGCCGCTGTGGCCACCGGAGAGAACCTCACCGGACTCGAGTGGTATCGGCCGCTGCTGGACGGCGGTGGTGCCGACATCGTCCAGGCAGGGGCGATCTGGGGAGTCACGCACATGCTGCGGGTGGCGATGGCCGCGCACAGCCGCGATCTGCCGCTCAGTCCGGTCGGCCTCACGGCGAACCATGCGGTCGCAGCGGTCGCAGCCGCCGTGCCGAATCATCTCTCGTCCGAAGTGCAGGATCTCGGCGTCCCAGTCGGCCTCACGGTCGACCAGGAGTTCGTCGATGGCGGCATCGTGCTGGGCGACCGAGCCGGCGCCGGGATGGTGATCGACGAATCAGCCATTCGCGCTGCCCGCGAGGCGGAGGGATGGCAGGAACCTGCCGGACCACACACCCGCCCGCAGCGCAGCGGCCTGCGCCTCGTTGATGGCGACGGCTGGGGGAAATGATGGAGATACGTCCGGGCCTGCACCGCATCGTCGCTCCCTTGGGGGAGCGGTTCATTGCCATGTATCTGCTGACCGGCGCCCGGGGAGCACTGCTATTCGACACCGGCGTCGAGGAGTCAGTCTCGGGAACGCTGACGCCCTACCTGGGTCAGATCGGCCTGGACCCGACCGAGATTCGCTGGACGATCAGTTCGCACTGCGACTTCGACCACACCGGCGGCAACGGCGCCTTACGAGAGCTCGCGCCCGACGTCGAGTTGCTGGCCGGCCGTGACGACGTCCCGATGACCGAGGACATCGAGCTACTCATCCGCGGCCGCTACGGCGAGTTCGCCGACGCTGACGGTTTCGACGACCCGCCCGAGGCCACCGCCGAGATCCGCCGCAGCACCCGCCTCGTCACGGTGGACCGGGCGCTGGAGGGCGGCGAGGTGTTCGATCTCGGCGACCGCCGGATCGAGGTGCTCCGCGCACCCGGCCACTCCCCCGGCCACCTGGCGCTGTGGGATCCGGTCAACCGCGCCCTGCTCATCTCCGACGCCGTCCTCGGCGAGAGCGTCCTGACGACGCAGGGTGCGCCGATCTTCCCGCCCACCTACCGCGACGTGGTCGCCTACACCGAGACCATCACCCGACTGCGTTCCTACCGCGCCGACCTGCTCCTGACGGCGCACTACCCGGTCTACGAGGGTGCCCACGCGGCCGGGTTCCTGAACCGCTCGGCCGCCTACGTCGACCGCATCGACCAGGTGATCGCCGACCACTTACGCAGCGGGGAGGAACTGACCTCCCTCGAACTCATCCACCGCTGCACGCCGCACCTGGGCTCGTGGTCGGACGCGGCTGCCGAGTACCTGATCTTCCCGATGACCGGCAACCTGGAGCGCCTCGCCGCCGCCGGGACCGTACGCGAGGGGTCTCGGGCAGGCCGCCGGACCTGGCGGTGGGTCGGATGAGCGTCCGGCTCGGGGCCATCGGCGCGGGCTGGTGGGCCACGAGCAATCACTTCCCGATCTTCGCCGCCCGCGAGGACGTGGAGCTCGTAGGAGTCTGCGGCAGGGGACCGAGCCTGGCCCACGCGCAGGCAGAGTTCGGGTTCGACCTGGCCACCGAGGACGCCGACGAACTCCTCGCCGCGGACATCGACGCCGTGGTCATCTCCACCCCGCATGACCTGCATCACCGGTTCGCGGCACAGGCGCTCGAGCGCGGATTACACGTGTTGTGTGAGAAGCCGATGACGTTGGACGCTGCCCAGGCGTGGGACCTGGTCGAACGTGCCGAACGCGCCGGGACCGTCTTCCTGGTGCCCTACGGCTGGAACTACAAGCCGTTCACGTCCGCGGCCAAGCGCATCCTCGACGCCGGTGGGATCGGTGAGATCCAGTACGTGCTCTGCCACATGGCCTCACCCACCCGTGGCCTGTTCGGCTCCGACCCCACCCACATGCTGCAGCGGTGGAACTCGCACACCGCGCCCGACCCGAGCACCTGGGCCGACCCTGCCCACGGCGGCGGCTACGCGCACGGGCAGATCACCCACTCCTCGGCGCTGCTGTCCTGGCTCACGGGCCTACGCGCCACCACGGTGGCGGGCCGGGTGAGCGGACCAGGGGCCGCCGTCGACCTCTTCGACGCCGCTGTGGTGCAGTTCGAGGGCGGAGCGCTGGGCACCGTCTCGGGTGCTGCCACGCTCGCCGACGGCGACAAGTACCAGCTCGACATCCGCCTGTTCGGCTCCGAGGGGGTGCTGATGATCGATGTGGAACGCGAGCGGGTCTCACTGAGCCGCTACGACGGCCGCCGCGAGGACGTCGCCATCGCCCCGGGTGAGGGCGAGTACGAGTGCCTCGTGCCCCCGGCCAGATTCATCGACCTGATCACCGGTGCCAGCACCGAGAACAACTCCGATGCCCTGGTGGCCGCGAGATCGGTCGAGCTGATCGAGGCGCTGCTGCGCTCGGCCGGCGCCAGCGGCGTCGAGACGCCCGTCCATCGAGAACCTCTGAGGGAGACATGACCGACGCCACCCACCGCGGAGTCCTCGACGGCTACCGCGTGATCGACTGCTCCATCGCCATGGCCGGCCCGTTCGCGGCCCAGCGCCTGGGCGACCTGGGCGCCGACGTCATCAAGGTTGAACCCACCACCGGGGAGTGGCAGCGCGGCGCCGCTGCCGGTGGGGCGAAAGGCAACGAGATCAACGTGTCCTTCCTCAGCCTGAACCGGAACAAGCGGTCCCTGGCGATCGACCTCAAGTCCGAGGAAGGACGCCAGATCGTGCGCGAGCTCGTCGCTGGCGCCGACGTCTTCCTGCAGAACTACCGGCCCGGCGTCGCTGCCCGTCTCGGCCTGGATTACGAGACCCTCGCCGCGATCAACCCGGCGCTGGTCTACGTGTCCATCTCCGGCTACGGCGAGGACGGACCGTACCGTGACCGCCCCGGCCAAGA
The DNA here is from genome assembly GCF_021049285.1 of Ruania halotolerans. GTDB lineage: Bacteria > Actinomycetota > Actinomycetes > Actinomycetales > Beutenbergiaceae > Ruania > Ruania halotolerans. The sequence continues at coordinate 3,855,941 of NZ_CP088017.1, forward strand.
CCTCATCCTGCAGGCCATGAGCGGGGCCATGCTCTCCGCCGGGCGCGACGGTGAGCCGCCCGCGCCCGCCGGGCAGTACCTGGCCGACGCCGTCACCGCCTCGACCGCGTTCGAGGGCGTGCTGGCGGCGTTGCTCCACCGGGAGCGCACGGGCGAGGGCCAGCTCGTCACCGTCAACATGCTCGACGCGCTCACCACCCTGCAGATGCAAGAACTGAGTGTTTACACCGTCGGCGGCGTACCCCAGCAGCGGGGCGAGGAGCCGCACGCGCATGTCTACATCCGCGCCCCGTACGGCATCTTCGAGACCGCGGACGGGTTCCTGGCCCTCGCGTTCGCCGACCTGGAGGCCCTGGGGGCCGTGCTGGAGGAGCCACGGCTGGCGGGCCTGGATGCCGAGACCCACGGCTGGACCCACCGGGACGAACTTCACGCGATCGTGGCCGGGCACCTGCGTGGGCGCAGCACGCAGCACTGGCTGGACGTGCTGCTTCCCGCCGGTATGTGGGTCGGTCCGGTGTACGGCTACGAGGATCTGGTCCAGGACCCGCAGATCCGGCACAACGGGACGTTCGTCGAATACGACCACCCCACCGAGGGTCGCGTGAAGACACCCGGCTTCCCCTACCGGATGACGAAGACACCACCGCGCATCGACCGCGGTGCGCCACGGGTCGGCGAGCACACCCGGGAGATTCTCGGCGAGCTGGGTATCGAGTCAGACCGCGCCGACAGCCTGGTCGGCAGCGGTGTGGTGGCCGAACCGGTCAGCGCCCCGGTATGACCGACTATGTCGGGCTCACCTGGGACCACCCGCGCGGCCGGAACGCGCTGGAGGCGGCGGCCACTCGCCTGACCGGGCCGGACACACTGCGGTGGGAGGTCCAGCCGCTGGAGGGGTTCGAGTCTGCGGCGATCGCCGACCTCGCCAGGCGCTATGACGTCCTGGTGCTCGATCACCCTCACCTCGGCGACGCACTGGCCGCCGGCTGCCTGCACCCGATCGACGACCTGGTGCCCGCGGAGGTGGTGCGCCGGTTGGAGCAGGGCGCGGTAGGTGCCAGCGTGCGCTCGTACCAGCTCGGCCCGCATCTGTGGGCACTCCCGCTGGACGCCGCGACGCAGGTGAGCGCGCGACAGACCCAGGCGCTGCCCGAACCACCCACGACCTGGCACGACGCACTCGACCTCGCCGACGGCGGCCGACTCGCGATGAGCCTGGCCGGTCCGCACGCGTTCCTGACCCTCTGCTCAATCACCCTCTCGCTGAGCGGCGAGAGCTCGGCCTCGGTCTTCGACCGCCCCGTCGCCGAGCGAGCGTTGGAGATCATGACGGCCCTGAGCACGAACCTCCCCCACGACACCGAGCGGCTGAACCCGATCGGCCTGCTGGAACGGATGCGCACGGTTGGCGACATCGACTACATCCCGCTCGTCTACGGCTACGTCACCTATTCCAGCCCCGCACTCGCGTTCGGGCCCCCACCGCAGGGGCGGCGTACCGGCTCCACGATCGGCGGCACCGGGATCGCGCTGACGCGGCGCAGCACCCCCTCAGCGGCTCTCCTGGAGCATCTGACCTGGCTGCTCGCCGAGGAGACCCAGCGCACGTTCATCCCCGCCCACGACGGTCAACCCAGCGCCCGTGCCGCCTGGACGGACCCGGCGGTCGACGACGCCGCGTACGGCTTCTACTCCGCCACCCGCTCGACCATGGAGACCGCGTGGGTGCGCCCCCGCTTCGCCGGTTACATCCCCGTCCAGAGCCAGGCATCAGCGATCGTGCGCGCGGCCGTCCTCACCGGGCGGGCAGCCGGCGACGCACTCGACGAACTCGAGGAACTCCTCACCCACCGACCGGAGGCCGTATGACCCTCACATCCCGCACCGAACTCCTCGTCGTCGACGTCCACGACCATGTCGCCACGATCCGCCTGAACCGGCCGGAGAAGCTCAACGCCGTCACCCAGGAGATGAGCGCCGAGCTGGCCCGCCTCGTCACCGCCGTCAACGACGAACCGTCCATCCGGGTCCTCGTCTACACCGGCACCGGACGCGCCTTTTGCGCCGGCAGCGACATCACCACCCTCGACGAGTACGACACCCCGTGGGCTTTCCGCAACCGGCGCGACTACTGCGACGCGCTACGTGAGTGCCGCAAACCGATCATCGCCGCCGTGAACGGCTACGCATTCGGTGGCGGTCTCGAGGCGGCGCTCACCTGCGATATCCGGGTTGCCGCCGAGTCCGCGACCTTCGCGGCGCCCGAGGTGACGCTCGGATGGATCGGCGGCGGGGGGATGTCACCCCTGCTGGCCGCATCCGTCGGACCAGGCAACGCGGCCCTGATGCTGATGACCGGCGATCGCATCGACGCCTCCCAGGCATTGTCCTGGGGATTGATCAGTCAGGTCCTGCCGGCCGAGGAGCTGCTCAGCCGGGCCCAGGAACTGGCTAGGATCATCGCCACCCGACCCCCGATCGCCGTCGAGACGGCGAAGGCGAACGTGCGTGCCGCGCAGAATCTCCCGCTCGACCAGGCGATCGGCTACGAGCGCGAGCTGCAGGCAATCACCTTCGCCACCGCAGACGCCGCCGAGGGACGCACCGCTTTCACCGAGAAGCGCACCGGCACTTTCCACGGCCGCTGAGACGAGGAGGAACTCCCGATGACGACCTGGATCCCCCCGGTCACCGACATCCTGCCCACTGATCACGACCGCGCCGTACTCGTCGGACGCGCCTGGCTGCCCCACGCCCCGGGTCCCGCGGTCGTGGCCGTCCGCGAAGGTGAGCTGCAGGACCTCTCGGCCTCCTTCCCCACGATGCGTGATCTCACCGAGCAGCCGGACCCGACCGCGGCCCTCGCCGGGGCGAGTGGCCCCTCGGTCGGTACGCTCGAGGCCCTCTGGGCCAACACCAACACCGACCGCCGCGATGACGCACTGCCCTGGCTGCTCTCACCGGTCGACCTGCAGGTGATCAAGGCCGCGGGAGTGACGTTCCCGGTCTCGATGATCGAGCGCGTCATCGAGGAACGAGCCCGTGGCGAGGCGGCGACCGCGGAGAGTATCCGCAGCACCGTCATGGAAGCGATCGGCGGGGACATCGCCGATCTCGTCCCGGGCTCGGCCGCCGCCGCGCGGCTCAAGGAGGTGCTGCTCGAGGCCGGGATGTGGAGCCAGTACCTCGAGGTCGGTATCGGGCCGGATGCCGAGATCTTCACCAAGGCGCCGGTGCTCGCCTCGGTCGGGCCGGGTTCCGAAGTCGGCGTGCTCGCCGAGTCGGAGTGGAACAACCCCGAGCCCGAGGTCGTGCTGATCGTCTCCTCCGCTGGCGCGATCATCGGCGCCACGCTCGGCAACGACGTCAACCTCCGCGACATCGAGGGCCGCTCCGCGCTGCTGCTGGGGCGGGCGAAGGACAACAACGCCTCGGCTTCACTCGGTCCGTTCCTGCGGTTGTTCGACGCAGGTTTCACCCTCGACGACGTGCGCAGCGAGTCCGTCTCGCTCACCGTCACCGGTGCGGACGGATTCCAGCTCGAGGCGGGCTCCGATATGGCTCGTATCAGTCGCGATCCCGCCGATCTTGTCCGCCAGGCGGCTGGCAATCACCATGCCTATCCCGACGGCTTCGTGCTCTACCTGGGCACGATGTTCGCCCCGACCGCCGATCGTGACCTGGCGGGCCACGGCTTCACCCACCACCCTGGTGACGTGGTCCGGATCGCCTCACCGGGGCTGGGCGCGCTGATCAACCGCGTCCAGCACAGCGAGTCCCTGCCTGCGTGGGAGTTCGGGATCGGCGCCCTCATCTCCAACCTCGCGCAGCGAAACCTGATCGGAAGGATGACTCGATGACCACCCTGTCGACGACCGACCCCCGCACCGGCACCACCACACCCACGCTCATCGAGCAGACCACCCCCGAGCGTCTCGTCGAGATCACCACCCTCGCCCGTGATGCCTTCCGCAATCTGAGCACCCGCAGCCGCGCCTGGCGCGCCGGGCTGCTGCAGGCGCTCGCCGACGGCCTCGAGGAGGACCGGGAGGCTCTCGTGAGCGCCGCGATGAGCGAGACCGGACTGCCGCAGGCGCGCCTGACCGGGGAGCTGACCCGCAGCATCTTCCAGCTCCGACTGTTCGCCGACGTCGTCACCGAGGGCGGGTACCTCGAGGCAATCATCGATCATGCCGGCGACACTCCGCTTGGCCCCGGCCCCGACGTGCGCCGCATGCTCGTGCCCCTCGGCCCGGTCGCCGTCTTCGGGGCGAGCAACTTCCCCTTCGCCTTCTCCGTCGTCGGTGGCGACACCGCCTCTGCGCTCGCAGCGGGTGGCTCCGTGGTGATCAAGGCGCACGGCTCGCATCTGCTGACCTCTCAACGCTCCTACGAGAGCCTCGCGCGCTCTGCCGCCGCCCATGGCGCTCCCGAGGGAACCATCGGAATCGTCTACGGCCAGCAGGCGGGGGCGGACCTGGTCCGCGACCCCCGCATCACCGCCGTGGGGTTCACCGGGTCGCTGTCCACCGGGAAGATCCTGCAGTCCCTGATCGACGAGCGCCCCACGCCCATCCCCTTCTACGGCGAGCTCTCCAGCGTCAACCCGCTGATCGTCACGGCGGGCGCCGTGGCCGAGCGCGGCGAGGAGATCGCCGAGGGGCTGTATACGTCCTTCACCGCATCCGCCGGGCAGTTGTGCACCAAACCGGGAATCGCGCTGGTCCCGGAAGGGGAAGCCGGTGACGCACTCGCCGCCGGCCTGGTCTCGCGCGGCGGCGCCGCCGATCCGCAGACGCTGCTCAACTCCCGCATCCACCACAGTTTCGACGAGATCCGCACCCGGTTGATCGAGGAGGGGCACGCACGCAGTCTGCTGGCACCCCGGGCCGCTGAGGAGGGCTTCGCCCGCACCCCCGCCGTGCTGGAGATCGACGCCGACCACGTCACTCCAGCCGTCACCGAAGAGGCCTTCGGACCGCTGATCGTGCTCGTCCGCTACCGCGACCTGGCGCAGATCGGCGCGACCCTGGCCGCGGTCCCCGACTCGCTGACGGCGACGATCCACTCGGCGGCTGGCGAGGCGCAGGAACGGCAGGCTCTGACCGAGGTGGTGCGGGACGTCGTCGGGCGGATCATCTACGACGGCTACCCCACGGGTGTGCGAGTGTGCTGGGCGATGCACCACGGCGGGCCGTGGCCGGCGACGAACACCCAGCACACCTCCGTGGGGGCCACCGCCGTGCGCCGGTTCCTGCGCCCGCTCGCCTGGCAGGACGCACCGCAGGAGGTGCTGCCGCCTGAGCTTCGTGAGGGCCAGGTGGGCATTCCCCGACGCGTCGACGGCGTACTGCGACCCTCAGGCAGCTGACAGCGGGGCCGATCACCTGCGCGCCGCCCGGCGGACAGGTGATCGGCCGCCGTCAGTCCTCGCCGAGGAAGAGCTCCACCACCGGGACCGCGACCTCGGGCCGGACGGCAGGTAACTGCAACGTGACCGTGCCTGCAGGCTGCTCACCGGGGGTGATGTGGTCGAGCTGATGGTTGGCGTCGGTCCGTTCGCCGCCGGCCACCCGCACCTGTAGCTGGGAGCCGTCATGCAGGAACCGCGCGAACTGTACCGAGCCGGGCAGATCCCGCAGGTGCACGTGCTTGAGCGGCCAGTGCAGCAGGTGCACGTAGATCCGGTCAGCGCGCGCGGTGAACGCTGTCCCGGGCGCCGGGGTGGCCGCCACCGGCCCGGCCCCGACGATCGCCTGGCGGTGCAGGCGCATCCACTCGGCGAGGACCCCGAGCGAGGCCGCATCGCTGCCGGTGATCGCACCCCGTCCGTCTGGGCCGATGTTGAGTAGGAAGTTCCCGTTCTTGGACACGATGTCGATCAACGTGCGGATCAGCAGGTCCGGGCTCTTGAGGTTACGGTTCTCCCGGTCATACCCCCACGCCCCGTTCATGGTGTGGCAGGCCTCCCAGGTCTGCCAGGCGCCGTCGTCGGTCATCATCGGGGCGTCCGGCAGGTACTGCTCCGGGGTGACCAAATCGCCCGGGATACCCAGCCGGTCGTTGACCACCGCTCCCGGTTGGAGCTCGCGCGTCATCGCGAGTAGACCGGCCGCGTCCCAGTCCTTCGGCCCCTTGCCGACCCAGCCGTCCTGCTCCCACGGGTAGGTGAAGTCGTAGAAGACGTAGTCGATCTGCCCGTACCCGGTCAGCAGCTCACGCACCTGCCCGTGCAGGAACCGGCGGTAGCTGTCCATATCGCGACCGGAGTTCAGCTCGGCGGCATCCGGGCGGTCCCGGAGCGGGTGCTGGAAGTCGATCGTGAAGTCCGGGTGATTCCAGTCGATGAGCGAGTAGTAGAGGCCGACCCGCAGCCCCACTCGGCGGCACGCCTCGACGGTCTCTGCCACGAGGTCGCGACCGAAGAACGCGGTCGAGCTGTAGTCGCTGAGGTTGGTCTCGTACAGTGCGAACCCGTCGTGGTGTTTGGCGGTCAGCACCAGATAGCCCATCCCGGCGTCCTTGGCTGCCCGCGCCAGGGCGTCGGCGTCGAACAGGTCGGGATCGAAGTACCTCGCGAGCCGCTCGTACTCCGCCGGGTCGATCCGCTCGTTGGTCATCACCCATTCGTGCCGGGCCAGTGCCGAGTAGACGCCGAGGTGGACGAACATCCCGAACCGGTCGTGGCTGAACCACGCCGGCACCGCGCCGGCCATCAGAACAGGCTCGTCTTGGCGACTCGCCGCGCCAGCCAGTTGGCCATCACGAGCATGATGACGGCGATCACGGACTTGAACAGTCCGATGGCGGCGGCGTAGGAGTACTGGGGGATCGAGGAGGCGAAGGCGACGTTGTAGGAGTAGGTGTCGATCACCTCCGAGACATCGAGGTTCAGGGGCGTCTGCATGAGCAGAACCTTCTCGAAGCCGACAGAGAGCATCGAGCCCATGTTGAGGATCAGCAGCGTCACCATCACCGGCAGGATGCCCGGGAGGTCGATGTGCCAGATGCGGCGCACGATCGAGGCACCGTCCACCTTCGCCGCCTCGTGCAGCTGGGGGTCGATACCTGCCAGCGCCGCGAGGTAGATGATTGCCGAGTAGCCCAGCGTCTGCCAGGCACCGGACCAGACGTAGGTGTGCCGGAAGAAATCGGAGCTGAGGAAGTCGGTCGGCTGGCCGCCCATTCCGACGATCACCTGGTTGACGATGCCGCCGCTCGGGGAGAACAGCATGATGATGATGCCGACGACCACGACGGTGGAGATGAAGTAGGGGGCGTAGGTGATCAGCTGCACCGTGCGTTTGAACTTCATGTTGCGCACCACGTTCAGCAGTAGCGCCAGGACGATCGGCAGCGGGAACAGCGCCAGCAACTCGTAGAAGTTCAGGATCAGGGAGTTCTTGATGACGGTCCCGAACTGGAAGGAATTCACGAACTGATCGAGATACTTCAACCCTGCCCACGGGCTGCCGCTGATCCCCAGCGCCACACTGAAGTCCTTGAACGCCATCTGCAGGCCGTACAACGGCGCCCACATGAACAGGATCCCGTAGACGAACGGCGGCAACAGCAGGACGTACAGGCGCCAGGACCGCTTCAGGCGCAGGCCGAGCGGGTACTGGTGCTTCTTCGTCGGTCTCCGGCTTGCCGAGCCGGGCGCGGGCGCCCTCGGAGTGGGCGGTGCGGTGGTCGTCGGTGACGTCATCGTTCAGGCTCCCTGGCTCACTTGAGCGATCCGATCAGCGCACCCTTGGTGAAGTGCTTCTGGACGAACGGATAGGCGATCATGGGCGGGATCATCGCGACCACGATCAGGGCGTACTTGAGCTTGTCGAAGAGTTCCTTGCGCCGGATCAACTCGGAGACATCACCGCCGATCATGGACGGGTCCACCTGGCTCTGGGTGAGGATCTCGCGCAGCACCAGCTGCAACGGGAACAACGTGTCATCCGAGAGGTAGAGCAGCGCGTTGAACCAGCCATTCCACTGCGTGATCGCGTAGAACAGCACGTTCACCGCGATGATCGGCTTGCTCAGCGGGATGGCCATCCGGAAGAAGAAGCGGAAGTCAGTGGCACCGTCCACCTGCGCCGCCTCGAGCATCTCCTTGGGAATGTTCAGCCGGTAGAACGTCATCGTGATGATCATGTTGAAGACGTTCAGCACGCCGGGCAGCACGACCGCCCAGATGGAGTTCATCAGACCGAGCGCGTTCACGATCATGTAGGTCGGGATGATCCCGGCGCTGAACAGGAACGGGATGAGGAAGAAGAACATCAGGCTCCGCCGGAAGGGCAGATCATCCCGTGAGAGCACGTAGCCGGCCAACAACGTCAGGAATGTCCCGATCGCCGAGCCCAGCACCGTGTAGAGCACCGAGTTGAGGAAGCCTCGCACCAGGCGTGGCGAGCCGAATACCTCCGTGTACGCGTCGACGTTGATTCCGACCGGCCACAACCAGACGTCGCCGCGCGTGAGCGCGTCGGCACTGGAGACCGACGCGCTCAGCACGAAGACGAGCGGGTAGAGCACGGACAGGGTGAACACCGCCAGCAGCACGTAGGTGCTGATCATGAAGGCGGCATCGCCCCCGGTGTACTTCATCCGGCGAGCACGGAGCATCGGCAGACTCACCCCTGACGCGCGTCGAAGACCTGCTGGTGCAGGTCGAGGTACTCCGGCAGTCCCATGGCACCGAACGCGGACACGTACTCCTCCCACGCGGCGTCGTCGTTGATGTCGAGCTCGCCGATGGCGAAGCTCGCCATGTGCTGACGTACGTGACTCTCGATCGAGGTGGCGATGTCCGCGCGACGGGAGGCCTGTGTCTGGTCGAAGATCAACGACGGAAGGTAGAACTCACGGGGCTGCTGGTAGGGCTCGTACTCCGTGGTCGCGTTGTAGAGGAATACCTCCAGGTCGGGGTTGTCCGGGTCGGACACTTGACCGAGACGGAAGTCGTTGGAGTTGTAGGCCAAGGCGAGGCCGCCCAGGCTGGTCCCGGCCGGGGCGGGCCAGGTCTCGCGGTCCCAGATGGCCTGTTTGCCGTTGATACCGACGTCACCTTCTTCGGCGAAGTTCCAGTTGTCGGTGGTTCCGTTGGCGGCGCGCAGCGAACCCTCGAGAGTGAACATGTAGTCGAGCCACTGCACCAGTACCTCGGGGTTCTCGCACTTGCTCGTGATGACGAATGGTCGGCTGCGGTCGGTCTCCCAGTCCCAGTTCGCGTAGCGCACCCCGTTCGGCCCCTCGAGCGGTGGCACGGAGACGTAATCGCGCCATAGGGCGTCCGGTTCGTCGGAGATATCGGCGAAGAAGCCCCAGTAGTAGCTGCGCACGAAGCCCAGGCGGCCTTGATTTCCGGCCTGGAGCAGCTCGTCGGAGCTCATCGTGAAGGCGGAGCGGTCCAGGGTGCCGTCGTCGCTGAGGGTGCGCAGGTAGCGCAGTCCCTCGCGCCACTCATCCTTGTCGGCGACGAACTCGACTTTGCCTTCGTTCAGGCGCAGCCACCCACCACCATCTCCCTCCGAACCCGGGTTATACAGGAACGAGTTCATGATGTAGTTGTCGATGAAGTCGTTCGGACCGCCGCCGGAGAACGGAATCATCTGGCCGGTGCCGGACGGATCCTGTTCCTTGAAGAGCTTCAGCACCTCGCGCAGATCCTCGGTGGTCTGCGGCATCTCGGCCCCGACCGCCTCGAGATATTTCTGGTTGATGAACGCCCGCGAGGGGCTGACCCGGCAGTGGTAACAGTCGTTGGGGACGGCCATCTGGTACTTGTGCCCATCCGTGGCGGTGAGAGCGGCTCCCCACTCGGGGTAGTCCTCCATCACCTGGCGCAGCGCCGGTGCGTAGGTCTCGATGAGGTCCTCCAAGGGCTGGAAGACGCCTTGGCTGCCGTACAGGGAGACCTGATCGTTGGTGAAGGGGATCATCATGTAGGCGTCCGGCATGTCCCCGGCCGTCATCTGTGCATTCACGCGGGTCAGGTCGGCGTCCTCGTTGAGCACCACGTCGTAGGTGATCGGGACGCCGGTCTGTTCCTGCATCCACTGGGTGAACTCGTTGGTGTTCCAATCACCGACGTCGTTCGGGTTGAGCTTGGTGCCGACGGTGAAGGTGGCATCCCCCGTGTAAAACGGCTCCCTCACATAGGAGCGAGGGCCGACATAGTTCTCCGGGTACTGGATGCCTTCGGTGATCTCCTCGCCGAGCTGCACCTGCTCGACGCCCTCGACGCCGCTCGCCTCGATCTCGCTCGGCGCCTCGGCCTCAGGGTCGCCGCCGCAGGCGGCGAGGACGCCGGTCGTGGCAAGGGCTCCGGCGCCGGCGGCACCGTAGCGAAGCAGCGAGCGACGGTCGAGGTCGCGCTCCAGGGGGTTGAACGTAGACATGGTCTTACCTCTCTTCGTTGAGACTCACGCAGGATGGACATTCGTCAGCGCCAGGCCGACGACGTTCTCGATCGAGTCCGGCTCAGCCATCGACTCGAACGTGCTGTCACAGATGTGGACGTCAGCGATGGGGCTGTGGGCGAACCCGGCCAGATGCAGGGCGCGTCGGGCCCGGCCGACCCGGACGTTGGTGATGCGGATGTGGCGCACGGTCGGGGTGCGTGGACCGCGCAGACCCTCACCGCGCAGGAAGTTGCAACTGAGGAACTCGCGCTGGAGCTCAGAGGCTTCCACGTCGTCGACGTAGACGTTCTCGACGTACCCGCCTCGTGCGGCGTTGGTCTTGATGTACAGGCCGTACCAGAGGCCGGGGCCCCCGATCGTGCAGCGGCGCACGTAGACGTCACGGACTCCGGAGGTCAGCTCGCTGCCGATGGTGAAGGCGCCGTACTTCATGGTCATGGTGCAGTCCTCGATCACCACGTTCCGGCACGGCTCATCGACCCGTTCCGCGTCCTCCTCCCGCCCTGCCTTGATGGCAATGGCGTCGTCGCCGACGTCGAACCGGCAGCCCCGGATCACCACGTCGGTACAGGACTCGGGGTCCACGCCGTCGTTGTTGGGGCCGTGGGTGTCGAGGTGCACATCCTCGACGAGCACACCGGTGCACAGGACGGGGTGAATCTCCCACATCGGCGAGCGAACGATCCGCACGCCCTGCACCCAGACCCCCTCACAGCGGTAGAACTCGATGAAGTTCGGCCGGAAGTTCCGCGCCGGTGCCATGACGCGCTCGGCCGGCGGCACGCCCTGGTGCACCAGTTCGACCAGGTGCTGCCAGTCGCGCTCCTGCTCGACGACGCCCGGGTGCCAGCCGAACTCCTCGAGGCCGCACCACGGCCACCAGTGCTCGGTGTCCGCACCACCGTCGAGGGTGCCGGAACCGGTCACCGCGACATTCACGGCATCATGGGCGGTGATCAACGGGGAGTACCCCATCATCTCCACGCCCTGCCACCTGGTCAGCACGGGCGGAAGGTAGCGCTCCGGCTCGGGGATGAACCGGACCGTCGCCCCCGCGCTGACGTGCAGGTCGATGTTGCTGTGCAGACGAATCGGCCCGGTGAGATAGGTACCCGCGCCGAGCACCACCCGGCCACCCCCGGCCCGTCGCACGGCGTCGATGGCGGCTGCGATCGCGGCGGAGCAGTCGGTCACGCCGTCGGCGAGGGCGCCGTGATCCTCCACCCGCGCCTCGTGACGGGGGAAGGTCGGTGCCTGCACCCGGCGCACGATGGCATCGGCCCGGTGCCAGCCGGGGCCGTTGTCCTGCCAGTCGTCGAGGTGCATCGTTGCCTTTCGTTCCCACGTCCTCGTGCGATCAGATACTCGGAAGGTACTATGTATGACCCTTATGGTCAAGGTCGTACCTATGATGTATGCCGTCAGGCATTGAGTCGATTCATCACAGGGCCAGCGAACCCGCTGGTTCGGGTCGATGAATCCCACTGGGGCGGTAGTTGAGCGAGCGGCCGACGCCAATGAGGTCAGCGAGATACCAGACGATGGCCAACCACATCTCCGTCCCGCGCAGGCCCGGGGTCTCGGCCAGGGGGTCGCGTCCGGTACCGGACTCGGCCGCGAAGCCGAAACCCTCTCCAGGCCGCCAGTGGCCCAGTGCATCGGACAGCAGCCTGGTCGCCACCTGCCGGATCTCGTGCTGGCGATACGCACCGGTCCGGCCCGCCAGCCACAACGGGTGCGCGACATCCAGCACGTTGCATGCGTTCTGGCGGTCGGGGCTGAAGTAGCGGGCGTCCTGGGCGTGCGCGAGCACCGTGTCCACGACGCGCTCGGGATGCGGCAGGGGCAGCCCGAACTGGGCGAACGACCCTCGCGAGGTGCGGTAGAACCCGTTGACGGTCTCCAGCCGGCCCGAGCGCGGGTCGTCGGCGCCCCACATCCCCGTCCTCGGGTCCACGTGGGTGTGCAACCAGCCGAACAGCCCGGCCGCGGTGGCGGCACTGTGTGGTGTCCCGGCGCGGGTATTCCACAGCAACGCCGTACCGAGCATGTCGGCGACGTTGCTGCTGCGCCAGGGGCTACCGCGCCACGGCAGCGAGTCCAGGAGCTCGACCAGTCCATCGGCGGCGAGCCGGTCCACCGCGTGGATCGGGTGGGCGAAGCCTGCTCCGAGCACCTCGAGGGCGTACCCGACGCAGAGCACGTGATAGTGCGCATCGTCGACGCTCAGATCGGTCACCGTCGGACCGGGCCGCCCGGACGCGTCGAGCTCGGCGATCATGCCGGAGACCGGGTCCTGCAGCCCGCGCAGCCACGCGACGTGCTCTTCGCGGCTCAGCTGTGACGGGACGTCGCCGGTCAGGTAGGCCGCCACCTCGACGGCGTCGCAATGGGCGCGTACCGACGGCGGGTGCCCCGGCGCATCGACGTACCGGCCAGTGGCCGCGTCCCAGGATCTTGCGAGCACCTCCTCCGCCTGCTCGCGCACCATCTGGTCGAACGCGCGCAGCTGCTCGGCCAGTGCGGGTTCATCGGCAGGCGAGGAGGCGGCCGTGAGCGGAGCGAGCTCGGGCACCCGCCACTTGCGCACCGTCGCCGGGTTCCCGGCGACGATCGCCCCGGCCGGCACGTCCTTGGTCACGATCGACCCAGCTCCGACGACGGCGCGGTCACCGATCGTGATCCCGTCCAGGACCATCACGTGCGAACCGATCCAGACGTCGTCGCCGATGGTGATGCCCCGCTGGGAGGTCGGCTGCTTGAAGACGGGCAGGTCCGGGTCGGTGATCGTGTGGTTGAAGGCCAGCATCGACGTGTGGGCGCCGATCCGCACCGAGTGGCCGAGCCGGATGTTTCCCCGGATCACGCAGAACGGGTTGATCGTGCAGTTCGGGCCCGTCAGCAGCGTGCCCGTCAAGTAGGCGTGCCCGGAGATGTAGGAGCTGCGCCCGAGCGTCAGCGTCTCTACCTGGATGGCGGCCAGCGGTGAGATGAAGCACCGCTCACCGATCGAGGAGTCCGGCCGCGAGCGCAGGAACTGCTCTTGCTGGGCGAGCTGCTCGGCCTTCTGCTCTTCGCTGGCCTCAACCCAGAAGAACCAGGAGGAGTAGTCGTAGTGGTCGCGGTCGAAGGGGTTCGTCTCGATACCGGTCCTGGTCTCGCTCATGCCATGCTCCTGATCGGGTTCTCGTACAGCCAGTCGAAGGAGTCCTCGCGCTCGGTGCCTGAGACGCTGCGACCGGTGAACTCCTGGTCGGCGGCGACAGCGCCGAGGATCACGTACGCACCGCGGCCGGGGGCGAAGGTGTGCCGGCCCGCTTCGTAGCGGAAGGCGTGCACGTCCACTGCCGGGTTCCAGGAGACGGTCACCGCTGAGGTCAGCACCGGGGTGAGTCCGCCCCGCTCGTCGGCGTGCGTGTTCGTCTCCAGATCCGGCACCTGCAGCCAGGTGGGGCTGGAGTCCTTGAAGTAGCCGACCAACAGGTGCCCGTCCTGCGCCAACGAGAACTCCACGCTCGCCTCGCCGCCGAGCACCGCAGACTTGGCGAACCGGACCCCGCGCAGGCCGGTCAGCTCCTCGGCGAGGGCGACCACCGGCTCGTCCACGTCGTCGAACAGCGCCTTCCCCTCCGCCACCTCGAAGACCTCGCCGCCGGCGTGAACCGTCAGGTCGATCCCGCGGAATCTGCCCGGTAATGCCGGGCGCTCCGCGACGGCCGGCGGGAGGTCGCCACGGGCGAGGATCTCGGCGTTGGCCCGCAGGTTGGCCAGCTCGGCCTCATACTCGGGCAGGCATTGCTGCCAGTGCCCGTACACCTTGCCGTTCGGGAACGGGATCTTGCGCTGCGGCGTCTGCATGCTGTTCGCGTACCAGTAGGTGCCGGCCGTCAGGCCGGCCAGGCGGCGGTACACCTCCACGCTCGCCTCGACCAGGGAGACCGCCTCCCGCAGCCGGCCGGCGATGGCGAGAGGTTCACCCGCGAAAGTGGCCCGGGCGCGCAGGATCTCGACGGCGGCCCGCACCCTCAGGTCGTAGAAGTCGGCCAGCAGCGCGATGGCTTGCGCGTCCCCGGCGAGCCGCTCGTACTCGGCTCCCCCGGTGCGCACTGCGGCACGCCCTGCGTCCACGGCGGCCTGCGCCCGCGAGGCGAAGCGCACCGCGTCCTCGACGACGTCCAGCGGGGTCTCCCCGATGTGCGTGCCCCCGGCCACCTCAGTCGCGACGAACTCCTCCAGCCGCTCCCCCGCCGGCGCGTGGGAGAGCCACAGGTCGTCGTAGGCGCGGTGCCGGGCCGGGTTGGTGAGCTGGCTGAGCGTCATCCCGAGGCTGAGGGTCTGGCGGTTGCCCTCGGTGATCCCCAGGCGCCGCACCAGTCGCGGCGCGACCTGACCCATCGCCTCGAGCGTCTCGAGCGCTGCCGCTCCGGCAGCTTCCGAACCGAACTGCCCGGCGAGGCGCCCGGTCCAGTAGCGGCGCTCGTCGTCGGCATCCCGGTCGCACTTCCAGGCGTAGCGGTGCCAGGCCTCGAACCAGATCCAGTCCCGGTCGAGCTGACGCAGTCTCGGCTCCGCCTTGTCCGGTGAGAGCGGCCACTCCCAGTAGAACAGCGGGTACAGGTGGAGCCCGTTGCTGTCGAGGCGGTGGCGGATGGCGCGGACGCTGCGCTGGATGAAGGTGACGGCACCGTACCGGAACGGTTCGAGGTCGGCCAGGATGTGGATGTTGACCACATGGACCCCACCGAGCGAGGCGAGGTAGCGGTGGGTGCGCTGCCACTTCCCGCGCGGATTCCACGTGGTGAGGGACTCGCCGTTGTACTTGGCCTCGGTGTGCAGTGCCGGATACCGGCCGGCGGTGGCCTCGATCACCGGCTTCGGGTCCAGGGAGTGCGCACGGAGCAGGATCGGTGGTGGCGCCTGGGCGCCGGCGGCCGCCACACCATCCTCGACGGCGGGCAGGATCGTCTCGGTGAACCACTCGGTGCCGTAGAGGTCGCCCTGCAGCACCTCACCCAGGCAGACGTACAGCCCCACCTGCGGGAAGTCGCGGACGAAGTCGGTCAGGACCGCTCTGGTGTACCGCGAGGTGAGCTCGGTCGGCCGGGGCTGGTGCAAGGGGATGTCGTGATGCCGCGCGAACGGCAGCGGGATGTGGATGTTGTAGAACATCAGGAACAGCTGGATTCCGCGGCGGCCGGCCTCGGCCACCATCCAGGCGAGAGTCTCCCGGTTGAGCGCGAGTTCGTCCGGGGTCACCTCGAGCGCTTCCGGGTACTGCGCCGTCTGCACGAACGAGGCGAACGGGTGCCCACTCCACAGGTAGATGACGTTGGCGCGCTGGGAAAGCAGCGTCTCGAACATCTCCAACCAGAGGTCGCGGTCGTAGAACCAGCCGAAGCGGTCGGGGGTGATCGGGTACTCATACACCTGCCGCGGCGGTTCCACCTCGGTGAGCTGGAGCCCGATCGCCGGCCCACGCAGCTCCAGGTCGGGGGTCTGGCCGGCCTCGAGGTCCCACGGGATCCCGCCCTCGGCGGCGATCAGCCGAGCCAGCTCCAGGCAGCCGTAGAGCACACCGACGTCGTCGCCGCCGGTCACCACCAGGATCCGGCCCGGGAGCATGCTCAGATAGAAGCCGTTCGGACCCGGTGCCCCGGTGTTGTAGAGCAACCACTCCTGCTCCTCCAGCGCGGTGATCGCGGGCGCCGTGCGAGCACCGACAACGACGCACACCTCCCCGCCCTGCGGACGCCGGATCGCGGTGCCGAGCGGTTCGTTCCGGTAGTCGAGCCCCGTGTCGGCCAGGGCACGGCCGAGCATCTCGATCCCGTGCTGTGCAGCGGGACCGACATCGGCGGCCGGGCTGATCACGACGGCGTGCTGCGCTGAGCCGGACACAAAGAACTCCCGTAGTTCTGCTCGGTGGTCTCGCCGATCGCGGGCGAGACGGCGACGATAGCATCGTGCGATACCAGATACAATGTCTTGCGATCGAAGGGTGAGACTGGTAAAGATGGGTCGCATGACCCCACCACCGGCGGTGGCTGAGCCGCCCTCTCGACCGGCGCTCGCCCTCGAACAGCCCGTCTCCCGAGGCGATCGCGTCCGCGACGTCATCCAGGCGGCGATCCTTGATGCACGCCTGCCGCAGGGCACCCCGCTGGTCGAGCGGGAGCTTTCCGCCATGCTCGGAGTCTCGAAGACCCCGATTCGCGAGGCGCTCAAGCAACTGCAGTCCAGCGGCCTGGTCGTCTCCACCGCCTATCAGGGGATGCGGGTGCGGGTCCTCGACGCCGCGATCGTGCGTGAGGTGACCGATGCCCGGCTCGCTGTCGAGCCGCAGGCGGTCCGGATGGCGATCAACTCCCGGGGCGCGAGCCGCTTCGAGGAGGCACGTGGCCTTCTCGCCCGCACCGAAGCCTTGGTCAGTGCGGACGACACCGCCGAGCTCAGCGTGACCAACCGCGCATTTCACCGCTGTCTCTACGCCGCCTGCGGCAACGATCTGCTCATCGACTTCCTCGACAAGTTGCAGGCGCTGAGCAGCTTCATCGCCACCGCCGGCTGGCACGTGCAGGCGACCTACGACGAGGAGCTCACCGAGCACACCCGGCTCTTGGAGGCGTTCGAGCGGGCCGACGTCGAGTCGGCCACCACGCTGCTGCGCAGTCACATCAGCACTGCAGCAGCGGGCACTCTCCGCGCGCTCGAGAACGGGTCGCACGCGTGAGCGTGATCACCGCGGTGCGGCTGACCCCGGTCAACGTCGCCCGATCGACCGGCTTCGTCTGCGGGCACGTCATCGTCGAACTCGATACCGACGACGGGCTCCTCGGCATCGGCGAGATGTCCGACCTGCAGCACCTGCCCCGGTTCCACCCTGACGTGGATGACCTGACCTCGACGTTGCAGGCGATGCTCATCGGCGCTGACATCTGGAACACGAACCGGCTGACGGGGCTACTCGCCGAGGCCTTTCCTCCTGCCGGAACCCTCTACGACAAGGGCGCGGTGATCCGCTGTGGCGTCGACATCGCACTCTGGGACCTACGCGGCAAGGCCACCGGGCGCAGCGTGACCTCCCTGCTCGGCGGGGCGGTGCGCGAGGCACTCCCGGTCGCCTATCCGATCTTCCGCCAGCGCAGCGAGGCTGACGTCGCGGCCAACCTCGAGGTGGTCGCTGATCGCCTGGCGGGCGGGTTCTCGATGTTCCGGATCTACGTCGGCGGAGACCTGGACCTCGACGAGCAGTTCCTGCGCCTGCTGCGCGAACGGTTCGCCGAACGGATTCAGATCAAATCCCTCGACTTCTCCAACCTCCTGGACGCGCCTGCCGCCATCCGCTTCATCGAGCGCACTCGCGATGTCGACTACGCCCTGGTGGAGGCCCCCGCGTACGAAGGTGACATCGACGGCCTGGCCGAGGTGCGCCGTCGGACCTTGATCCCCGTCAGCGAGCACATCTACGACGCCCGTTCGGCCCTCCGGCTCGCCTCCGAGCGTGCCGTGGACGTGTTCAACGTGGGGCTGTTCGCCCTCGGGGGCATTACCCCCGCCCAGCAGGTCATCGCCATTGCTGAGGCGGCCCGCCTCGAGTGCCTCATCGGCACCACCCAGGAACTCTCGATCGGGACCGCAGCCGCCGCACACCTGGGACTGGCGACCGTGAGCGCGCGGGTCGCTGCCGACCCGGTCGGACCACTGCTCTACGACGGCGACGTCGTCACCGACCCGGTGACCTACCGCGAGGGCCGGCTGACGGCGCCGACCGGACCCGGGCTGGGGATGACCATCGACGCTGATCGTCTGCTGCAGGCATCCGGTCCGTTGCGCTGGGATGCCGGTTCCGGTTCGGTGATCGATCGGGTGAGGGTGAAACCATGAACGCGGGGCGGTTCGCCGGCGCGCGGGTGCTGATCACCGGCGGGTCGCGCAACATCGGGCGAGCGATCACCGAACGGTTCGCCGCGGAAGGCGCGCACGTCGCGATCAACACCGTGGTCGAGGGTGAGGCCGAGGAACTCGCCGGTCTGCTGCGCACCGGGAGTCGCCGGGCGATCGCCGTGCCGGCGGACGTCTCCGACCCGGCGGCCGTGGAGCACATGCTGGCGCGGGTCGAGTCCGAACTCGGGGGAATCGACGTGCTGGTCAACAACGCCGCCGTGCCGATGCTCGGGCGCGTACCGTTCTTCGACCTGACGCTGGCCGAGTGGGACCGGCAGTTCGCGGTGGGGGCGCGGGGAACCTATCTGTGCACCCGGGGGGCAGCCGAGCGGATGGTGGGCGGCGGCAGCATCATCAACATCTCCTCCATCGGGGCCACCAAGGCGCACCGGGAGGCGGTCGCCTACGACGCGACCAAGGGCGCGATTGAGGCGTTCACACGCGCTGCCGCGCTGGAACTGGCGCCCCACCGGATCCGCGTCAACGCCATCGCACCGGGTGCGATCTCGAACGCGCGATACCAGGGCGAAGATCCCGCCGTCCAGCAGGCTGAGGTCACCCCCATCCCACTCGGGCGCGCAGGCACCGGCGGTGAGGTGGCCGGTCTCGCCGCCTACCTCGCCTCGCCGGAGGCGGCCTACATCACCGGGCAGGTCATCACCATCGACGGCGGCCTCAGCGTCCAGGCCAGGCAGGCCACGGCCGAGATCGCGCTCGTCTCTGAGCGGGAAGGTTCTGCATGAGGATCGAGCTCGACGGCGTCACCGCCGTGCTCGTCACCGGGTACCGCGACGGGACCACACAGGTGAACCAGGACGCAGTGTCCGCCCTGGCCGCCCATGTCAGCAACGGCGGGGTTCCGGTATTGACCGCACTGGGCAACACCGCCGAGGTGCATCAGCTTCAAGGCCCCGAACGGAGTGCGGTGCTGCAGGCCGTGGCCTCAGCCGGGCACTCCGGCACGCTGCTCGCTGGGGTCGCGGGCCCGATGGCCGGGATGCTCGAGGAGATCGAGCTCGCGCATGCCCTCGGTTACCACGCGGCGATGGTGCACGAACCCGCCGACCCGTTCGGTGACGGAACCGGTCTCGTCCGCTTCTACACCGAACTCGCGCACATGTCTGCGCTGCCGCTGGTGCTGTACCTGCGCACCACGCGCCTGTCGGTCGCGCAGCTGCGCGACCTCGCCGACCACCAGCGCGTGGTCGGCATCAAGTACGCGCGACCCGATCTGCACACCCTCGGATCGCTGCTGCGGGACGGGTCCGGGTCCCGATGCACGTGGATCAACGGTCTGGCCGAATGGAACAGCCCCGCATTTGCCGCGATCGGCGTCACCTCATTCACCTCAGGCATTGCCAACGCCCGCCCGGAGATCGCGATGGCCGTGCACCGTGGCCTCACCACCGGCGATCTGACCGCGGTGCACCGCCTGATCGAGGAGTACGTCGGCCCGGTGGAGGCGCTACGGGCCGAAGGCTCTGGCCGCTACAACGTCTCGGTCATCAAGGCGCTGCTGCGCTGGGAGGGCCTGGAGCTGGGCGGGGTGCGAGCACCGCACGGCGAACTCGACGAGGCGGCGCTGGCACGGCTGGCCACGGTCTCGACGCTCCCGGCGGCGATAGCCTCGGCCACGACCTGAGCATCCTGACCGAGGGAGAGACATGACCGCACCGCGCCCAGTGGCCGGCTACCTACTCGATCCGAACGCCCTGGAGGCCGTCTTCGGAAGCGCCGAACGAGCACGGGTGGACACGCTGCTCACCATCAGTGACGACGTGCACGCCACCAAGGAGTCCCTCCTCGCCTCCCCTCGGTTGGCGCAGATGGAGGTGCTCATCGCCGGCTGGGGCACGCCCCGCCTGACGCCGGAGCTGCTCGAGAAGATGCCGTCGCTGCGACTGGTGCTCTACTCCGCCGGATCGATCCGCCCTCTGGTCACGGAGGAGTTCTGGGAACGCGACATCGACCTAGTCTCAGCTGCCGACGCCAACAACGACCCGGTGGCGGAGTACGTGGTGGCGAACACGGTCCTGGCGCTCAAGGGCGAGCACCGCGCGATGACGCATTTGCGCGCCACACAGACGTTCCTGCCCGATCACACCGGCCTGGGGATCGACGAACGGCGGATCGGTTTGGTCGGCTTCGGCTCGATAGCGCGCAAGGTCGCCGAGCGGCTGCGCCGCTTCGGCCACCACATCGGCGTGTGGGACCCGTACCTGGACGAACGGGACGCCGTCGGCGTTCACCGGCACGAGACATTGACGGAACTGTTCGCAGGCAGCGACGTGGTGAGCATCCACGCGCCCTGGATCGCCGGGGAGAACGACCAGCTGGTGGGCGCGGAGGCCCTCGCTGCGCTGCCCCATGGCGCGACGTTGATCAACACCGCCCGCGGCGCCCTGGTGGACGAGGACGCCCTGGTGGACCTGCTGCGCCGGCGGCACGACCTGTACGCCATCCTCGATGTGACCTGGCCGGAGCCGCCCCCGAGCGGCAGCCCCTTGTACGACCTGGAGAACGTCAAACTCACGGGGCACATCGCCGGCAGCATCGGCACCGAACGCCGGGCGCTGGGCAGGCTCGTGGTCGGCGAGCTGGAGCGCTGGATCGACGGCCGGCCGCTCGAGCATCAAGTGACCGTGGGTGCCGCGCGGCTACGCGCCTGACCGCGACCAACCCCCTCCATCCCCGACGCGCACCCGAGGAGTCCCATGTCCAGCGACCGCATCGAGGTGTTCGTGCACCCGAACGGCTCACGCTACGCCGACGGCTCCCAGGGCTATCCGGTGGGTTCACTCCTGACGGCGATGGCCCTGATCCGCTCCCGGCGCACCCCGGGCCAGCGCGCCGTGGCGTGGGTCGCCGGTGGTCGCTACAGCCATCACGAGACGCTGGCGCTGGGGCCGGCGGATTCCTTCACCTCCTTCGTCGCCCTCGATCCGCAGGACCCGCCGGTCTTCGACGGATCCGCAGCGATCACCGGCTGGCGGCCCGTCACCGTCAACGGTCACGAGGTGCTGGCGGCCCCGGCACCGGCGCACGGTGGCCGTGCGTTGTACCTGGAGGGAGAGCGCCGCTCCCGCCCGCGCCTGCCCCGCACCGGGCGGCTGCGCATGGACAGCGCCGGCGACCTCGACCCCGCGGCTCACGGCGTGGGCACCATGTTCGACGGGGGCGACACGTTCACCTTCGCCGAAGGTGACATCCCGCAGTTGTCCGAGCCGGAGCGGGTGGAGGTGGTCGTCCCGCACTACTGGGTACAGGAGCGCCTGCCGATCGGCAGTATCGACCACCAGACGCGGACTGTCGTCAGCCCGTACCGCAGCCTGTTCGCGCTGCGCGACGACAGTGCGAAGACTTTCGCGACCTACTTCCTCGACAACGTCGTGGAGGCGCTCGGCGAGGCGGGCGGTGAGTGGTACCTGGACGCCTCTGGCGCCGTCAGCGGTCTGGGCTCGGCACACGTGCTCTACGCCCCGCTTCCGGGGGAGGATCCGGGGTCCCTGCGGGCCCAACTGCCAGTGATCGACGTCTTTGTCCGGATCGAGGGCAGTGCCGCGGAGCCCGTGCGAGAGGTGCGCTTCGAGCACATTGAGTTCGCCTACGCGGACTTCCGGACTGCACCCTCAGCGGTTCCGCCGTTCGGCGTGCGGGAGGACCCGCTCCTGCCCGCGGGCGAGTACGGCAGCGACATCCAAGCCGCCAGCCAGATCCCGGCCGCGGTGCAGCTGCGGTACGCCCACGCCTGCGCCATCATCGGTGGCGGCGTCTCCCACGTCGGCGGCTACGGCATCGAGCTCGGCGAAGGCACCCGTGGTGCCCTGCTCTCCGGGATCGAACTCACCGACCTGGGTGCCGGCGGCGTCCGGGCGGGCGGCAGCGCTGAGGCAACGTCGCCGGGGTTCGTCAGTCACAACGAGATCAGCGATTGCACGATCCGCTCCGGCGGGCGCGTCTACCCCGGCTGCGTGGGCATTCTGGTCCAGCACGGCGCGCATCACGTCATCGCCCACAACGAGATCGCGGACATGCTCTACACGGCGATCTCGGTGGGATGGGTCTGGGACTACCACGCCAGCTCGTCGGTCGGGAACATCATCGAGGGCAACCACCTGCACCACCTCGGCCAGGGAGAGCTCAACGACATGGGCGGCATCTACCTGCTCGGGATCGCGCCGGGCACCGTGGTCCGCCGCAACCACATCCACGACGTGCAATGCCGCAACTACGGCGGCTGGGGCATCTATCTGGACGAGGCGTCCTCGCACGTAATCGTCGAGGGCAACGCCGTGCACGACACCTCCAGCCACTGCATGCACCTGCACTACGGACGCGAGAACATCGTCCGGGACAACCTCTTCGCGTTCGGTGGCGAGGGGCAGGTGGCGATCACCCGGCCCGAGGATCAGGTGGGGCTCACCATGATGAACAACGTGATCCTCGGGCATGGTCGACCGGCCTTCGGTGGACACCATGACCGCCCGGACGACGTGCGCGCGTTCAACGTCCGCAGCGATCTCAACCTCATCTGGGACTACGCGCCCGCACCGGGTGCTGTGATAGCGGCCAACGGGCGAGTCGAAGTCGCCGACGGGCATCGCAGCTGGTCGCTTGTGCACGGCGCGGACGAGGAATGGCTCGCGGCAGGTCGCGACGCCCATTCTGGCGTCTCCGATCCGCTGCTGCAGGACCCTCGCGCCGGCGACTTCACCCCACTCCCGGACTCGCCCGCCCACGATCTGCAGACCGCCCTCGCAGCGATCACCGACGCCGGACCCCGCCCGGCCGACCGGCGCCGGCACCCGTCCGGGCAGTCAACGCTGCCGGACCCGACCCCACCCACACGCGCACGATCAGTCTTCTAGCGACGCAGCGCCCACTGAAGCCCTTGTGGTGTGGATCCGGTGCGCCACGTGCATTGGATCCACATCGTTAGCGGTCCGGGTCCGGCTGCGGGCACGCCGGGCAGGGGCGCGGGGTGCCACGCCAGCCGCGGTTGCGCAGGATCGTCGCGATCCACCCGGCTGTGCGGCACGGGGTGGTGAACACCAAGCCGTAGGTGACGCGCGCCGTGGGAGCACCCGTGGCGGCCAGGCTCTGCCAGGTCACGGTCGGCATCGTTGTCGCGCGCGGCGGCACCGGAGTGGAAGGCATAACCGTCGAGTTCGACCACCAGTGAGTACCGCTCGTACCGAACGTCCTGAAAGGTGGTGGCGCCCGTGGCGGCGCTGACATACTGCCGGCTCGCACGCGGCAGACCGTGGGCACGCTCGATGCGGTCGCGGTAGCCGCGCTCGAGCACCGAGCATGCGCCGTCTCGCACATCGGTCAGCATGCCGGCGATCATCGTCCGGCCGTGGACACGACTCCTGGCCTCGAGTGTGGCCAGGATCCGCTCGATCGTGGTCTGCCTCGAGCCCACTACCCGCGCAAGGTCAGCGAACGCGCCAGCAACATCGCCGACGCGGATCTTCGCCGACATGCCATCGATGGTCGCGTGATCGATCCGCAACCGCGGTGGCGAGCGCTGCCACAGGACCCGCTGCTGCAGGCCAGTAGTGCAGTGAACCACCACGCCGTCCTGCGCGCTGACCGTCCGCCCACGAGCGATCGCGATGTGCACTCTGCCGGGCGGTGGGCCTGGTAGCGCCGAGGGGCCGGCAAGCGCCGCAGGCCAAGCCCCGAGCACCGCGGCCCACTCCCGCTGGCGCCGCGTCAACGGGCCGGTGTGGTCCACGTACACGCCAGGATGGATCCGCCGGATCTCGCGCCGTCGAACCAATCGCTGCAGATCGTGAGGTTCGGCGCCGGCCTCGAACAGCTGCCGGCGTGTGATGACACCGTCCTGCCGCAGCCGCAACTCCACCACCGCCGGGTGAGTGATCTCGAGTCGCGACCTCATGCGCGCCCACCGTGCCAGATCGACGTGGCCACCACGCCCGGACCGTCGGCTGCGGTGGACAGGCAGCCATCGGCGCGTAGCTGTGGACGACGCCCGCCCCCTTGTGGTGTGGATCCGGTGCACGACGCACACCGAATTCACACCACAAGCGGGCCGCGCGACCGCCGCCACGAGTAGGGAGCGACCCGCCAGATCAGCCGCGCAGTTCGAGGTACTTCTCGATCAGCGCCTTCGTGGAGGCGTCCTGGCTCTCGAGCGCTTCGGCGTCCCCGGCCACGGCGGGCGCGAGCTCACCGGCAAGCTGCTTGCCCAGTTCCACCCCCCATTGGTCGAAGGAGTCGATCCCCCAGACCACGCCCTGCACGAAAGTGATGTGCTCGTACAGAGCGATGAGCTGGCCGAGCACGGACGGTGTCAGCGCCGAGGCGAGGATGGACGTCGTCGGCCGGTTGCCCTCGAACACCCGCGCCGGGACGATCGCCTCGGCCGTTCCCTCCGCACGGACCTCCTCAGCAGTCTTACCGAACGCCAGCGCCTTGGTCTGCGCGAAGAAGTTCGCGAGGAACAGCCCGTGGACATCCGTCTCGCCATCTCGCAGCGGGTGCGCCGGATTCGCGACGGCGATGAAGTCGGCCGGAATGAGGCGGGTGCCCTGGTGGATCAGCTGGTAGAAGGCATGCTGGCCGTTCGTTCCGGGCTCGCCCCAGAAGATCTCCCCGGTGTCAGTGGTGACCGGGGAGCCGTCCCAGCGCACGCTCTTGCCGTTGGACTCCATGGTGAGCTGCTGCAGGTACGCGGGGAAGCGGTGCAGGTGCTGGGCATAAGGAAGCACGGCGTGACTCTCCGCACCGAGGAAGTTCACGTACCAGACGTTCAGCAGCCCCATCAGCACCGGCACGTTCTGTGCCAGCGGGGTGGTACGCAGATGCTCGTCCACGGCATGGAAGCCGGCCAGGAACTCCGCGAAGCGCGCTGGGCCGATCGCGATCACCAGCGAGGTGCCGATCGCCGAGTCCACGGAGTAGCGCCCGCCCACCCAATCCCAGAACCCGAACGCGTTCTCCGGGTCGATGCCGAAGGCGGCCACCTTGTCGAGTGCGGTGGAGACGGCCACGAAGTGCTTCGACACGGCCCCGGTGCGCGCCTCCTCGGAATCCTCGATGGCGTCGGCGGCCTGCAGGTTCTCCCAGAGCCACGCGCGGGCCATCCGTGCGTTGGTGAGGGTCTCCAGGGTGCCGAACGTCTTGGAGGCAACGATGAACAGCGTGGTCTCCGGGTCCAGGTCCTTGGTCGACTCGGCCACGTCGGTGGGGTCGATGTTGGAGACGAACCGCACCTCGAGGCCACCGGCCACGTAGGGCTGCAGCGCCTCGTACGCCATCACCGGGCCGAGGTCGGAGCCGCCGATGCCGATGTTGACCACCGTGCGCACCGGCCGGCCGGTCACCCCGGTCCACTCCCCGCTGCGCACCTTCTCAGCGAATGCGTACACCTTGGCGAGTTCGGCGTGCACATCGGCGTCCACGTCCTGTCCGTCCACGTGCAGCGGCGGCTGCGCACCGGCCGGCCGGCGCAGCGCGGTATGCAGGACGGCCCGGTCCTCGGTGACGTTGATGTGGTCGCCGCGGAACATCGCCTCGATACGGTCGCCCAGGTGCACATCCTCGGCGAGGCGGACCAGCAATTGCAACGTCTCGTCGGTGACGAGGTTCTTCGACAGATCCACGTGCAGATCGGCCACCTGGTGGGTGTGGCGGCCCGCGCGCGCAGGGTCGTCGGCGAACCAGCCCCGCAGATCCGGCTCGAGGGTGCGGCAGTGGTCGATCAGCTCGGTCCAGGCGGCGGTGCTGGTGGCGTCGATGGGGGTGCTGGTCACGGTTTCTCCCTGACGAGGCGCGGCGGGTGACGCCTCACACGGTAGCCTCGCAGTGTGGACAGTGCAGACTTCCGCCACCGGATGCTCGAGATCCAGGCCGAACTCACCGAACTCGATCCGACGGCCGAGGGTGCAGCCGATCGGGCGCAGGAGCTCGCCGACGAGATCGACCAGTTGGCCGCCGAGCAGCGCGAACGTGCCAATGACCTCGCCGCGAGAGCGTTCGAAGCCAAGGTGGCGCGGACCGGGGTAGGGGCACCGGAGCGGCTCACCGATGCCGTCGAACGCCTCACCGATGCAGAGGGGAAGCCAGCGCCCTCGGGTGACGCTCGATGACCCTCTCCCCCGCGCAGGTGCGCGCCCGGCTCACGGCTGCGGACCTCCCCGAGACCCTCACCCTGCTCGGTTTCACTGACGCCGACGCCCAGGACATGCTCGCTCTCAGCTCCCGGCTCGCGGACGACCCGGCCGCGATCGAGCGGATCGTCGAGCTCTCCGCGCTGCTGCATGAGCGGATCGGCGACGTCACTCGCGAGATCGCCGGTGACGTCTGGCGCATCACCGACGGCAGCCCGGGTGAGCCCGAGCACGCCCTCGGCGCCCTGCTGGCCACCGTGCCCGAGGTGCGCACCTTTCACCGCGGCCGCGGGATCAGCGACGCGATCTCCTGGCGTTCCCTGGCCGATCTCGGCCAGCAGGTGGCAGTGCACCGGCTCACCTTCGGCGAGTTCGGCATCCATACCCATGGCTGGGTGCTGAACGCCTGGGCTGGCGGACTGTACTGGCTCGGGCGCCTGCAGTACACATTCGAGAAGGTCGACGGTGCTGGCGGTGCAGTGCGCGCCTCGGCCCACATCCCCCGCACGGGCTCCCTCGCCCCCGCCGCCGTGGATGCGTCCTTCGCGCGGGTGGCGCCGTTCTTCGCCCGGCACTTCCCGGACTATCCAGTCGTCGGGCTGCACTGTATGAGCTGGCTGCTGGACCCGCAGCTGGCGCAGGTGCTGCCGGAACACTCGAACATCGTGGCGTTCGGACGGCGTTGGGAGCTCACCGGCAAGACCGCGCTGGGGAATGCGGACGTGTTGTTCTTCGTGTTCGCGCGCCGCGGGCAGGTCGATCTCGAGGCCTTGCCGGCGGAGTCCAGTCTGCAGCGTGCGGCGGGCGATCATCTGCGCGGCGGGGGTGAGTGGCGTACCTGCGAGGGCGTGGCGCCCTTACCGGAGATTCCCGACGGCGGCCCTCAGCCAGGAGATGACCTCACCCATTCCGAGGCTGTCCCTTCCGAGGTTGCCCTGGCCGATCCCCCTCGCACTGACCTCGCCAGGCCAGGTGCGGA
Organism: Ruania halotolerans; assembly: GCF_021049285.1. Taxonomy (GTDB): domain Bacteria; phylum Actinomycetota; class Actinomycetes; order Actinomycetales; family Beutenbergiaceae; genus Ruania; species Ruania halotolerans. The sequence goes on from NZ_CP088017.1 coordinate 3,883,429, forward strand.
GGTGCCGGAAGCGCTGGTGCGTCAGTTCCACGAGGTCTACCAGGTGCCGGTCGGATCGCAGCCGTCGCTGACCTCGGACCGGGTGCCGATGCGGATGGCGCTGATCGCGGAGGAGTTCGCGGAACTGGTCAGTGCCGTGTACGGCACGGCTGCCGGTGAGGTGATGGAGGAGGCGTATACGCGGGCGGTGAGGGCCGATGACGGCGCACGGGACGTCGTCGAGGGGGCCGATGCGATCGGTGACCTCATCTACGTGCTGTACGGGATGGCGTTGGAGTGCGGGATCCCGCTGGCCGATGTGCTCGCCGAGATCCAGGGCTCGAACCTGTCCAAGCTCGGCGCAGACGGGCGGCCCATCCTGCGCGAGGACGGCAAGGTCCTCAAGGGGCCTGGCTACTACCGGCCGGACATTGCGGCGGTGCTGGCTCGGCGCGGGTGGATCGCTTCCGGCCGCTGACCGCTTCCTCAGCGCCCGACGATCCGGGAGAATGTGCCGCCGCCCCGCTGCCCCTCGGCGCCGGAATCCTCCGCGTGGCCCGGGCACTGTTGCGAGCGCGGCACAGTGCGCATCACCTCCTCGACATGGTCACCGCAACCGGCCCACGTGGTCTTTCCACAGCTCGTACATGTCACAGCTCGGCACATGAGTTCTCCTTTCGTTCGAGGGTCAAGACGTGGTGCGCAGTGAGCTTGGCCGGGACGAGTGCCCGCACGCTCGAGCGGCGCACCCAGTTCAGATCAGCAACTCGCGCACCGTCGAGCCCGCCAACCACGTCGATCCGGCCAGCACCAGCACGAACGTGCCCATCCAGACCAGGCGAGGGATCGGCGTCAGGGCAGCCAATACTGCCGGATCGCTGCCACGAGAGGTGTCACGGGCCACGGCACCGAGGTGCCGCCATGCTCCCAACAGCAACACTGCACCGAGCATCAGCAGGGCAAGGGATTGCCAGCGGGCGTCGGCGAACCACCACAAGGCGCCGATCCCGGCCAGGACCGCGAGCATCACCACGGCCGTGAGTACCGACCGGATCCGGATGAGCGAGCCGAGCAGAATCACCAGGGCGAGCGCGAGCACGGGTGCTGCCCACCCATGCACGCTCGCAATGATCACTCCCGCGCCCACCACCGCCGGAGCCGGGTAGCCGGCCCATGTGGTGAGGATGCGCCCAGGACCGTGGGCCCGGCCGTGCGTGACGGCGTGCCCCGAGGCGTCCATCCGCAGCACGAAGCCGGTGAACCGGCGCCCGGCGAGGATGCCGATCACGGCGTGCCCCAGTTCATGCACGAGCGTGACGGCGAGACGGACCAGTCGCCAGATCGGCCCGAATGAGACCACGATCAGGGTCGCGGCGAGCAGAATGGCGAGATCCCGCACGGAGAGCGCGGCCGGGTCCGACGGCGCCGCGCGCGTGACGATCTCGTTCCACAGGTCCACGAGGCGAGCGTAGGCGAAGGTCCTGAGAACTCCGCGCTCCGCCCGCTGCCACATGGCTCGTCGCTCTGGGCGGCTCGGGCATCTGCTCGGGCAGGGTGATGACCGGTTCTGCGCACGAAGGCGACCACAACAGTGCCGGGACGGGCCCAGGATGCAGGGACGAGTCCGAGGTCATCGGGTGGCGGCACATGGTTCGCCCGGCGTTCATCCAGCGTTCGCGCAATGGCGAAAGGATCGCCAGGTCCCCACTCGAAGGAGTACCCGTGCGCCGTTCCCGCGCTCTGACCACACTCGCGGCACTGGCGACCACCGGCGTGATCGCCGGACTCGCCACCGCCCCGGCCCACGCGGCCGATACCGACATCCGCATCAACGAGGTGCAGTCCAACAGCGCGGACAGCTCCCCCGACTTCGTCGAGCTGACCAACACCGGCACCGAGAGTGTCGACATCTCCGGGTGGATCATCCGCGACGACGATGACACCCACACCTTCGCCATCGCCGATGGCACCGTGCTCGAGCCGAGCGCGTACGCCGTGTTCGAGACCAACGAGGTAGCTGACGGCTTCGGACTGGGCTCGAATGACATGGCCCGCCTGTTCACCCCGGACGAGACGCTCGTCGACTCCTACGCCTGGACCGATCACGCCTTCACCGAAGGACGCGTGCCCGATGGCACCGGCGAGTTCACCGACACCGAGCCCACCCCCGGCGCCGCGAACGTGGAGCGGAACGAGCCGCAGTGGTACGACGCCGAGGAGACCATCGCCGTCAACGAGGTCATGTCCGATGACCCGGACGACGGCGAGGACTGGGTGGAGCTGATCAACGACGGCGACGCTGAGGTGGACCTCTCGGGTTGGATCCTGCGCGACGACAGCGACCTCAAGGCCCTCCCGATCGCTGCGGGAACCACGCTCGAGCCGGGCGAGTTCCTGGTGATCGAGACCAACATCACCGACGACGGCTTCGGCCTCGGCAAGAACGACATGATCCGCCTCTACGTCGCCGATGGCCTCGGGCTGGTCGACTCCTACGCATGGACCGAGCACGCGTTCACGGAGGGCCGCGTGCCGGACGCCACCGGAGCCTTCGTCGACACCCGCCCCACCCCGGGTTCGGCCAACGTTGCCCGCAACTCGGAGAGCCCGGTCGTCATCAACGAGATCGAGTCCAACGGCGGCATCGGCGACTGGGTCGAGCTGGCGAACACCGACACCGAGCAGTCGGTGGACCTGACCGGCTGGACCCTCATCGACAACGACCCCACGCACCCGCCCGTCGAACTCTCCGGTGAGATCGAGTCCGGCGGGTATGCGGCGTTCATGACCCAGCCGAACTTCGGTCTCGGCAACCCGGACAGCGTCACCCTGCGGGACGCCGAGGGCATCGTGGTGGACTCGCTGGCCTGGCAGAACCACGCCCCGATCACACTCGGGCGCTGCCCGGACATGACCGGCGCCTTCGCCGAGACGTCCGAGAGCACCCATGAACTCCCGAACGCGTGCGACGAGATCGTCGAACCGGAGATTGAGGCCGAGCCGTGGCCGTTCGCCAACGAGACCACTGACGCCGTGGCGGCGGGCACCTTCGGTGAGGACATGTCGGGCATCGACATCGCCACGGACGGCACTGTGTTCGCGGTCAACAACGGCACCTCCGAGCTGGTCACGATGGTTGCCGAGGGCGATCAGTACGTGGTGAGCGGCTCCCAGGTCGTCACCTATCCCGACGGCGGAGGCGAACCGGACACTGAGGGCGTCACCGTGACCGAGGACGACCAGATCTTCGCCTCCACCGAGCGTGACAACGCCGCCGGTGGCACCAGCCGCCCGTCGGTCCTGCGCGTGGACACCGAGACCGGGGCCGCCACCCACGAGTGGAACCTGGCCGACATCACCGGCCAGCTCAGCGCGAACGGCGGCTTGGAGGGGATCGAGTGGATCTCCGACGCCGACGCCACGGCACTCGGGGTCCGCGACGCTGACGGCGCGGTCTACGACCCGGCCGCGTACGGCGAGCACTTCGGCGGCATCTTCGCCGTGGCCGTGGAGTCGACCGGTGAGATCCACCTCGTGGCCCTGGAGTCCGATGGAACCGCCACCCACCTGCAGTCCGTCGCCCCGAGCGAGGCCATGCCGGCGGCGATGGGCCTGGACTGGCGCGCCGGCGCCAACGAGCTGTGGGTGCTGTGCGACGAGACGTGCGACAACCGCACCTCGGTGCTCAGCTTCGATGACGGCGAGCTCACCCGGGCGCTGACTTACCATGCCCCGACCGGGATGAACCCGGACTACACCAATGAGGGCATCGCATTCGACTGGTGCGCCGTGAACGACGAGGTGGCGCCGGGAGTGCTGTGGATTTCAGACACCGCTCACGAGGGCGTCTCCCTGCGAGCGGCAACCGGTGAGGAGTGCGTCGAGCCGACCGATCCGGAACCCACTGACCCTGAGCCGACCGACCCCTCGACCGAGCCTGTTCCCACCCCGGACGAGGATCTCACCGACGACACCCGCGGTGGCGTGCAGGCTCCGGTGACCGCCGAACGGGGCGAGACGATCGAGGTGACCGTCCCGGGCGCCGAGGGCGATGAGGTCCGCGTGTGGCTGCACTCGGATCCGGTACTCCTGGTGACCGGGACCGTGATGGCCGACGGGACGATCGCCGTCACCATCGGCGAGAACACCACGCTGGGTGAGCACCGGATCGTCGTGCAGGCCGCCGACGGAACGCTGATCGGCTGGGCCCCGCTGGAGATCGTGGCCGCAGACGGCACCGGTACGGACGGTGACGGCTCCCTGGCAGAGACCGGGGCCGCCGTCGGGCCGGATCTCGGGCTCGGTGCGCTCGGTGCGGTGCTCCTCGGTGGGCTGTTGCTCGGTGCGGCGCGCGCCGCGAGGATGCGCAGCTCGATCGGCTGACCACCGGCGCAAGGAGGGCCGCACCCGTACTCGGGTGCGGCCCTTCGCGCGTTCGCACCAACGGAGCCTCGGTCAGCTCCCGTTCTTCTCCCGGTGGCTGCACCCGGGCCAGCAGCACGGTCGGCGCATCCCCTCCTCAAGCTCTTCCCTGGTGCGCCGGATCCGCCGCACGCGGGTCTGCTCCTGCTTGGCATCGGTGACCCAGCAGATGAACTCGTTGCGGGCGAGCGGGGTGATGTCCTGCCAGGCCGCGAGCGCGGCGGCATGCGCAGTCAACTCCTGCGCGAGGGCGTCGGGAAGATCGTGCACAGTTCCGCCAGGAAGCTCGGGCATGGAGCGAGAATAGCCCGCCTGTGGATCAGTTCTGCCGGCGTCGGTTCCAGCGGGCAGGATGGGGGTGATGACGTCCACTGCCGAGTTTCTCGCCACCACCATCCGCTCCGTGGCCGGGCCCGACGCCGCCCCGCGCCCTGATCAGGAACGTGCGGTGGTCGAGCTGGTCGATCACGGCCGGCGGGTGCTGGTGGTGCAGGCCACCGGATGGGGCAAGTCCGCTGTGTATTGGGGGGCGACGGCGGCCCTGCGCTCCCGTGGGGCCGGCCCCACTCTCGTGGTCTCGCCTCTCCTGGCGCTGATGCGGGACCAGATCGCGGCCGCGGAGCGGGCGGGGCTGGCAGCCGCCACGATCAACTCCACGAACATCGAGGAGTGGGACGACGTGCTGGCAGCGCTTGCCGCAGGCCGGATCGATGTATTGCTCGTCTCCCCCGAGCGGCTCGCGAACCCCCGGTTCGCCGAGCGCCTCCCGGAGTTGCTCGCCTCCACCGGGATGCTGGTGATCGACGAAGCGCACTGCGTCTCTGACTGGGGCTTCGACTTCCGCCCGGACTACCAGCGGCTGACCCGCACTCTGCTCCATCTGGCGCCCGGCACACCGGTGCTGGCCACCACGGCGACGGCGAATGAGCGGGTGACGGCCGACGTCGCCGCCCAACTCGGTACTGACGACACTGAGGCGCTGACTCTTCGCGGCTCCCTTGCGCGTGCCTCCCTCCGGTTGGCCGTGGTGCCAGGGCTGAGCCCGTTGGAGCGGTACGCGTGGGTTGCGCAAGCATTGGCCGAGCTGCCGGGGTCCGGGATCGTGTACGCCCTCACCGTGGCCGAGGCGGAGCGGGTGGCAGGCTTCCTGCGCGAACAAGGGCTGGACGTGGCCGCCTATACCGGGCAGACCGAGAATCGCACCGAGCTTGAGGACAAGCTGCGCGACAACCAGGTGAAGGCGCTGGTGGCAACCTCGGCGCTGGGGATGGGCTACGACAAGCCTGATCTGGCGTTTTGCATCCACCTCGGTTCCCCCGCCTCTCCGGTGGCGTACTACCAACAGGTGGGGCGCGCGGGGCGCGCATTGGACAACGCGACGGCGGTACTGGTGCCCTCCGATGCGGATGAACGCATCTGGGAGTACTTCGCCACGGCGGGGATTCCCGATCCGGAACAGGTGGATCAGGTGCTCGACGTCCTCGGCCGCGCTGCGGCGGGAGACCCGGAAGCGGGCGCACCAGCCGAGGTTGTCTCGGAGACGGCGCTGTCCACGGCCACGGGGATCAGGCCCGGGCGGCTGTCCACATTGCTGAAGATCATTGCCGTTGATGGTGTGGTCGAGCGGGTTCGTGGTGGCTGGGTGGGCACGGGACGCCCGTGGCACTATGACGAACAGAAGTGGGCCGGGCTGCGCAAGGTCCGAGCGGCGGAAGCCGACCTCATGCGCCGGTACGCCCACGGCGAGGGCTGCCTGATGCAGTTCCTGCAGCAGGCACTGGACGATCCGGACCCGCAGCCGTGCGGGCGGTGTTCGGTATGCGACGGGCACCTGCCCGCCCCCGGCCACCATCCGGGCGAGGCGATGGTGGCCGTGGCGCGGACCTATTTCCGTGGCCTTGACGCCGTGGTGGAGCCGCGCAAGCTGTGGCCCTCCGGCGTGGACGGGGTGCGCGGGAAGATCGGCCCGGTCATCGCCCCGGGCCGGGCGGTCGCGTTCGCCGACGATCCCGCGTGGTCGGACGTACTGGCGCGCATGTGGCAGCGGGACGAACCCGCACCGGCGGAGATCCTCGAGGCCGCCGTCGCCACACTGAAACGGTGGTCACCGCACTGGCAGCGCCCGACGGCGGTGGTTGCGATGCCATCGAGACGCTTTCCTCAGTTGGTGGGTTCCGTGGCCGCGCACCTGTCGCAGGTGGGCCGCCTCCCGCTCGTTGAGGCACTGGAGGTGACCGGGCCTCGCCCTACGGAGGAGGCCACCTCAGGGATGCGAGTGCGCGAACTGCTCGCCCGCACGCGCGTGGTCGAGGGAGTCGAACTGTCCGGTCCGGTGCTGCTGGTGGATGACGCAATCCGGACCCGATGGACGGTCACCGTGGCCGCACACTTGCTGGGCAGCGCCGGGGCGTCGACCGTGCTCCCGTTCGCAGTGCATCAGTTGCCGTAAACACCAGCCGGCTAACCTGAACGATCGATCAAGAATCTCCCTTGAACGCCTGGACAAGACACTGCGCGGTGAGACATGCTGAGCGCGACGTCTCGCGGGCATCTGTCACCCGCGAATTCTCCGAAGGGGCCAGATGTATCGCGCCATAGCAACGCCGCCACGTGACCGTTCGATCCGGAGAGGCAGCAGGACCCGGCTGAGCGCACTGCTCGCCTTGCTTGCGCTCGTCGCCGCCTCGCTGAGCACCGTGGCTCCGTGGGCCACCACCACGGCGTCGGCAGCGCCCGGCGACCCGTTCGACCCGGCGGACCCGCTGGTTTTCGTCGGGCAGGGCCAGCCCACCGGGCTTTTCCGCGCGGTCACCAACGCCGACGGTGAGGTCGAGTTCGAGGCCGAGGGGACCGCCTCGCCCGTGACCTACAACGCGCTCGCCTACAACCCTGCGGACAACTACCTGTACGCGCTCGTGAACAGCGTCGACAACACCACCTACCCGGAAGGCTCGCTGATCCGGATCGGTGAAGCGGGCGTCATCAGCCGTGTCGGCACCGAGACATTCGGTCGCTCCATCATCGGCGCGATGGGGCCGGACGGGTACTACTACTCCGCGACCGATAATGGCAACGAGTTGAGCGTGATCGACACGTCCACCGGCGCGCTGGTCGAGGTCATCGACCTCGACCAGCCGGTCTATGCCGTCGCGACCCCGGGCGGGCCCGACATCGCCTTCCTCGACGGGTACTTCTGGTCCGCCGGCAATGGCGGGTTCAGCCGGACCGATCCGAGCACCGGCACGGTCACCTACTTCCCCGGTGAGGTCGACGCGGCTCTGCAGGTCGCCGGCGCGGCCTGGACCTTCGGAAACGGCAACCTCGGCTTCTCCTTCAACGTCAGCGGCACCGTGGTGCAGTTCGCGGTCGACAACCCGGATTCCGCGAACCCCACCTTCACCGAGATCAGCCGCGGTCCTGGCCCTTCGAGCAGCAACAACGACGGCGCCTCCTCGCCCGGTCAGCCGACCGACCTCAGCGTCGTGAAGGAGGGGCCCGCAGCACTCGTCGCCGGTAGCACCGTCGAGTACACGATCACGGTGACCAACAACGGGCCCGGCAACTCGTCCGGTTTCACGGTCAGCGACACCATCCCCGAGCCGCTGATCAACCCGGGTTCGACCGACCCGAACTGCGACGTGAGCGACCGTACCGTCACGTGCATCGGTGGGCGCACCCTCGCCGGCGAATCGGCCGAGTTCACCATCACCGCCGATGTCCCCGCCGACCTCGCAGTCGACGCGGTGGCCGAGAACACCGTCACGGTGCTCGCCAACGAAGAGGACCCCGATCCCGGGAACAACACCAGCACCTCCACGGGTGAGGCGGCAGCGATCGACGTAGTCAAGGAGGTCGCTGAGGTCACCGACGAGAACAACAACGGCCTGACCGACGCTGGTGACACGATCAGCTACCAATTCACCGTGACGAACACCGGCCTGGTGGACCTCACCGAGATCACCGTCGAGGACCCCCTGCTCGAAGCCGGGGCCCTGACGTGCCCGGCGACAGAGCTCGCGGCAGGTGCGAACACGATCTGCACCGCGGACTACACCATCACTGAAGACGACGAAGGTCTCGGCGAGGTCGAGAACACCGCCACCGCCTCGGGCACCACGCCGGACGAACAGTCCGTGTCGAGCGAGCCATCCACGACCACGACCCCGGTGCAGGTCTCAGAGCCCGGGCTGAGCCTGGTGAAGTCGGCCGACCCGGCCACTGACGAGTTCTTCACCCCCGGCCAGGAGATCACCTACACCTTCGTGGTGACCAACACCGGCAATGTCCCGATCGAGGACATCGCGATCGAGGAAACCGCGTTCACCGGCAGCGGTGAGCTCCCCGCCCCAGTGTGCGAGTCGATCACCCTCGCGCCGGGGGCTCAGACCTCCTGTGCGACGGTCTACACGCTCACCGAAGACGACATCGTCGCCGGCTCGGTCGCCAACGAGGCCTCCGCCACCGGCACCCCGCCGGGAGAGGAGCCGATCGGTTCCCCGCCCTCCGAGGTGGAGATCCCGACACCGGCCGAGCCCGGACTCAGCCTGACCAAGACGGCCACGCCAGACGAGGCGAGCGCGGCGGGTGACGCGATCGAGTACTCCTTCCTGGTGGAGAACACCGGAAACGTCACGATCGGCGACCTCACCATCGACGAGACGGAGTTCACCGGCAGCGGAGAGCTCTCGGCGCTCACCTGCCCGGCGACCTCGCTCGCGCCCGGTCAGATCATCACCTGCACGGCCGACTACGTGCTCACGCAGGCCGACGTGGACGCCGGAGGTGTCTCCAACACCGCCACCGCGACCGGCACTCCGACGGGTGGTGAGCCCATCTCCTCTGAACCCTCCACCGAGATCGTCGAGGTGGAGCAGATCGGCGAGCTCGAGATGACCAAGACCGCCACTCCGGACAGCGCCACTGCGGCCGGTGAGGAGATCACCTACTCCTTCCTCGTGGAGAACACCGGGAACATCACCCTCAGCGACCTCGAGGTGGTCGACGTCGCGTTCACCGGGACCGGCGATCCGATCGACATCGTCTGCCCGGACGGCGTCGTGGCCGAGCTCGCGCCCGGGGACAGTTTCGTCTGTGAGGCGACCTACGTCGTCACCCAGGCGGACATGGACGCGGGGAGCATCGACAACGCGGCGGGGGTTCTCGGCACACCGCCCGATGGCGGGACGATCTTCTCGAACCTCTCAGAGGAGACCGTCACGCTCGAGCAGGCTCCCGGGTTGACCGTGACCAAGAGCGCCGATCCGGATGACGTCGAGTCCTTCGTGGTGGACCAGGAGATCACCTACTCCTTCCTCGTGGAGAACACCGGCAACGTCACCCTCACCGACGTCGAGGTGATCGAGGGTGCGTTCACCGGTTCCGGCGAACTCGGGTTGGTCACCTGCCCCGACGGCGCAGGCGAATCGCTCGCGCCGGGTGAGACCTTCGTCTGCGAGGCGGCGTACACGCTCACCCAGGAGGACATCGACGCAGGATCGGTGGAGAACACCGCCACCGCTACCGGTTTCCCGCCAGGCGAGGAGGCTCCGATCGAATCGCCGCCCGGGACCACGACGATCCCCACCCCGGCGGACCCGTCACTGACGGTCACCAAGACTGCCTCCACGGACTCCATCGAGGCAGCGGGTGAGGAGATCACCTACTCCTTCCTCGTGGAGAACACCGGCAACGTCACGCTCACCGACGTCGCTGTGGTCGAAGGCGAGTTCACCGGCGCCGGGGAACTGGGCGCCGTCACCTGCCCCGACGGGGCAGCATCGCTCGCGCCAGGTGCGCAGATCACCTGCACGGCAACCTACGAGGTGGTGGCCGCGGACCTGGACGGTGACGAGATCAGCAACACTGCGTGGGCCGAGGGCACCGCTGCCGGTGGTGACACAGTCCAGTCGCCGGAGGATGGCGTCACAGTGGCAGTGGACGCCGACTCGGCCGAACTGCCCACCACTGGCGTGACCATCCTCTCGGTGCTGGGCATCGCCGGACTGCTCACGGCGGCTGGGGTCAGCCTCGGCGCAGTCCGCCGCCGCCTGGCCTGACGTTGAGAGCGGGGTGACAACGCCACACGGGCGTTGTCACCCCGCTCTCATCTCGGTAGTGGGTGTGCGATCTAGCGCGCCGCCGCCACCACACCCAGCCACTGGTGCGGTAGCAATTCGGGCGGCTCACGGTCACCGGTGACGTGTCCGCGGGCATGAGCGATCACCTCGGCCAGCAGAGCACGCATCCGGTCCTCCGGGTCCGGTACGCAGGCATCCGCGATCCCCCGCACGGCCATCTCGGTGATCGTGCTGGCCGAGGAGCGCGCAGGCCGTCCACGTCTGCCGCTGCCCATCGTGTCGACGAACTCCCGCGCCCACTGTTCCAGCGCCGGCATCTCACCGAGAGCGTGCCGGGCACGACTGCGCACCTGCGCGCTCGCGTCGGTGCGGTAGGTCCCGAACTCACCGAGAGTGCGTCCGACACCGACGGCTAAGCCTCGTTGCCGGCTCTGCGACGCGATCGGAAGAGCGTGCACCGCGGCGATGAGCGCGAGTTCGTCCTCGAACCCGGGTCCCAGGTTGCGCAATCCGATCACCGACGGGATCAACGAGGCCAGCAGCGGACGGGACTGGTCAGGGGTGAGGTCGTTCACCAGGCGGGCCACATGAGCGAGCGCAGGATCGGTACACGCGGGCGCATCGCTCCACGATTCGCCAGCCAGGTAGGACGCCAACTCCATGAAGCAGGCGCCACGGCGTGGGTTGCGGTGCCTTCCCCGCGCGAGCATCGGCATCGACGTCGGTGCAGTGGCAGACATTCTCGACACCTCCACTGATGGGATGAGTCAGCCCAGTATCCGTCAGATCGGCGGCCCTCGCCACTGCGAGATCGCAGGCGCTGGGCCCGCCGCATCGATCCTCAATGCATGGATCAGGCAGGCCGCCCACAGCCGGCGGCCGGATGCCTAGCGATCCGCGCGGTCGAGCAGAGACCGCTCGTATCGCCGCGTGTACACACCCTGCATCAGCCGCAACACCGGGTATCCCAGCCACAGCACCCAGTTCGCGGGGCGCGAGAAGGCGCGAATCCGCAGCCACACGTTCTCATCGCCATCGAGTTCGACGAGGAAGAGCTCTTCGCCGCGCTCAGGGTGGCCGCGCAACGTGCCGTAGGCGAAGCCGGCCCGGGTGGGCTCCGCGATCGTATAGACAACCTGGCACGGCGCGTCCCACGGCCAGCGTCCGATCCTCAGCCGCGCCACGTCACCGGTACGCAGTTGGCGCTCTCGTGGCGCATCCACACGAATCCCTGAACGTTGCTGCACCTGCCACGACAGCACCGCCCGCACCGCCTCGGCGTAGGTGTCCCGTCCCCGCCCAATCGGCACCCGCCGCTCGATCGGGCGGTATCCGCGCGGTGGATGTGTGAGGAGATCGTCCGCCCGCGTCGCACCACGATGGCAGTAGGTGAGGTGGTCATGGGACATGTCGCCATTGTCGTTGCTCAGCCTGCTCTCGTCGGACGACTAGCCGAACGAGTCCCACGCCTGGCCCCACTCGACCTTGCGTGCTGCTCGGTATGCTTCCTTGTTCCGCTTGGTCACCGTGACCGCACGCGCGGTGCCGTCCCCGGCGCACAGCTCGAGCCGGACATGCCCGGGACGCACCTGCGGATGCCGCAGCACCCGGGCCGTGGGGGTGTCCACGGGGAGCCGGGTGGCGGCGATGTAGGCGAACTTCTCATCCTCGAAATCGCGCTGACCGCCCTTGGCCTGGCGGTGCGCCGAGCTGCGCACCAGCCGCGTCGAGGCATGGCACCAGTCGTCGCCGGTGAGTGGGCAGGCGTGCTCGTGCGGGCACGGTGCGGCGATCTGCATGCCGGCGGCGAGAAGGTGATCTCGGGCCCGCAGCACGCGGGCGTACCCCGCCGGAGTGCCCGGTTCCAGCACGAGGACCGTCTCCGCGCTGCGTACCAGCCGATCGACGACGGCGTCCCGGCCTGCCTCATCGAGCTCACCCAGGACATAACCGGCCACCGCCAGGTCCGTCCGCGGGCCTTGGCCTGTGTGCCCACCGTCGCGCTCGATGCGGTCCAGCCGCGACACTGCGTGCTCAACCGAAACCTCCGCTGCGGCGAGCATCCGACGTGCCAGCGCAAGCGCCTCCGTCGAATAGTCGACCACCTGCACCCGCTCGATCCCGGGGAATGCATCGATCGTCGCCCAGCTCATCGCTCCGGTCCCGGCACCCAGATCGAGGAGGGTCCGCGGTTGCAGGTCCGGCACAGCATCGACCACCTGCTCCAGCGCGAACCGAGCCGCCGCGAACGTCGCCGGCATCCGCGTGAGCACATAGGCGGCCGCCCGCAGGTCGGAATCCATGATCGGGGCCCTCGCCGGGCGATCTGCCAGGTACCGGTCACTGAGGGCGCGTGCCGCGCTGGCCACCTCGGCGGGGCGGTACGCGGCCAGCACGGACTCGGCAGCAGCGGCCATCGGCCCGGGAATCGGGTGCACGTGGCCAAGTATGGCGTCCCGGCAAAGCAGGTTCGCGAGAGACGCAGGCGTGCGTGGCCGTGGATAGCATCGCCAGGGAGACCGCGTCCACGACGTGGCCCACCACGGTGGCGGCTATCAGGCCGTGTACGCCTATCCGCGTGAATCGTTGGACATGTGGGCCGAGCGGCTCGATCGCCGCGGGCGATGCGATCACCGTGACCTACCACCCTGATCACGAGGTGAGTGTGGCCACGTGCTTTCGGGCGCTGACCACTCACGCCGAGCTGCTGCCCCCCCCCTGTTGCACCCCGGCGTCACAGCGGCCATGCCGCCGAACGACGTGGCCCGCATCCGTCGGCGCGTGGCACGCTGAGCCGCGCGCAGCGTAGGACCCTGAGAGTCAAACCTCTGTCAACTCATCGCGCCGCACCACCTTGCCCACGCCCGGGCCTTTACCATTGGCATACACTCGGGTGAGTCATCCGACGGGAGAGAGTGAGCACGGTGGCCGATCTCCTCGCCTCGTATCTGTCCACTGGCCCCGGCCATGACGAGATGCTGCAGTCCACCGGTGCGGCACGCGCCGCGTGGGACCAGATGGCCGACCTTGCGCAGGTGCGCTCCTGGGACCAACTGGCGGACCGCCGCCAGGACGTCGCGACCCTCCTGGAAGATCACGGCGCGCGGTACGGGGCGGAGCCCCATGAAGTGCCCTGGCAGCTCGACCCCCTCCCGCTGATCCTCGACGAAGTCGAGTGGGCGCAGGTGGAGGCATCCATCCGGCAGCGTGCCGAGCTACTGGATGCCATCCTCACCGATCTCTACGGCGAGCGGCGCCTCCTCGCGACCGGGCTCCTGCCGCAGGAGATCGTGCTCGACCATCCCGGCTTTCTCCGCACCGTCGATGGGATCACGATCCCCGGCCCGCATCAGCTCTTCCTGTATGCGGCAGATCTCGCCCGGAACGCGGATGGCTCCTGGGTAGTACTCTCCGATCGCGCCCAGGCTCCCTCCGGGCTCGGATTCGCGATGGAAGACCGCCGGGTGGTCTCACAGGTGCTCGCCGGCTCCTACCGACAGGCGCGGATCCGCCGGATCGGGCCGTTCTATCACGCGATGAGTTCCGCGCTGCGAGACGTTGCCCCCGTAGGTGCCGGAGACGAACCACGGATTGCGTTGCTGACCCCCGGCCCGTTCTCCGAGACAGCATTCGACCAGGGTTACCTCGCCCAGATGCTCGGCCTGCCGTTGGTGGAAGGCGAGGATCTGGTGGTCACGGACGGCCGGCTCTGGATGCGTTCACTGGCGGGACTCGAACCCGTGGACATCCTCATCCGCCGTGTCGACGCCGAGTACTGTGACCCCTTGGATCTGCGCGGAGACTCCCGCCTTGGTGTGCCCGGCCTGGTCCACGCGGCACGCAGCGGCGCGCTCACCGTGGTCAACCCGTTCGGCGCCGGCGTGATCGAGAACCCGGCCCTGATGACCTACCTGCCCCGGCTTGCCCGTGAGCTGCTCGGCGAAGAGCTCCAACTGGGCTCCGCCGTCACCTACTGGTGTGGCGAGCGGAGCATGTGTTCGCACGTGATCGCCAATCTGGACCGGCTCATGATCCGCCGGACCATTCCCGGCGGACGGCAGGTGTTCGGTGGCGACCTCACCGTCGGCGCGCGTGCCGATCTCGCCGTCGAGATCGCCGCCGATCCCTACCAATGGGTCGGCCAGGAACCCGTGGACGCGTCCACCACGCCCACCATCGGTGCGGACACGCTCGAGGCCCGCCCGACGGCGTTACGCACCTTTGCGCTGGCTCGCGCGAGCGGATATCAGGTCATGTCCGGAGGCTTGGCGAGAGTCGACCGCAGTACCACCGACCTCGCTCAGAACCCACCGGCCCAACCCGCCGCCGCCAAGGACGTGTGGATCCTCTCCGCGGAGCCGCAGCCCGTTCAGGACCCGTGGCTGGGCGGTGACCAGTCGCCTCACCAGCCTGCCGTCCCCGCCATCTCTCCCGGGGCCGCCGAAGATCTGTTCTGGTTCGGCCGCTACATCGAACGGGCCGAGGCAACAGTTCGGCTCATCCGCGCAGTGGCCGATCGATGGGACGACTATCACCTCGTCCCCGGCAGCGTCGGCGGGCAGACGCTTTCCATCCTCACGGCGGCACTGAACCACGTGACGACCGACGGCACTCTCTCCGAAGCCTTGTTGGAGGAGCAGCGCGAAGGCAGCGTGGCGTTCGCCGTGGCACGAGCGGTGCGCGCTGCCACCGGCGTGCGGGACCAGCTCTCTGGCGACACCTGGATCGCGCTGTCCAGCGTGGAGCGTGCGTTGGCCCGAGAGCGGGTACGCCGGCTGCGCTTGGCCGACTCCGATGCCGACCTCGGCGGTGCCCTCGCGCGGAGCCTCGAGGGTCTCCTCGCCCTCGCCGGGATCGGCGCCGAGGCCATGGTGCGCGATGTGGGATGGGCGCTGATGGATATCGGACGACGCTTGGAGCGCGCCCAGCATCTGGTCCACGTGCTGCGAGCCACCGTCACCGATGAACGAGATCGTGCAGTCGACTCGATGGTGCTGGAGTCCGTGCTGATCGCCCACGAATCAGTCATCACCTACCGTCGGCGCACCCAGGCGCATGCCCGTTTGGACACGTTCCTGGATCTCCTCTTGCTCGACCGGAACAATCCCCGATCGCTGGCCTATCAACTCACCACGCTGCGCGCTGATCTGGATTCACTGCCGACGGCGGCGCACAACGCACAGGTGCGTGACCAGCTGCTTGCCGATCTCACCGATCTGCTCATCGAGCACAGTGCCACCGCGCTCAGCGGTTCCGACGAGACCGGGCGTCGGCTCCGCTTGGCCGAACTTCTGGAGTCATTGGACTGGCGACTGCGCGACCTGGCCGTCGAGATCGCTCGGGTGCATTTCGCCCACCCGGTGCCCATCCAATGGGAGGACGCTGCGGGCACCTGGGTGCCGCGACGGGAGGAGGTCGCGCCATGAGCACGAGGACCACCCACGCCGACTCCACCCGCCACTATCGCCTCACTCACGAGACCACCTACATCTACCCCACGACCGTGACCTCCTCCTACGGGCGCGCCACGTTGCTCCCCCGCCCAGGGGGCGGGCAGCAGGTGCACGCCAGCGGCCTGGTGATCAATCCGGAACCGAGCACGCTCGCCGAGCACCGCGACTTCGCGGGAAATCGCTCAGGCTTCTTCCACGTCAGTACCGAGCATGAGGTGCTGCGCGTGGTCGGGCACGCGGTGATCACCACCGGCCGGCGCCGCACAGACGCCACACGGCTGCCCACCCTCCCCTGGGAGGAGGTGGCCCAGAGGGTTCGCTCGATCCGTGTGGGTTCCCACGGGGCGGCGAACGACAACCCCAGCAGCGTCGTCGGTATCGCCGACGCGCGCCTACCTTCTCCGATGGTGGACGTGGATGAGGCGGTGCGTGACTACGCCGTGGAGTCCTTCGCTCCGGGGAGGCCGCTCAGCGAGGTCATCATGGACCTCACGCACCGGATCTACACCGACTTCACGTACGCACCCGGGTCCACCTCGGTCACGTCCCGGCTGCCCGAGGTACTGGCCGGGCGCAAAGGGGTGTGCCAGGACTTCGCGCATCTGCTCATCGGGTGCATGCGTTCGATGGGCCTGGCGGCGCGCTACGTCTCCGGATACATCGAGACCCAGCCCCCGCCGGGCAAGCCGAAGCTCCGGGGTGTGGACGCCTCGCACGCCTGGGCGTCCGTCTGGCTTCCCGGCGGCGGGTGGGTACAGGTGGACCCCACGAACGATCAGGTGGTGGACAACCGTTACGTGACGATCGGATGGGGACGCGACTACCGGGATGTGGCACCACTGCGTGGCATCGTGTTCACCGAAGGATCCGGTTCCCAACTCAACGTGGGTGTGGACCTGTGGCCGCTCGACGGCGGCGAGGTGGCCGGCGCCGTGGACGAGGTGGAACAGTTGACCGCCGCCTGGCGAGCGCGTGGCGAGGCGGCTGGATCAAGGCACGCGAGAGAGAGAAGGAGCTGACCATGGCAATCGCCACGAACAACCGCGTCGAACGCGCCGAACTCGAGGAGTTCCTGCGCCCCCGGCACCGTGCCATCGTGCTCACCACGAGGGCCGACGGCGGGCCGCAGCTCTCCCCGGTCACGTGCGGATTGGACGCCGAGGGCCGGCTGGTGGTCTCCACGTATCCCGAGCGTGCCAAGGCCGTGAACGTCCGTGCCCGCGGCCAGGTGGCCGCGTGCGTGCTCTCGGATGAGTGGAATGGGCCGTGGGTGCAGATCGAGGGCACCGGGGAGATCATCGACCCGCCCGACTCGGTGGAGCCGCTCGTGGACTACTACCGCGCCGTGGCCGGGGAGCACCCGGATTGGGACGAGTACCGGGAGGCGATGGTGCGCCAGGCCAAGTCTCTGCTGCGGCTCACCATCACCCGGTGGGGCCCGATTGCCACCGGCGGCTTCCCCGCCCGCCTCGCCTGACAACACACGCGGGCGCCCGTGGATAGGACCTTGTCCGCCCCCTGAAGGTGCAGCACGAACCGAGACGTCGCGAACGCCCGTCCCTCGGTCACCTCTCACTCAGCTCGATGCACGTCGCTGGACCAGCCCACTGTCAAGGCTGGGTGCTCGACGCGCGGCTCAGTGATAGCACGGAGCGGGTCGAAAGTCGGATACGCAGTACGCATCATCACCGCTGCCCAGCGGACCCCGACGTCCGTCACCCGATACTCCAGCGAAGTGATGCGAGGTTCGCTCGTCTGTGGGTCCCGGGAGCCGAGCCACGACACCACCGCGACATCCTGCGGCACCCGGAGGCCGGAGGCCCTCAGGGTGGTGATCGTGTCGCTGGCGATCGCGTCGTTGTCGACGACGACAGCGGTGGCGTCGTGGCCCAGGACCTCCCGCACCGCCCGGTGGACACCCTCGGTCCGGTCCAGCGATG
Organism: Ruania halotolerans; assembly: GCF_021049285.1. Lineage (GTDB taxonomy): Bacteria > Actinomycetota > Actinomycetes > Actinomycetales > Beutenbergiaceae > Ruania > Ruania halotolerans. Next base: position 3,901,300 of record NZ_CP088017.1, read on the forward strand.
CGTTCGCGATCACGATCGTGTGCGCTGGAGAACGGTGCGACCACTCAGTCAGTGCGCGACGGCGTTCGACGTTGGCCACCAATTCTGCCGGCCCGAGCACCCAGACAATCGTGCGGTGTCCGCGGCGGACCAAGTGATCTACCACGAGCGCCACCCCTTCGGCATTTCGCGGGTCGACCCGTGCCATGCGGTCGTCCGGCAGGGTCACGTGCTGATCGGCCGTCAGATCATCGACGATGCAGCCGACCGCGATCCCGCTATCGACCAGGTTCCCGAGGCGGGGATCATCGCGTTCGACATCGGAAAGAAAGATGCCATCTACCCGTCGCTCGGTGACCCACTCGGTATGCTGCCGGATCTCGTCCGAGGCGCTACCGACGAGCTTGACCAGGACGTCGAAGGGCGTTCCTTTGAGGGCCAGCTGGACTCCCACGAACAGGTCAAGGAAGTACGGATCGACCGTCGCCGTCTTCGGCGTCTGGCGCACCGCCCAGCCGAGCGTTCCTGTCTGGCCACGAGAGAGTGCTTGCGCCGCCGAGTTGGGTCGCCAGCCGCGGGCTCGAGCTAGCGCCACGATCGACTTTCGCCGCTCGGTGGACACGCCGGGCTCGCCCGACAAGGAGCGCGAGACAGTTGCCTTGCTGACGCCGGCCTCACGAGCGATGTCCTCGATGGTCGGACGGCGACCGCGGGGTCGCCCCTCGCCCGTTCGCGCGCTCGAGCTGCGCCTACTCATAGCCGCCCGCGCTTGCGCCGGGGCAGGCTTTCGCTCCGACCGGTTCGTGAACGCCATCGCATGTGCCGATGGTAGGCGCAACACTCACCACGCGCGGTGAGTGCGTTCAGGCGGACGCACGGGCGAAGGTTCGCGAGATGCGCATGCTGTTCGCCAGAATAGTCAGCACCGGATTCACACCACCGTTGGTGACGTGCGTCGATCCGTCGACCACGAGCACGTTCTCGCAATCCCACAGCCGCCCCATCGGATCTGTGACGGAATGCCGCGGATCATCTCCCATTCGGCAGGTACCGGCCTGATGTTGGCCGACACTGGGTGACGGCGCTCTCACCGAGGTGGCACGCATCGGACGCACCCGTATGGCGCCAGCGGCCGTCAGCCACTCGACCGCGGTGTCCGCCAGCCGTTCCTGCACTCGGTAGTCCTCGGTGTGTAGCGAACCACTCAGTTCCACTATGGACCGACCGTACACGTCGGCGCGTGACCGATCGATACGCACCCGTGCCGCGGCGGTGGTGACCTCCTGGACGGGCCCCATCACGCGGGCCATTCGAACCATCGCCGACTCCATCTCGCGCGAGGCGATCCTGGAACCTGGTTCAACCAGCCCGGTATCCAGGAGGTACCTGACGGTGTTCGCGGGCGTCGGTACGAACTCGTTGGCCAGCATGCCGCCACCAACGATGCCTGGGTTGTGATGGCGCGTATGCGTGAGAGCAACATCGGGGCCCGGCCCGACCAGATCCACCACTGGATCCTCGAACAGCGCAGTTGCTCCGCCGTAGAGGTGGCCCTGCAGGTGCCGTCCGACGTTGTCGCTATCGTTTCCCAACCCTCGAGGTGCCCCCTCCTGTGCCGAGTCGAGCAACAGCCGCGCGGTCTCGATCGCCCCGGCACCCAGCACGATGGCGTCTGCGCCGATAGTGCGCGTGCCATGGCCAACCGGACCACTCGCACTCACGCGCACTCCGGATGCCCGCTTGCCTGTTCTGTCCAGCAGCACGCGTGTGACTTGCGCGTGTAGCGCAATGGTGAGGTTCCCCGTTCCAGCAGCCTCAGGAATCATCGTGTTGTGCGTGCCTGCTCGTGCGTTCACAGGGCACTCGAACCCCACGCACTGCGAACATCGGATACATGCGGGGCGACCGGCGTGCGGACGAGAGTTGATCAGCAGAGGAACCGGCGTCGTCGGCCACCGCAGTCGGGCGGCTCCGTTCTGCAGTAGCCGCCCGATGTGAGACGCCGACAACGCCGGCAACCGCCACTCGGCCTTGGAACCGCTGGGCACCGCACCCGCGCCGGCTAAGCCAAGAGTTGCCTCGATCTCGTCGTAGTACGGGTCGAGGTCCTCCGTACCGATGGGCCAATCACGCAGCGCACTGCCGTCGGGCACACCATAGGTGCTCGCCATCGCAAAATCTTCCGCGGTGAACCGCCAAGCTTGGGCGCCGTAGAGGCGAGTCCCGCCGCCCAACGTCATGGCATTGTTCCCCCATCGGGGATCGTTCGCGCGCACCTGCTCCGTTCCGTCCCGCGTCGGGACTGTGCGCTGCTCTGAGGTCGTCGAGCTTGGCCCTCCGAAACTGTATAAGCCCGCCGAGGCACGGGGCGAACGCGCGTGGTCGCCAATCAGCTCAGCACTTCCAGGAAGGCCTCCTCGTTCGACCAAGAGCACCCGCCATCCAGCCGTGGCGAACTCACGCGCTGCGGTTCCACCGCCAGCTCCCGATCCCACGATCACGACGTCGTAGAAGGAGTCGAGCGCCGGGAGCTCCCGACAGGCGGCGCGAACACTATCGACTTCCTCGAAGGCGTCGGACGCTATGGGCGCAGGACGCCAACGGTCAGCCAGAAGGTGTAGTTCGGGTCCGACCACCTTCGCGCTCAACCCTTGCCGATACACGGCGTCGCCCGCCAGCGCGACCAGCGCCATGCGGAAGCCCTCGTCGTGCGGAGTACTCAGGTCCGGAAGTGCGGTCGCTCCACGCTCGGCAGCCACATCGTTCAGATATGCGCGAAGCAAGTCGCGGATGGTCGCGCGTCCCTCCGGGTCCAGCCGATCCGCAGCGATCACAGTCTGCAGCATGTGCTCAATGAGCAACTCGACGTCACTGGCCGGCAAGCGATCCTCCGATCCCGCCCAGACTGAAGTAGCGATTCAAAAATGCGAACACAACTATTGGTGGAAGCATCATCAGCACTGCGGCTGCCATCACCGGACCCCAATCCGTCGCGTTCTGCTGAAAGAAGGTCTGCAATCCGATCGGCAGCGTGAAGTTCGATGATGAGCGCAGAAATACCAATGCGATCAGATAGTCATTCCAGGCAAGCAAGAATGAGTAGATCGCCGTTGATAGGATGCCCGGCAACGAATTCCGGAGAACTACTCGAAAGAAGCTTCCGAATATCGAGCAGCCGTCCATCCATGCCGCCTCCTCGAGCGATACAGGGATACTGTCGAAGTACGCTGCCATCATCCACGTCGCCACAGTGACGGACATCGATACGTAGATGAATGTGATCCCCACCAACGAATCAACCATTCGGAACTGCGTAAACACGATGAAGAGCGGGATCACGAAGATGATCACCGGCAAGGACTGCACAACGAAGATTCCCAACGAAAATGCCGATACGGCGCGTGAGCGGCCACGAGAGATGACGTATCCAGCCGGCGCAGCCACGAGAACCGAGATCACAGTGGCGGTGAGGGTTGCCATCAAACTGTTCTGCAACCAGGTAAGTACACCAGTATCACCCAGCACATAGGCATACGACTCCAACGTCAGCCCCGTCGTGGACGACGAGACGAGCGGTCGCATGCTGAGGTAGAACACCACACCGATCGGGAACAGACACAGGGCAGCGAAGACACCCACCAGAACGGTCACATGCAGTCGCGGCGCGGGACGTTCATCGGCCAATGGGCGCTCGGCGGTGACAGACTTTCGTGCGGTCATGGTCAGTGCACCCTCCGGATGCTGCGGAAGAGAGCCAGCGAGATAGCAATGAGGGCTGCCGTCATCACGAACGCGATGGCGACCCCGGTGCCCGGCTGGAACGCCTGGAACACACGGTCGTAGGCCAGCACCACCAGAGTGGTCGTGGCGTCAACCGGACCGCCCCCGGTGAGCAGGAAGATCGTAGGAAAGTCGTTGATGGTGAACATCGACATCAGAACCCAGCTGATGTAAACCGATCGTGCCGTGAGTGGCAGCGTGATAGCAGTCAAGACTGTCCACTTACCCGCACCGTCCAACGTTGCCGCCTCGTACACCGTGGGATCGATTCCTTCGAGTGCGGCTGACATCATCACGAACATGAATGGGAAACTGATCCAGATCTTGAACAGGCACACGATCACCGCCGCAAGAGTCGGGTCCGCCAGGAAGAGCACATCTTCGAGCCCCACGGCCTCGAACAGCACAGGCAAGGGACTGCTCGAGGTGGCAACCAACCAGTTCCAACTCATCGTCGTCACGACCACGGGCACGATCCATGGCAGAAGCAGCAGAACCTTGAAAGTCGCTCGACCAACGAAGTAGCGCCGGAAGACCAGTCCCAGCGCATACCCGACGACCCAGCTTCCCAATACTCCCGCGACGGTGAAGATCGCGGTGAATCGCGCAGCGTTCCAGAAGCCGGGGTCGGTCAGGACAGTTCCATAGTTCTCGAGACCTACGAACGGACCCTGCTGGATCAGATTGCCTTGGTGTACGGACTGCACCGCGGCATAGAAGACGGGATACGCGTTCACCACCGCCATCAGAACCAACGCCGGCGCAGCCAGAGCTGCAAATGTCAAGGAACGGCGGGCGGCGTTCGTGGTCCGGACTGTCGTCGTCATGCTTACTTCCCAGCGGCCAGGAGCCCGTCAGCCCATCAGCTCTTCGATGTCAGCCTGAAGAGTCTCCAACAGCGGAAGCGCATCACTCTCACCCTGTACGACCCGCTGCACGAAGGACGCCATCGCACTACCCCCGTCCACCGAGTTCAGTGCGCCGAAGGCCTGCGGCGACTGCGCCGCAATCGTCTTGCCAACGGGCTGCCACTCCTCGATCGACTTGACCACGTTGGGGTTCTCAGTGATCTCAGGCAGCGCTGCCACCCGCTCAGTCACCGGCAGATCGATCATGACGCCATCGGTCCAGAACTTGTCCGTCTGGGCCGCGTACCAGGCCGCGAACTCTTCACCCGAGGCCTCGTCGGGGGTATCGGTATAGAGCATGATCGAGTTGATGTAGTACAGCGACCCGGTCAACCCGTTGGGACTCACGAGAGGGCTCGCTACCCGCACATCTTCGGCGACCTCGCCGCTCAGTACGCGGTCCAGGCCCGTCTGATGAAAGCCCATCCCCACGCGTCCGTTGGACCAGTCCGAGTCAAGGTTGTCTGCGTTGTAACTGACGCTCCGAGGATCGATGACTCCTTCGCGAACCAGTTCCAGGACAAACTCTAGAGTCTCCACGTTGGCCTCGTTGGTGACATCCGGTTCGGCGTTCTCGTTGAACAGACCACCACCATTGCTGATCATCAGTGACACGATCGTCTTCTGGGCATCCGTGGTGTCACTGCCGGCTGCGAGGCCGAGGCCGACGACGTCGATCTCCCGGAGTCGCTTCCCCACCTCCAAGAGTTCTGGCCAGGTCGTGGGTGGTTCGAGACCCGCATCCTGCAGAATCGACTCGCGGTACCAGAAGACCCGCAGGTCCAGGCCCCACGGGATTCCCGCGTAGCCCTGATCGGTGTTCATGGCGTCGAGGATTCCCGGTAAGAAGTCAGCCTTCCCATCCGCCTCAAGGAGGTCGATAGCCCCGTCCGCCGGCGCGACCGTGCCTTGCTCCAGAAAGAAGAACGGCTGGAATGACGCGCCCGTGCTGACCGCCGGGCCGGTGCCCGAGGCCACCGCTGACGTGAAGGTCTGGTACCAGTTTGCCCACGGGATGGATTGATACTGGACCGGATGGAGATCCCCCGGGTCGTACTCGGCTGCGATGGTCTCCGCAACCTCGGTGTACGGCGCCCCTGTCCCCCACACCATGTCCCAGAAGGTGAGCGATTCAAGCGAGGGCGACCCCCCGCCGTCGCAAGCCCCAAGAATCGGCGCCGCGGCAGTCGCCGCACCCAGCGCCAGGAAGTTTCGACGATTTGGACGGAAGTGTTTCGCGTCTGCGCGCATGTGAGCCCGTGTCTCCTTTGATCGGTGCTGAGTCCAAGCGTCACCGATCATCTACGTAACCGGTTACGTTCGACCCCACGAAATAATTACCGCTAGGCTAGCGACAGGTTTGCGGTTCGTCAATACGCCGCGCCGCAGCCCCCGAGAGACCCCCTTGCCGCACCTTTCGCCGACACGCCCGGTAACGGGACGAGCCGTTGGCACACGCTCGACAACCCGCACACGGGACGCGCCCCGGAAGGCCGACGAACGCGGCGCCACGCAAGGCGCTATGGCTGCACCACGCCCTACAGCCGACGACGACGCGCGCGCTGCGCACTGCGTCGACGACCCCGAGTGCACGCCCATCTGACAACCCGAAACGCGCGCCCGCGCCCGCCAGTACCGAGCCGACCGATCGTCGGCGGATCGTTCACTCTGCCTCAGCGACGGCGAGTTGCCAGTTGACCCCGAACCGGTCCTGCACCCAGCCGAACGGGCCGAACCCGTAGTCGTCGAGCGGCATGTGCTCTCGCCCACCCGCGGCCAAAGCGGTAAAGATCCGCTGCTGCTCTTCGCTCGACGGGCAGTCGACCCAAACGGAGACCGCAGGAGTGAAGTCCCATTCATGCGTGATCGCACTGTCGCTGCACCGGAATTTCTGCCCGGCAACGATGAACTCAGCCAGCAGGACGGTGCCCTCACCCCCGGGATCATCTGCACTACGGCGCTGGTCAGACAGGACGCGACCATCGTCGAAGAGGTCGACGTAGGTGCTCATTGCATCGGCGGCACTGGGGCCGGTAGCGGGTTGGAAGGTGAGGAACGGCACGGCCTGCATACGAGAAGACTCCGATCAGTTGACGAGGAACGGGCGATACGACCCACGAACACGTTAGGCAAGTCGATACTTGCCTGTCAAGAGATCGACACCGCTCATCGGCCAACAGTCCGCGCCCATCGAGCCGCTCCGTGGCAGTGCACTATCCGTGCGTGCGGGCCACCGCAGCGCGTCTCACGAGAGCGAATGCGTGGCAGTGAACACCCCTGCCGGATCCATGCGTGCCTTGACGGCTCGGAGCCGTTCGAGGGTGGCTGGCGGGTACATCGCGGCGGTGATCTCGGGGCCATGGTCGAGGGAGAAGTTGCCGTAGATCCCGTGGCCACGGCCGAGCGCGCCCGCCTGCGCCTCTCGGACGCCGGCGATCGCTTCCTCGGGCGCATCTGGGGGCAGCAGGGTGTTAACCACGGCCAGCACCTTGGCGTCACGGTGGGCGAAGGCCGTTTCCTCGGCACTGATCCGGCCGAAGGCACCACCAAGCCCGCGCAGCAGCATCATCGTCGGCGCATCGCCCGCAGCCAGTGCGGCGAGGCTGTCCATCGTCTCGGCTGCCAGGCCGCGCAGCATCCGGTTCGCGCTGACGAAGGTCACCGGAATGTCGTCCGGCGGCGGTGGGCCGAGCAGGTCCTGATACGCGCAGGGTTCGATGCTCTGTGAGCGCAGGCCCTCAACTGCGAGCAGCGGCGCAACCAGCTCGCGCGCCTGTTCCTGAGTCCCGTCCATCACCAGGTAGACCATCCCGCCGGCCGGGAACTGCGGGCTGATGGCAGGCATCACGGCGAGCGTCGAATTCACCGCGTCGGGTGCGTCGGCCATCACCTCCCACCACGCCTGCATCAGCGCGCGGGTCGCCGATGGCTCGTAGGTGAGCTCGGCATGCACCAGCGCCGGGGCGGGCGCCGCCTCGACGCAAAACCGCGTGACGACGCCGAAGTTCCCGCCACCACCGCGCAGCGCCCAGAACAGCTCCGGATCTTCGTCGGCGCTGACCGTGCGGATCGCACCGTCCGCAGTGACCAGCTCGATCTGCCGGACCGCGTCAATCGCCAGCCCATGACTGCGAACCAACCATCCGATACCGCCGCCAAGTGCCAGTCCTCCGACCCCCACGGCCCCGGTGTCCCCCGACGTGATCACCAGGTCGTACGGCGCGAGCGCCTCAGCCACCTGCTCCCACCGTGCGCCGGCCCCGAGCCACACGGTCGTTCCGGAGATATCAATCTCATCCAGAGCCGAGAGGTCGATCAGCGCCCCGTCCGCACACGGGGCGCTCCCGTGTCCACCCGAGCGGACCCGGATAGCGAGGCCGGCAGTCGTACAGGCACTGACGGCGGCAGCTACCTCGCCGGTGGTGCGAGGCCGGAGCACCACCTCAGGCGTGGAGGCGACTCGAAAGAGGTGAGCGCCGGCGTCGTACTCGGGCGTTCCTGGGAAATGAGCGATAGGCGCGACGGAGGCGGGCAGGTCGATGATCGGCATGACGCCACTGTGGCATGAGCCACTGACACGCCCCCAGGGATTTCTCCGGGGCCGTGGGTGCGTTCAGTCGCGGGCCGTGAGCACCAGCGGGCCGTCCGGGGTGATGGCGACGGTGTGCTCGGAGTGCGCTCCGCGGGAGCCGTCCTTCGAGCGCAGCGTCCATCCATCGGGGTCGGTGTAGATCTCGTTCGTGCCGGTCATGAACCACGGCTCGATCGCGATCACGAGGCCAGGGCGAAGTCGTAGGCCACGCCCGGCCCGGCCGGCGTTCGGGATGTGCGGTTCGCCGTGCATCTCCCGGCCCACGCCGTGGCCACCGAAATCGGTGTTCACGGTGTACCCGTAGGCGTCAGCGACTTCACCGATGGCGGCGGAGATGTCACCGATCTTGTTGTCCGCTTGCGCCGCCTCGATGGCAGCGGCCAGCGCCTCCTCGGTAGCGCGAATGATGCGCTGGTCCTCCGCCCTGGGGGTACCGACGATGATGCTGCGTGCCGAGTCGCTCACCCACCCATCGATGCTGACGGCGAAGTCGACCGAGAGCAGGTCGCCGTCCTTGAGCACATAGTCGTTCGGCAGGCCGTGCAGCACCGCATCGTTGACAGAGGTGCACAGCACCTTCCCGAACGGGCTCGCGCCGAAGGAGGGGTGGTAGTCGATGTAGCACGAGGTGGCGCCCTCCTCGCGGATCATTCGATGGGCGAGGGCGTCCAGGTCATTCAGCGAGACGCCCACGTCGGCCGCATCGGCGAGTGCGTTCAGCACTCGACCCACGAACGCACCAGCAGGACGCATCGCCTCGATCTCGGCGGGAGTCTTCAACTCGATCACATCGCTACCCTAACTGCCGATCGGCGAGGGCGGGTGGCGGGGCGTGCTCCAGGAGCGCCGCCAGGTCGGTGCCTGCGCGCAGCAGCGCGAGCATCTGCTCTGCCAGCGACTGCAGCCTGCGCTCCAGTACCGCTCCGGGATCGCCCACGGCGGCGGCGGTGTGCAGTGCCACCATGGCCTCCCGCACATCGGGAATCCGGTAGCCGGCCGCCCGCAGCGCCGCCACGATTCGTGCGTCCCGGACTGCGGCAGGTGGATAGAGCCGAGCCCGGCGGCGAGTCACGCGCTCCGGCACCAGCAAGTCCTCCCGCTCCCAAAAGCGCAGCGTCGAGGCACGCACGCCGAGTGCACCGGCGAGCTCGGTGATCGTCATCGCATCAGCATCAGCATCAGCATCGGCTGGAGACTCGGACGCGGCCTGGGTGGCCGCGAGCGCGCGCTGCGCCATCAGGGCCTCGGTCCGCGCTGCAACAAGCTCCAGGTGGAGGGCCGCGATCGTGGCCACGGCCTCAGGCAAGGCGTGTGAGCTGAGGGTGCTCATCACCCGGCGCGCACGGACCGGTCCGACGGCGGAGGCTAAGTCTCCGTAGGCATGGAGAGCGAGCACGTGCCGGGCCCCGAACTGTCGGTACCCATTCGCTGCGCGGTCCGCGGGCGGGAGGACGCCGAGGCGTTCCAGATCACGCACCTGCTGCACCGAACAACCCGCCCTGTCGGCTATCTGTGCGGTGCTCAGCGCCGCGACCTTCTGCACACTCAACCCTCCATAAGCACTTCAACTTCACACTTGAACCATGAGCTCAACGATGCACCAGATTCTGACCACTGTGCGCACATTCGAGGGTGTGCTGGAACTTGCCCCGACCGAAGGTGACCCCTATCCGGAGCTGGTCTGGGGCGATCACTTCTTCTACTTCTCGCCCAGCGGGGCCATCCCAATGCGCGAGCAGCCCTACGCAACCATCATCACGAAGAACTATCCGGATGATGTTGCCTCGAATCTGGACCCTGCGGGCCGCTGGCGGCTGAACATCCACGTGGGTCGCCGGCGGTTCACCGAGCTGACCGGTGCGGCGCCTCGAGCCACCGTGGACGTGGACGTGAGCGAGGCAGACCGTCCTTCCCCATCCCCTGTACGCGGCGCTCGGTTGGGTCTGCGTGGTCAATCCTGCGAGCACCCTCGATACGGTCCTGTTCCTCGTGCGGCAGGCGCATGAGGATGCGCGCCGGCGCAAGGAGCGCCGCCGCTGATTGGCAGCGGCGGCCGGCAGCGGGTGAGTGGGGGCGATGGGTGACGGCGGTGGCAACCAGCACCGATCGCGCCGCTTGAGGTGAACATCACGCGAATCCTGGCCCCGAGTCGGTGTGTCTGGCCGCTTCGCGGTTCTCGATCAGCCATGATGGCTGCAGACAGAGCGAAGGCCCCTCGGAGTAGGCGTCCGAGGGGCCTTGCTCGTTCTCTTGACACTCAGCGGCTGGATGTCCGCCAGCGCCGCCCGGAGGGGGCGTCGCGATCAGGAGAACTCATCCGTCCGGGCCATCACGGCTGTGGGTGCATCCATACCCTCCGCCCGTGGCACGAATGCCAGGGCAGTCACCGGTGGAATCCGGGCCGGACTCGAGTTCGTCGACCGGGTGTGCCACTCCTCAGCGTCCCGACGAATGACACGAACGCTCTGGTACCGAAGCCGAAACTTCGCCACCATCGCGATGCACATCCCGAGCGTCCCCGGGTTGTACGCCGAGTGGTTCGGCAGGTCCGTCCGGGATGTTCGGGTGCCGACCCAGTTGCCCGGATCTGCACCGCCCCTGCTCCCGGGATCACTTCCCTTGGAACCTCTCGGTTGTGATCGTCCAGTCTCTCCTCGGCAACGGCGCCCGAGGCGGTCTCCCGCGCTCAACGCATGTCTCGCTGCCCGGAGGCGGCGATCCAAACCCTCACCAAGAACGCATCGTGACCTCCGCCTCACCTCGGAGGCTGGTTGCCCAGCCGCTTCGGTGATCCGTCAGTCTCGACACTCGATCTGCACTCTCACGTCACCGCCCGTGCCGCGATCTCTCGCCGTACGGTTCGGCCACATCCACTGGATCTCCCGCTCCCGTGTGCCGGCTCGTCTTCCCTGGTCCGCTGATCGGGTTGCCCCGTCCGGCTCGCCATGGATCTCGAACCCGCATCGAGGAACGTGTTGTTCCTGCTTCTGCGACCGAGTCGGTGAACTCGATGACCTACGTGTAGTCCCGTTGCGGGAGCGACGCAAGGGATTCTGTGAGGGAAATCTCATGCACATGATGCCCACACCATTGTCCACAGGCTGACCTGCGACGATGCGTATTGTGCACAACGCTGTGGACAACTTTTGTGCATAGCATCCGCCTTCGGGCCGCTCACCTCGGCTTGGGCAACTCGCCCCGCAGGAGCGCGTCGCCCAGCGCCGTGCGCCGGTACTGCACCCCTCGGCCGCTACGTCTGCTGCTCACGAGCCCTGCGCTGGCCAGCACACCTAGGTGGTACGAGATGGTCGACTCTGTCGGGCCTTCGATCCGGCTCAAGGCCCGGGTGGTCTGCGCGGCGTCGAGCCGCGCCAGCACCGCGAGGCGCGTCCTTCCCACCAGAGCCTCGAGCGCATGGTTTCGCCGGATGGACGGTTCCACAGTCCATAGGCGAGCAGTCCCGCGGGCGGCATAGGTGATGACCGGGCTGAACGGTCTTTCGGCAGAGAACAGGGTCCGGCGGGACTGCACCGAGCAGGGGACGAAGACGAGACCGTCGATCGGCCACTCGATGATCTCCTCGAAGCTGCGGTCGACCAGTAACTCCGACCCCGTCCAGGTGAGATCCTCCCCCAGATCGGGCAGCACCGGTTGGAAGCCCTTCGCCGCCAACTGCCCTGCGCGGTAGGCCACATCCCCCTCGAGGACCTCCACGACCGATCCCCAGTCCTCCGCCATGGCCACCGCGAAGAACGCCTCCATGGCACGGGCGGCTTCTCCGGCGATGGAACCTGGATCCCGATCAAGCAGGTCACCGAGGATCCGTGGCATTGGCCGACGCCATGCCGCGTACGCCTGGACCGTTCCGAACTGGGCTGCGAGGTCGTCGCGAATGGGGCGACCAGCCAGGCCCACGTCCAAATGCGCAACGACCACCTCCGCAGGAGTGGACGCGATCTGATCGACCACTGACCCGAGGTCGGCCCGCACACCCTCCGGCCGTGGGATGAGGAAGTCCGGCACGTGGGGATGCCGGCCCGGCACCAGAGCGTGCAACAGCTCCAGGGTGCGCGGGTCCAACTGCGCTCGAGCCTTGGCGTGCCAGCGCTGGGCGTGCGGCAAGTCCTTGCGCTCTCGAACCCGCAGCGTCCCCACGATCTCGTGAGCGACGGAGATCGCGAACCTGGAGCGCGCGAGCGTGTGGGCGTCCACCCGAAGTCTGATCACGGTCCCCCACCTCCTTGTCCGCCAACGACCGATCGCCAGCCTCGTCCACGTACCTTCTCATTGACCCGAAGCCTTCTACTTCGTCGCGAGGTTTCGATCCTGCTCAAATCTCTGGAACTGCGCCCGACCGCCTGCGACTGTGCTCTCGGGCGGGTCGAACGACGGTGGCTGAACGGCGCTAGCACCCTGGATAGCCACAGCCCCCGTACCGACTTCGGGAGGAACGTCCGTTGGGAACAATCAGCAACTCCACGTTCGTCGGCCTCGACGGCGTCATCAACGACATGGGCCGGCGGCACGTCGACTACATCGACTACATCGACGATGAATTAGTACGTCGCCTCGACGACGCTCACCGAGCCGACCCGGCAGCACATCACCGTCCTGACGGGGGACCTGTTCGACGAGATGCACCTGTGGGCGCACCCTCACTCACCGGCGTCGGCGAGCCGTCCGACCCGCTGATTCGACAGGGTCTCAACAAGCGGCTCCACCGATCCCGGACCCGCACCCTCGAATCCGGCGTCGTCGTCCTGACCCTCACCAATCCCGACGCCTGAGAGCGCCAGCCGACGGCGTCTCGGGACCGGCCGAACACCACAACCGCATGACCAAGGAGCAAGAGATGAAACTGACCGTACACACCTTCCTCACTCTCGATGGCGTCATGCAAGGACCGGGGGCGACCGACGAAGACGAGAGCGACGGTTTCGCTCTCGGCGGCTGGATGGTCCCGCTGGCCGACGCCGCGATGGATCGCATCGTCGCCGACTGGTTCGAGCCCGCCGACGAGATCCTGCTCGGTCGTTCGACATACGACATGATGCAGGCGTACTGGTCCGAGGTCACCGATCCAGACAATAAGGTTGCCACCGCTCTGAACGGGCTGCCCAAGCACGTCGTCTCCACCACCCTCACCGAGCCCACCTGGCCTGACACGTCGGTGATCTCCGGCGATGTGATCGATGCCGTAGCGGCCCTCAAGGCCAAGCCCGGCCGGGAGCTCCAGGTGCACGGGAGCTGGCGCCTCGCCCGCACGCTGCACGACGCCGGCCTGGTCGACGAGTACCGACTGTTGGTCTTCCCCGTCGTCGTGGGCCAGGGCAAGCGCCTCTTCGACGAGGACGCCGCCCCGTCGTCCTACCAGCTGGTGCACAGCGAGATCCTCAGCACGGGCGCCATCCACCAGGTGCTCCGCCCGCGAGCACTCGACCTCGGCGACTTCGTCGTCCGTGGCGGCAAGCACGCCGTCGCCTGACCACACCACCTCCGCGAAGACCTACGAGAAAGCCATCCATGCGCAAAGTCGTTCTCTACACCCTGACCTCCATCGACGGTGTCGCCGAGTCTCCGGACCGGTACGTCCTCGACTTCGACGACCGGATGCGCGAGAACCTCGCACACGTCGTCAGTACCCAAGATGCGGTGATCCTCGGACGGCGCAGCTTCGACGACTGGGCCGGCTACTGGCCCAGTTCTACTGAGGCTCCGTTCGCGCCGTTCATCAACGGCGTGGACAAGTATGTCCTCACCTCCACGGAGCCGGCGCTCTCCTGGGACCGGACCACGATGGTCACCCGTCCAGTACGGAAGCTCGTCAATGAGCTCAGGTCGCAGGCCGGCGGCGATATCGGCGTGCATGGCAGCATCAGCCTGGCGCAGTCGATGCTTGTTGACGGGTTGATCGATGAGCTCCGCCTGGTCGTCACCCCCACGGTGGCCGGACGCGGGCGCCACCTCTTCGACGGTGCGGCATCTCGCCGGCAGCTCACGCTGCTGGAATCCGAGGCCACCCCGTCCGGTGCGCTCCTGCTGTGTTACCGCGTGGCACCTACCGCACTCGACTAGCGCACCCGCCGCTACCGCCGGCGCACCTGCCACGATCCGCCGGGTATCGGATCACCCGTCGTGGCGGGTGCGCTCGGTACGATCGCTGGTATGCCTGACCAGCCACGTCTCGTGGTCGCCGCAGCGATCGTCGACGACCTCGACTCTCCCACCCAGCTTCTCGCCGCACGCCGGAGCGCGCCGAAATCTCTCGCCGGTCAGTGGGAGTTCGCAGGCGGCAAGGTGGAAGAGAACGAACGTGACGTTGACGCCTTACATCGCGAGTTGGCCGAGGAACTGGGCGTGCAGGTGCAGCTCGGCCGTCGGGTGCCGGGTCCGACCGGCACGGATGGGGATAGGGATGGCTCAGATTGGCCAATCCTGCACGGCCACGCCATGCGGATCTGGTTCGCCGTCATCACGGGCGGCACTCCAGAGCCGCTCGCCGACCACGATGCGCTGCGCTGGCTCCCGCTCACCGATCCGTACGGCGTGAGCTGGCTTGAGCCGGATCTTCCGATCGTGACGGCAGTGCACACGCTCGCCACCAGAGGGCCGGTGCGCTGAGCACGTGGCCACACTCGGGTTTTCCGACTGATTCGCGGCACCTGTCACAAAGTGGCAGGATGGCATAGTGCCCAAGATCATCGGCTCCACGCTCGCCGAACACCGCGAGCATGTGCGGACCCAGTTGTTCGGCGCCCTCTCCCGATTGATGACCGAATCAGGCTTCGATGCCGTCAGCCTCGCCGATATCGCCGCGGCCGCCGGCGTTGGCCGCACGTCCGTGTACAACCACTTCCCGGACAAAGAGTCGCTCCTGATCAGCTTTATCGAGCACGAGACGTCCAAGTACGTCGCCGACCTCCGAGCCTCTTTGGCCGATGTGGAGGATCCGGAGAAGCAGCTCCGCGTCTATGTACGCGAGCAGATCAACCTCAAGACCGTGTACCACTTGGCCCCGGGGCCAGATCTCCGTTCCGTCGTCTCCCACGGCACCCAGCTCCGACTACGGGACCACGTCTCGCAGGTGGCGGAGCTCCTCGCCGCAATCCTGCGCGCAGGGATCGCCTCGGGGCGCCTCCCCGATCAGGACGTCAGCGCCGTCGTCCCGCTGATCAACTCCTGCCTGTCCGGCCGCACCTTCCCCGAGAACGAACCGGACCGGAGCCGGGCGATCGACGCGACCGAGAGCTTTGTCCTACGGGCTGTAGGTCTACGCGAGGGTGTGCTGACACCCGCCTGAACTCACCCCGCTACCGGCTCTGCCCGATCTTTCTCATTCGTTCATACGGGCCCGTACGTCACCGAGGCGCTCGGCCAATCGCAGGATCGCCGCACTGCCGTCCGGCGGACCGTCCGGACCTTCCACTCCGACCACTGGAATGCGCGTGGCGCCCGCCGCGACGCAGCCGGCGATCGCCTCCGTCAGCTCGTCCGGGTCTGCCTCCACAGAAACCGTGAGGAATGTCGTCACATCGAAGGTGCCGGTGCGCCCACTGGCCCGGTGAGCGGCCCGGGCCCGCTCAGCACCCTCGGCGAAGTCTCGTATCAAGATCACACCGTCGCCATACTCCCCAGCCACCTGCAGCGTCTTCGGTCCTTCCGCACCGATCAACAGTGGGGGACATTCCTGAGGTGGCCACCGCAGCTGCACGTCCGTCAACGTCACATAGGTGCCGCTGACGGTCACCGACTCACCCTCAAGCAAGGCCCGCAGGGCGCTCGTGTGCTCACGCAGCAGCGTCAACGGTGACCGCACCCGAGCTCCCACCTGCCCCATCCAGGGGAGGATCCCGTGGCCGAATCCGGGCAGGAACCGGCCCGGGTAGAGCCGCT
This sequence comes from Ruania halotolerans, assembly GCF_021049285.1. Lineage (GTDB taxonomy): Bacteria > Actinomycetota > Actinomycetes > Actinomycetales > Beutenbergiaceae > Ruania > Ruania halotolerans. The sequence goes on from NZ_CP088017.1 coordinate 3,917,452, forward strand.
CGAGCGTCGCCACCTCCATGGCAGTGAGGGCTACGTTGCGCAATGGCACCGGCACCAGGCCGATGCCCACGCGTATCCGCTCAGTCGACGCAAGCAGCGCCGCGGCTGCACCGATCCCCGACTCGGCGAAGCAGTCCTCCCACAGCCACACCTCGTCCAGCCCGGCACGCTCCGCCGCATGAGCAGCGACAGGAAATCGCTCCGGAGGCTGGTCCGGCGGAATGATCAGTCCGATGGAAACCATGACCGCACCGTAGCGCCCCGCGCCGACACCGGCAGGTGCGCTACTCTCGAGCAAGGCCTTGTAAGTTAGGCATACCTCACTTACAGTGATGACAGATCGTCACGACAATCTGTCATCAACTCGATGGGGTGCCATGTCACTCGTTACCGCTGCTGTTCCCGTGAGCACGCTGCTCCGCGAGGCCACCGCGCAGGCCCACGAACGCGCAGAGAACACTGGCTTCGTTCAGCACTTGATCTCCGGACGTCTCACCATCACCGCGTTCACGGCGCTGGTAGCCCAGCATCACGCCATCTACACCGCGCTCGAAGCGTTGGGCAGCAGGGTGCGTGATCAGCGTGGCGCCGAGGCTCTGGTGCGCCCCGAGCTCGCCCGAACTGCAGCACTCGCCCGCGATCTCGCCTACCTGACCGCTGAGCATCCGGTACCGCCGGCACTGGCTGCCACCCGCGCCTACGTCGCGCGGCTGGACGAGTTGGACGATCTGCCGTGCTACGCCGCACACGCCTATACCCGCTACCTCGGCGACCTCTCCGGCGGGCAGATCATCAAGACCATGATGCAGCGCCACTACGGAATGGACGAGCACGGCCTGAGTTTCTACACATTCGAGCAGATCGAGAAGATCCCGCCATACAAGGCCGCCTACCGCGCAGCCCTCGATGCACTCGACGTGGACGAGGAAGCACGCACCCGCCTCGTCGCCGAGGCGCGAGCAGCGTTCGCGTTCAACGAGGCCGTATTCACTGAACTCGGCGAACTGCACCCGCCTGAACGCTGAAGAAGCTGCGCCCGCGAGTCACCCGAAGAGCGGCAGTTCCAGCTCACTCGCTCCGCCGGGCACCACCCGCACGGGGATGCCCCAGTCCTGCTGTGCCAGGTGACAGGCCGGGAACTCCACGGACGGATCGCCGTCACAGGCGGCTGCCCGGGCGCTCACGTGCAGGACCCCCTCACCCTCGGTCAGGTGCAATTCTCGCGAGAGGTCGGTGTCCTGTCCATGCCCCCACGCCAGCAGTGACGGCGGCGTGGCGGCCACGCTCACCTGGGTGGCCGGACCGTACCGCTCGTCCAGCGTCGTGCCGGGCGCTGGCGTGAATAGCACTCGCAGTTCCACCTGCGCACCCACCTCGGTGACTGGACGTTGCATGCGGTGCGCGTCGCCGTCGTGCGCCACTGCGGCGCCGAGTGGGACTCGGGTGAGCCGGTGCGCGGCCGACTCCACCACCAGCAGGTGCCCGTCGGCCAGCAGCAGTCCAGACGGCTCAGCAAGGTCACTCGCGAGGGTGGTCACCTCCCGGGTGAGGGGATCGTAGCGGCGCACCGCGCCGTTGTAGGTGTCCGCGACGGCGATGCTCCCGTCCCCGAGCACGCACACGTCCAGCGGGTGCTGCAGCAGCGCGGTGCCGGCTGGCCCGTCGCGGTGACCGAACTCGAATAGCCCCTCCCCGACGGCGGTGCTCACCTCCCCGCTGAAACCACCGGTGAACTGCGCCAACCGCAGTGCCGAGGTCTCGGCGTCAGCGAGCCAGACCTGCCCGTCCGCGCCAGCTGCGAGCCCCGACGGCTGGGCGAACCACGCCTGGCTGAGTTCGCCGTCCACGAGGCCCTCGTGCATCGTGCCGCCGATGGGCTCAAGACGATCCTGCTCGTCATCGAGCGCCCATAGCGTGTGCGTGCCGGCCATCGCCACGAGGACCGCGCCGAGTCGTGGCACCCAGGCGACGTCCCACGGGGAGGAGAGATTCTGCCGGAGCCGGTCCGGCAGACGGTGGTCGGGATCGACGTTGTCGGGCGCGCCCACCCGGTAGGGCCTGCCTGTTCCGGCCACCGTGTGCACCGCTCCGTCGGACAGCCGCACCCCGCGGATCAGGTGGTTCACGGTATCGGCGACCACCACGTCGTATCCGAGCCGCTCGCGCAGCTCCGGCGGCAGCAGGCACAGTCCGTTCGGTTCGTTGAACGAGGCTCCGTTCAGCACGCCGTCCTGGGCCCCGCGCTCACCGGACCCGATCCGGCGAACCAGCATCTCGCCGTCAGGAGTCAGTTCAGCGAGCGAATGATGCCCGGCATCGGCCACCAGCAGGTTTCCGTTGGGAAGCCGCAGCGCCTTGGCAGGAAAACGCAGCAGGGTCGACGGCGGATCGGGCGGAACGTACGGCCCCTCGCCACGGTGCAAGGTGCCTCGGGCCTCATGCTCGGCGATCAGCTCATCGAGCAACCGGCCGAGCGCGGGGGCGTGCCCCTCCCCGGCCACCTGGGCCACCACATACCCGTCCGGGTCGATCACCACCAACGTGGGCCAGGCGCGGGCGGTGTAGGCCGTCCAGGTGGTCATCTCGGCGTCGTCGAGCACCGGATGTGCCACGCCGTAGCGTTCCACGGCTGCCGCAAGAGCGGCAGGGTCGGCCTCATGGGCGAATTTCGGGGAATGCACGCCCACGATCACCAATTCTTCGCGGAACCTCTCCTCGAGCTCGCGCAGCTCATCAAGTACGTGCAGGCAGTTGATGCAGCAGAACGTCCAGAAGTCGAGGATCACCACCTTGCCGCGCAGGTCGGCAAGGGTCAGCTCGGCGCCGCCGGTGTTCAGCCAACCGCGGCCGGCTAATTCGGAGGCGCGCACGCGGGGCAGCCGAGACTCTGATTCCGTCACCGGGGCAGCGTACGACGCCTCAGATCAGCAATAGGTGCGCCGCCGGGACCCCGGACGAGGTTGACGCTCGCTCTCGCCTCGCGCGAGATAGTTATCCGATTGCAATCGTTCTCACGTTGCGCGCCCCGGCACTGGCCTAGGGTCAGGTGAAACCCCCCTTCTTGCGCAGGAGCCCTCGTGTTCGATAGTCCAGCACCGAGAACGTCCGCGCGTCGCACCGTCGCATTGTTGCTCGTGCCACTGCTCGCGATGTTCACCCTGCTGACCACGAGCTCGAGCGCTGAGGCGGTTCGGATCGCAAGCGTGGTTCCCGTGGGTGCGGGATACACGCAGACGTTCACGCAGCCGGGCGCCGATCCAGTGGTCGCGACCTACACCTTCGGTGGAGCGACAGTGGCAGCCGGGACGCTTCCCTTCCCCACCAAGGGTTCGAGCGCGGGGAACTACGCCGAGCCGATCCCAGCGGGCACGGCGACTGCCTCGATCAACACCGGGGTGGTCGGGTGCACCGCAACAGACGACTTCGAGTGCTTCAACCAGGGCACCGTGACGATCACTTTCGACAGTCCGGTGACGAATCCGACCCTGCACATCGCGGGGCTGGGAGCCGGCGCAGGCACAGCGGCCTGGGGCGGCGCCGGAGTCCTGACATCTGTGCCCGCCGGGGCCACCATGGCGGTCGCCCCAGGCGCCACCAACCTTGAGGTCGTGGACGGCGGAACGAAATTCCAGCCCATCTCGTCTCGCCCGAGTCCAGCCTGCAACGCCATCAACCCGGGATATGACGCCCTGGCCGGCTGCGGCAGCCTCCTTGTCACCGGCACCGATATCACTCAGCTCACCCTGAATATGTCGATCCGGGGCAACGCCCCGGACGGCCCCCAGACCATCACATCAACAGAGAACTGGACACTCCTGGCCACCCTCCCGGACGCTCCGACGCCGTCCCTCACGGTGGAGAAGTCGGCGGACGTCACCGAGTTCAGCGCAGCGGGTGAGGTGATCACCTACTCCTTCCTGGTGACCAACACCGGCAACGTCACCATCACCGACGTCGCCCCCGTCGAGACCGAGTTCACCGGCACCGGGGACCTGGGGGCCATCACGCCCGAGAGTGCTGACCTGGCTCCGGGCGCGGATGCGACCTTCACCGCCGAGTACACCGTGACCCAGGCCGATGTGGACGCCGGCGGCATCGACAACACCGCCACCGCCACCGGAACACCCCCGGCAGGCAGTGAGCTCCCCCCAGTCACGCCCTCGGACGTGACCATCCCCGCGACGCAGAATCCCGAACTTGAAATCGCCAAATCGGCCGAACCAGCTGGCCCCGACAGTTTCGTCGTGGGGCAGGAGATCACCTACACCTTCGTGGTCACCAACACCGGCAACGTCACCATCACCGACGCCGCACCGGTCGAAGGCGACTTCACCGGCACCGGCGAACTCGGCGACATCTCTCCCGCAAGCGCGGACCTTGCCCCAGGCGAAGACGCAACATTCACCGCCACCTACACCCTGACCCAGGCGGACGTGGACGCCGGCACCGTGGACAACGCCGCCACCGCCACCGGCACCCCACCCCCGGGCACCGAGCTCCCGCCGGTCCCGCCGAGCGAGGTCACCGTCCCGATCGAGGCGGCGCCTGAGCTGGAGATCGAGAAGTCCGCCGATCTGGCCGAGTTCAGCGCAGCCGGTGAGGTGATCACCTACTCCTTCCTGGTGACCAACACCGGCAACGTCACCATCACCGACGCCGCCCCTGTCGAGACCGAGTTCACCGGCACCGGGGACCTGGGGGCCATCACGCCCGAGAGTGCTGACCTGGCTCCGGGCGCGGATGCGACCTTCACCGCCGAGTACACCGTGACCCAGGCCGATGTGGACGCCGGCGGCATCGACAACACCGCCACCGCCACCGGAACACCCCCAGCAGGCAGTGAGCTCCCCCCAGTCACGCCCTCGGAAGTCACCGTCCCGGCAGTGCAGAACCCGTCCCTGGAGGTGGTGAAGTCGGCGACCCCCACGGGTCCGGAGGCGTTCATTGCCGGTGATGAGATCACCTACACCTTCGTGGTCACCAACACCGGCAACGTCACCATCACCGACGCCGCTCCCGTCGAAGGCGACTTCACCGGCACCGGCGAACTCGGGGCCATCACACCCGAGTCGGTCGCCTCCTTGGCTCCGGGAGCGGAGGCGACGTTCACCGCCACCTACGCCCTGACCCAGGCGGACGTGGACGCCGGCACCGTGGACAACGCCGCCACCGCCACCGGCACCCCACCCCCGGGCACCGAGCTCCCGCCGGTCCCGCCGAGCGAGGTCACCGTCCCGATCGAGGCGGCGCCTGAGCTGGAGATCGAGAAGTCCGCCGATCTGGCCGAGTTCAGCGCAGCCGGTGAGGTGATCACCTACTCCTTCCTGGTGACCAACACCGGCAACGTCACCATCACCGACGCCGCCCCTGTCGAGACCGAGTTCACCGGCACCGGGGACCTGGGGGCCATCACGCCCGAGAGTGCTGACCTGGCTCCGGGCGCGGATGCGACCTTCACCGCCGAGTACACCGTGACCCAGGCCGATGTGGACGCCGGCGGCATCGACAATACCGCCACCGCGACCGGAACACCCCCAGGTGATACCGAGCTCCCCCCAGTCACGCCCTCGGAAGTCACCGTCCCCGCGACGCAGAATCCGTCCCTGGAGGTGGTGAAGTCGGCGACCCCCACGGGTCCGGAGGCGTTCATTGCCGGTGATGAGATCACCTACACCTTCGTGGTCACCAACACCGGCAACGTCACCATCACCGACGCCGCACCGGTCGAAGGCGACTTCACCGGCACCGGCGAACTCGGGGCCATCACACCCGAGTCGGTCGCCTCCTTGGCTCCGGGAGCGGAGGCGACGTTCACCGCCACCTACACCCTCACCCAGGCGGACGTGGACGCCGGCACCGTGGACAACACCGCCACCGCCACCGGCACCCCACCCCCGGGCACCGAGCTCCCGCCGGTCCCTCCGACCGAGGTCACCGTCCCGATCATCGCCGCCCCCGAGCTCGAGATCACTAAATCAGCTGACCTGGATGAGTTCAGCGCAGCCGGCGAGGTGATCACCTACTCCTTCCTGGTGACCAACACCGGCAACGTCACCATCACCGACGCCGCCCCCGTCGAGACCGAGTTCACCGGCACCGGGGAACTCGGTCCCATCACGCCCGAGAGTGCTGACCTGGCTCCGGGCGCGGATGCGACCTTCACCGCCGAATACACCGTGACCCAGGCCGATGTGGACGCCGGCGGCATCGACAACACCGCCACCGCGACCGGAACACCCCCAGCAGGCAGTGAGCTCCCCCCAGTCACGCCCTCGGAAGTCACCGTCCCGGCAGTGCAGAACCCGTCCCTGGAGGTGGTGAAGTCGGCGACCCCCACAGGTCCAGAGGCATTTGTCGCCGGTGAAGAGATCACCTACACCTTCGTGGTCACCAACACCGGCAACGTCACCATCACCGACGCCGCTCCCGTCGAAGGCGACTTCACCGGCACCGGCGAACTCGGGGCCATCACACCCGAGTCGGTCGCCTCCTTGGCTCCGGGAGCGGAGGCGACGTTCACCGCCACCTACACCCTCACCCAGGCAGACGTCGACGCCGGCACTGTGGACAACACCGCCACCGCCACCGGCACACCCCCCGAGGGTGTTGAGCTCCCCCCGACCCCGCCCTCGGATGTGACCGTGCCGATTGTGGCAGCGCCTGAGCTGACCATCGTCAAGTCCGCCGACGTCGACGAGATCACCGCCGCCGGTGAAGTGATCACCTACACGTTCGAGGTCACCAACACCGGCAACGTCACCATCACCGACGTCGCCCCCGTCGAAGGCGACTTCACCGGCACCGGCGAACTCGGCACCATCACCCCCGAGTCAGTGGAATCCCTGGCACCCGGCGAGAACGCCACCTTCACGGCCGAATACACCGCCACCCAGGCCGATGTGGACGCCGGCGGCATCGACAACACCGCCACCGCCACCGGAACACCCCCAGGTGAAACCGAACTCCCCCCAGTCACGCCCTCGGAATTCACCATCCCGGCAGTGCAGAACCCGTCACTCGAGGTCGTGAAGTCCGCCGACGTTGCCGAGATCACCGCCGCCGGTGAAGTGATCACCTACACGTTCGAGGTCACCAACACCGGCAACGTCACCATCACCGACGCCGCCCCCGTCGAAGGCGACTTCACCGGCACCGGCGAACTCGGTCCCATCACCCCCGAGTCAGTGGAATCCCTGGCACCCGGCGAGAACGCCACCTTCACGGCCGAATACACCGCCACCCAGGCCGATGTGAACGCGGGTGAGATCGAGAACACCGCCACTGCCACCGGCACCACCCCGGATGGAGCTCCCGTGGAGTCTGCGCCATCCACCAATTCCGTCACTACGGACCCGCCCGTGGACAAGCCCGGTCTGCCCTCCACGGGGGTCCAGGTGAGTGTGCTGATCGCGGTGTCGTTGCTGCTGGTGTTGTTCGGCAGCATGGTGGTCCGCCGAGGCCGTCGGATTGAGGAGAGCTGACGCCGCCTGCGGAATCACTATCTAGCGGCTGTCGATTTTCGTCGACCTAGTTCGTGGAGAGGATGAGAGGCGGGCAACCGGCCCGCCCACGAACAAGGAGCGAGACGATGACGCAGTACCTGCTCTCCGTGTGGCACGACTACGACGAGCCGCACTATGCCGACGAGGCCGAGATGCAGAAGGCATTCGCTCAGGTGGACGCCTTCAACAAGCGCATCACCGAGGCGGGCCAGTGGGTGTTCGGCGGTGGACTGGAAGCGCCCAGTGCCGCCACCACCGTGGACAACAGCAAGGGCAAGGCGCTCGTGACCGACGCCCCGCTGGCGGAAACCCGCGAACAGATCGGCGGCTTCTGGGTGATCGAGGCGCCGGACCTGGATGCGGCCCTGGCCATCGCCCAGGAGGCCTCCGCGGCGTGTATGGGACCGGTCGAGGTCCGGCCGTTCCAGTCCGAATGAGTCGCCGGTGACCAGCACCGAACACGAGGAATTAGTGGCCCGCACCTACCGCGAGGAGTACGGCAGGTGCGTGGCCACCCTCACCCGGGTGCTCGGTGACCTCTCCCTCGCCGAGGACATGGTGCAGGAGGCGTTCACCGCCGCCCTGACGGCCTGGCCGGACGCAGTGCCGCCCAATCCGGGTGCCTGGATCGTGGTGACGGCGCGCAACCGAGCGATCGACCGGCTGCGCCGGGAGGCCAAGCGGGAACAGAAGCATGCGGAGGCGTTGGTGGTCCACGCGCCGACGAAGTGGGAGGAGGTGGGGCCGGTGGCCGATGATCAGTTGCGCCTCATCTTCACCTGCTGCCACCCGGCGCTCGCTCCCGATGCCCGCGTGGCGCTCACCCTACGTACTCTCGGCGGGCTGACCACGACCGAGGTGGCACGGGCGTTCCTCATGCAGGAGTCCACGATCGCCCAGCGCATCGTCCGGGCGAAGAAGAAGATCGCCACGGCGCGCATCCCGTATCGGATCCCCGCCGATCATGACCTCCCAGACCGGCTGGGTTCGGTGCTCGCCGTGATCTACCTGATCTTCACCCAGGGGTATTCGCCCAGCGTCGGCGCTGAACTGGTGCGTACCGATCTATGTGTGGAAGCAGTTCGATTGGCCCGGCTCCTCGCCGAGCTGATGCCGGACGAGGAGGAGGCCGTCGGACTGCTCGCCCTGCTGCTGCTCACCGAGTCCCGCCGTCCGGCGCGTACCGGCCCCGGCGGCGAGTTGGTCCCTCTTACTGAACAGGACCGCAACCGCTGGGACCACGACCTGATCAGCGAGGGGCAGGCACTCGTGCGCTGGTGCCTACGGCGCAATCGTCCGGGCGCGTACCAGGTGCAGGCCGCGATCGCCGCAGTGCACAGTGACGCGGCCACGGCCGGGGCTACCGACTGGCGGCAGATCCTCGCCCTGTACGACCAGCTTCAGCATCTCGCTCCCTCACCGGTGGTGGCTCTCAATCGTGCAGTAGCCCTGGCCGAGGTGGCCGGACCCGAGCAAGCGTTGGCCGCCGTCGGCGATCTCGACCTGGACGGCTACTACCTGCTGCACGCCACCAGAGCCGACCTGCTCACCCGCCTCGGCCGCACCGCCGAGGCGGTGCAGGCGTGGCGTCGGGCAGGTGAGCTCACCGAGAACGACGTGGAGCGACGGTTCATCGCCTCTCGGTTGTCTGCGCTGGGTTGAGGCGTACGGTGTGGTCATGGACTTCGTCGTCCCGCCTGAGTACAACGGCCCGCCGTACTCCGGAAACGGTGGGTGGACGAGCGGCCATCTGGCCGCGCTCCTGCCCACGCCCGACGGCGCAGCCTCCGTCCGGCTGTTCAGCCCACCTCCGCTCGGGGTACCTATGCGGGTCGACGCCGGCGATGACGCGCTCACCCTCTTCCACGGCGACATCCGGGTGGCCGAGGCACACAGCGCCCCTGGTGTAGCTACGGCGGAGATCCCCACGCCCGTCTCCTACGACGATGCCGTCGCCGCCGGGCCGCGCTATACGGGGCTGACCGATCACCCGTTCCCCACCTGCTTCTCTTGCGGCACGGAGCGAGACCCTGAGGAAGCCCTGTGCCTGCAGACGGGTCAGGTCACCGAGGGCGTGTACGCCGCAGCCTGGGTACCGCGGGAGGTGACTCCCGAGATCGTCTGGGCCGCGATCGACTGCCCGAGCGGGTGGGCGTTGGGTGTGGGTGGGCGGCCGATGGTGCTCGGCACGATGACCGCGCAGGTGCACGAGCTGCCCGATCCCGGGGCGGAGTTGGTGGTGCTCGCGTGGCCGATCTCTTCGGAGGGTCGCAAACATCGCGCCGGGACGGCGCTGCTCCACGGCGAACGGGTCCTCGCGCAGGCGCGCTCGCTGTGGATCACGGTCGACCCGGCGACTGTGCGGCCGAGAGAGTAGCCGTACGAAAGCGACGGCCATCGCGCCACCCGGCTACGTAGACGGCACTCGATGGCGAGATCACCGTCGATTTCGTACGCGGCGCAGCACCAGCACTGCCGAGTCACTGCGCGGCGGCGGCACGAACGCCGCCGCTGGCACGTGAGTACCCACCTCAGCACTGAACCCTCGCGGTGCAGAGGCGGCGTACCGGCGCGCCATCCAACGGGGCAGCACGAGGTCGGCGCGGGTCAGTGCCGATCGAAGCCCGGTGATCCGGCGCACCACCGCCGCCCCGATGGCGTACGGCGGGTTCGCCACCACCCGGAACGGGCGGCGCGGAAGCGGCACCTCGAGCAGATCGCCGTGCACCACGGTGACCGACTCAGTGGATCCGAGGGCCGCCGTCAGTGCGCGCACCCTGCCCGGATGCAGCTCGACCGCCACCACCCGTGTGGCCTGCCTGGCCAACGGACGGGTCAGCGCTCCCGCGCCGGCACCCAGATCGAGGACGAGTTCGCCGCCGCGGAGTCCGGCACCGCGGACGATCCGATCAGCCCAGGAGCCCTTCAGCCGGTGCGAGCCCCATCGCCGCTGCCCGTTCCCGGACACGACGCACCATCAACATGATGTTTCCCATGGCTGGGACGGTAGGTGAGGTCAGCGCCGCAGCGCCACGGAATTTCCGTCCACCGAGTCGATCTGGTGGTTCAGCTAGCTGCCAGGTCGGCCGGATATCGTGGCCGCCATGTCTCGCTCGGGGAAGGCCGCTCTCGGCATCGTGGTGATCCTGGTTCTCCTGCTCGGTGGCGGGTACGCGTTCGATCGGTGGGCCGTGGCCCAGACTGAGGCGGAGATCGAGTCCGAGTTGGACGGATCATTCCCGCAGGCTCAGGGCACACAGGTGCAGATCCCGGGCTTCCTGTTCCTGCCGCACCTCCTGACCGGCTCGCTGAACACCGTGGAGTTGACCGCCGACGACGTCCGCACCGACGGTCTTGACCTCACCGATGTGCACATCCTGGCCCACGGGGTGGCCGTGTCCGAACCGCGCACGGTCGCGGAGATGACCGTGTCCGCCACAGTGCCCGCCGCGAGCATCGAGTCCGCGGTAGCGGCGTCCGGGCGAGTACCGGAGGACGTCACGATTGATATCACCGACGGCGCACTGGTCGCGTCGGCCACCGTGCTCGGCATGCCACTGGAAGCCGCGCTGGCGCCGGTGGTCACCGACGGCGTGCTCCTTCTCGAACCACAGACGTTCACGCTGGGCGGCATCGAGGTGGATGCAAGCGCGGTGCCCGAGGGCATGCTCGGTGATCTGGGCTCACTCGAGGTGCCGCTGGATGAGCTCCCGGGCTCGCTGACACTCAGCGCCATCGAGGTCGTCGGCGAGAGTGTCCAGGTCGAACTCACCGGCAACGACATCGCCCTCACCGATCTCGGCTGATCAGCCACGCCTGGGAAGACGTGCCCGACGACAGTCCGACGGCGCACCCTCGTCGCAAGGGCCTTCAACGAGGGGCCGGCGCCCGGCGGTAGTGGGCGGCGGTGCGGGCGGGCATACTTCCGAGGATGACCACGTCAGCACGTCAACGACGCCCCCGTCGGGATGCCTTGGCCAATCGCGACCGAATCCTCGAACACGCAGAGCGGGTGTTCGCTGAGGAAGGTCTCGACGTGAGTCTGCACCGCCTTGGCGAGGATCTGGGAATGGGCATCGGAACTGTCTATCGGCACTTCCCCACCCGGAACGACCTCCTGCTGGGCCTGTACCACCGGTTCCAGGAACGTGTCGATGAGGCAGGCGACGCCCTCACCGGCATCGAGGATTCATACGAGCGCGTGGTCGCCTTCATCGACCAGACAGTGCAGTTCTCCCTCGATGTCCCGGTCGCCCGGGCCGTCGGAGTCAGGGTGCAACGCCTCTTTCCCAGCGAGGTGCGGGTCAGCCCCACCGCGTCGGTGGTCGCCCAAGCGGTTGAGGAGGGCAAGGCGGCGGGCACGATCCGTGCGGACGTCGATGTCACCGATGTCGCATCCCTGGCCGGGATGCTCGCGGATCTGGTGTGGGTGCGGGAACCGGAGCGCTCGGTCGTGCTGCCCCGGATGCGAGCGCTCGTTCTCGATGCGCTCCGGCCGGAGGGCACCCCCCGGCCGGACCTCCCGGCGACACCAGTGTCGATGACGGAACTCACCCGGCTCGCGCACCGCAACCGGATGCAACCCTGACCCAGCTATTGTTAAACGGACTTTTCGTCCGCTATGTTCGTCGCATGACGTGGATTCGCAGGGGTGTCGTGGGAGCCGTAGTCGCGGGCGTGCTGGCAGCCGGAGTGGGAGGCCTTCCGGCGTCTGCTGACGAGCCGGCGGTCCCGGGCGGTTCAGCGATCGCCTTCGGTGACCCACGGAATGGGATGACAGAGGTACCCGAACTGCCGCCCGGGTTGACTTACACCGACGTCGCCACCGGCGACCGCCACATGGTGTTGCTGCGTTCGGACGGCGAGGCAGTGGCCACCGGCAACAGCAACGACGGACGGACGAACGTGCCGGACCTGCCAGCCGGGATGGTATATACCGACGTCGCCGCCGGCGGGAGCCACACGGTGCTGCTGCGCTCGGACCGCGAGGCAGTGGCTTTCGGCGACAACACCCACGGGCAGACGAACGTGCCGGACCTACCGGAGGGCGTCACCTACACAGCTATCGCTGCCGGGGCATTGTCTACGGTACTGCTGCGCTCGGACGGGATGGTCGAGGCCTTCGGCGACAACAGGTACGGGCAGACGGACGTGCCGGACCTGCCGGACGGGGCGACCTATACCGACATCGCCACTCGCCACTTGTATACCGTGCTGCTGCGTTCAGACGGCGAGGCAGTGGCCTTCGGCTACAACACCCACGGGGAGACGACCGTGCCAGACCTGCCGGATGGCATGAGCTATACCGACGCGGCCGCCGGCTACTGGCACACGGTGCTACTGCGCTCGGACGGCGACGCGGTGGCCTTCGGCAACGATGAATCCGGGCAGGCGACCGTGCCAGACCTGCCAGAAGGGGTGACGTACACCGACGCGGCCGTCGGCGGATGGCATACGGTGCTACTGCGCTCAGACGGCGACGCGATCGCCTTCGGCCACAACAGCTCCGGGCAGACGACCGTGCCAGACCTGCCAGAAGGGACGGTCTATACCGGCGTCCAAGCCGGCAGTTGGCACACGATGCTGCTGCGCTCGGTCGTCGAAACCGAGGTGAGCCTGGCGGCTCCTGACTCAATCACCGCCACTGACGGCGAGGTGCAGGTGAGTGCGAAGGTTGACGTCACCGGAGATATCCAGCCCGGCGTCGCGTTCACCGGCACAGTGCGCTTCAGCATCGACGGCCAGGACCCGATCGACGTCGGCGTCGATGACGAGGGTGAGGCGACGGCCGCCATCGAGGGGCTGACCACTGTAGGCACGATCAGCGTGCGTGCCACCTACCTCGGATCCACCGACGGCACCTATCTCGCCGCACCTAGCCCGGCCGAGCACAGCATCGAGATCACCGCTGCACCGGTGGCCGCCATCGAGCTCACGCCGCCAACGGAGCAGGTCGTCGCGGGAGAGTCCGTGACGTACGCGGTCACCGGAACAGACCGCTTCGGCAACGACCTCGGCGACCTGACCGACGGCACCACCATCGAGGCGCCCGACAGCAACACCGGTGCCCAGATCAACGGCAACACCGTCACCTTCACCACCGCCGGCACCCACACCATCACCGCCACCCTGGACACCGACCCGGAAATCACCACCACAGCAACCGTGGACGTCACCGCCGCACCGGTGGCCGCCATCGACCTCACACCCGCCCACGAGCAGATCGTCGCGGGAGAGTCGGTGACCTATGCAGTCACCGGGCAAGACGAGTTCGGCAACGACCTCGGTGACCTGACTGACACAGTCACCATCGAGGTGCCCGACGACGCCGGCGCCGACACGAACGGCGACGCGATCACCTTCACCACCGCCGGCACCCACACCATCACCGCCACCCTGGACACCGACTCCGACATCACCACCACAGCAACCGTGGACGTCACCGCCGCACCCGCAGCCACCATCGACCTCACACCCGCCCACGAGCAGATCGTCGCGGGAGAGTCGGTGACCTATGCAGTCACCGGGCAAGACGAGTTCGGCAACGACCTCGGCGACCTGACCGACACAGTCACCATCGAGGTGCCCGACGACGCCGGCGCCGACACGAACGGCGACGCGATCACCTTCACCACCGCCGGCACCCACACCATCACCGCCACCCTGGACACCGACCCCGAGGTCGCCACCACAGCCACCGTGCACGTCACCGCCGCACCACTGGCCGCGATCGAGCTGCGCGCACCCGAGGGGCTGAACGTGGACCAGGGCGAATCGATCACGTTCGCCGTGGACGGGACCGACGCCTACGGCAACCCGGTCGAGATCGAGGACGACGCTGTCGAGCTCTCCAGCGACCAGTCCAGCGACATCGTCGACGGCCTCACGGTCACCTTTCCCGAGGCGAGCCCCCACCGGATCACCGCGACCGTGGGCACCGTGACCGACACCATCACCGTCGAGGTCACCGCGAGCGTCCCCGAACCGAGCACCCCGAGCACCCCCATTCCGAGCCCCCCAGAACCGAGCGCCCCGGAACTGCCAGAGACCGGCGCCGGTCTCGGCGCGGTGCTCGCCGCCGCCGCACTCGTGCTCCTCTTCGGCACCGCACTCACCGTGGCAGCACGGCGCTCCACACACCGCCCCCTCGCCTAACCCCTCCGCGAGTGCGCGACTTCTCGCTCACCTAGTGAGATATGGCCGAGATTGAGCGCACTCGCGGGTAGGCGAGTGCGGTGCCTGCGAAGCGGCTGCCCCGCGCACTCGCGTGGTAGGACTGCGTGATGGCCGCCCGATTCGAAGAACTCGACTTCCAGCAGACTCCCGTCGGTGAGATCAGCCTGCGACGACGCTACGACCTGACCGCGCAGATCGACATCTACGAGGTGCGCCTGGGCGAGGAGTACCTGATGTCGAGCCTGTTTACCGCGGCGGAACGGGACCTCGCCTCACTGGCCCTCACCATGCTCGACCGGGACGGCCTCACGGTGCTGGTGGGCGGTCTCGGGCTCGGCTACACCGCACATACCGCGCTGGCCGACCCCCGCGTGGCCGACCTGACTGTGATGGATGTGGCCGAGCCCGTGATCGACTGGCACCGCCGGGGTCTGCTGCCCGAGACCGCCGGACTGGCCACGGATCCGCGCTGCCGCCTCGTGCTGCGGGACTTCTTCCACATGGTCACCACCGAACCTGAGATCACCTATGACGCGATCCTGCTCGATGTGGACCACACGCCGCGGCACGTGCTGCACCCGAGCCACGCCGACTTCTACACGGCGGCCGGCCTGCAGGCGATGCGCCGACATCTCACCGAGGACGGCGTGTTCGCCCTCTGGTCCGATGACCCACCCGACGCCGGGTTCCAGGAGACCCTGGCCGAGGTATTCGGATCCACCTCGGCTGAGGTGGTCATCTTCGCCAACCCCCTCACCGGCGGCGAGTCGAGCAATACGGTCTACCTCGCCACCGGGTGAGTGGGCTGCATCCGCCGCTAGCCGAGCACCTCCGGCAACGCCGGAGCCTCGTCACCGAGGACGTGCTCAGCCAGGAAGCCTGAGACCACCTGGTACCAGACCTTCGCGTGCTGCGGCGTGAGGATCCAGTGGTTCTCGTTCGGGAAGTACAGAAACCGGTGCACCGTGGTCCCGTCCTCGCCGGCGGGCAGGCCGGAGGCGCTGAGCAGGTCGTGCCAGAGCCGCAGACCCTCCCCGATCGGCACCCGGTAGTCCTTGTCCCCGTGGATCACCAGCATCGGGGTGACGATCTGGTCCACGGACCGGTGAGGTGAGTTCGCCTCGGCCATCGCCGGCGTCATCTCACGGTTCCAGTAGTACCCGGCATCGGTGGTGCCGCCGAACCCGTCCAGCGCCCACAAACTCGCGTGCGTGACGATCGCGTTGAACCGGTCCGTGTGCCCGGCCACCCAGTTCGCCATGTACCCGCCGAAGGATCCACCCATCGCGGCCGTCCGGGTCTCGTCGATCTCGGGCAACGCCTCGGCCGCATCGGTGGCGGCCATCAGATCGGTGAACGGCGCCTGCCCCCAGGCTCCCCACCCGCGTTGGATGAAGTCCTGGCCATACCCGGTGCTCAGGGCGGGGTCGGGCAGCAGCACGGCATAGCCCTGCGCCACCAGCAGCCACGGGCACCAGCGCCAGCTCCACGCGTTCCAGGAACCGAGCGGTCCCCCGTGGATCCACAGCAGCATCGGCGCCGGAGCCTCACTGCTGGCCCCCTCGGGCAACGCCAGCCACGACCGCACCCGCGTGCCGTCCGCCGCCGTCGTCTCCACCTCACGCAACTCACCGGGGAGCACCGGCCGAGGCACCGGGCCACTCAACGGCTGCACCCGCTGCGCCGCGTGACCGGTCAGGTCGATCCGGACCACTTCGGCGGGGAACTCGTAGGAGGAACGCAGCGCGAAGGCCACCGATCCGTCAGGACCCACCGTGACATTCGTGTACGAGGCGGCGTCGTCGGTCAGGCGCGTCACCACCCCCTCCAAAGTGACGCGGAAGACCGGCGAGCGGCCGTCGTCGTCAGTGGCCATCAGCACCCCGGAACTATCCGGCAACCACACTGGCTCACCCGGCCACCGGTCCCACTCGGCGGCGATCCGGCGCGGGTTCGATCCGTCGATCCCGCACACCCACAGGGTCACCTCGGGCGCCCGCTGCGGTGTGGTGATCGATTCGCGCACGTAGGCGACCTGCCGCCCGTCCGGACTGATCCGCCCTGTGCCGATCTCCGCCTCGGAATCATCAACAAGGACGGTCCGTTCGCCGGTGGCAACGTCGATGTGCACCAGCTGGGAACGCACTGCGCCCTTGCCCATCGGCACCCGCCACGTGGTCACGACGGCGGAGCCATCCGCGGCGAGGTCCGTATCAGCCTCGATGAGGTGCTTGCCGGCGTCCGGGGTCAGGTCACGCAGGTCGAGTTCATCCTCGGCAACGGGCAGGCCGGCAGCGAACAGGCGAGGAGCAGCGGGGCCGAGATCGTGGTCCCAGAACCGGATCGGGTAGTCGCTGTGCAGGATCGCGGCGACTTTCTGCTCCGAGCGAGCGTCCAGAGTGGCCTGCTCGGACTCGGCGTCGGTGGCCGACGGCATGGTCTCTGCCGTCACGATCACCGTGGGCGCCGATCGTGCGGCGCGCACCCCGCCGATCCCACCGGGACGGGTGGCCACCTGCCGTGCCTCTCCGCCCTCAGCGGGCAGCAGCCACAGGGCGGGCTTGGCCTTCTCCTCGCTGACCTCCTCAGTGGCGCGCTTGGCCACGAACAACAGATCGCCATCGGAGGTGAACGTTGCGCCGGCCTCACCGGTCAGGCCACGGGTGAGGCGGCGCGCAGGCCGTGCGCCGATGGGGTCCACCTCCCACAGTGCGGTGCGGGAGGCAGTGTTGTCCTCATTCAGGGACGAGACGCCGACGACAAGGCTGTCTCCCTCGGGGGAGAGGGTGAGGCCGGACAGTCGGGGCAGGGCCACGTAGGAGTCGAGGTCGTGGAAGGGGGTAGCGGGAGGGGTCGCCTCCGGCTCAGCAATGGTGTGGGTCACGGTTCCGTGTCTATCACGACGCTGCGACGATGGGCCGGGAGACGTGACAACCAGTCCGAGGTGATGGCCGCGAACGCCTGCGGAGCGTCTCTCCGCACGAAGTGCGATGCTCCGGGCACCACCTCCAGCACCGCTCCACAATCGCCGATGATGCGGCGATGCTCCTCGGTCATCCCCACATCGGGGGTGGTACCGGTCAGCACGAGGACCGGCATACGCGGGGTGAGAGCGGCGAGGATTCGTGGCCACGGTTCACTGGGGATGACATCGCCGTTGCGCACGAGCGCCGGCTGCGCCTGATGCTGCGCTCGGGCCCACTCCCGGAGCTCCCATGAGTTCCACGCGGGGTACCGGGAACCACCGTGCAAGCGCGTTCCATGCGTTCACAGGATGCAACATCGCCACCTCACTGACCTCACGTTCGATGAACCACTTTCATCCGAAATTCAAGGGCACAGCGGCGATCTTGATCGCCCCACTCGTCAGTGGCATGCGCTTTCACACTTTCTTGACATTTTCCATTCACCTCCGTACGGTCGACCACGATCGAGACCAGCCCTTCGATGTGGAAGAGGACCAGCCGTGACCAACCGGGCAGAGCAGCCGCGGACCATACGCACCCATTCGGCAATCCCCAGCCGATGAATACGCCAGGGATCCGCCCCGCCGTGGCACCACACAAGCGGCGCTCGAGTAGAAGCCAACCAGCACAAAAGCGGGACTACGGCCTGGTGATCCTTGCCGCCCCGGCAGTGATCCTGCTGCTGGTGTTCGCTTACGGTCCGATGGCGGGCCTGATCGTCGCGTTCCAGGACTTCAACATCGCCGACGGGGTCTTCGCCTCACCCTGGGCAGGACTGGAGAACTTCCGGTTCTTCTTCACCTCCGGCGACGCGACCCGCATCATGCGCAACACGCTGCTGCTGAACGTGCTGTTCCTCAGCGCCACGCTCGCGGTCGGCGTGATGTTGGCCCTGATGCTGAACGAGATCCGAGGCAAAGTCACCAAACGGTTCTTCCAGTCGGTGATCTTCGTGCCCTACTTCGTCTCGCCAATCGTGGTCAGCATCTTCCTGCAGGCCTTCCTGGCAGGGCCGGGTGGGCGCGGCGGCCTCATCAACGACGCCGCCGGACTCTTCGGCATCCCCTCGGTGACCTGGTACACCGAACCGGGGCCCTGGCCGTGGATCCTCACCCTCGTCAAGGTCTGGCAGCTCGGCGGGTACATGAGCGTGATCTTCCTCGCCGCCATCACCGCCATCCCGGAGGAGGTCTACGAGGCTGGTGAGATCGACGGTGCGAGCCGGGCACAGATGGCCTGGCGGATCACCACGCCACTGCTCAAACCGACCGCGGCCATCCTCCTCGTGCTCGGTGTCGGCCGGATCTTCTACGGCGACTTCGCCACCATCTACGCGATCGTCGGCGACAACGGCACCCTCTTCCCGACCACCGACGTGATCGACACCTACGTCTTCCGCGCACTGCGCACCCGCGGCGA
This sequence comes from Ruania halotolerans, assembly GCF_021049285.1. Taxonomy (GTDB): domain Bacteria; phylum Actinomycetota; class Actinomycetes; order Actinomycetales; family Beutenbergiaceae; genus Ruania; species Ruania halotolerans. Next base: position 3,936,515 of record NZ_CP088017.1, read on the forward strand.
CTTCGGGGTCACGGCGGCGATCGGACTCGTCCAGTCCGTCGTCGGCTTCGTGCTGGTGGTCGTCGCCACGATGGTGCAGCGCCGCTACGCCAAGGAGACCTCGATCCTGTGACCGCCACCGTTGAACGCACAGCACCCGTGACCAAGGTGAGGCCTCCCTCGCGGCGCAAGAGCCGCCGTCTGGAACCATTCACCATCGCCAGCTACGCGGGCGTGATCTGCTTCGGCCTGGTCTGCGCCATCCCGTTCTGGATGGTGGTGGCCGGATCCCTGACGGCGGAAAGCGCACTCTCCCAGCGCGGATACTCCTTCTGGCCCGCCCCGTTCTCCCTGGACGCCTACACCACGCTGTTCCAGGGAACCCGGGTCTGGCTCTCCTACGGCGCCACCATCTTCATCACCGGCATCGGAACAGCCATCGCCCTGGCGGCAACCTCCGGGATCGCATGGGTCATCGCCCGCGGCCTTCGGCGCGTCAGCCGCCCACTGGCCGTCTTCGCCTACATCCCGATGCTGTTCAACGGCGGCCTGGTGCCCATGTACATCCTCATCACTCAGATTCTCCAGCTGCAGAACTCATGGTTCGCGGTGATCCTGCCACTGGTGATCGCCCCGTTCCTGGTGTTCGTGCAGGTGAGCTTCTTCCGCGCGACACCGCAAGAGATCCTCGACGCAGCCCGGATCGACGGCGCCGGCGAACTGCGGATCTTCTTCCAGGTGGTGCTGCCCCTGTCCACACCGGTGATCGCCGTGATCGCCCTGTTCTACGCCGTGACCTTCTGGAACGAGTGGTTCCACGCGCTGCTGTTCCTCAGCCAGCCGGAGAAGTTCCCGCTGCAGCTGGTGCTCCAGAATCTCATCTCCTCGGTCACCAACGCCGCCGAACTCGGCACCACGAGCGCAGCACCCGTCTACCAGATGCGACTCGCGATGACTGTCATCACGATCGGCCCGATCCTGCTCGCCTACCCGTTCGCCCAGCGGTATTTCGTCAAGGGCCTCACCCTCGGCGCCACCAAGGGCTGACGAGCTCACCCGTACAGATCACACCCAACGAAGGGAACATCATGTCCGCTCACCACACCTTCTCCCGCCGGTCGTTCCTCGCCGGCACCGGAGCAGCCATGACCGCCGTCGGACTCGCCGCGTGCGGGAACGGTTCCAGCAACGGCAACGGCACCAGCACGTCCCGCTACTCCCTGTTGCTCCCGGGCGACACCCCGACCGACTGGACCCGGATCCGCGACGCAGTGAACGAGAAGCTGCGCACCGACCTCGGATTCGAGATCGAGCCCCAGTTCATCAACTGGAGCAACTTCGCCAACCAGTCGCTGCTGAAGTTCACCGCCGGTGAGGATTTCCAGACGGCCCTCTCTGCGCGCTGGCTCAACATCGCCCAGCTGATCGAAGGTGGATCGCTGCAGCCGATGGACGATCTGCTCGCGAGCGGGGACTACGGCAATCTCACCGCTGCGGTCGACGAGAGCGCGTTCGACGCGAACCGGTGGAGCGACGGGAACGTCTACGGCGTCCCGGCTGTGAACAGCGCTGCCCGGATCCACTGCTACGTCGCCCGCGGCGACCTCATCGACCGCTACGCCGGCGGGGAGATCACCAGCTTCGACCAGCTGGAGCAGTTCTGGTACGACGTGCACGCCGGCGAGGGAATCGTCGGCTACGTGAAGAACAACTCGGTCTTCGATGTGCTCGGCGCTCCCACCGGGACGATGTTCGCCGAAGGGTGGGAATCGCCGTCGATGATCCCGCTGTACTTCTCCAGCGACTCCCTGCTGTTCGTCCCCTCCCGCGATGCCGCGACCAGCGGCGTGACGGACGCGGTGCCCTTCTGGGAGTACCAGCCCTACGTCGATGCGCTGCGCCGTGCCCGCCGCTACTACGAGGACGGCATCATCAACGCCGACCGGCTCAACGTCGACTCCGCCACGGCCGGGGCGTTGTTCAAATCCGGTGGGGCTGCCACCACCTGGGCGATCACCGATGGTGCGAACACCTCCGCCCACCTGAGTCAGCTCGAGGAGGCCGTGCCTGGCGCGAGCCTGGTGACACTGCTGCCGTTCGCCGACGGGAGGGACGCCCGCCCGAACCAGACGTTCCAGGCCGACAACCTGGTGGTGGTCAACGCGGCGGCGGCCGACGCCGAGGCGGCGATGGCGCTCCTGGACTGGGTATCGATCCAGGAGAACCACGACCTGCTCCAGTACGGCATCGAAGGCACCGACTGGACTCCCGTGGGCGAGGACGCATACGAGCCGACCAGCGACTACGCGAACTTCCCCGGTTACGCCCTCAGCTGGCGGATCCCGCTGGAGCGCCGGTACTCGCGCATGAGCGAGTCGGAGCAGGCATGGTTCGAGTGGTCCAAGGACTACAACAACTTCACCCAGGACCCCTTCGCCGGGTTCATCCCCGACCTGAGTGCGATCGAGACCGAACACGCGCAGATCACCGCAGCGATCGGCGAATACGGCAACCCGTTGTGGGCCGGTGCCGTGGACGTGGACGAGGGCCTGGACAACCTCAAGCATGCGGTCGAGCAGGCCGGCCTGGCCACCGTGCAGGAAGAGCTGAACCGGCAGGCCGACGCCTACCTCGCCAGCCAGTAACAGCCACAGCCCGCCCCCGGTTCATTCCGCACGGCCCATCGCCGGCCTCGTTCATGAAGGAACTCTGTGATCGACTATGCCCTCGCCGTCGGCTCCGCCAGGCTGACTGAACGACTCTTCGGCACGTCCCTGGACGTCCTGCGCGACGTCCAGGGACGCCGGGTCGGCGACATTCTGCACGACCTCCGGTCCCCGGCATCGGACCAGACCCTCGCGCAGGCAGAAGCGTTGGTGACGGGCTGGGATACCCCGCCACTCACCGCGGACGTCCTCGCCCGCGCACCGCGGCTGCGCCTGGTGGTCCACGCCGGCGGTGGCACCGATCACCTCTTTCCCGACGGATACGGGGATCTGACGGTCCTCGATGTGGGGGACGTCAACGCCGTCCCGGTGGCGGAGTACACCCTCGCGATGATCCTGCTGGCGAACAAGGAGACGTTCCGCGCTCAGCAGCTCTACCGGCACCGGCGCACCGTCGTCGACCGGGAGGAGGAGTTCCCCGTGGCCGGGAACTACGACCGCACCATCGGTGTCATCAGTGCCTCCCGGATCGGCCGTCTGGTGATCGACCATCTCGAGAGCTTTCCGGGATTGCGCACCCTCCTATACGACCCGCATCCGAGCGCGCGCACTGGCGTGCCGCCAGGGATCCGGAGGGTGGACCTGGACACGCTGCTGGCATCCTCCGATGTGGTCACCGTGCACGCCCCGGTATTGCCGGAGACGCACCGGATGATCGGCTCCCGGGAGCTGGCGCTGCTGCGCGACGGCGCGACGCTCATCAACACCGCTCGCGGATCACTCATCGACGCCGGCGCTCTGGAGGCCGAACTGGTCAGCGGGCGGATTCGGGCGATCCTCGACGTCACCGACCCCGAACCACTGCCTCCGGGGTCTCCCCTCTACGACCTCCCCCACGTGCTACTCACCCCGCACATGGCCGGATCGGTGGGCACCGAACTACGCCGGATGGGCGCCGCCGTTGCTGACCATCTCACCGCGGCGGCGCACCAGCGCGCGACACTACCGGCACCCCGGTGAGAGGTTCAGACGCCGCCGGCGCGCGGCGTGGATACGATCGACCCTCACGACCAGGCAACGGCAGGAGGACCATGGCGGAGGAGCCACCGCTGGCGCGTGCCGCACGCCTGGCCGACGTCGCCGAACTCGCCGGCGTCTCCGCGGCGACGGCATCGCGGGTACTCAACGGGGGCCACCGCGGGGTCCGGGAAGCCAACCGGCAACGGGTGCTCGATGCAGCCAAACGGCTGGGATACACGGCCAATCTCGCCGCGCAGACCGTCGCTCGCGGGCGCGGGCGAGGGGTGACCCTCGTAGCCAAGGGCATGCCGGACGACTACGCCAATCCGGTCACTGCCGGAGTGGTGTCCGCAGCTCAGCGACGTGGCCTGCCGTTCACGCTGATCTCTGCAGGCACCGAACCAGCCGATCTGGTGGAAGCGGTCAACATGGCGCGTGGCAACCGGCCCGAACTCCTCGTCCTGGCCGGGGGCCGGATGGCCGACGACGCCACCATCCCCGATCTCGTCGACGCCCTGCAGCGATACGAGGACGAGGGGGGCCGCGTCGTCCTCATCACCCAGACGGGGCTCCCCTTCGACACGGTCTCCTACGCGAATCACCAGGGCGGCCGCGATATGGCCACCACGCTCGTGGAGCTCGGCTACCGCAATTTCGCCGTGATCTCCGGCCTCAAGCACGGGCTGACACAGCGCGAACGCACCGACGGCTTCATCGAGGGACTGGCGGCTTCCGGGATCACGTTGCCGGCCGACCGCGTACTGATCGGCCAGTTCGATCGCGACGCCGCCTACGCGATGACCGGTGAACTGCTCCGCCGGCCGATCGAGGTCGATGCGATCTTCGCCGTCAACGATGCGATGGCGCTCGGCGTGCTGACGTTCCTGCGGGACAGGGGCGGTACCGCACCCCGTATCGCGGTTGCCGGTTTCGATGACATCAAGGCGCTGCGGGACGTGACCCCGGCGCTGACCACCGTGCACCTGCCGTGGGAGAGCGCGGCCGACGAGGCATTGCGAATGGGCCTGGGGCCGCGGTCGCCAGAGCCGCAGGTCTCAGTGATCGAGGGGCACGTGGTTGTCCGCGAGAGCACGCCGCCACAACGTGCACCACATCGATCTGATGACCCTGGACGGTCTGCGCTTGGGGCGGCTGGGTAGCACGTGGCCCAACGGCCCGACGGCGGGCACGTCCGGAACATCCCGCCATGTGGTCATGCCGCACGCCCGCATGCCCTGGTTCGCCGTACGGGCGTACAGTGATCGGCGACCGCCCCGGCCGCCACATGCGCAGTCAGGCAGACACTGTGCTGACCGGCCGGACGATTCCTGCAGAGGCGGCCCGGCGCCGCGGAAGGAAGCTGCCCCATGTCGCAGACACAACGTTCTCGGGCCACCGGCGTTGTCGCGATCGTGCTGGGGGTGTTGCTGGCCGCCCTCATGGTCTATCCCTGGCCGCAGCACACCGCGACCCCGATCATCGCCGGCGTGATCCCGGCACCACTGTTCTTCTGGATCATCTGGACCGCACTGTTCGTCGGGTACGTCGCCTGGATCGCCTACCGGTGGGACCCCTACGCCGCGGTGGCGCGCCGCGCTGAACGCCTGGCGGCGCCGTCGCAGGACGACGCGAACAGGGAGGAGCGCTGATGTCCGCCACCACCATGTGGATCGCGCTCGCCATCTTCGCCGGGCTGCTGGTGTTCCTGGGCTACCTCGGGCACCGCGGCTCAACCAACACGCTCGAGGACTTCGTGCTCGGCAGCCGGAAGCTGAGCAACATCCCGGCGTTCTTCACGGTCACCGCCACGCTGTTCAGTGCCTTCAGCTACTTCGGGATCACCGGCCAGTTCTACACCAGCGGCATCGGCGCCTGGATCCAGGTGGCCACCACCGCGGCCGTCGGCCCGATTCTGTACTTCGCCGGCACCCGCATCTGGGTGGTCGCCCGCAAGTACGGCATCGTGAACGTGACCGAGTACCTCACCGACCGCTACCGCTCCCGCTGGGTGGGCCTGGTGGCGGGCGTGATCATGATCGCCGCGCTCGTGCCCTACATGGGAGCCCAGTTCCGCGGCAGTGGTCTCACCCTGGAGGCTGTCACCAACGGCGGCATTCCCTACGGGGCCGGTGCGGTCTTCCTCGCCGTGGTGGTCACCCTGTACGTGATGAGCGGAGGGTTCCGCTCGGTGGTGTGGACCGATGTGATCCAGGGCGCGCTCATGTACGTGCTGCTCGCGATCGCAGCGATCATCCTGGTCTTCACCCACACCGATGGGTACGGCAACTTGCTGGACATGGTCGAGGAGCAGGGCCAGTCCGCGCTGCTGTCCAACCCGGGAGCCGACGGCCTGTTCGGTCTGCCGTACCTGATCTCGGTGCTGGTGATCTTCGCGGCCGCTCACTTCACGATGCCGCAGCTGCAGCAGCGGTGGATGGCGGCCCGCAGCCACTCGACGCTGAAGTTCATGGCCATCTCGCTGCCCGTGGGCACGGCGATCATCTACTTCTGCCTGTTCTACATCGCGATGGTCGGGGTGGTCACCCGCCCGGGCGACCCGGCACCGGAGGCGATCTACCCGGCGATGATCATGGAGGTGCTCCCGCAGTGGTTGCTGCTGGTGGCCATCCTCGCGATCATCGCCGCCACCGGCTCCACCGCGAACTCGATCGTGCTGACCCTGAGCTCAATCGTGGCGAAGGAGTACGTGAACCCGGCACGTCGCCGCCGGGGCAAGGTCAACCCCGAGCAGGAGAACAAGGCGCTCACCACCACCGCACGCGTCCTGCTGCCGGTCCTGGTGGCTGGAGGTCTGTTGGTCGCGTTCTTCGGGCCGAGCAGCATCATCGGCATCATCGTCTCGATCACCTGGCCGGCGGTGTTCCTGATCTTCCCGACACTGCTGGCGGGCCTGTACTGGCGCCGGGCGACGGCCCCTGCGGCGGTCACCTCGATGGTGGTCTCCGAGCTGATCTTCCTCAGCCTGAACCAGGGCTGGCTACCGATCTCGCTCGGTGGCTGGCACCCCGCGATCCCGGCCGCGATCGTCGGTGTGATCCTGCTGGTCGGGGGGAGCTACCTCACGCAGCCGCCGTCCAAGGAGCACATCGAGCGGCACTTCGAGTTGTTCGAGACCGATCCGGCGAAGATCTGAGCGGATGAGTCGACCTGTCGTCGTCATCACCGGCGGCTCGGCCGGGATCGGCCGGGCGGTCGGTGAACGCCTGCACCGGGCCGGGTACCAGGTGGTGAGCCTGTCCCGACAGGCCACCGACCCCGAGTCGGGGTGGGTGCCGGACGTCCAGTACGAGGTGGATGTGGCCGATTCTGACGGCGTCGCTCAGGTCGCAGCGCAGATGCTGTCCGAGCAGGGCCGGGTGGATGCCCTGGTCACGTGCGCGGGGACGGTCACCCGGGGCGACCTCATCGAGACCTCAGCCGACCAGGCGGAGCGGCAGATCGCCGTCAATCTGCTCGGGACGATGAACGCCTGCCGGGCCTTCGCCCCGGCGCTGCGGGCACCTCGGGGCGCCATCGTCACCCTGAGCTCCTCGATCGCAGCCAACCCGCAGGCGTCGGTGAGCGCGTACGCGGCCGCGAAGGGCGGGGTGGAGTCCTTCAGCCGTGCGCTGGCGCTGGAGCTGGCGCCGGTGCGGGTGAACGTGGTGCGCCCCTCGCTCGTGGACACCGGTATCTGGGTCAGCGGCGGTCTGGACCCCGACGCCTACGAAGCCCTCATCGCCACCCGCGGCGCCGAGTACCCCCTCGGCCGGGTGGGACGCCCGGAAGATGTGGCGGCCGCCGTCGCCTTCCTGCTCTCGGCAGAGGCCAGTTGGATCACCGGCACCGTGCTCCCGGTGGACGGTGGCGCCGACCTGATCGGCCGCTGACGGACCGCGGTCCCCTCGTCGATGCAGCACTGGTGACGCCGCGAGTGCGGCCGATATCGGCTAAATCTCACCTGGTGAGCGAGATTGGCCGCACTCGCGAGATGGGGTCAGGCGGAGGCGACCGCCGTGCTGTACAGCCCCCGCGCCACGGCAAGCTTCTTCCCGTCGCCGTTGGTGACCACCGCGTCAGCCACCCCGAGCGACCGCCCGCGCCGCACCACGGTGCCGGTCGCCAGCAGCCGGTCCCCCGGCCGGGCCGGGCGCAGGTAGTCCACCCGCAGGTCGATCGTGGGCAGCCCGACCCCGAGCTCGGTCACCAGCGCGAAGTCTCCGGCCACATCGAGCAGCGTCGCGAGAATCCCGCCGTGCACGTAGCTGCCGTCGACGTCGGCGGTCAGCTCGTCGCGGCAGTCCATCGCGATCTCCACCTCACCGGGCGCCGCCCGCACCAGCTCGAGCCCGAGCCACCGGTGGTAGGCGGGGGTGGTGAGCAGCCGCTCGACGGTCTCGCTGTCCACCAGAGATGTCTCGGTCATGTGCTCTCCTCCGTCTGCACGTTCTGCTGCACGTTCTCCTGCGCCCCGCCCTGCACGTTCTCCTGGGCCAGCGCACTCAACCGGGCGTAGTCCACCTTCCCGGTCCCACCCAGCGGCAGCTCATCGAGGAACCACACGCGCCGCGGGTGCGCGTGCGCCGCCCCCTGAGCGAGCGCGTACTGCTTCACCTCGTCCTCGGTCAGCCCCTCACCCACCACGAACGCCGCCGGCACCTGCCCCTTGCGCTCGTGCGGGATCGGCACCACCGCCGCCTGCCCCACTCCGGGCATCGTGCGCAGCAGCTTCTCCACCTCCAGCGGGTACACGTTCTCCCCGCCCACATTCATCATGTCGTCCGCGCGGCCCAAGACCCGCAGGTAGCCGTCGGCGTCCGCCACAGCGAGGTCGCCCGTGCGCAGCCAGCCATCCGGGGAGATCCGCTCCGCCGACACCTCCGGCAGCCGGTGGTACCCGGCGGTCACGCCGGGGTTGCGCACCCACAGCTCCCCCACCTCGCCCACGGGAAGATCACGGGCCTGGGCGAGCTGCGCCGTCGGAAGATCGGGATCGAGCACCCGCACCTCACAGCCCGGCAGCGGCAGCCCGGCCCGCCCGTAACGCGGCGAATCGGTGCGCGGGTTCATCAGCACCTGCGGCCCGCCCTCGGTGAGCCCGTACGCCTCGATCACCGGCACGCCGAGCCCCGCGGCGAACCGCTGCCCGAGCGCATCCGAGAGCGGCGCCGACCCGCAGATCACGAACCGCAGCGAGCTCAGGTCGTGCCGGAGGTGTTCCCCGCTCGCCAGCAGCATCTCGTACGTCGCCGGCACCCCGGTGGTGTAGGTGCATCGGTGCTCGGCCACTTCGGCCGGTATCCCCGCGGGGTCGGGCCGGCGTCCGATCACGATCGTGCCGCCCACCAGCAGCAACGGCTTGACCACGCAGATCATCGCGTTCTTGTGATAGAGCGGCGCGGTAATCAGGCCTCGGTCGTCGCCGGCGAGTTCCCACACCCGCGCCACCGTGCTCGCGTTCCACGTCTGCCCGGCGTGCGTGAGCAGGCATCCCTTCGGGTTGCCGGTGGATCCGGAGGTGTAGGGCTGCAGGCAGATGTCCCCGGGCCGCACAGGTTCGGGCCCGTCAGCCCCCGACGGCGGAGCATGCGTGCCATCAGCATCTCGCCACCCGTCCGTGGCCGCCTGGAGCATGGGCACCTCGGCTGGTACCGCTAGCTCGGCGGCCCGGGCGGACAGCGGGTCGTGGGTCAGCAGCACCCGGGGTTCGGCGTCGGCCATCACATGCTCGAGCGAGGCTCGCCCGGCGCGGGTGTTGAGGGGGACGGCGACGGCACCGATCCAGATCGTGGCGAGCAGCGCCTCGACGAACCGGTGATCGTTGCCGAACAGCAACGCCACCCGGTCACCTGGCCCGACCCCGAGGCCACGCAAGGTCGCTGCGGTGGTGCGGACCGCCGTCGTGAGCTGACGGTAGCTGACCACCTGCGCACCCTGCAGGATCGCGGGCCGGCCGGGGTGATCGGGGGCGCCGGCGAGGAGGCGGACGGCGAGATTGCCGGCGAGGTGGGTCTCATCGCCGTGCGGGCCTGCAGCCCATGGAGTGCCGACAGCGCCGCCGGGGGTCTCGCCCTGCGTCACAGGGTGATCACCACCTTGCCGATCACGGCACGGTCCTCCAGCAGCTGCTCGGCCTCGCGGATCTGATCCAATGTGAACGTGCGGTCGATCACCGGCTCCAGATCCCCGGAGGCCACCATCGCCAGCAAGGCTTCGAGGTCCTCCCGGCGCCAGCCGTTACTGCCGCGGATGTCGAGCTCGCGTACCCACACGTATGGCTGGAACTGGGTGACCTCGTAGCCGCTGGTGGCGCCGCAGGTGACCACGCGCCCGCCGGCCTTCGTGGCGCGGATGGAGGACTGCCAGGTTGCGGCGCCGGTGTTGTCGACCATGAGGTCCACGCCCTGCTTACCGGTGGCTTTCCAGATCTGCGCACCCCAGTCCTCGGCGCTGGAGTCGATCACGATGTCGGCGCCGAGCTCGGTGAGACGCTCGCGCTTCTCGGCCGAGCTGGCACAGGCGATCACGGTGGCACCGACGGCCTTGGCGATCAGCACGGCACCGGTACCCAGACCGCCCGCGGCACCAAGGATGGCCACGGTCTCCCCGGCCTGCAGCCCGCCGCGGGTGATGAGCTGGCGGCGGGCGGTGCCGTAGGCGATCGGGAGGGCAGCGGCGCGCACGTAGTCGACACCCTCGGGTAGCGCGATGATGTTGGTGGCCGGGACGGCGGCGTACTCGGCCAGCCCGCCCTGCATGTCCTCACCGAGCGCCTTGCCGCCGACGAGCGGGTCGATGAGGATGCGCTGGCCGGCCTCGAGGCCGGTCACGTCGGAGCCGACGGCGGCGATCTCCCCGGCGATGTCCCCGCCGGAGATATGCGGCAGCGGCAGATGCTGACCGGCCACGCCCTTGCGCACGAAGACGTCCAGGTGGTTCAGCGAGCAGGCGCGCACCCGGACGAGTACATCGCCGGCGCCGACCCCGGGCACCGGGTGCTCCCCGACGATGCGGCCCTCGGGTCCGCCGCGCTCGACGATGAGCGCCGCGCGCATGGTCTCGGACTGGCTGGGCGCCTCGGGCATCACGATTCCTCTCGTTCCGGGGCACTGCGCTGATGCTGCGCCGTGCTGGTTTCACTTTCTCACGTCCCGAATGCGTGCCGTCGAGGCTGCACGCGGGCCGATAGTCTGGCGGCCATGACGGCGATCGATCACCTGGTGTACGCCGGGCCGGACCTGCAGGCGCTCGTGCGAGAGGTCGCCGAGCTGACTGGCGTCGAGCCCGTCGATGGTGGCCGCCATGAGGGACGCGGCACCGCCAACGCCCTCCTTGGGCTGGGCGAGGGGCGCTACCTGGAACTACTCGGACCCGATCCGGACCAGGGCGAGCCCGACCGGCCGCGTCCGTTGCGGGTCGACGAGGTCAGCACGGCGACGATGGTCGGCTGGGCCGTCAACCTCGGCGGGGCCGGCCGTGACATCGAGGCGCTGGTCACCTCGTCCCGAGCCGATGGCTACGATCCCGGCGCCGTGGCCCCGATGAGTCGCCGAACCGCCGACGGCGACCTGCTGGCGTGGCGTTTGACCCCACCCGAGGGCGGACTCGGCGGGGCGATCCCCTTCCTCATCGACTGGGGTTCCACCCCGCACCCGTCCGCCGGCCTGCCCTCGGTGGAGCTGACCGATCTGCGCCTGGAGCACCCCGAGCCAGAGGTGGTACGCGCGGCCCTGACGGCCGTGGACGCCGTCGAGCTGGTGCAGGTGAGCCCTGGTGCGCGGTTACGGATCGTGGCCGCGCTGCGGACGCCGCGGGGCGTCGTCACGCTGGGATGAACACGAGAGCGTGCGGAACATCGCGGGTGCCGCGGGAGTTGACCGAGGAGGACCCGACCAGGAGGTACATATGACTGACACCGGCGAGATCACGCACACTCCCGGCTCCGAGACGGCGATACTCGCCGGTGGGTGCTTCTGGGGAATGCAGGACTTGATCCGCAGGCAGCCGGGCGTGCTGAGTACCCGGGTCGGCTACACCGGCGGATCGAATTCGCACGCCACCTACCGCCACCACCCCGGGCACGCCGAGGCCGTCGAGATCGTCTTCGATCCGGACCAGACCACCTACCGGGACGTGCTCGCGTTCTTCTTCCAGATCCACGATCCGAGCACCCTGAATCGCCAGGGCAATGACGTCGGAAGCAGTTACCGCTCGGCGATCTTCCCCCTCTCGCCCGAGCAGGAGCAGACAGCCCGGGAGACCATCGCGGATGTGGACGCCTCGGGCCTGTGGCCGGGCAAGGCGGTCACGACCATCGAGCCGGCCGCACCGTTCTGGGAAGCTGAACCCGAGCACCAGGACTATCTGCAGCGGATTCCGCACGGGTACACCTGCCACTTCCCCCGCGCCGGATGGGTGCTCCCGAGACGAAACACCCCGACGGCGTAACTCACGTGCGCGCTCACGGACCGCCTGGCCTTCGCTAGGGTGACGGGCGTCCCGATCAAGGAGTCGCTCCGTGTCCGCCACCAGTACTGCGCCGCCGTTCCAGACGTGGTTTCCCGACGCCCCGTTCGATGCCACGCATGGATATCAGCTGGAGTCGTTACTTGCCATTGAGGCGCCGGTGGAGCCAGGACGTTTCGACGTCTTCTGGCGTGACCTGTATGCCGATGCAGCCCAGGTGGCACCCGAGCCGGAGCTGACGCCCTCCTCGATGGCCGGCAGTCACGAGATGCACCGGGTCACCCTCACCGCGCTCGGTAACGTGCGCATCGGCGGATGGGTGGCGTTGCCGAAAGAACGCACGCCTCGTGTGGGCGTGATCTACAGCCACGGGTACGGCGGCCGGGAAGAGCCCGAGCTCGCCGGGATGCCGGCCGATGCCGCGGTGATCTTCCCGGTGGCGCGCGGCCTCCCGACGGCCAGCCTGATGCCTGAGCTCGGCAGTACCGCGCACACGCACGTGCTCGAGGGCATCGGATCGATCCATACGTACGTGCTGGGTGGGTGTGCCGCAGACGTCTGGGCGAGCGCGACCGCACTCCAGGAGATCGTCGGTGTCGAGCTGCCCCTGGCGTTCGTCGGAGCCAGTTTCGGCGGCGGCCAGGGCGCACTCGCGGTGCCGTGGGACGATCGGTTCGAGGCTGCCGCGCTCAAGGTGCCCAGCTTCGGCAACTACGACCTGCGGCTCGAACTCCCGTGCACCGGAAGCGGTGCGGCTGTGCGCGAATACGTCGATGCCCACCCTCAGGCGCGGGAAGTGTTGCGCTACTTCGACGCCGCCACCGCTGCCACGCGGCTGCAGATCCCGACACTCATGGCGTGCGCACTGTGGGACCCCTCCGTACCGCCGGCCGGACAGTTCGCGGTGCACAACGCGGCACGTGCGGCCACCGGCGACGCGGCCCGGCTGCAGGTGCTCAGCGCGGGGCATGCCGAGTACCCCGGCGATACCCAGGAGAACGTGGTCTGGCTACGCGGCGTTCGCGAGTTGATCGACGCGGTCAGGCGATAGGGCGGCACGTCACGGCAGGCCAGCGAACGCTCGGTGCACGGACGCTTCCACGCGCGGACCCAAGGGTCTGAAGGGCTCCACCTCCACAGCGGCCTGGGCGGTGCGGCCACGGCGCCACAGCCCGATCACTCGCCCGCCCTTGACGATGGTGGCGCGGAAGACCCCGTTCCCGCCGGGCACCAGGCGGTCCAGCTGGTCCGGTGGCACCGCGAAGGTGCGATCGCCGTACCCGAGCATGAACTCGTCGAATCCGGGTAACAGCATCAGGCGGCGCGCCTCCTGCCGGTACTCGGTGAGCAGATCCGGCAGGCCCGGATGGAGGAGATACGTCTCGCCGGCCGCCTCCAGACGCTCCACCCGGTCTGCCGTCCTGGAGAGTGAGGCACGGATCATTCCAAGCGGGAGCCCGAGCCAGCGAGCCGCATCCCGCTCGGTGACAGGCCCGTGGCTGTCGACGTATCGGAGGAGCCATTCGTCCAGCCCGTCCTCGACATCGAGGGTGCGCCGGTCAGGGATCCAGTCACGGCAGCGCACCACCAGCTGCTCAGTTCCGGACAACGGGCCAAGGACCAACTCACCGGCCCGGCAGAAGAGTCCGAGCAGGTGCACCGCGCTCTGCCGGTCCGCGAGTAGCCCGGCCTCCTGCCACTGCGCGAAGAGCTCCGTGCGAGTGGCCGATCGGCCATCGAGGGTTCGGGTGGCGATCTCCAGAGCGCGAGCCCGGACGATCTCATCGATCCCGAGGTCTGCGTGCCGCTTGGCCGCGGCGGCGTCCGTCCGAGGCCCGGTGATCGCGGTCATCCACTGCGCATCCTCGGCCGGAACCAGGTGCAGCGTGCCGCGCATCGACCAGGTGCGCACAATCGCACCGGCATCGAGGGCGTCGCGGACGTCCTCGCAGGTCCCGCCGGTGCGCAGCGCGATCGAGGTGAGCGCCCCGGGCAAGTCCTGCGCCTGCACGGCGCCCAGGTGGCGCACGGCCTCAGCAGGGCTCGCCGGACGAGGCCCAGCCAACCCCAGGGCGAGGAGTCGTAGCAAAGGAAGATCGTGGGTCCACGCCATCGGGCCAGTATCACCTGCCCCACCGACAATCGATCGGAGCATCACCGGTCAGGACGTTCCCGCCTGGTAGCGGCACAATGACACGCGTGAACTCCCCGCATGCAGACGTCATCACGATCCCCACCGAGTCCGGCGATCTTCCCATCCACCGGTGGCTCCCACCGGGCGGCACCGGCCCGGGTGTTCTGGTGCTGCAGGAAATCTTCGGCGTGAGCGCGTACATCCGCAGCCGCTGCGCGGACCTCGCCACGGCGGGATACGTGGTGTACGCCCCGGAGCTCTACCATCGCCTCCCGGATTCGGCGGTGGACGAGGAGGATGTGGAGCGCGGTGTCGAGCTGGCCCAGCAGCTGCCCTGGGACGCGGCACTCGCCGATGCCCACGCCTGTCTGGATGCGCTGCGCGCCGCGGAACAGCACAGCGCCGAACAGAAGGGGGCCGATCAGGGCAGTGGTGACCAGAGCAGGGCCAACCAGAACAGTGCCGACCAGAGCAGTGCCAACCAGACCACAGGGAAGGTGGCCGTGCTCGGGTTCTGCTACGGCGGCGGGCTCGCCTTCAACCTCGCGGCGCAGAACTCACCGGATGCCCTGGTCAGTTACTACGGCTCGGCCCTGCCCGGACTGCTTTCGCTCGCTCCTCAGGTGCAGGCCCCGAGCCTGCACCACTTCGGCACGGCCGACTCCTACATCCCCGCCGAGATGGTCGAGACGATCCGCGAGGCGGTCACCGCCACCAACAACCAGGTGGAGTTCTTCACCTACGACGGCGCAGGTCACGCCTTCGACAATCCGTCACCGTTGTTCCATCACGGCCAGGCCTCCGCCGAGGCGTGGCAGCGCACGCTCACCTTTCTCGCCGCACACCTGCGCTAGCCACCTCGCGCCCCCGCCTGCCCGCCTGCCGCCTGCCCGCCTGCCCGCCTGCCCGCCTGCCATCGGCTACGGCACCAAGAGCCACCGCCCGCGTTGCCCACCCGCGCTCACCCTCTGGTAGGCCTGTGCCGCGTCGGTGAGCGGGCGGGTCCCTGCCACGCGTATCGCGAGCTCGCCGGAGGCGCTGCGGGCGAGCAGGTCGGCGAGCATCTCCGGGGCAGGCTGGACGAACACGTCCTGGCTCGCGATGCCCCGGGTCGGTGGTGTCGGCGCGATCGGCAGGACGCCGACGAACGCTCCACCATCGCGTACGGCAATGATCGCCTCCTCCCGCAGCGCGGCCGCATCGAAGACTGCGTCAACGGAGCCCGCGGGGATCGCGGTGACCATGTCGTCGGCACCCGCGGCGCGGACGAACTCTTCGTCTGCCTCACGGGCCAGTGCAACAACCTGCCAGCCGGCCGTTGCCGCGAGCGCTACGGCATAGCCACCCACCGCACCCGCCGCTCCCGTGACGAGCAGGCGGCGCCCCGCCGCCGGACCGAGCAGCGCGAGTGCCTGGGCCGCGGTGAGCGCATTCAGGGGGATCGAGGCAGCGGCAACCGGGTCCAGCCCATCGGGCAACACAGCGGCCCAGTCCTCCTCCAGGAGCACCTGCTCGGCGTGTGCGCGTGAGCGTGCGCTCAGATCTGGATGGATCGCGGCGATCACATCCCCCACGGCGAACCGCGTGACGCCACTACCGACCTCACGCACCACCCCGGTGACGTCCCAACCGAGCCCCACTGGTCCAGTGAGGCCCACTGCCTCGCGGGCGGCCCCGGAGGCGATGGCGAGGTCGAATGGATTCACTGCGGAGGCGATCAGGTCCACGACGATCTGCCCGGCACCGGCCCGCGGGCTGGAAAGGTATTCCACCACCGGTTCGGTGGCTGCGGGACGGGAGGTCACGGTGGTGATCATGTTGGAGGCCATGGGCCGATTCCTTTCGAAGAACACGTGCTTGCCGCTCCAGGATCGAGCGGTTACTCTCCATTGGGAAGTAGGCACTTCGAAGTCGGTCACGCACCCGGAGGTACCCATGGTCACGATGACGGCGCACGATCGGCGCGAACTCGATCGCGAGGCGTTCGATGCATATCTGAGCGCGTGCCCGAGCCGCCAGCTGCTGGACCGGATCAGCAACAAGTGGGTCACGCTGGTGATCTGTGCCCTCGGTGACGAGGGCACGATGCGCTACTCGGAGATCTCACGGCGGCTCGCCGGGGTCAGCCAGAAGATGCTCACCCAGACCCTGCGGTCACTGGAGCGCGACGGCCTCGTCATGCGGGAGGTGACGCCTTCAGTTCCTGTGCGGGTGGACTACTCCCTCACCGCACTCGGGGACTCCCTGCTGGAGACGATTCAGCACGTCAAGCGCTGGGCCGAGCAGCACATGGTCGGAGTCGAGGAGGCCCGGCTGCGCTACGACCAACGCGCTGCCGGTTGAGCCCAGCCAAGCGCGTGGGCACTGCTCCCGGGCGGTGCTGCTCACTCCCCGCCGCTTCTTCACTCCTCGCGCGAGGCATCCTTCGCCATCCGCCGCATCATCGCGTTGTACGCCTCGAGCTCGGCACCGGAGTCCCGGTCCGCCGCACGATCGACCCGTGTGGCCTCCCGCTGATCGCTGCGCGCCCACATGATCGCCACGCCGATCGCGAGCGCCAATGACGGGATCTCCCCGATCCCCCAGGTGATCTCACCACCGGTCTCCTGATCAGCCAGCGCATCGACCCCCCATGGCAGCCCGAGCGCGCCGAAGTAGTCGGCGGCGAGCAGTGTGGACATCGAGATGATCGCGATGCCGAAGAATGCGTGGAAGGCCATCGTCGCGAACAGCAGCACCAGGCGGAGCGGGTAGATCGGACGCCGCGGGCCGGGATCGACTCCCACCAGCACGTTCACGAAGACGTATCCGGCCAGGCTGAAGTGCACCACCATCGCGATGTGCCCGATGTGGGTGGTCAGTGCGAGTTCGAACAGCGGGGTGAAGTAGAAGACGATCATCGAACCGGCGAAGTTCACGGCCGCGATCACCGGGTGCGAGGCGAAGCGCGCCCACCGGGAGTGCACAATCGCGAGCAGCCACTCCCGCGGCCCGCGGGAGCCGTCGGCACGTGACCCCAGCGCCCGCAACGCCAGCGTCACCGGAGCGCCGAGGACGAACAGGATCGGCAGCACCATCACCATGGTCATGTGCTGGACCATGTGCGCGGAGAACATCAGCCGCCCATACACGGCCGCACCACCCAGGTTCACGTACGCGAATCCGGCGGTGCCAAGCAGCCAGACCACCGTGCGCCCCACTGGCCAGGAGTCCCCCCGGCGCCGCAGCCGCAGCACCCAGCGCAGGTACACGACGGCGAGGGTCACCGCGAGGAAGGCGAACAGCAGGTCCGGGGTACTTTCGGTGAACCACCGGGCCACGGTGGGCTCAGGCGGGACTGGCTGCTGGGAGAGTTCCTCTGCCGGGCTGAGATTGGGCTGTGGCTCCTGCGGCACCGGCGGTCCGGTATCCGCCAGTGCCACCGCCACCCCCATGACGGCGCCCATCACCAGTACCTCAACGGCGGCCAGCCGCCAGAACGCCCCGGGCGCTCCGCCGTCGGGCCGGGGCTGAAGGCGAGGGATTGTCCGTACCCGGTGCACGTAGCCGATCACCCCGAGAATGGTGAAGATCGCGATCTTCACCAGCAGCAGGCTCCCGTAGGCGCCGAGGAAGCCATCCCAGCCGCCGAGCCGGATCCAGGCGTTGGCCCCGCCGGAGACGCCCACGCCCACGAAGCACCACACCGCGAGCGCGGAGTACCGGGTGGCGGCGCTGGCCAGATCGCGGCCGAGGCGAGGTGCGCTCACGCACAACACGGCCAGCCCGCCCACCCAGACGGCGGCGAACAGCAGGTGCCCGAACATCCCGGACATTCCCAGCTCGTGGTTCGCGCTCCCGGAGGCATGTCCGGAGGTGGCGATCGGGATCAGCACCGAGCCCGCGAGCACGGCGGCCACCACCGCGGTGCCGTACCCGGCCACGGCCACACAGGCGATCGAGGCCAGCGCGGCGAGCACGGCCGCCACCAGCGCGGCCCGGCCGGTGGAGATCTCGGTCAGGTAGAACGCGAGCTCCGCGCCGAACCCGGCGCCGCCGATCGGCCGGCCGGCCACCGTGGCGTATCCGAAGATGAGGTCGAGCACCATGGCCACCGCCCATACCGGGCCGGCCACCATCACCGCGCGGGAGGCGATCCGCCACCCGGAGCCATCGGCCGCGGTGCGGGGGGCTCGCTTCGCCCCGTTCGCCACCGTGCGCTGCGGAGGGGGGAAGGCGAACAGCAGCAGGGCGAGACCGCCCAGTGTCACAGATGCCCCGAGTTGCCAGGCCACCGTGAGCAGCGGGCGCCCCCAGCGCACGATGGCGCCGGCGTCGGCGAGTTCGGTGGGGCCGGCAGCTCCGGAGAAGGCGAGGCCGAGAAGAGAGACGAGCATCGCCGTCGGCGCCAGTGCCCAGACCGCCCGACTCGCTCGCCGGGCCGCACCCGGGGCGGAGCGGGCGGCAGCGTCGGTCTGAGCAGGCACGAGCCGAGCCTAATCGCCCCGCTGCTTCACGAGAGATACGCGGACGGCGCCGATGGGCAGTCCTACCCAGGTCGGGCGGAGCTCTTGTCAGGTCTGACTGGCATAATCGCCCACGCACTTGCCATCGCCTCAGAGTGGGAGATCATGTCCAGTCCCGTTGCCGCACACTTGGCGCCGTCGACGTCAACGATCTCCTACGACGATATCCAGCGTGCCGCCGAACGGCTCGCGCATGTCAGCCGCGTGTTCGACCAGCGCATCGTCGGCCAGCACGGACTGCGCACCGCGTTGGTGAGCTGCCTGCTCGCCGGCGGGCATGTGCTGCTGGAGTCGGTGCCCGGCCTGGCGAAGACCACTGCGGCGCAGACTCTTGCCGATTCGGTCTCCGGCACCTTCCACCGCATCCAGTGCACTCCGGACCTGATGCCGAACGACATCGTCGGCACCCAGATCTACAACTACGCCACCGGCGAGTTCTCCACCCAGCTCGGGCCGGTGCACGCCAACCTGGTGCTGCTCGATGAGATCAACCGATCCTCGGCGAAGACCCAGTCGGCGATGCTCGAGGCGATGCAGGAGAAGCAGACCTCCATCGGCGGCGAGGTCTTCCCGCTGCCGAAGCCGTTCATGGTGCTCGCCACCCAGAACCCGATCGAGGAAGAAGGCACGTACGTCCTCCCCGAGGCGCAGATGGACCGGTTCCTGATGAAGGAGGTGCTCACCTACCCGGCGCCCGATGAGGAACTGGACATCCTCGAACGGATCCAGTCCGGTGCGATGAGCGCTCCGCTGACGGCGCAGCCGATCTCCATCGGCGATGTCGAGTTCCTGCAGCGCCTCGTGCGCGAGGTGTACGTGGACACCTCGATCAAGCAGTACATCGTGGCGATCATCAACACCACTCGTGGTGGGGGCCCGCGGCCGCTGCCGAACCTGAACCAGCATGTGCGGGTGGGCGCCAGCCCTCGCGGTGGGATCGCCCTGATGCAGATCGCTCAGGCGCTCGCCCTGCAGGCGGGCCGGTCCTATGTGGTGCCGGACGACGTCAAACTGCTGCGGCACTCGGTGTTGCGGCACCGCATCGTGCGCACCTACGACGCGCTCGCGAACAATGTGGCGCCGGAATCGCTCATTGACGCGGTATTCGCGGCCGTTCCCAGCCCGTGACCGTTGACGCCTGAGCGCCCCTGGGCTCAGGCGCCCACTGCTTGAAGAAGGAGAATCCCGCGTGGTGTCGACGTCCCGTCTGGCCAAGGTCCGAGCCCGGCTCGACCTGCCGACGGTCCGGCGCGCCGCGGGGTTGCTCGAGGGCCGGCACCGCTCGATCTACTCCGGTCACGGCCAGGACTTCGACGAGATGGCCGAGTACCACATGGGAGACGACGTCTCCGATATCGACTGGAAGGCCAGCGCCTCATACGGCGAACCGGTGATCCGCCGATTCGTGCGGGACTCCAACCTCGCCATGGTGGTAGCCGTGGACACCGGGCGGAACATGGCCGCGACAGCACCGGACGGCGGCTCCAAGTCAGAGATCGCGCAGTTCGCCGCCGAGATCGTGTGCTACCTCGCCCGCTCTCGGGGGGACACAGTGGCACTGGTGGCCGGGGATGCCGAGCGCGTGGTGCAGATCCCGGCACGCGGGGGCACCGAGCACATGGAAATGTTGTTGCGCCGGATCGAGAGCATGTTCGAGGTGGACGCCCCGGCAAGCGATCTGAACCGGGTGCTGGACCGTGTGCTCACCTGGTTCAACCGCCGCTCCCTGGTGGTGCTGATCACCGATGAGGCGCGCCCGCGCCCGGAACACGAGCTCAGCCTGAAGCGCTTGCGGACCAGGCACGAGGTGATGGTGGTGCAGGTGGGTGACGCTGTGCCGACCACCTTCGGGGACCGGCCCATCGACGATGTGGACCGGCACCTCGACATTCCTGAGTACATGCGATCGCACAAGGCGCTCGATTCCGAGGCACGCGCCGCTGCCGAACGTCGCCGTCAGGACGTGGCCGCCATGCTGAGGCGTCAGGGCGTCGAGGGCGTGACGGCGAACAGCGAGGACGAGCTCATCGACCGGCTGATCGATCTGCTCAGGAGGCAACGTCGTGTTCGCCGTTGACCTCGTCGCCGGCCCGCTGCAGGGCGGGATCGGCCTGCCCGTCGGCGCCGCACCGATCAACGATCCGGTCGCCCCGGCGGCCTACTCGGCCTGGGTGTGGGTGGTGGGCCTGGTGCTGCTCGCGCTCATCGGCGCCTGGTACTGGTTCGTGTTCTACAACACCCGCAAGCGTCCAGCCGAGGATGATGCCGGCAGCAGGGACCGGTATGCCACGTTGCGCACCACGATGCTCAGCCAGGTCGATGCTGCCGAAGAGCGGTATCGCGAAGGTGAATCCGACCTGCGCACGCTGCACCTCGATCTGAACCACATCATGCGGGAGTTCGCGAACGGGCGGATGAAGATGGACACCAGCTCCCTGACCGTGCGGGAGATCGCACGCTTGGAGGGCACCGACCGGCTCGTGAACCTGCTCGCCGAGTACGAGGAGCCGGCGTTCGCCTCCGATTCCGACGCCGAGGCGCTCGCTGCCACGGAGAGCGCGCGGGCGGTGGTCCGCGAATGGTGAGCAGCATCCTCCTGCACCCGTGGGCTCTCTGGGTCGTGCTCGCGGCCGTGGTGGCGGCCCTCGTGCTGGGATGGTTCGCCCGCTCGGCGAAGCAGGAGCGGCGTCAGGTCACCTGGGTGGCGAATGCCGGTTACCTACCGGAACTGCCATCCTTCAAATCACGCCTGTCCCGGTATCGCGTGTTCCTGCTGTGCCTGGCCGTGGTGCTGTTCGGATCCTCGATCGCTACGGGATTCCTGGTCGCGCGGCCGGTGGACCGGGAGGTGCGTTCGGAGGAGCTCGCCACGCGGGACATCGTGCTCTGCCTGGACGTCTCCGGATCGATGATCGAGTACGACACCGAGATCGTGCAGCGATTCCTCGAGCTGCTGCCGAGCTTCCACGGTGAGCGCATCGCGCTGTCCATCTACAACTCCACCTCGCGCACGGTGTTCCCGCTCACAGATGACTACACCCTCGTGGAAGAGCAACTGACCGAAGCGGCCGATGCCCTCGATTTCGACGTGGACTCCCTCGAGGACTTCTCCTACGACACGGCCGCACTGGACCGGCTCCTCCAGTTCCTCGCCGGTACCGAGGGCCTCGGGCAGGACGCCTCCTCCCTCGTGGGCGATGGTCTGGCCACGTGCGGCCTGGCCTTCGACCTGGAGGACGAGGAACGGTCCCGCTCGATCATCATGGCCACAGACAACGAGGTGTTCGGCGAACCCCTGTACACGCTGCCGGAGGCAGCCGAACTCGTGGCCGAACGGGATATCACCCTGCACGGCTTCTATGCCGGGGCGGTCACCGCCGACTCCGCGGCCCAGGAGAAGGAGTACCGGGACGCCGTCGAGGAACAGGGTGGGCTCTTCTACGCCAGCGATGACCCCGACGCGGTCTCGGGGATCGTGGACGAGATCTCCGCCCAGCAGGCGGCCGAACTGGATGCGGACGCTGAGGTGATCATCACCGATCGGCCGGAAGAATACTTCGCCTGGCTGATGGGTCTGATCGGCGTCTACCTCCTCGCCGTCTGGAGGCTGCGCGCATGACCCTGCGGATGATGTGGCCCCTATGGCTCACCCTGATCGTCTTCCTCCCCTTGCTCGTGCTCGCCGTGTGGAAGATCCGGACCACGCATGGTGAACGCCGTCGGGACTGGTTGCGCCGCGGCGCGATCGTGCTCGCCACAGCGATCATCGCGCTCACTCCGGCGATCCCGCGCACGCTCGAGGAGTCGTTGATCTCGAACGTGGAGATGTACTTCGTGGTGGACCGCACCGGATCGATGGCGGCGGAGGATTATGACGGCGATCGTGCCCGCCTGGAGGGCGTGCAGGCCGATCTGGTGGCACTCACCCAGGCGATGCCTGCCGCCCGGTACAGCATCCTCGCGTTCGACTCCCAGACCACGTCCCAGCTGCCGTTGACCACGGACTCGCGGGCCGTGCGCGCCTGGGCGGATACGGTGAAGCAGGAGATCACCGCGTATTCGGCCGGGTCCTCGATCGACCGGCCGCTGGAGGCACTCACCGAGACGCTCAATGGAGCTGCGGAGCGCAACCCGGAGAATGTGCGCCTCGTGTTCATCTTCTCCGATGGCGAGAACACCAATGGGTCCGACTCCCAGGCGGGTGGCGACTTCGCCTCATTCGCCGATCTCGAGCCGCTGGTCGATGGCGGCGCCGTGCTCGGATACGGCACGGCCGAGGGTGGGAACATGCGCTCCTACGACGGCACGAGTGAGACCGGTTTCGGCACCGACGCCCCCTACATCACCGATGAGAACGGCGAACCGGGCGTCTCGCAGATCGATGAGACGAATCTGCGCACACTCGCCGACCAGCTCGGCATCGACTACACGCACCGCATCACCGAGGACCCGGTGGACCAGCTGGTTGAGGGAGTCGATGTGCAGGAGATCGCGAGCGACGGCCGCCGTGACCTGACCACCTATGAGGACGTCTATTGGCCGTTCGCCATAGTGCTCGGGCTGTTGCTCGCGTGGGAGGCGTGGGACCTCACCCGTGAAGTGCCGAAGTCCGGCCGCAAGCGGCCGAAGAGGGATGACGGCGAACCGGCACGAGAACCGGTCGGCGCCGGCCATGGAGGCGTCCAATGAGCACAGCAGACCTGCTTCCCCCACCCGGCCGGTTCCGCAGCACGGCCGAGATCCGGGATGCACAATTCCACGAGAAGCTCGCCAAACGGCGCCGGTTGATGCTGCTCTGGTCGGCTCCGGTGGTGGCGATCGCGGCGCTCGCTGCGGTGAAGCTGCTCAGCGCCGTGCTGATCAACCTGGCCGGGACCAGTGCCTATGACAACGCCAATCACGTGACCGCGGCCGACCGGTTCGCGTCCCTGGAGTACGTGAACTGGGTGGAGCCGTGGAAGGCGCACTTCAACCAGGGCACGGCGGTCTACGCCACTGGTGACTTCTTCAACGCGACTCAGGATCTCGACGTGGCACTGGGCCTGGTCCCCACCGCCCCGGAAGAAGAGCCACGCGGGGCGGACGAGTGCATGGTCCGCACCAACTACTCCCTCGCGCTCGAAGGTCTCGGCGACGAGGCATCCATCGCCGGCGACTTCGCGATGGCCGCGAACCGCTACGACGAAGCGCAGGCGATGCTCGCAGACTGCGGTGAGTCCGGCGGGAATGGCGGCGAGGAAGCCCAGGAGGCCGAGGAGCGCCAGCAGGAGAGCCAGGAACAGAACCAGGAACAGCAGGAAGAACAGGAACAGCAAGAGCAGGAGGGCGAGAACGGCGGGGAAAGCGAATCGCCCACCGAGGGCGAGAACGGCGGGGAGAGCGAATCACCCACCGAGGGCGAGTCCGGGGGCGAAAGCGAATCACCCACCGACGGCGAATCCGGCGGGGAGAGCGAATCACCCACCGACGGCGAATCCGGGGGCGAAAGCGAATCACCCACCGAGTCACAGGATCCCCGGCAGTCCGAGCTCGAGGAGCGAAACCAGGAGGCCCAGGAATCGCGCGAGGCCTCCGAGCAGGAGTCCGGTGGGGGCAACGGTTCCGGGCAGAACTGGTAGAGCGCCTGCTTCCCGCAACACCGAGCGCCTCCCCCATCACTGCACACCACCCCATCACTGCATCCCGCTCGCTCACCTCACCTCTCTTCACCTCACAGAGGACCTGCCTTCACGTCACACAGGAAATCCTGTGGACGGCGGCCATAAGGTGATCGGGTGAACTACGTCTTCGACACCGTGAACCTGCATGACGACTCCGCTGCGGCCGTGGCTCGCCGCGACGCGTGGTTCGGCTCAGTCGCTCAAGCGTTTCATGAGCCGCGGCCGGCCCCGGAGCAGATCCAGCACATGGTCACCAGCGCTCGGACCGACGGCGCAATCTGCCGGGGCGCGTGGCTTCCCGACGGGGAGTTCGGCGCCGGACCTGCGCCCGTGGCCACATTCATCAGCTTCGACAAGACCATCAACGTCGGTCACGAGCTGCTCCCGGTGCGGATGATCAGTGATGTCACGGCGAGCCCAGCGCACCGGCGCCGGGGGCTGGTGCGCACGCTGATGGAGGCCGATCTGACCGATGCGGCCACGAACGGAGTGGCGCTGGCAGCTCTGACGGCATCCGAGGCGACGATCTATGGACGGTGGGGGTTCGGTCCGGCCACGTTCGTGCGCAAGTTCGAACTCGAGACGGGCCCGCGGTTCGGGCTGCGTTCGTTCACCGACCCGGGACGGATGGAGCTGATCGAGCCTGCTGTGGCGTGGCCACACATCAGCAGCGTCTTCGAGGCATTCCACCGTGCACGGCGTGGATCGATTGAACGCCCCTCCTTCTACGAAATCCTGCACACCGGTGCCTTTGACTTCTCCGAGGGTGGTCCGGCGAAGAAGCTGCGGTGCGCCGTGCACCTGGACGCCGACGGGACCGTGGACGGCTTCGTGCTCTACGAGTTCGACGGCAGCGACCGCGAGAAGCCCACGATCAAGGTGAACGAGATGCTCGCCTTGAATGCCACCACTCAGCTTGCCCTGTGGGACTTCCTCGCCCACATCGACCTCTCGAACCGGGTGATCTGGCGATTCGCGGATCCGGCGGACCCGCTGCCTTGGGCTCTGACCGATATCAACGCCCTCACTATCAGCGCCGACCGCGAGTTCGTCTGGCTCCGCGTGCTCGATGTGGAACGCGTGCTCAGCGCACGCCCATGGGCAGCCAACGGGCGAGTCGTCCTCGATGTCGAGGATGCCCAAGGTCACGCCGCCGGCACCTACGCCATCGAGAGCGATGACGGCCGCGCCGTGGTCACGCGATCAACCGAGAAGCCCGAGCTCACGGTGACCGCCGAGACACTGGCCGTCCTGTGCCTGGGCACCGCCCCGGTGACCACCCTCGCGGCCGCAGGCCGCGTGAGCGGCGCACCGGACGCCGTCGGGCGCCTCGCTGCCATGGCCGACCTACCCGACCGCCCGTACACGACGACATTCTTCTGATCCGACTTCCGGCACGATCGGCGGGGAGCGCTCCCCATCGACGCCCCCGCGGCGCTCTCCTAATCTGACGCCTGAAGAGAGCGGAGGGGCAAGTGGGCATCACCATTCCAGGCGAGCTGGACTATGTGCTCGACCTGCTCGGCTACGAGTGGCCGAACGTGGACGAGGACGCGATCAGTGAAGCAGCCGTCCTGGTGCGGGGGCTACGGGACGATCTGCAGGGCACGCTGGACGATCTGGACAGCAGGATCAACAGCGAGCTGACCGAGGCATTCACCTCCAGGGCTGCGTCGGCCTACATCGACGCCTGGACGGACAACCGCACCCAGAACATGGACCAGATGCTGGAGCTGCTGCCCACCGTGGCAGACGGTGTCGACATCTTCGCCAACGTCGTCCTAGCCCTGAAGATGAAGGTCATCGCGGAACTAACCATCACCGCCGCACAGCTGGCTGCCGCAGCCGCAAGTGCGGTCGTCACCGGTGGCCTCAGCCTCGCCGCGAATGCAGCCATCATCGCCGCCCGCAAGAAGGCGCTGGACATCGCCACCGACATCGCCGTCGAGGAGCTGGTGGGCCAGATCCTGGTGATGGTGATCGAACCGCTCACTGAGACCGCGGCCGGGCTCGCCGAGGCCGTACTCGCCGCCCCACTGACCACCGCAGGCAATGAGACACCCACGTTCGACGTCAGCTTCGACTTGATGGAGGAGCTCGCCGACGCGATCGGTGACTGCGGGGACGAACAGGCCGAGCTCATCGAGAACTTCGTCGCGCAGGTCCTGGGCCTGCCGATCTTCGCGTCGTAGGAGGCACACATGTCGATGGCACGGCACATGGACGAGGTGATTGAGGCGCTCGGGACCGGGTCGCGCCGAATCGCTCGTGCGCTGGATGGTCGGAGCAAGCTGCAGCGCCAGGAGATCCTCGACAACATCCGCAGGATCCGGGACCGCGACACCGACCTGGCCCAGCGCAGCTCCCCTCAGGACCTGCCCGCACCGAACGGCGATCAGGCGCGGCGCCTGGCCGACCTGGAGGCGCAGGGACTCCTCTCCCGCAACACCGACGGCACGTACCGGATGAGTGAACCTGAGTCGCCCGACCCCTTCACCCGGAACCCCGATCACGATGCGGGTGAGTTCGCCGACCAGCTGGCCATGCAGCAGAACGGACTCAATCGCCTCTCGATCCGCGAGTACCTGGACAATCGGGCGAACTACGACCGGCACGGACGGCAGGACGAGAGCCTGCAGAGCTTGTACCGGGACGAACTCCGGCGCGCCGGGTACGACGTGAAGGGCATGGCCGTGCTCCATGGGCCGGACCAGATCGCCGGCGGGCATCCGTATCGCGTCGACGGGCTGGGCGACTCCGGGGTGAACAGCTCATTCGGCGCACAGTGGAAGGACCGTGCCCGCGACCTGCAGACGGCGATCGAAGCGGCCACCGCCGGGATACCGTCGGATCTCCTTCCCCAGGTCCGAGTGAACGTGACGCTCCCGACCGTCTGACCTAGTCTGTGCCCTTGGAGGATCTACATGCCCACGTTCACCCTCGACCCTGCGGTCGACCGCTTCCTTGATGCTCTGCTGGGACTGGACCCTGACCAGTGGTCGCAGGTCAACGCCACCAGCGTGAGCACGTTCCGTGACTGGCGCCCCTTCCTGAAGACGGTGGAGAAGTCTCGCTCGGCCTCCGAACGTGCCGCGCTCGACAAGCACACCGACGCGAGGATGAACCTCCGACTCGGCGAGATCGAGGATCAACACGACCTCAACTTCGCCAGCATGATGGCGTCGGTGCGGCGCGGTGCCTACGCGCTGCAGAAACGGGAGAAGATCGGCCCGGACGCTGTCCGGGAGTGGTGGAGCGTCCAGTTCGAGCCGGTGGGTATCCGCTTCGACGAGATGATCGAGAAGGACTGATGGTCGCCTTCAACCAGTTCTCCCCGCACGCTCCGATCGCCGCGGAGACGATCGACAGCTTCGCCGATCGCGCACCCGAAGGCGCCGTCCAGATGTGGCGAACCTACGGAGCCGGCGCGGTGGGCGCCGACCAATTCATCCGCGTGATCGACCCCGCTCGCGGTCGGCAGATGTTGGACGGTTCGGTCCCGCTTCCGGAGACTGTGGTCCCGATGTTTACCACGGGTCTGGGCGATGTGGTGATGTGGGCGCAGAGCATGTACCTGCTCTACACCTTCCGCTGGGGCACCCTGCAGTTCACTCGCGATCTCTCGCTCGACCGCCTGACCGAGTTGATGCAGGATCCTGCCGTCCTCGACGAGGACTTCCAGCGTCAGCCGTATCCGCTGGCCGTCACCCGGCAGGGCACGCCGGCGCACGAAGAGTGCTTCGGTTTTGTCCCACTGCTTGCCCTGGGCGGCCCGAACAAGGCCGGCAACCTGCAGAAGATGGGCCTGTACGAGCACATCGCCGTGATCACCCAGCTGGCCGGAGCCCCGAAGCCGATCGGCTACCTGTTCGAGAACGAGTAACGGCCACGCCGACACAACCTCCAGGCGCCGACACAATGAGCACCATGTGTCCGCGCGCGGAAGGTGTGTCCGTTCTGGCGCAGTGGCGCCGCGTGGGCAGTGACCATCCCTCCGCGGGCGGACGGTGTGTCGGGTCCTAGAGCACGAGGGGTCTGCGGGTGCGCGGGACTCCTGCGCGAAGAAGCCTTGCTCCCAGTGGCGCGCGCTGCCAGGCGGCCTGCCAGTCCCAGCGCACAAGGATCGGCACCACCTCGCGCACCTCGTCCTCCCGGTGCTTCTCGGCGATCACTCGATCTGCCGAGTCGGCGCCGCGATACTTGCTCTCCCCATCTGCTTCGCCCCCGATGCGTTCGTCCGGCCACAGGTAGTCGATGAAGCACTCACTCCCGGATGCGAGCACCAGGCGCGCCTGCTTGATCGGCTGCTTGAGGCCGAAGGCTTCGATCGCGATGTCGCTGACGGTCTCGAGCGTCGATTCGGTCTGGGTGTTGACCCGGCGCAGCACCTGCCGAGCCGGGCGCGAACCTTGATAGGGCATCAGCCGCTCGTGCTCGCGCCAGAGCGCCTCGGGGGTGGTGAGCGGCGGCTGGCGACTGTAGTGCGAGACGAAGCACGCCGCATTCGCAGCGGCCATGGCCGGCAGCAGTGGTGCACGGCGGGCAACCTGGATGAGGGAGTACTCCACCGCCGTGACCGCTACACCGCTGACCATCGTGGTCGGCACCTCCGCGCGCCGCGCGAGGGTCACCACGCCGGGCCGGCGGGTCCCGTGTGGGCGATCGGCGAGCACAAAGACGTCCGAGGGCCAGAGGCCGACGATCGGGAGGCCGAGAATCGCGAGCGCTGAGTGCCCGGTGAAAATCGGGTTCTTCATCCGCTGGGCCGCGGCGAGCACTCGCAATCGATAGCGCTTGGCGCGTCGTTCGGGATCTGTCGGTGCCTCGAGCGCGGTGGCCGGAGCATAGGCACCGCGTGCGACACGGATCAGGGCGCCCGCCTGATGGGCACTGATGAGGCGGGCGACCGAGCCGACCTCGTCGGCCTGTCCGAAGGTGATCAGCTCCTGCCCCGTGCTACGCAGCAGCTGCTGCCACCGGCGCGCCTGCGCGGCCCTCGACTCGTCCATCCGCTCAGCACAGCAGGATCCTGCAACGTGAGCGCCGCGCGCCGGGGGAGCTGTGGACGGCGGTGCATCGCGCACACCGCACGTGGACACAACGTCCACGCACCGACACAGGCAGGTACCTGTGTCCGCACACGAAAGGTATGTCCGCGCGCGAAAGGTATGTCCGCGCGCGAAAGGTATGTCCGCGCGCGACGGGCCATCGACGCGGGGTTGCCCTCCGCATCCCTGTGCGCTAACTTATCGATTATCGATATTAACGACCATCGATAAGGAGCGAATGATGGACAGGACATCTCGCGGACTCAGCCGGTGGGACCGGTACGCACTGATCGTCGTCGCACCCGTGGCCGCAGCGATCGCCGCTGCAGCGTTCGTGGCAGCGATCCTCATCGCGGTCGAGGCCGCCACCGCCGCCAGCTTGCGGATCAGCGGGTTCGATCTCGGGAATGCCGCCTCACCCGAGTTCCTCACCCCCTTCGCGAGTGTCACCGACGCGCGCTATGAGGACGTCACCCTGACCCTGACAGACCCACCTGCGACGGTGCGTTGGCTGTTCGGAGCGGCCGGGTTCTTTCATCAGCTGACCACGATCGGCGTGGCCGGATCGGTGGGATGGCTCGCCTGGCGCACCATCTCCGGCCGCCCGTTCGTGCGCTCGGCGACGATCGCCGTCATGGCTGCCGCGATCGCCGTCCTGGCCGGCGGCGCATTCGGAGACCTCCTTGAGGGCATCACGCGCGCCGAAGTGATCGACACCCTGGGTGCGGGATCGCTCGCCGAGGGCACCGCTGAAGGATTCCGTCTCATCCTGTTCGAGTCCACCCTCGGATCATTCGGCTGGGGCATCGCACTGGCCGTCGTCGCACAGATGCTGCAGATCGGCGAGCGCATGCAGAAAGACACCGAGGGGCTCGTATGACCCCGCGCAGCGCCAACGAGGCCGAACCCGCACTGATTCACTGCCGTCTGGACGAGCTGCTCAGCGAACGTGGAATGACGCTCACCCAGCTCGCCGAGCAGGTCGGGGTGAGCCTGGTGAACCTCTCCGTGCTCAAGAACGACCGCGCGAAGGCGATCCGCTACAGCACCCTGGCAGCGATCTGCGACGCCCTGGAGTGCGACGTGGGTGACCTGCTCGTTCGGGCCTAGCCCCAGACCAGACCCTGGCTCGGCTCCTCCATCACCCGGGCCACATCGTGCAGCACCCGGGAGGCGAGCTCACCATCGACCAGCCGGTGATCGACCGAGAGCGCGAGCTGACTGACCCAGCGCTTCTTGATCTTTCCCTTGTGCACCCACGGACGCTCGGCGATCGCACCGAAGGCGAGGATCGCCGACTCCCCCGGGTTCAGGATCGGGGTGCCGGTGTCGATCCCGAAGATCCCCACATTCGTGATCGTCACCGTGCCATCGGCCATCTCCGCGGGCTGGGTCTTCCCGGCCCGCGCCGTACTGGTCAGATCGGCGATCGCCTCCGCCAGCTCGTGCATCGAGAGCCGGTGCGCGTCCTTGATGTTCGGCACCATCAGCCCGCGCGGGGTCGCGGCCGCGATGCCGAGGTTGATGTAGTGCTTGTAGACGATCTCCTGCGTCTCATCGTCCCAGGCAGCACTGATCATCGGCCGCTGCCGGATCGCCAGGATGAGCGCCTTCGCTGCTACCAGCAGCGGAGTCACCCGCACATCGGCAAAGTCGCGGTCGGCCTTGAGCCGCTCCACCAGGCGCATCGTCTTGGTCACGTCCACGGTCACGAAGACGGTCACGTGCGGTGCGGTGAACGCCGAGGCCACCATCGCCTCCGCCGTCCGCGCCCGCACGCTGCGCACCGGCACCCGGGTCTGCCGCCCGTCCGCTGAGACCGTGCCGCCGTCCAGCCAGGGCCGGTCGTCGCCCTCGTTCTTCACGAGCTTCTCCGGTGCGGATCGTTCGGCGGCGGAAAGGACATCCGCACGCGTGACGATCCCGCCCGGGCCTGTCCCCGGCACACGACCCAGCTCGATCCCGAGGTCCTTGGCGAGCTTACGCACCGGCGGTTTGGCCAGCACGTGCACGGCAGGCCGTTCTGAGCGACCGGCAGGAGCAGCTGCCGACGGCGCAGCCTCAGCAGAGGGCTGCGGCGCCGGTGCGGGCGGTTCTGCCTGAGGTTCGGCCGGGGCCGCCTCTGGAGGTACGGCGGCGGCCCTGCGGGGCCGCCGCGTCCCGGCCGCATGTTTGGTGCCGTACCCCACCAGCACCCCGCCGCTGGTCTCCTCCTCGTTCGCACCGGCCGACGGCGCCGCCTCGCCCGAGGCCCCCTCCTCGCCAGGCGAGGAGGCCTGAGCATCGGAGGGGCCGCCGTCGGCGGTGGCTGAAGCGCCCGTGGGGGCATCGGCGCTGGCCCGCGCTCCCTCGGGATCGGTATCGATGGTGATGATCGGGGTACCGACCTCCACTGTGTCACCGACTGAGGCGAGCAGTTCAGCAACGACTCCCGCGTGCGGGCTCGGCAGTTCGACCAGGCTCTTCGCCGTCTCGATCTCGACGATCTCCTGGTTCACCGTGACGGCATCGCCGACGGCGACCCGCCACTCGACGATGTCGGCCTCGGTAAGTCCTTCACCGACGTCGGGAAGGCGGAACTGCACGTACTGCGGCATGGCTGGTTCGTCTCCTCGGGTGTCAGTGTGAGAGCACCGTATCGACTGCGTGCAGCACGCGGTCGAGGTTCGGCAGGTACTCCTCCTCGATCTTCGAGACCGGGTACGGCGTGTGGAACCCACCCACGCGCAACACCGGTGCTTCCAGATGGTAGAAGCACTCCTCGGTGATTCGCGCGGCGATCTCACCCCCGGCACCCAGGAAGGTGGGGGCCTCGTGCACCACGACCAGGCGACCGGTGCGGCGCACCGAGGCAGCGATGGTGGGGAAGTCGATCGGGGAGACCGCCCGCAGGTCGATCACCTCGAGGCTGATGCCGTCTGCCTCGGCAGCGGCCGCTGCGCGCAGCGCCGTGGCCACCGCCGGGCCGTACGCCACCACGGTGACGTCGGTGCCTGGCCGGGCCACGCGCGCTGTGTTCAGCCCGTCCCCGCCTCCTATCGCCGAATCGGTGGCGGAGACGTCCACCTCGGCCTTGTCCCAGTAGCGCGCCTTCGGCTCGAAGAACAGCACCGGATCCGGTGAGGCGATTGCCTGCTGGATCATCGTGAAGGCGTCGGCCGGCGTGGCCGGGGTGATCACTCGCAGGCCTGGGGTGTGCGCGAACAGCACCTCCGGGGACTCGGAGTGGTGTTCCACCGCACCGATCCCGCCACCGTACGGAACCCGGATCACCACGGGCACGTGGACGGCGCCACGGGAGCGGTAGTGCATCTTGGCCAGCTGGGTGGTGATCTGGTTGAAGGCAGGGAAGATGAACCCGTCGAACTGGATCTCGCACACCGGGCGATAGCCGGCCACAGCCAGGCCGATCGCAGTGCCGACGATCCCGGATTCCGCGAGCGGGGTGTCCACCACACGCTCGGATCCGAAGTCCTTCTGCAGACCGTCGGTCACGCGGAACACCCCACCGAGTGGGCCGATGTCCTCCCCCATGAGCATGACCTTGGGGTCGCGCTCCATGGCGCGGCGCAGTCCGAGGTTGATCGCCTTGCCGAGCGTGATGCGCTCGGTGCTGCTCTCGACGGTGGTGCTCATGCTGACGCCTCCTCGGTGGCGAAACCCTCTTCATACTCGGCCAGCCACGCCCGATCCGCGCTGACCTGAGGATTCTCGCTCGCGTAGACGTGCTCGAACATCCGCTCCGTGCCCGGTGCGGCAATGGCCCGGCAGTACTCACGGATCTCGGCGCCGAACTGTTCCGTCTCGGCCTCCAGCTCCGTGAAGAACTGCTCGCTCTCCCCTTCACGCACCAGCAAGGCATGCAGCCTGTCGATCGGATCCCGGCGCCGCCACATCTCCTCCTCGGCGCGAGTGCGGTACTTCGTCGGGTCATCGGAGGTGGTGTGCGCGCCCATCCGGTAGGTGACCGCTTCGATGAACGTGGGACCCCCACCGGAGCGGGCACGCTCGAGCGCCTCGAGCATCACGGCGTGGCTGGCCAGCACGTCGTTGCCATCCACCCGGACCGAGGGCACGCCGAAACCTCGCCCGCGGTGGAACAGCGGCACCCGGCTCTGCTGCTGCGCGGGTTCGGAGATTGCCCATTGATTGTTCTGGCAGAAGAACACCACGGGCGCATCGTTGACGGCGGCGAATGTCAGGGCCTCGTTCACGTCGCCCTGCGCCGTGGCGCCGTCGCCGAAGTAGGCCACGGCGGCTCGATCGCGATCGGGGTTCCCCGTGCCGACATCACCGTCGCGCTGGATCCCCATCGCGTACCCGGTGGCGTGCAGCGTGTGCGCACCGATCACCAGGGTGTACAGGTGGAAGTTGTGTTCTGCGGGGTCCCAGCCCCCGTGGTCCTCTCCGCGGAACAGGTGCAGCGTCTTGCGCAGATCGACTCCGCGGGTCCACGCAACGCCAAGCTCGCGATAGGAGGGAAACACGTAGTCTCGGACGCCGAGCGCACGCCCGGATCCGACCTGCGCGGCCTCCTGGCCAAGACACGGCGGCCATAGGCCGAGTTCACCGTGGCGTTGCAGCGACGTGGCCTCGGTGTCGAAACGACGAACCATCACCATGTCTCGGTAGAGACTCTGGAGTGCCTCGGTATCCAGGTGATCGACCCGGGCCGAGTAACTCTCGTGATGCACACGCTCACCATCGGGGGTGAGCAGCTGGATGAGATCATCATCCGGTCCTCCGACTGGGGTGGTGTCCCCGTCTGCGTCGGGTGTGAACACAGGCGAACTCCTTCGTGTGGGAATGGCGGACCACGCGCTACAACCTACGTCAGCGTAGGCTACGCGAGCGTAGGTTCAAACGAGAGGTCAGCCATCAGATCGGAACGGCGACTTTGTAGAGAACCTCCAAAACTCGGCGACGACGGCGGCGACGAGCGGTACGTACCGCCAGACAGAACGCCGCATCGGTGCGGCACCACTCAGCGTCTCACCTTGTGGACACATCCGCTACGGCGACGCGCATGCATTGTCGCTAGACGGCGAATCGAATGAGCGGAAGCTGAGTTCGCGGCGCGAAGCCAAGGCGATCGGCGAACAGGGATCTCATGTGGGATTCTGGCGCCCACCGACTGCACTCCTGGCCGCAATAATCCACCGATTCTCGCCCGGAGTTCATCACCCTTTCGAGCGTCGTGATCAGATCGTGACCCTCGAGTCCACTCCATTCGCTTGACTTCGAGTCTCGAACTCAAGAGAGTGTGAACCGCTCGATCACGACGGCGTCGTCGACGGTGTCCCACATCTCGTCGCCACCGCCACTGATGGAGCACCTGCCGAATCTCTGAGTCCGGCGCCACCGATGGCGTCGTCGACGGTTCGGCGTGACGATCCAACGGAGCGAAGGAGCCCACATGCGCAAGTACGGATTGGTGGCACTCGGCACGGCGGGCTTGCTCGCCCTGTCGGCGTGCGCAGGCGAAGGAGCCGGCAGCGGCGACGGTGGTGGTGATGACGCCGGGAGCCAGGCTCCCGAAGACATCCTGGTCGGCGTCTCGATGCCCACCCAGACCTCAGAACGCTGGATCGCCGACGGTGAGGCGGTCGAATCCGGGCTCACCGACGCCGGGTACGAGGTGGACCTGCAGTTCGCCAATGACGACATCCCCACGCAGTCCCAGCAGATCGACCAGATGATCACCACCGGAGCCGACCTGTTGATCATCGGCGCCATCGACGGCACCGCACTGAGCAGCCAGCTCGAGGCAGCCGCCGCGGCGAACATCCCGGTGATCTCCTACGACCGGCTCATCCGGGACAGCGAGCACGTGGACTTCTACGTCACCTTCGACAACTATCAGGTGGGCGTCCAGCAGGCCACCTCGCTGCTGGTGGGCCTGGGTCTGCTGAACGAGGACGGCAGTGAGGGCGATGCCGAGGGTCCGTTCAACATCGAGCTGTTCGCCGGTTCGCTGGACGACAACAATGCGCACTTCTTCTGGGATGGTGCGATCGAGACGCTGCAGCCCTATCTGGATGACGGCACGCTGACCGTCCCCTCAGGGCAGACCGATATCGAGCAGGCGGCAACGCTACGGTGGCAGCAGGAGACTGCCCAGAAGCGCATGGAAGATCTGCTCACCGCCGCCTACAGTGACGGCACCGAGCTGCACGGGGTGCTTTCTCCCTATGACGGTCTCTCCCGCGGCATCATCACCGCTCTGCAGGGAGTCGGGATGGGGCCCTCGATCGACGAGGGGCTGCCCATCGTGACCGGTCAGGACGCAGAGATCGCCTCGGTGGCGTTGATCGACCAGGGTGTGCAGTTCGCCACCATCTTCAAGGACACCCGCAAACTGGCCGAGCAGGCCGTGGTCAGCGGTGAGGCCTTCCTCGCCGGCGAGGAGCCGGAAGCGAATGACACCGAGACCTATGACAACGGTGTGCAGATCGTGCCCTCGTATCTGCTGGATTCGGACATCGTCTACGCCGACAACATCGAGTCACTGCTGATCGACTCCGGTTACTGGACCGCCGACGAGGTCGCCTCGGGCGTGGCCGAGTAGTTCACCGAGCGTTGACACCAACCCCGGGGTGCGCCGCTTCCGAGCGACGCACCCCGGGCTCTGACCCCAAGGAGGTCGGCATGGCCCTCCCCATCCTCGAGATGAGGGACATCACGAAGACGTTCCCCGGCGTGAAGGCGCTCGCGAACGTCACCCTCACCGTGACGGACGGCGAGATCCACGCCATCTGTGGCGAGAACGGCGCCGGCAAGTCCACCCTGATGAAGGTGCTTTCGGGCGTCTACCCGCACGGCACCTACGAGGGTGAGATCGTGCTGGACGGCGAGCCGGTGGAATTCGGGTCGATCAATGACTCCGAGTCCCGCGGCATCGTCATCATCCATCAGGAGCTCGCCCTCATCCCCCACCTCACCGTGGCGGAGAACATCTTCCTCGGCAACGAACGGCGCGGCACCGGCGGTCTGATCGACTGGAACCGCACCAATTCCGAGGCCGCTGACCTCCTGCACCAGGTGGGCCTGCACGAGAACCCCACCACGCCGATCCATCAGCTCGGCGTGGGCAAGCAGCAGCTCATCGAGATCGCGAAGGCGCTCTCCAAGGATGTGCGACTGCTCATCCTGGACGAGCCCACCGCCGCGTTGAACGACAACGACTCCGCGCACCTGCTGGACCTGCTCCGAGCACTCCGCGAGCGCGGCATCACCTCGATCATGATCTCGCACAAACTGAACGAGATCGCCGACATCGCCGACCGGACCACGATCATCCGGGACGGACTCACGATCGAGACCATCGATATGGCCGATCCGGACTCCACCCAGGAACGGATCATCCGCGGCATGGTGGGCCGCGACCTCTCCCACCGGTATCCCACGCGTGAGCACCAGATCGGCGACGAGATCTTCCGCATCGACAACTGGACTGTGGAGCACCCCACCCAGCACGGCCGCCACGTGGTGGAAGACGCCACACTGAACGTGCGTGCTGGAGAAGTGGTGGGGATCGCCGGCCTGATGGGTGCCGGGCGCACCGAGCTCGCAATGAGCGTGTTCGGGCGCACCTACGGTCGGTACGTGAGCGGCCAGGTCACCTTGCACGGCGCACCCATTTCGACGGCGACCGTGGCACAGGCCATTCGCGCCGGGATCGCGTACGCCACCGAGGATCGCAAGGTGTACGGGCTCAACCTCATCGATGATGTGCGCCGCAACATCTCCGCTGCGGGTCTGCATCAGCTCGCCACGCGCGGGTGGGTGAACGGCAATGCCGAGTTGCAGGTGGCGCAGGAGTACCGCGCGAACATGAACATCAAAACACCCCACGTGCTGACCACCGTCGGTCAGCTCTCGGGCGGGAACCAGCAGAAGGTCGTGCTGAGCAAGTGGATCTACACCGATCCGGACGTCCTTATCCTCGACGAACCCACTCGCGGGATCGACGTGGGCGCGAAGTTCGAGATTTACACCATCATCAATGCGATGGTCGCGGCCGGGAAGGCGGTCATCGTGATCTCCTCCGAGCTGCCCGAGTTGCTCGGGATCTGCGATCGCATCTACACATTGGCCTTCGGCCGCATCACCGGTGAGGTCCCGGTGGCCGAGGCCAGTCAGGAGCAGCTCATGCACCTGATGACCATGGAAAGGGAGCTCGTGTCATGACTCAGGTCGCCAACATCTGGGAGCTCGCCTCCCGCAACCTGCGCCAGAGCGGCATCGTGCTGGCGTTCGCGGCCATCGTGCTGCTCTTCACCCTGCTGAACCCCACGTTCCTCTCCCCCGGGAACCTCACCAACATCGTGCTGCAGTACTCCTACATCCTGATCCTCGCGATCGGGATGGTGATCGTGATCATCGGCGGCCACATCGATCTCTCCGTGGGATCCCTCGTGGCACTGACCGGGGCCGTGGCCGCGGTGCTGGTGATCCGCGGTGGAGTGCCGTGGTGGGTGGGCGTCCTGGCGGCCATCGCCGTGGGCCTGCTCGCCGGTGCATGGCAGGGATTCTGGGTGGCCTACGTGGGCATTCCGGCGTTCATCGTGACCCTTGCGGGCATGCTGCTCTTCCGCGGACTCGCCTGGCTGGTGCTGGACAACATCTCCCTCTCCCCGTTCGGCGGCGCCTACTACCAGATCGCCAACGGCTTCCAGAACGGCCTGCTCGGCGGGGCAGGCTTCGACGTGTTCACCCTGGTGATCTTCGCGATCGGCGTGGCCGGGTACGCGGTGAGCCAGTGGCGCGCCCGCCTCGCGAAGCTGCGCTACCAGCAGGTGGTCGAGTCGATGCCGTTGTTCGTGGCGAAGATCGTCCTGGTGGGCGCAGTGGTGATGTGGTTCGCCTGGCAACTCGCGCAGAGCCGCGGTCTGCCGAATGTGCTGATCCTGCTCGCCGTGCTGGTGATCGCCTATGCGATCCTCACCCAGCGGTCGGTGTTCGGCCGGCACGTCTACGCCATCGGGGGCAATCTGCACGCCGCCCAGCTCTCCGGTGTGCGGGTGAAGAAGGTCAACTTCTGGATCTTCGTGAACATGGGCTTCCTCGCCGCGATCGCCGGTGTGGTGTTCTCCGCGCGGATGAATGGCGCCCAGCCGAGCGCCGGTGAAATGTTCGAACTCGACGCGATCGCTGCCTGCTTCATCGGTGGCGCCGCTGTCACCGGTGGTGTCGGCCGCGTGACGGGCGCCATCGTCGGCGGTCTGATCATGGCCGTGATGAGCAACGGCATGCAGCTGATGGGCGTGGACCAGTCGGTGCAGTTGGTCGTCAAGGGCCTCGTGCTACTGCTCGCCGTGGCCTTCGATGTGTGGAACAAGAAGCGCGCGGGCATCGCACGATGACCGCCAAGGTGCCCTCCGCCGTCGGGAACCTCGAGGTTCTCGACGGCGGGCGGCACGCGGGCGGACACTAGACTCGCGCCGTGAGCCCTTTGCCGGCGGGATCGCAGACCTCGTTGCGGGAGGCCAACACCGCCCTCATCGTCAACGCGGTCAAGCAGTACGGTGGGCTCACCCAGGTGGAGCTCACCGGGGCCACGGGCCTGTCCGCGGCCACCGTTTCCACGATCGTCAAGGAACTCACCCGCACCGGCGCCGTCGATACCCGGCCCACGTCCCGCAGCGGCCGGCGGGCCCAGATGGTCACTCTCGCCCGGCGCACCGGCCTGGCGGCCGGGGTGGTGGTGGGCCATCGCACGCTGCGTGTGCTCCTCGGGGACTTCGCGCACGTCGTGGTGGCGGACCGCTCCATGCCGCTGCCGCCGGAGCATCCGATGGACACCGTGCTGGACCGGATCGCGCTGCTCGTGGTGGACATGCTCGAACTCGTCGGTTCCGAACTGGAGGAACTCGCCGGGATCGGGATCGGCCTGCCTGCCCCGGTGGATGCCTCCACCGGCATGCTCTCCGTACGCGGCATCCTGCGCGGCTGGGACTCCGAGCACATCGGTGACGTGATGGGCAAGCGCCTCGGCCGGCCCGTCTACGTGGAGAACGATGCCAACCTCGGTGCGCTCGCGGAAGCCACGCTCGGGCATGCGCGTGAGTATGCGGACAGCGTGTATGTACGCGCTTCGCATGGCACCGGCGCGGGCATCATGCTCGGCGGCCGGCTGCACCGCGGGTACGGCGGCACGGCCGGGGAGATCGGCCATGTCCAGGTGAATCAGCTGGGCCAGATCTGCCGGTGCGGGCGGCGCGGCTGCCTGGACACGGTCGTGGGGGCGGAGGCACTGACGGCGTCACTGCAGATCAGTCACGGCCGGCTCACCTTCCGTGATCTGATCGTCCGGGCCTCCGACGGCGATCTTGGCTGCGCGCGTGTGGTCACCGATGCGGGGCGCACCGTGGGCCGGGTGCTCGCCGGCCTGTGCCAGGCCGTGAACCCGCAGATGGTGACCGTGGGCGGTGAGCTGGCCGAATGCGGGGATCTGTTCCTGCAGCCGCTACGGGAGGCCCTGCACGAACACGCACTGCCCAATCAGGTGGCGCCGATGGAGGTGCACCTGGCCCGTCTCGGCGCCGATGCCGAGCCGATGGGCGCGCTGCTGCACGTCCTGCAGTCCACCGATCTCACCGGGCAGCTGGATCCGGCCAGAGGGGAACGATGATGACCACCCCGCCTTCCGCAGGTATCGACAACGTGCCGCTCCTTGCCGCGCACGGGGTCACGAAGCGCTTCCGTGCCGTGGAGGCACTGGTGGACGTCACCTTCGAGGTGCACCGCCGGGAGGTCGTGGGCCTGGTGGGTGACAATGCCGCCGGGAAATCGACCCTCGCGAAGATCATCGCCGGTGCACTCCAGCCCACGGCCGGGTTGATCGAGATCGATGGTGCAGGGGTGCAGATTCCGTCCCCCTCGGCGGCCCACCAGCTCGGCATCGCCACCGTGTTCCAGGATCTCGCCCTCTGCGAGAACCTGGACGTGACGGCGAATCTCTTCCTGGGACGTGAACTGGCCGGTTCGGGGCTGATGCACGAGGGCCGGATGGAGCAGCTCACCCGCTCCCTGCTGCGGGACCTGCGCGCGACGATCCCCTCCGCTCGCACGCCATTGCATCAGCTCTCCGGCGGCCAGCGCCAGGCCGTGGCGATCGCACGCACCCTGATCGGCGAACCGCGCCTGGTGGTGCTGGACGAGCCGACGGCGGCGCTGTCGGTGGCGCAGACGGCCGAGGTCCTCACGCTGATCGAACGCCTGCGCGAACTCGGGCTCGGCGTGATCTTCATCAGCCATAACCTCAACGATGTGCGCGCCGTGTGCGACAGGATCGAAGTGCTGCGGCACGGTCGGAACAACGGCACCTTCTCCGGTGGGTCGGTACAGCAATCGGACCTGATCGCCGCCATCACCGGAGCACCCGGATACGGGCCCACCGCACCCTGAGCGCCGCCCACACGCCCCGGCCACACCTCCCACCCCTGCCGCACCCCCACACCCCCGGCCGAACGCTGACTTCTGCGGCGTC
This sequence comes from Ruania halotolerans, assembly GCF_021049285.1. Classification (GTDB taxonomy): domain Bacteria; phylum Actinomycetota; class Actinomycetes; order Actinomycetales; family Beutenbergiaceae; genus Ruania; species Ruania halotolerans. Next base: position 3,977,484 of record NZ_CP088017.1, read on the forward strand.
TGAGCCGGAGATGCCGCAGAAGTCAGCGTTCGGCGGACGTCAGTTCGTGGTGTCGAGGCTGCGGATCGTCTCGAACAGATCGAGATCACCCACCTGGCCGCCCTTGAGCAGGAGCTCCAGGCCGTCGATGTCCGGATCCGCGGAGTGCGCGCGCAGCACCACCACGTTCCCCATGGGGTTCGCCGCGATGGAGAGCGATTGGACGCCGAGCAGTGTGGTGACCCGGCTGGAGGTGTCACCGCCGCAGACGATCACCCGGCGCACAGCATGGGCGCGCACCGCGTGGGTGACCACCTCCGCCGCGGCGCGGGCGAGCGCGGGAAGTACGGCGTCAGGGTCAAGGCCCGAGACGTCCGCGTCGTCGGAGCTCAATGCCACACTCTGCCCGGCCGCGAGCGCGGCCAGGACTCGTTCCACCAGGGCCGTTCGAGCACCAGCGTCCACCGGCATCGCGGCACTGAACCACCCGGCACGAGCGGCCGCGTCGATCTGACGCCGGGTCTGCGCGGATCGACTTCCGGAGACCACGAGCACCGGCCCGCGTTCCGGGGTCGCCCGTGCCAGCGCGCCGGCCCGCCCGGGGTCCGCGGCGGCCAAGGCATGGGAGAGACCGCCCGAACCGATCGCGAACAGCGGCCCGGGCAGGTCGAGCAGAGCCCGGCCGAGGAGCGTCAGGTGATCGTCATCGAACGCATCCAGCACGAGGGCCGCAGAGTCGGACTCGCGGAGCCGGCGCACCACGGCACCGGCACCGGTGTAGGCGGTCATCGGCACATGGCCGATCCGCAGGTCTGTCTGCCGCCGCAGGTGCGCGGCAACATCCGACTCCGTCATCGGAGTGCTCGGGTGCGTTGACATCGTGGGCTGGCGGTCGAGCCGGTAGACCTGATCGCCCTCCGCGGCGAAGTGATGCCCGAACAGGGTGTACCGACCGAAATCGGGCTGTGCGAACAGCAGGGGCACGGTCTGCTCCCCGACGACGTCCCGTCCGATCTCGAGAACGCGCCCCAGGCTGCCGATGGTCGGGGAGGAGTCCACCGTCGAGCACGCTTTGTACTGCACCACGTGCGGTTTCAGGGCCGCGAGCGCCGTCAATGCCGGGCGAACCTCATCCTCCAGCGCCTCAGCCGGGAGGGATCTCGCGATTCCGGCCACGCCCACCACATCGCAGCCGTCCGCGGCGTCGGCGAGCTCACCGGCACTGGGTAGACCCGTGAACAGGCGGCCCGACCATCCGCGACGGCTGAACTGCAGCAGGGCGTCGACGCTGCCGGTGAAGTCGTCTCCGTAGAAGCCGGCCCGAAGGTCAGACACGGGCCGGCCCGAAGCGTTCAACCGCCCGTCGTAGCGGTTCGGAGGCACGGAGCGCATCCTCCACACTCTCACCCGCCGCGGCCGACGCCCACGCCTGCCGCATGCTGTCCACTCCGGCGCGGACGCCGTCGGGGTGCCCGTGGATCCCGCCGCCGGAGAGCACCAGCAGGTCGGTATTGCCCACCGCCTGATGCGTGGCGTGTGCCAGGCCGCCCCACTGACCGGAGGAGAGCACGGGAACGGCAGGAGTCGTCCCCAGGAGCGGCTCCTGGACGGCGGAGATCGCCGCGAGCACTTCGGCGTCGGATTCGTAGAACTTGTTCGAGATGCCGTTGGTGTGCAAGTGGTCCACACCGCTCATGCGTGCCAGCTTCTGCCACGCCCGGAACGCGATGCCGACCTGCTCGGAGCGGCTGATGGCGCCGAAGCCGGCACGATGCCCGTGGATGGGCAGCTGTGAGCGGCGGCGGATGTACTCCAGACCGGCGAGTCCGATGTTCGCGACGCACACCATGATGCAGGTACCACCGGCCTCGAGGACCATGTCGTGGTTGCGTTCGAGCTGGTCGATGTCGTCGGTGATGTTGAAGGCGTACATCGGCTTCACACCCGTGCGCTCGGCGTGCCCGTTCAGCACCGGCATCACGGCCTTGATGCGCTCGGCCAGCGGCGCGTGCGGGCCGTTGCCCTGCAGCTCGTCATCCTTGATGAAGTCGATCCCGCCCTCGGCGAGGTCTCCCACCAGCTCGGCCAGCTCGGCAGGACTCAACCCGATACTGGGTTTGACGATCGTGCCCAGCAAGGCTCCGTCCGGCCGGGAGACGAGCCGCCTCGTGCCTGCCATCCCGAACTGCGGCCCCCGATAGCGCTCGGCGAAGGCGCCGGGCAGATCGAGGTCGACCAGCTTGATCGCGCCGAGCTCCTTGATCTCGAACAGGTTGCCGGCCACTGCGGCCATCAGGTTCGGTAGCGACGGACCGAAGTTGCTCAGCGGGAAACGGATGCGCAGCAGGGCTCGCCGCCGAGCTGCCGGATCGCCCACAGTGCCGGGCAGTGGGGATGCGCCCGTCAGCGGCAGTTCCTCCAGGCTTTCCACCTGGGCGGCGAACCGGGCGCGGACCGAGTCCGATTCGCGTTCGACCCGCACGAAGGTGCCGGTGGACTGTTCGCCGGCCAGCACTTCAGCCGCTCGCTCAAGTGGCAGTGAGGTCTCGATGGCGTACGTCGCAACAACATGGTCGGTTGCCATCACCACACCACCGGCAGCCAGACGGACATTTCCGAGGGGCCGCGGTTGCTCCAGGCGAAGTACGGGATCAGCCGTACGGTGGCCGGCTGCAGGGGGGCGTCATCGAGATCGTCGTACAGTTCCTCGCGGGTGTGCGGCAGGACCGCGATCTCCGTCTCCAGGGCAATGACGCGCTCACCGGCGATCGTCGTCTCCACCGGGACCGGATGTGTCCCGCGGCGCACGGCGGCCTGCTCCAGCCGGACGCCGTCGGGCAGTTCGTGGCTTTCCACGCAGTACACGAGCGGCCCGCGCTGTACGGCCACCTGGTTGGTGACCTCCTCGGCGAGGCGATGGCCCCGCACGAGGCGCACCGGCATCGGCAGGTCGAGCGTGAGTACGTCTCCGGCCTGCCAGTCCCGTTCGATACGGGTGTAGCTGGAGGGCTCGCTCGCGTCGATAGGTGTGCCGTTGACGGCGATCCGCGCCCCGCGTGACCAGCCCGGGATCCGTAGGTGGATCGGCACGCTGCCGGTGGCCTCGGTGACGGTGAAGGAGATGGCGCCGTCCCATGGGTACTGCGAACTCTCCTCCAGCACCACCCGCGCCCCGTGATGCTCGCCCCGGATCTCGGAGCCGCCGTACTGATGTACGTACAGGCCGTCCGGGCCCACCGAGGCGATGCGCTCATGCATCTCGGCGAGGGTGCGGGCGATGTTCGGCGGACAGCAGAAGCAGCTGAGATAGGACTGCCGGAGGCGTTCGTCCGAGGGTGGCGGCTCCGGAGTCGGACGCAGTGCGGTGTCACCGGACCGGCGCAGCGGGTAGGGCAGGTCGCGCACCTGCCGCAGCGGGTTGGTGTAGAAGTAGCTGGCGCCGTCGAGGCCGATACTGGCCAGCAGGGCGTTGTAGGAGATCGTCTCGATCACGTCGGCGTAGCGCGCCTCGGGGCGCAGCGCCAGCATCCGCTCGGACCAGAAGATCATGCCGATGTGCGCGCACGACTCGTTGTGCGCCGTCGTGTTGGGCAGTTGATAGGCCCGGCCGTAGGCCTGGTGGACCCGGCTGATCTCCTTCTGCCAGGGGTACCCGTCCGGGGAGGCGCCGTCGTAGAGGGCGCCACAGCCGCCGGTGAGGTAGAGCTTGGTCTGGACCACGTCCTGCCACAGCCGCTCGAGCACCGTCTGCAGTTCGGCGTCCCCGGTCTCGGCGACGAGGTCGCTCAGGCCCGCGTACAGGTAATTGGCGCGCACGGCGTGCCCGGTCACCACGGTCTGTTCCCGGACCGGGATCCGGTCCTGGTTGTCGTCGCCGCCCTCGTCGAACTCGTCGCGCACCCGCAGGAAGGCCTCGGCCAGGCGCAGGTAGCGGGGATTGGCGGTGGCCCGGAACAGGTCGATGACCGCCATGTAGTGGGAGGGGCAGATCGCCGACTTCGCCAGCTCGGTGGGCTTGTCGGTGGCCAGCATCTCCAGGAAACCGGCGGCCTTCTCGGCGACGTCCAGGAGCGTCCGGGAGCCGGTGACGGCGTGGTGGCGCACGGCCACGGTGATGAGGTGGCCGAGGTTGTAGGTCTCGAAGTTGAAGCGGTCGGCGAGCGCCTGGACCTGCTGCTGCTGGCGCTCGGCGATGGCGGTCGGGGTGTGCAAGTACCCGTCCTCGCGCTGCACGGAGGCGATGAGGCGGCCGAGCTCGTCGATCCGCGCGGCGAGCTCGTCATCCCAGGCGAGTTCGAGCTGCACGACGGCGGACTCCAGCCATTTGTAGGTGTCCCCGTCCATGAACGGTGGTCCCTGGTGCTCGCCCTCCTCCAGACCAGCGGCGATACGGAAGTTGCGCAGGCCGGGGCTGATCGCAGGATCGCGAAGCATCTCCCACATCGAGGGGACCGTCACCTCACCGGTCCGGCGCGCGACGCCGCCCCAGAAGCCGGTCCGCCAGCGGGCACCCTCGGCACCGAGGGGCCTCCACGGCGCATGGGCGCGGGTCTGGGATGTGGCCGTCATTGGCTGTCCTTTCGCGTCAATCACTGGTGGCGACTCTGCCGACAGGCTAGCCTGAGCCTGCAACTTCTCGCAATCGCGAATGATTATGCATCATGAGACAGTTGCTCTGCCTCACCATCGACTCACAGGAGAAGATCGGACCATGACCTCCACCGCACCCTCCAGCACGTCTGCCGCCGCCACCCGGGTCGCCTTCCTGCACACCGGCGCCGTCGTGATCCCGCCCGTCATGGAGCTGGTCGGTGAGCAGCTCCCCGGCCTGAGCACAGTCAACTACCTCGACGATCGGATCGTGCCCGATCTCGCCGACCCGGCCCGCGAGGCTTCGGTCCCGGACCGACTGGCCGACCTGGCCGCCGCCGCCAAGTCCGCCGGCGCCGACGTGCTGATGTTCACCTGCTCCTCGATCTCGCACCTGGCCGCTTCCACTGCGGAGAAGGCCGGGATCCCGGTGCTGCGCATCGACGAGGCGATGGCCGATGAGGCCGTGGCCGGTGGCGGGAAGGTGACCGTGCTGGCCACTCTGCCCACCACCTTGAACCCGACGCTCGCGCTGCTGCGTGAGCGGGCCGAGCTCGCCGGAACCCAACCCGAGCTGAGCAGCGAAGTGGTCCCGGGTGCCTTCGAGGCGGTGGCCGGCGGAGACCGCGCCACCCACGACCGGCTGGTGGCGGAAGCGATTGAGCGCCACGCCCCGGACAGCGACGTGGTGGTGCTCGCACAGGCCTCGATGGCCTCGGCCGCGGAGGCCTCGCAGGTCACCGTGCCGGTGCTGACCAGCTTGCGGCCGGGGATCGCACGCCTGGCCGAGCGCGTGCAGGCCGGCTGACGCCACGCCACCACGCCACTCGCCCGGGCCCTCGTTGCGGATTCGCCGGGTTCCCGTTGCGGATTCGCCGCCCAGCGCAGCAGCGAGGGTTGCTTCAGTGTCGCTGGGAGCGCGAGAAACGACACTCAGGCCACCCTCGCCGGGCGGGTCGCGCTCAGTTCAGGTCCGCATCCGGCGATGCTGCCCGTGCCCGAGTATCTCCGGCTCCGAGTCCGGCAGCTCCAGAATCGCCTCGGCGCCCACGGGTACCGTCACATCGACCACGAGTTCGCCCCGGGCGATCCGCCAGGAGATCGCGGCCTCGCCGTATGGGGTGAGGTGCCGCGCCGAGGCGTGCGTGAGCCCACCGCCGGGGCGCGGAGCGAACCGGATCCGGCGATAGCCCGGTTCTGCCGGAGCGAGCCCCGCCACTACCCGGTGCATCCAGTCGGCCACGGCGCCGAGGGCGTAGTGGTTGAACGAGGTCATCTTCCCCGGGTTGACGGTGCCGTCAGGCAACATCGAGTCCCACCGCTCCCACACCGTCGTCGCGCCCTGTTCCACCTGGTACAGCCAGCTCGGGCACTCCCGCTCCTGCAGCAGCCCGTACGCCGTCTCCAGCTCACTGGCCGACGTCAACGCATCGGTCACCAGCGGCGTGCCCACGAAGCCGGTCGCGATCCGGTGCCCAGCCTCGCGGACCAGTTCGGCCAGCCGCCGTCCGGCGACCTCCCGCTGCTCAGGCGTGAGCAGGTCGAACTCGAGCCCCAGGGCATAGGCGGTGACGGCGTCGCTGGTCATCCGCCCGTCCGGCAGCACGTAGGTGGCCCGGAAGGCCTCGGCGACGGCGTCCGCGAGCCTCCCGTAGCGCGCCGCATCCTCCGTAGCACCTAGCCGATCGGCGGTCTGAGCCATCAGCCGGGAGGACCGCGCGAAGTACGCGCTGGCCACCAGGTACCGGTCGGTGCGTGCGTCGGCTGGGTCGTCCGGCGGGGCGGCCGGGTCGAGCCAGTCGCCGAGCTGGAAGCCCTCATCCCACAGGTGATCGTCCCCGGCCAACCGGTCTACCAGGTCCACCCAGCGGCGGGCGCTGCCGTACTGGGTCTCGAGCACCCCGGCATCGCCGAAGCGCTGATACAAGGTCCACGGCAGCATGGTCGCCACATCCCCCCACGCGGCGCCGGGGCGGATCGGCGTCCACATCCGGTGCGCCGGGATCACCGGCACGTACCAGGGCACAGTGCCGTCGGGGAGCTGGTCGGCCTCGACGTCGCGCAGCCAGCCGGCGAGCATCCCGGAGACGTCGTACAGGAATGACGCCGTGGGTCCGAACACCTGGATGTCCCCGGTCCACCCGGCGCGCTCATCGCGCTGCGGGCAGTCGGTCGGCACGTCCACGAAGTTCGAACGCATCCCCCAGACGATGTTCTCGTGCAGCTGGCTCACGAGTTCATCGGAGCAGTCGAACCAGCCGGTGCGTTCGGCGTCGGTGTGCAGCACCCGGGCCACCAGCGCGCCGTCGGCCACATCGGCATCGAGATCACCCGGCCAGCCATCCACCTCGACGTAGCGGAAGCCGTGGAAGGTGAACCGCGGCTCCCACTGCTCGATCTCGCGCCCGGCGAGAGTGTAGTGGTCGGTGGACCGCGCCGAGCGCAGCGGGCGGGTATAGAGCTCGCCCTCCTGCAGCACCTCGGCCGTGCGCAGCCGCACCGTCGCACCCGCCGGCCCCTGCACCCGGATCCGCACGCGGCCGGCGAGGTTCTGCCCGAAGTCGAGGATGCGGTGGCCGGCCGGGGAGGTGAGCACCGCCACGGGGTGCACCTCCTGGGTGCACCGCACCGGGGGCGCCGTCGGGGCCACCAGCGTTGCGGGGTCGCGGTAGCGCACGGCCACCTGCTCCCACGCGTCGTCGTCGAACCCGGGGACCGACCACCCCGGCTGCTCGAGCCGGGCGTCGTGATCCTCGCCGTCGTAGATCCCCGAACGCACGATCGGACTCGGCGCCGTGCGCCAGGTGCGGTCGGTGGCGATCGTCTCGACGCGCCCGTCGGTGTAGGTCACCTCGAGCTGGCCGATGAAGGACAGATCTTCACCGAAAACGTTGCGGAATCCCTCGTACCAGCCGATCCGCCCCCGGTACCAGCCGTCCGCGAGCCAGGCCCCGACGGCGTTGGCCCCCGGGTGCAACAGCTCGGTGACGTCGTAGGTGTAGTACCGCAGCCGGGTGCCGTAGGAGGTCCATCCGGGCGAGAGAGTGTCCGTGCCCACGCGGGTGCCGTTGATCTCGGCCTCGTAGAGCCCGTGGGCGCTGGCGTACAGGCGCGCGCTCGCCACACCCTCGCCGAGTGTGAACTCCCGGCGGACGAGGGAGGGGCGCCGGGAGTCGGAGTCGCGCTGTTCCAGCCATCGGGCGCCGACGGGCCGGGCCTGCCAGTCCTCGGGACTGAGCAGTCCGGTTTCGAGCCGGGTCGGTTCGGAGGGCTCGGACCACTGACCGTCCGCACCGCAGACCTGTACGCGCACGGTGGCGGCTTCGCGCGAGGCCAGTGGTTCGAGCGGCCACGGCACGAGGATCTGCTCGGCCGAGTGGACCGCCACGGCGTGGTCGGTACCGACCGCCGCACCCCCTCCAGCCTCCGCCGCTGCGCCCGGACGGTTCTGTCCAAACTTGGCGGCTCCAGCATCCCGTCCAGGCTTGCCTGCCTGACCGGCGTCACCGACGCCACCGCGCACCACCAGCAGCCGGTAGCCGGTCTGCTGCCACCCAGGCGGCGCGGAACTGACCCGCCAGGAGACCCGCGGGCTCGCCTCGCCGATGCCCAGCGGCTCGCGGTGATGTTCGATCGTGGGGGCGTCAGCGATGACGCTCATAGGAACCACCTTTGCTTCGAAACGTTTCAGCCTTACCCTAGTTGACGCTAGATTAAGAGAGAAACGCTCTTGTATACGTTTCACACATGCAGACCGCAGCAGGCGGTTCACAGAGGTAGTCCACACCCTGGCCGACGCCAGGATCCGCCCCGCCTGGGGCACCGACGAGGAGGTCGCTGATGGCGCAGCGAGAGGCGCACGTGCACGAGCCCTACGAGATCGAACTCACCGGACCGCAGAGCCCGATCCGGGCCGATCAGGTTCCGTTCCAGGCCGAGTTCACTCACACCTCGGGCCGGGCGATGACCCTGCTGGGCTTCTGGGACGGCGAGCGCCGCTACCTCGTCCGCATCGCTCCCCCGCTCGCCGGAACCTGGACGTGGCGCACCAGCAGTGACGCGGCCGAGCTGGATGGTCACTCCGGCGAGTTCACCGCTGAGCCTGCTGAGCCCGCTGAGTCGGCCGAGTTCACCGACTCCCCCGCCCACGGAGTCGTCCGCGTCAACGCTCGTTTCCACTTCGCCCATGAGGACGGCACCCCGTTCCGCCCGGTCGGCGCCACGGTCTACAACTGGATCCATCAGGACGAGCCGCTGCGCACGCAGACGATGGCCTCGCTCAGCGAGGCGGGGCTCAACAAGCTTCGGTTCATGGTCTTCCCGCAGGCGGGCGGCTACGTCGAGCACTTCCCCGAGCTGATGCCGTTCGAGCGGACTGATGATGGCTGGGATGTGGGCCGCCCGAAGGTGGAGTTCTTCCGCCGCCTGGACTCCCTTGTGGCGGACCTGGGCAACCGCGGCATCGAGGCCGATGTGCTCATCTTCGACGCCTACGATCGCGGCGTCTTCGGCCTGAACGAGCTCACCGAGGAGCAGGACGCCGCCTACCTGCGCTACCTGGTGGCACGGCTCGGCGCCTATCCGAACGTGTGGTGGTCACTGTGCAACGAGTTCGACCAGATGACCGACCGGCCCACGGAGCGATGGACCCGGGCCGGCGAGCTGCTCGCGAAGATCGACGCACACGATCACCTGCGCTCGATCCACAACTGGGTGGAGCTCTACGACTACAACCAGCGCTGGGTCACCCACGCCTCGATCCAGAACGGGTACGCCACCGAGGCCCTCGGGCGCGCGAGCCTGTACCGGGACGTCTACCGCAAGCCGATCGTGCTGGATGAGATCAAGTACGAGGGCGACACCGAACGCTGGGGCCGCCTGAGCGCGCCGGAGCTGGTGGACCGGTTCTGGATCACCACCGCCTCCGGTTGCTATGCCTCGCACGGGGAGAGCTTCGTGACCGAATCTGGCAGCCTGCACATCGTTGAGGGTGGCCGGCTGCGCGGGGAGAGCCCGGCGCGCTTGGGGTTCCTGCGCCAGGTGCTGGACGGGCTGCAGATTCCGGGGCTCGACCCGATCGACAAGTGGGACGATCCGGCCAGCGTGGTGGGCAAGGCGCGCGAGCAGTACCTGATCTATCTCGGCCGCGATGCCCCGGCCGAGTGGACCTTCCGGCTGCCGCAGGGCCATGACGGCGATCGCCTCAAGGTGGGCGATGCCTTCGAGGTTCAGATCATCGACACCTGGAACATGACCATCACCACCGCACCGGATGAGTACGTGCTCACCGAGGTGCAGCGCAACGACGCCTACGCGCACAACAACGCGCCGGTCGCGCTGCCGGAAGGTGAGGCGATCGCGCTGCTGATCACCCGCGTCCCCAGCGCCTCCTGAACGACCGCCCACCTGCACGCCCCCGGGCCACGAGGAGAACAGCATGAGTTCCGCACGCTACTGGGAGTCCCACGCCCCGGGTGAGGGCCGCCGTCGGCCTCGTGCGGAGGCTTGCACAGATGCCCGCATCCTCTCCTTGAACGGCACCTGGCGGTTCCGGTTGTCCCCGACGGCGGCCGGTACCGGGGCAGGGTTCCTCGCCGAGGATTTCGACGACAGCACCTGGGATGAGATCCGCGTTCCGTCTCATTGGGTACTGGAGGACGTCACCCCGCTGGCCGGCGGTGAGCCCCGCTCGCTGCGCGGCAGCGCCGAAGGCCCGCTCTACACCAATACGGCGTTCCCGATCCCGATCGACCCGCCCCGGGTGCCCACGGAGAACCCGACCGGCGACTACCGGCTCGTCTTCGACGCCCCGGCCGATTGGGGCACCTCGATCCTGCGGCTGCGCGGGGTGGACTCGTGCGCGAAGGTGTGGCTGAACGGCGTCGAGTTGGGCTGGTCCACCGGCAGCCGGTTGCCGGTGGAGTACGACGCCCCGGTGCGCCCGGGCCGCAACGTGCTGTGCGTGCGGGTGCACCGCTGGTCGGCGGGGACCTACCTGGAGGACCAGGACATGTGGTGGCTGCCCGGGATCTTCCGGGATGTCGACGTGATCGAGCGCCCCACCGCCGCGATCGAGGACCATCACGTCCACGCCGACTTCGACCACACCGCCGGCACCGGCACGCTGCGAGTGGACGCCGAGGTGGCGGACGGGTCGCCCGCCCGGGTGCGGGTGCCCGAGCTCGGCATCGACATCGGTGCCGGGGAGACCGTCACTGCCGAGGTCACGCCGTGGAGCGCGGACCGCCCACGCCTGTACCGCGGCACCCTCTCGACGGCGGAGGAGACGATCGAGCTGGCGATCGGTTTCCGCCGGGTGGAGATTTCCGACGGCGTCCTGCTCGCCAACGGCACGCCGTTGCGCTTCCACGGGGTGAACCGGCACGAGCACGACCCGGCGCGTGGCCGCGCGATCGACCGCGAGACGATGATCCGCGACATCGAAATGATGAAGCAGGCGAACATCGATGCCGTCCGCACCAGCCACTACCCGCCGCACCCGGACTTCCTGAGCCTGTGCGACGAGTACGGGCTGTGGGTGGTCGAGGAGTGTGACCTGGAGACCCACGGTTTCATCTACGCCGGCTGGAAGGGCAACCCGCCCGACGATCCGGCGTGGCTGCCGGCGCTACAGGACCGGATCGAGCGGATGGTGGAACCGGACAAGAATCACCCGAGCGTGGTGATCTGGTCGATGGCGAACGAGAGCTGGACCGGCGCCGGGTTCGACGTACTGGAACGCTGGATCCGCGAGCGCGACCCCTCGCGCCCGGTGCTGTACGAACGCGATCCCTCCTACCGCAACTCCGACTTCTACTCCTGTATGTACCCCTCGCTGGAGGACCTGGAGGCGATCGGCCGGCGGGATGAAGCTCGCCCGGAGAACGTCACCGACGCCGAGGACGAACGGCGCCGCACCCTGCCGTTCCTGCTGGTGGAGTACGCCCACGCGATGGGCAACGGACCCGGTTCGCTGGGCGACTACCAACGCATCCTGGAGAGTTCGGACCGCTTCTGCGGCGGGTTCATCTGGGAGTGGATCGACCACGGCTTCGACGCGATCACCTCCGACGGCACGCCCTTCACGCTGCACGGCGGGGTCGTGGACTACCGGCCCAGTGGCGGGCGCTACTGCCTCGACGGGCTCGTCTTCGCCGACCGCACCCCGACACCCGGCCTGACGCAAGTGGCGAAGGCGTACGAGCCGGTGCGGATCACGATTGCGGAGGCGATCACGGTGACGAACCGGCGCCACGGCGCCGACACCTCCGATCTGCGCTGGCGCTGGGAGCTGCTCTCTGCTGGCACCCCGGTGGCGGGCGGCGAGCTGGAGATACCGGCGGTGCCGGCGGGCGGGGCGGTCGAGGTGGCTGTACCCGACGTCATGCCACAGCTCACCCTGCCCGGCGACGGCGAAGCTCACCTGACCGTCGAGGCGATCCTTGCGCAGGACGCCCCCTGGGCGCCCAGGGGACACGTGATCGCGTGGGCCCAGCATCAGGTGCGGGCGCCCGGCACCACCAGTCCACCTGCCACCGAACCGTCCGCCAGCACCGCCAGCACCGCCAGCACCGGCACACCCACGCACCTGGCGACTGCCTCCGGCGCGGAGCCGGCCGGGATGGAGCCGGCCGGAGCCAGTTTTGCCGGGGCGAGCTCGGCACAGGGTGAGCGTGGCGGGGGCGCACCTGAGGACGCAGCGCACGGGACGCCGTCGGCAATCGTGCTCGGCCCGGCCACCTTCGATGGCGAGACCGGGCGCCTGGTGCGCCTGGGAGACCTGGAGTTCGAGGGGCCGTGGCTGGATGTGCACCGCGCCCCCACCGAGAACGACCGGGGCCAGGGAGGCCGCAACGATCTCGCGGGGGTGTGGTCCGCCGTCGGGATCGACCGGATGCTGCACCGCACACTGAATGTGCAGGCGGACGACGACGGGGTGCGCGTGCTCGGCCGGGTGGCGGCCGCCACGCACCCGCACGCACTGGAGTACCAGCTCGACTGGACCGTGGACGCCGGGCTGCTGTGGCTGGACGTGCGGGTCGACTTCGCTGGGCCGTGGGACTCGACACCCCTCAAGGGGCTGGAGATCGTGCTTCCCCGGTTGGGGTTGTTGTTCCGCCTGCCAGGCGGGTACGAGAGTGCGGCATGGTTGGGGCGTGGGCCCGGGGAGACCTATCCCGACTCCTTCGAGGGGTCGCGGGTGGGCCGATGGTCAGCCACGATCGACGACCTCCAGGTCCGCTATCCGGTGCCGCAGGAGAACGGCAACCATGTGCACACGCGCGAGCTGACGCTGACCGGACCGGACCTGCCGGCCCTGGGCGCCTACGGTGATCCGTTGTTCGACTTCACCGCCCGCCGCTGGACGTCGAAGGATCTGCAGCAGGCGCGCTTCCCGCACGACCTGCGCGACAGCGGACACGTCTGGCTGAATCTGGACCACGGTCAACTGGGCTTGGGATCGGCCTCGGTGGGGCCCGCGCTGCCCGAGGAGTACCGCCTTTCCCGGCGCCAGACGTCGTGGCGGGTCGGGTTGGCGGCACCTTCTCGTGATGAATAATGATGCACAGTTGATTCTGTAGTTACATCGGGCTACGCTCGGGGCGAGTCACACAGTTGGCCGCGCCTAGGTGCGGCCCTCGTCAAGGAGGACGTATGAACATCCGTCACCGGCGGCGCACCGTCGTCGCCGCGAGCGCCCTGCTCGCCACATCACTGACCCTCGCCGCCTGCTCCGGTGGCGGGGACGAGGACACCGACTCGGGGTCAGATTCCGACTCCGGATCGAGCATCGGGACCGACCCGGACAGCTTCGAGGTGATGACCGCCAACGAGAACCCCACGCTGCGCGAACAGCTCGACGCCCTGGCCGCGAACCAGTGCTCGGCCGAGAACGACGCGCTCCCGCTGGAGCACCGCACGATTGCCCAGGCCGACACCGTGCAGCAGATCACGCTGCTCGCCAGCCAGGGCGCCCTGCCCTCGCACTTCATCGCCGGTACCGATCAGGTCCGGCCCGATGGCGATCTCGGCGGCGGCGGTCTCGTACTCGACTACGAAGAGGCCTTCACCGAGTCCGGCGCATGGGAGAACGTGCTGCCCGCCGCCGCCTCGACGATCGAGTCGGTCTACGGCCAGATGGTCTCCATGCCGTACCAGTACAACCTCGAAGGCTTCTGGTACAACAAGGAGATCCTCGCCGAGCTCGGCCTCGAGGAGCCGCAGAGCTACGACGAGCTCGTCGACGCTGCGGACGCGGCGGCCGAGGCCGGGTACATCCCGATCGCCCAGGCTGGTGCCGACGGTTGGCCGATGACCCGGCTGATGGGTCTGTACATCTTCCGCAACGTCGGGCCCGATGCCATGGCGCAGGTGCGTGACGGCGAAGCGAGCCTGACCGACCCGGAGTACGTGGCCGGCGCCCAGGCACTGCAGGACCTCGCACTCTCCGGGGCCTTGGGTGAGGGCTTCATCTCCCGCACCGGTGACCAGGCCACGGCGGCACTGCTCAGCGGGCAGGCCCTGATGAAGTACGACGGCACCTGGCTGCTGAGCGCCGTCAACGACCCGGAGCGCAATGAGGTGGGCGAAGAGAACATCGGCTTCATGCCGTTCCCGGACGTCTCCGGCGGAGCCGGTAGCGCTGACCAGTACCCCGCGAACGCCGGTGCTGCGATGGCCATCAACCCCGAGACCTACGGCCCGCTGACGGCCGACTGGTTCGCCTGCATCGCCGAGAACTACGGCCAGCAGGCCCTCAGCGACGCCGGCGTGCTCTCCGGCTTCGCCGTGAACGGCGACGTCGGTGACATCCCCGCCGCCACCGCTGACATCCAGGAGCGGATGTCCACCATCGACGAGACCGTGTTGTGGTTCGAGGCACTGCTTGACTCCGAGAGCAACTCGCTGGCCTCGACGAACGTGTCGCTGCTCACCAACGGCGACATGAGCGCCGAGGAGTACATGACGCAGCTGCAGGAAAGCATCGACTCCAACCGTTGATCGACAAGGTGGTCGCCGGCCCGGCCAGGGCCGGCGGCCACCTGCACGAAAGGACCTTCAGCGATGACGCGAGTCTTCGGGGACAGGAAGACCATCCTGATCCTGCTCCTGCCTACTCTCTCCATCTACGTCCTGCTCAAGGTGATCCCGGTTGCCTGGTCGCTGGGGCTGTCCTTCTTCCAGGGCAACACGCTGCGTGGGTTCGAGTTCATCGGGCTGGACAACTTCCGGGAGTTCCTGGGTGATTCGGCGGCCCTGAACTCGGTGTGGGTGAGCGTCGGCTTCGCCGTGATCGTGACCATCGCCCAGGTGACCTTCGGCTACCTGCTCGCCCTGCTGTACGTCTTCGTTCTGCGCAAGGGCTCAGCGTTCGTACGTACCGCCGTCTTCTTCCCGATGGTGCTGCCCACTGTGGCGGTGGCGCTGCTGTTCAAGAGCCTGATCGCCGTCGGGGAGAATCAGGGCCCGGTCAATGACGCCATCAACGCCTTCGGCGGGGAGAGCATCGAGTTCCTCGCCTCCACGGCGGGCACGATGACCATCGCCGTGGTGATGACGTTGTGGAGCTCGATGGGCTTCTACGCCGTGCTGCTCTACACCGGCCTGCTGGACATCCCCGAGGAGGTGGTGGAGTCGGCCCGGATGGACGGGGCCACCGGCCCTCGCCTCGTGGGGTACATCATCATCCCGCTCTCGCTGCCGATTCTGCTTTCTTCGATCATCTTCAGCCTGAACGCCACGCTCAAGGTGTTCGACAGCCTGCTCGCCCTGAACAACGGCGGTCCGGGCACCACCACCGCTCCCCTGACCCTGTACATGTATCGCACCGCCTTCGAGTACGCCGAGTACGGCTACGGCAGCACGATCGCCCTCGCACTGACCCTGCTGTGCCTGGTCTTCACGCTGGTGGTCTTCCGGCCCTCGAGCAAGCGCGTGGAGGACTGACATGACCACCGCACCCGCAGCAGCGCCCGTCCAGCTCCCCGGCCCGCGACCCCAGCCTCGACCTATGCGCCGCACGGCTCGCCGGATCGTGCGCCGCCTCCCCGTGTGGCTTCTTGTCACCGTCCTACTCGTGGTGATGCTCTATCCGCAGTTCTGGATGATCATGGGATCGTTCAAGACCCAGACGGAGTTCTTCGCGAACCCCACCTGGGCGCTGCCGGAGCAGTTCAGCCTCGACAACTACATCGACGCGTTCACACGCGGCAATGTCGGCCTGAACTACCGCAACAGCATGCTCGTGACCCTGCCCTCAGTGGGTCTGATCGTGCTGGCCGGCCTGGCCGCCGGGTACGCCCTGGAGGTCATGATCTGGAAGGGCCGCCGGCAGGTCCTGCTCTTCGTGATGGGCGGGATCATGGTGCCCGGGCAGATGATCCTGGTGCCGCTGTTCACCGCGTACTTCAAGCTCGGCATCACCGACAGCCTGCTGCCGATGATCCTCACGTACACCGCGATGGGGATCCCACTGACGACGTTCCTGATGGCGGCGTATTTCCGGGCGATTCCGCGGGAGATCTTCGAAGCGGCCACGGTGGACGGCTGCGGGCCGCTGCGGTCGTTCTTCGTGATCGCCGTACCGCTGATGAAGAACTCGATGCTGACGATCGGGCTGATCCAGTTCTTCAGCGTGTTCAACGATCTGCTCATCGCGCTGACGTTCACCACGCGGCCGGAGCTGGCCACCATCCAGGTGGGCCTGCTGAGCCTGTCCGACCAGTACGGGTCCACTCAGTACGGTGCGTTGTTCGCGGCCATCAGTATCAACATCATCGTGCTGCTGATCGTCTTCATCTTCCTGAACAAGAAGATCATGGCGGGGTTGGCGGCCGGGTCGGTGAAGGGCTGACACCCTCGCGTCACCCGCGCCCGACGGCGTTTCGTCACTTCGCGCCGCAGCATCGGCCCCCGGTGGCCACGCTCGCGCGGCGTCGCCGAGCCCACAGAGCACCCGGTGTTGCGAGCCTTGTCCGACTGTCCTACTGTTATTAAGCACATACACAGTTGGGGCGGTGTCAGATGCAGATCGTGGTGTCGACCAGCTCGAGCACACCCATTTACGAGCAGATCAAGCGCCAGGTCCGCGCCTCGATCCTCTCCGGTGAGACGGGGGTCGGCGAGTTGCTGCCGTCCCTGCGTCACCTGGCGGCTGACCTGCGCGTCAGCACCATCACCATCACCCGGGCGTACAACGATCTCGCCGCTGAGGGCTTGGTCCAGGGCGAGCACGGCCGAGGTTTCGTCGTCCTTGCGGTCGATGCTCAAGTGGCCTCGACCGCGCTGGAGGCCCGTGTCGACGAGGCACTCGGCGAACTCGTGTCCGCGGCCCGGCGCGCCCAACTGAGCAAGTCCGATGTCCAACGCCGTCTCGATGAGAGCTGGAGCAGACATGACTGACCATGCGGTACGCGTCGACCACCTCCGGGTCAGGTGCCCGGGGTTCGAGATCCACGATCTCTCGCTCGCACTTCCCCGCGGCACCGTGCTCGGGCTCGTGGGCCCGAACGGAGCGGGCAAGACCACCACCATCCGCGCCATGCTCGGCCTGCTCACACCGGAGGGCGGCGCGATCGAGATCCTCGGGCGCCCGGCGGGCGCCACCGAGTCCCTCGCGCGCACCGGCATCGTCCTGGATGAACCGACCGCCGCCCCCGAGTGGTCCGTCACCAGTCTCGGCAGGCGGTGGGGCCCTTCTACCCCGCCTGGGACGGCGACCGGTTCGACCACCTGCTCGACCAGCTCTTGGTCCCCAAGCGCGAGCGCGTGGGAGACCTCTCCCGCGGGGAGGGCATCAAGCTCTCCCTCGCCACCGCCCTGGCCCAGCAGCCGGAGCTGCTGATCCTGGACGAGCCCTCCAGCGGCCTCGACCCGGCATCGCGGCGGCAGATCGCCGACCTCATCCGCGACTTCATGGTCGATCCCAGCCATGCAGTCCTGTTCTCCACGCACATCACCACCGATCTGGAGAATCTGGCGGACGAGATCATGGTGCTCGTGGCCGGCGAGGTGGCACATCACGGCCCGCTGATCGACCTCCCGGAGCAGTTCGCCATGGCTCGTGGCTCGGGCACGCCTCCCTCCGGCCCCCTCATCGGGCTGCAGGCGGCACGTGCCCAGTGGTCGGCCATGATCCGCCTGCAGGATTCAGCCGCCTTCGGACCCGAGGTGGTGATCGATGCCGCGAGCATCGACGACGTCGTGGTCCACCTCGCCGCCGAGGAGAAGGTGGTCGCCGCATGAGCGCGATGAGCGTCGGATTTGCCCGCTTCGATCTCCTCTCCTGGTTCCCGCGGAAGCAGACCCTGCTGACCTTGGCCTTCGTGGTGGTGATCGGGATCCTGCTGCCCGTCCCCGGGATGGCGATCATCGCCGCCGCGGTGGTCACATCCTTGATGGTCTCCGCGCCTTTCCTCGGCGACGAACAGGGCCGGCTGGACACGCTCTACGGCGTCCTGCCCGTCTCCCGGGCGAGCATCGTGGTCGGGCGCGCCGCGTCGCTGCTGACCTACTACCTGACGGCTGCCGCCCTGGCCACGGTCACCACCGTCGTCGTCAGCGCCACCCGGGGAGATGAGCCGGCCGCCGACCTGCTGCTGGTCGCCCATGCAGCCGCGGCGGCGATCGTCGGGATCGCCCTGGGTCTGCAGATGCCGGTCTTCTTCCGGATCGGCTACTCACGCGGGCGCCTGATGGCCTACGCGCCCACCGTCGTCATCGCCGGAGGTGCCTGGCTGTTGCAGGCGATCGGCTGGCACACGCCGGTGCTCGAGGCATTCTCCGGGGTGCCCGTCACGGTCCTTCTCGGCGCCGGACTGGCGGTGGGGCTCGCCGGGGTGATCCTCGGCGTCGTCATCTCCGCCCGGCTCTATCGGACGCGCGATCTCTGAGCTCCAGGCCCAGCACGGCATCCACGGCCATGGCGAGCGTCTGGGCCTCCTGGGCGGCGAGTGAGTCCTCAGCCGGTAGCGCACGCTCCAGACCGAGCCCGTTGAGGACCGTGGAGAGGAACCGCGCGCGGCGAGGGATGTCCTCGACCGGGATGCCGCCCTCCTCGGCGATCACGGTCAGCCAGTGCTCGAGGCGATACTGGGCGTCTCGTTCGATCGCCAGGTAGGACTCGCGAACCTGATCGGTCTGCTCGCCGGCGATGAACGTACGGCAGGTCGTCGCCATGGTCTCGCGCGCCTGTGCTCCGGCACCGATCAGGGCGAGCGGCTGCTGGAGCGCCTGGATGAGGCGCTCGCGCACCGGTAGCGAGGTGTCATGAATCGTGTCGCCGGGAGCGATCCAGCCGTAGATGCGTCGCATCACCTCATCGCGCAATTCCCGCTGCGTGGGGAAGTGGTGGCGCAACGATCCTGTGCTGACACCCGCCCGTGCTGCCACCGCGCGCACGCTCAGGCGCGCCGCCAGCCCCTCCTCGCTGATGATCGCGGCCGCGGCCGCCAGGATCCGCTCGCGCGTCGGAGGTCTCTGATCGTCATTCACGTCGCTCGCCTTTCCGGAGTGATACGGCGTACTAGTACGCCGTGCTAGTGTACCGGAGGACCGACTAGCACAGTGTGTTGGTGAGAGGCCTGCACCAGGGCAGCCGCGTCGACGGACCGCAGAGCGCGCAGACCCCTGGCTGCGGGCCTCACACCGGATGTCGCGGCGTGGTCCGTACGAAGGAGAGAACGACATGACCGACGCAGTGATCACCAGGCCGTATGGCGCACATCTGCGCCTGCGCTGGTGGAAACCGCTGGTACTCGTACCGGCCCTGCTGCTGGTGTTCCTCGTCATGCAGGTGGCCTTCTACGCCATGTCGTCGCTGATCGACCGCCGCGAGGAGATCCTCACGCCGGCGATGAGCCCCACCGTGCAACTGGCGAACAACCTCAGCGTTGCGGTGACGGGGGTGATCGCCGTGGCGGTCACCGCGCGGATCGCGAAGGTGCCCTGGCTCGACCTGCTCCGCCATGGCCGCAGCCTGGATGGACGGCGCCTGGCGATGTACGGAGCGGTCTCCGCGATCCTGGTGGCCGCCGGAGCGGGAGCCACCACAGTGCTCGCCCCGGAGTCCACCGGCTGGATCAGTTTCGGCATCTCGGGGACGACGGTCGCGCTGCTGGCGGTGTCGATCCTGACATCTCCCCTGCAGTCCGCTGGGGAGGAGCTGATCTTCCGGGGCTCGATGATGCCGGCGATCGCGTCTTGGGGGCGGGCGGTACGCCCGGCGCTCGGCCTCGGGATCGCCGTCTCCAGCGTCCTGTTCGCGCTGATTCACGGGTCGAGTGATCCGTGGCTGTTCGCCTACTACACCGTCATCGGGATCAGTACCGCCGCGATGGCCGTCCTCAGTCGCGGCATCGAGGCGCCGGTGGCGTTCCACGTGGCCAACAATCTCGTGACCTCCATCCTCAACACCACGCTCGCCGCCGGTGAAGCCCCGACGTTCGAACGCTCCGCAGGGGTCGGCGGCCCGTCCTATCTGATCCTCATGGCGGTCAATGTCGCGGTGGTGTGCGTGGTCTGGTGGCGTGAAAGCAGGGGGATCTCGGGTCGCGGCCAGGCGCGCACGTGACTGCGCACATAGCGGTCAGGTTGGATAACCGAAGCGAGCGGTGTAGTGCCAGACCCGCTTGAGGATCTGCTCCTCCTCGCGACCCGCCCGGGCGGCATCGCCCACCACCCGAGCCGTCAGTGCTCCGTCGACGGCAATGCGGGCGGCGGCCTCGATGACGTGGCAGCCGCGATAGCCGGGATGCTGCGACACGGCGTCCACGGTGGTGGCGAAGCCGGGGTGCCACTCGACCGGGACACCCAGCTCGTGGGCGTCGCCCTCGACGTCGGTGCCGCGGTAGCAGGGGTCCAGGACCAGGGCTTCGACGTCGCGCTCGAAATGGACACCGCCGTGGACATGGGCTTCGACGTAGTCGTCGAGCAGGTCCTGCTCATCGGCGTCGGCGAGGTCGGTCAGGCTCATGTGCGCGGCGGTGCCCAGGTTGACCGGCTCCAGGACGCTGTCGGGGTAGCAGAAGGTGGTGCGCTGCAGGCTGGCGGCGCTCAGGCGGAAGTGCGCTGAACCGAAGCGGGGAGAGCCACCGACCGAGCGCTGGCGATGATTCAGCGAGCCGTAGACGGGACGGGCGGCGCTGGGTGCATCGTCGTAGACGCTGGCGAACAGCCGGCTCTCCCAACGCCAGCGGTCACCGCCGGGGTGAGCGGTGAGCCCGCCATTGCTGGTGCCGGTTTCGAACTGTGAGCGGTAGCGTCCGTCGGTGGCCATGAGGCGCAGGATCGGCGTCCCACCGGGGAGGCGATCGGGATGGAAGTGCAGCGTCACCCGCCACGTCGGGTCGATGGGCCGACCGCGGGCCAGTCGGTCGACGTGCGCCAGGGCGGAGACTGCCCACGTGAGGTCCGGTGCTGTGCTCACACGCCTAGCCTGCCTGCTGCGGGCTGCATCCCACGCGGCTCGCCGCGCGTCAGACCTGATGCGAGCCAGGTTGACACCGCGGACGCGTGAGCCCGCGATGGCCCTGAGGGCAGGGCCCTCCGGCGGCTCATTCCGCCACAGCGGCGACACGAGGAAGGAACACCCGGAAGCACGCACCGCCGTCGACGTTCTCCACACTGACCCGCCCGGCGTGAGCCTCGACGATGCCTCGGACGATCGCCAGACCCAACCCCGCCCCGGTGGTGCGCCCGACCGGCCGCGCCGGGGTGCGCGAGCTCGTGCCGCGCCATCCAGCCTCGAAGACCCGGGTGAGGTCCTCGTGCGCGATCCCGCCGCCGCTGTCGCGCACGGTCAGCACGGCGTTGCCGTCGTGGTCGCGCGTGGTGTCGACCACGACCTCACCGCCGGCGGGCGAGTGTTGAACGGCGTTCGCCAGCAGGTTCTCGACCACGCGGGTGAGCTCGCGCGGGTCGCCCATGACGACGACACCCTCGCCGCCGCGCTCCTGCAACCTCACCTTGCGCGAGGTGGCCAGCACGCGCAGGTCGGCGACGGCGTCGCTCACCAGGTCGTACAGCGCCACCTCGACCCGCTCCAGCCGCAAGGTCCCGGACTGGATCTTCGACAGCTCGAAGAGCTCGTCGACCATGCCGGAGAGGTGATCGACCTGCGAGCGCACCTGACGGTGGAAGCGCTCGGGGTCGTCGGCCATGCCGTCGACCAGTGCCTCCGCCATCGCACGCAGGCCGGCCAGCGGGGTGCGCAGGTCGTGCGAGATCCACGCCACGAGCTCGCGGCGCGACGCGTCGAGCGCGGCGACCTCCTCGCGAGCCTGGTCCAGCCGGTCGCTGGTGTCAGCGAGCTGTGCCGTCAGCCGCGTGAGCTCGGACCGATCGCGCGGGTCGATCGTGGCGCGGACCGGCACGCCGTCGCCGAGGGCTTGCGCGAGCTGTGCCACCCGATCGCTGTCCCGCCCGAACACGCGGCCGAGCACCAGCGCCACCGCGACCGAGCTCAACGACGCCGCCGCCGCGACCCACAGCAGCACCGCCAGGTCGTGCTCGGAGAAGTACATCGCCCACGCGATCACCACCACCGCGGCCACGAGCGAGACGATCCCGGTCACCGCCACGACGAGCAGCCGCACCAACATCCGCGCGCGCCGCGTGAGCCGCAGCACCAACACCCCGAGCAGCCCCGCCACCAACGCGCACCCCAGCGCAACGGCCAGGATGATCGCCAGATCGGCCGCGGGAATCATGCCGCCTCACCCGGCTCCAGGCGATAGCCCACGCCCCAGACCGTCACCAGGATCTCGGGCATCGCCGGATCGGCCTCGATCTTCTCCCGCACCCGACGCACCGTGACCGTCACGGTCGACAGGTCGCCGAAGTCCCAGCCCCACGCCGCGCGCAGCAGCTGCTCGCGGCTGAACGCCTGCCGTGGATGCTTCAGCAAGTACGCCATCAGGTCGAACTCGCGCACCGAGAGCGCGAGTTCGGCGCCGTGCCGGCGGATCACCCGCGCCGACACATCCAGGTGGAACGGGCCGACGTCGAACGGTGCCTCCGGGACGGATTCGTCGATCGTGCGGCGCAGGATCGACAGCACCCGCAGCACCAGCTCCCGCGGCGAGAACGGCTTGCCGAGGTAGTCGTCGGCACCGGCCTCCAGGCCGGCGATCCGGTCCTCGGTCGACCCGAGCGCGGTCAGCATGATGACCGGCACGCTGCTGGTCGTTCGCAACCGTCGGCACACCTCGACGCCGTCGATGCCGGGCAGCATCCGGTCCAGCACCACCAGGTCGGGCGGCAGCTCGGCCACCGCACGCATCGCGGCGATGCCGTCGGTGGCCGTCGAGACCAGCAGCCCAGCGGCCTCGAGATATGTGGTGGCGACCTCGAGCACGGTGGGGTCGTCCTCGACCACGAGCACGCGGCGATCGGCCAGCTCCGCCGGCAGCGGCGCCGTCACCTCGCTCGGGTCCTCGTTCACGCCCCCAGCCTAGGTCAGGCGCCTCGGCACACACCGGTCCCCCAGCCCTCCCGACGGCGACTGTCCCCGCTTCGTAAGGGTTCGGCCGGGTCTCCGGCCGGGCCCGCTCTCTAGCGTCATGACAGTGATCACCACCGTCGACGTCATCCTTCCGTGCCTGAACGAGGCTCAAGCCCTGCCTACGCTGCTGGCCGGCCTCCCGCCCGGCTACCGGGCCGTCGTGGTCGACAACGGATCGACCGACGGCTCGGCGCGGATCGCGCGCGAGCACGGAGCCACCGTGGTCACCGAAGCGCGGCGCGGGTTCGGCTCCGCCGCGCACGCGGGGCTGCTCGCGAGCACCGCCGACATCGTCGCGTTCTGCGACGCCGACGGGTCCTTCCGGCTCTCCGACCTGCCCGCCGTCGTCGAGCCGGTCGCGGCCGAGGCGGCCGACCTCGTGCTCGGACGCCGCCGCACCGGGGTACACGGCGGCTGGCCGCTGCACGCCCGCGCCGCCAACCGCGCTCTCACCGCGCTGATCCGGGCACGCACCCCGATACGACTGCACGATCTCGGCCCGATGCGAGCCGCCCGCCGCGAGCAGCTGCTCGCGCTCGACCTGCAGGACCGGCGCTCCGGGTATCCGCTGGAGATGGTGCTGGCGGCGGCGAGCCACGGCTGGCGGGTACGGGAGGTCGACGTCGACTACCTGCCTCGCGTGGGCCGGTCGAAGGTCACCGGCACCCTCACCGGCACCGTGACCGCGGTGCGGGACATGTCCCGCCTGCTCGCGGCGGCACGATGACCACGCTGATCGTGCTCGCGAAAGCGCCCGTGGCCGGCCGCGTCAAGACCCGGTTGCAGCCGGGACTGACGCCGGAGCAGGCCGCCGGCATCGCACGCGCCAGCCTCGACGACACGCTCCGCACCGGACGAACGCTCGGCGCGACCCGGCTCGTGCTCTGTCTCGACGGCGATCCTGACGGGCTCGACGCGGCCGGCTATGACGTGGTGCCGCAGGTGGCCGGCGGGCTCGACGCGCGCATCGACGCCGCCCTCGGCGCGGTCGCCGGCCCCGTGCTCCTCGTCGGGATGGACACCCCGCAGCTACGTGCGGCGCACCTGCCGCCGCTGCCGGAACCGTGGCCGGTCGGCGTCGACGCCTGGTTCGGCCCCGCCCGCGACGGCGGCTTCTGGGCCCTCGGCCTCGCCCGGCCGGTCCCTGGTCTCGTCAACGGTGTCCCGATGTCGCGCGCTGACACCGGCGCGCTGATGCTGGCGCGGCTGCGCGAGGCCGGGCTCGGCGTGCTGCACCTTCCGGAGCTCGTCGACATCGACACCGTGGAAGACCTGGCTGAGGTCGCCGTGCAGATCCCCGGGAGTGCGACGGCGGAGCTCGCCGAGGTCGTCGGTCTCGCCCGCCCGCTCGGCGTGGTTCGCTGATGTCGCTGCCCGAGGTCGAGGTGGTCGACGACGGCTTCGGCCGCGGCGGCACCCACCCCTACGACACGGCACTGCTGCGCCGGACGCCGTTGACGCTGCTCGATCTGGGGGACGCCAGCGCCCCGCGCCAGATGGACGTGCCCCAGTTCCTGCGCGCGGCGGACGCGGTCGAGGCGGAGCTGGTGCGCTCGCTGACCGGGCCGCTGCTCGACGTCGGATGTGGTCCTGGGCGGATGGTCGCCGCGGCGAGCCGTGCTGGGCTACGCGCGCTCGGGGTCGACATCTCCCCGACGGCGATAGCGATCGCTCGGCAGCGAGGGTTGCCGGTGCTGCTGCGCTCGGTCGACGACCCGCTCCCCGGCGAGGGCCGGTGGGGCTCGATCCTGCTGCTGGACGGCAACATCGGCATCGGCGGTGACCCGGCCGCACTGCTGCGCCGGTGCGCCGCACTCGCCGCGCGCGAGGGCGTGGTCGTCGTCGAGGCGCACCCCGACGACGACCACGACACCACCTTCGACGCGGTCCTCGCCGATCCGGACGGAGGGCGAAGCCACCGGTTCCGCTGGGCGGAGAGTGGCCGGGACGCGCTCGCGCGGCACGCGCGGGCGGCGGGCCTCAGGACTCGTCGGCAGTGGCGGCGCGGCGAACGAAGCTTCGTCGTTCTCGGACGGTGAGCACCGCGGCGATCGCCACGCCGAGCACCGCGATCACCAGCCACGCCACCGCGAGCGCCTGCGCGTAGTCCACCTGCAGCACGGAAGCGTTGCGCGGGCCCCGGGCACGGGCCAGGATCGCGGGCACGGCAACGATCGTCAGCACGGTCCCGATGCCGAACGCCGTGCGCAGCACCAGCCTGGCCGGGTGCGCGAGCGTGCGGGTGACACGGTCGGCACCCAGCCCGAAGACCTGCAGCAGGGGCACAAGAACGCCGTCGTGCACCACGATCGCCCCCGCCAGCCACACGCCGAGCCCGAGCAGCTGCCACAGCGGCACATCGGCGAGCAGGGTCAACACGCCGACGCCGAGCAGCAGCACCCCGGCGACACCGATCAGTCCGCGAGCGAGCCTCATCCGAGTACCTCCACCCGACTGAGCCATTTCGTCTGCAGCACGCCCGGGCGGGCGGGTGCGATCACACGCGCAGGGAAGCCGTGGTCCAGGTGCAGCGGTTCGCCGTTGAGCTCAAGCGCGACGAGCGTCGCGGAGTCCCGGACGAACTCGGCGCCCATCTCGGAGGAGCCGTAGGCGCCGCGGGTCTGAAGGCTGCTGAAGCGGACGTCCTGCCGGTCCGGCAGTCCTGCCGCGCCCAGCAGGTCGCGCAGTCGCACGCCGCGCCAGCGCGCCATCGTGCTCCAGCCCTCGACGCACGCGATCGGTAGCTCCAGCTGGGTCTGCGGCAGGGAGCGCAGCCGGTCCAGGCCGAACCCGGCGGTGCCGGCAGCCCCGGCTACCGTCAGCGACCAGTCCGCGGCGACCGCGGTCTCCAGCACCTGCGCCTCCTCGGCCGTGCGGTTGACCGGCACCCCCTGCGGCCCCTCGCCCTGCTGCCGCGGCGCGAACACGGTGAGTGGTGCCAGCGGCTCCCAGGTCTGACCGGCGGTGGTCGCGACCAGCGCACCGGTCGCGATGCCGGTGCCGAGCAGGAACGCGCGGCGGCTGAGCCGTCCGGTCGCGTCGTCGTCCGTCGTCATGACTTCTCCTCCGCGTGCTCGGCCGGCGTCTCGATCTCCTCGCCGGACAGGTCTTCGGGCTCCTCAGCCGTGCGGCGCCAGTGCTCGCGGATCTCGGGAAGCTTGACCGCGACGTGCACCAGCAGCGACCCGACGATCACCCAGGCGAGGCCGTAATGCACGGCACGGAAAGAGAACGGCCACGGGTACCACTGGTAGGTGTTGATCAACCCGATGACGACCTCCAGCAGCGTCGCCGACACGAGCGCCCCGATGCTCAGCCGCTCCAGCGCGTTGGGCCAGGACGTCACCGGCGGCCACGCGAACAGCCGCGGGTACACGCTCCAAAGCTTGGCCAGCAGCAGCGGGAAGATCGCCGTCCCGGCGGTGACGTGTATGCCTTGCGTCCACCGGTACAGCTCAGTCGGCCGGGTGGGGAACGTGATCCAGTCCGGAGGCTCCTGCAGCAGGTGGCTGTACAGCCCAGTGAGGAAGCAGAGGACGACCGCCAGCCCTAGCAGCCGCCCGATCACCACTGCCATCCGGGTGTTGCGCACCGGCGACGCCAGGCTGCGCTGCAGGCGGCGCGCGCGGTCCGCCAGCGCCGAGTCGAGGGGGTCATCGCTCATGTCTGCAAGTCTGTGACGGGGACGGGTGCGAGCGCCTGCCTCAGTTCTTACGGACCGCGGACAGTCAGCCGTCACCGATCCGTAAGGAGTTCTCGCCACCCGGCCCCGGTCGACGTTGCCAGGGTTGGGGTGGGACCTGAGGAGGACCATGTCGCACGAATCACCGCACCGCATGCACCGGATCCCTGCCGCCGACCCGCCGCATGCGCCGCTGGTGGGCGTGATCGGCGGCACCGGGCTGCAGGAGCTGCTTGGCCCCACCGCCGACACCGTCACGATGCGCACCCCGTACGGGCCGCCGTCGGCACCCGTGGCGCTCGGCGAGCTCGCGGGCCGCCGGGTCGCGTTCCTGCCCCGACACGGGCCCGGCCATGCGCTGGCTCCCCACGAAATCAACTACCGGGCGAACATCTGGGCGCTCGGCCATCTGGGCGTCCGCGCCCTGGTGACCTCGAACGCCGTCGGCGGCCTCGCACCGTCGACTCCGCCCGACACGTTCGTGCTGCCCGACCAGCTCATCGACCGGACCCGACGGCGGGAGGACACCTTCGTGGGCGAGGGCGTGGTCGCGCACGTGGCGCTCGCCGACCCGTACTGTCCCGTCCTGCTCGCCGCCGCCGGGGACGCGTTGCACGGCCTCGGGGAGCCGACCCGGGTGGGTGGCACGGTGGTGGTCATCGAAGGCCCGCGGTTCTCCACCCGCGCTGAGTCGCGCTGGTTCCGCGACGCCGGGGCACACATCATCAACATGACCCAGTACCCCGAGGTGGCGCTGGCCGGTGAGTTGGGCATCGGCGTCGTCAACCTCTCGTACGTGACCGACACCGACGCCGGGGATGACGCCGACGATTCCGATGCCGCCGACGCCGCCCTGGTGCTTGAGCGGATGGCGCGTGCGCGCCCGCGCATCGAGGCGGCGGTGGCCGCGCTGGTGGCGGCGGTGCCGGCGAGCTACCACCCGCGAGCGCTGGTGCCCACCGAGGTGTCGGCCGCGCTGCTGGCGCGGGAGGTGCGATGACCACGCTGCTCGTCACCGGCGGTGCGGGGTTCATCGGCTCGAAGGTGGTCGACGCCGCGCTCGAGCGCGGCTGGCGGGTGCGGCTGCTGGACTCCTTCCGGGCCGACGTGCACGGTGAAGCGCCCGCTGCGCTGGCCGAGCACCCCGATCTCGAGGTGGTGGCGGGTGACGTCGGCGACGCTGCGGTGATCGGGCCGCTGCTGCGCGGCGTGGACGTGGTCTGCCACCAGGCGGCCAAGGTCGGGCTCGGCGTCGGGATGTCGGACGCGCCCGACTACGTGGCGAGCAACGACCTCGCGACGGCGGTGCTGCTGTCGGCGATGGCCGAGCAGGGGGTCGGTCGGCTGGTGCTGGCGTCGTCGATGGTGGTCTACGGCGAGGGCCGGTACCGGGACGAGACCGGCGATGTCGAGGTGCCGCCGCGGCGGACGGTCGACCTCGAGGCCTGCCGGTTCGAACCGATCTCGCCGCGCACCGGCCACCCGCTCACCGCGCTGCTGATCACCGAGACCGCCCGCCTCGACCCGCGCAACGTCTACGCTGCCTCCAAGGTCGCGCAGGAGCACCTCGCCGCGTCATGGGCGCGCAGCTGCGGCGGCAGGGCGGCGATGCTGCGCTACCACAACGTCTACGGGCCGGGGATGCCGACGGGCACCCCGTACGCCGGGGTGGCCGCGATCTTCCGTACCGCGCTCGCCGAGGGCCGCGCGCCGCGCGTCTTCGAGGACGGCGGCCAGCGCCGCGACTTCGTGCACGTACGGGACGTGGCCGCGGCCAACCTCGCGGCAGTCGGATGGACGAGCACGAGCGAACCGGGCGCGGTGCGTCCCTTCAACGTGGGCAGCGGTGAGGTCCGCACGATCGGGGAGATGGCGCGGGCGTTGTCCGCGGCGGTCGGCGGTCCGGAACCGGTCGTGACCGGCGAGTACCGGCTCGGCGACGTGCGCCACATCACCGCGTCCTCGGACCGGCTCCGAACCGAGACCGACTGGACGCCGCAGGTCACCTTCGCCGCGGGGATGAGTGAGCTCGCGACCGCACCGATGCGGCCGGCGGCGACCGGACAGGCGCGATGAGCGACGCCCCGGGCGGACTGTCGGGTGCGGCGACGGGCACCGAGGCGGACGCCCCCGCAGCCGCCGGGCGGCGCCGAGCCTCGCCGCAGCTGGTCGCGCTGGTGGCGACGCTGGCGCTGATCGCGGTGGCCGCACTGCTGCCGCCCCTGGCAGGGATGGATGTCAGGGTGCCGTCACCGCCGCTGATGGCGCGGTGGATGCCGCGAGTCGGCCCGGGAACGGTCGTGGCGCTCGCAGTGGCGGTGCTCGTGGCGGTGGCCGGTCCGCGGGTCGCGGGCCGGTGGTCCTGGAGGCGGCTGCTGGTGGCGGTCTACCTGACCGCCGTCGTCTGGGCGACCGCCCTCGCCGCGGTCGACGGCCTCGACGGGCTGGGCGCGATCCTCCAGGGCCCGAACGAGTACCTCGGCACCGCGCGCGCGGTCACCGATGTCGGAGCGATGCTGCACGAGTACGTGGATCGGATCCCGTTCTCGCACCCCGACAACTGGCCGGTCCACGTGGCGGGGCACCCGCCGGGTGCGGTGCTGGTGTTCGTCGGACTGGTGCGCCTCGGGCTGGGCTCGGGACTGGCGGCGGGATCGGTGGTGCTGCTGGTGGGAGCCACGACGCCGGTGGCCGTGATGATGCTGCTGCGCCGCCTCGGTGCGGCCGACCTCGCTCGCGTGGCTGCGCCGTTCCTGGCCGCGGCGCCGACGGCGATCTGGATGGCGGTCTCCGCCGACGGGCTGTTCACCGCCGTGGCGGCGTGGGGGCTGGCCGCCCTGGGCTACGCGGCGACCGCGCACCGCGTTCGCGGTGTGGCCGGGTTCGGGGTGCTGGCCGGCGTGCTGCTCGGCGCCTGCGTGATGATGTCGTACGGGCTGGTGCTGCTGGGCGTGCTCGCCGTGGCGGTGCTGGTGGTCGCGCGCCGGTGGCAGCCGCTGCCGTGGGCGGCCGGTGCTGCGCTGGCGGTGGTGGGCGGGTTCGCGCTGGGGGGCTTCGCGTGGTGGGAGGCGTACCCGGTGCTCGTGCAGCGGTACTGGGACGGCATCGCCTCCTCGCGACCGGGTGGCTACTGGATCTGGGCGAACCTCGCCGCGCTCGCCGTCAGCGCGGGCGTGGTGCTCGGACCCGTGCTGACCACCGCGCTGCCGCGGCTGCGGCAGACCTGGCGGGGATCGGGATCGGTGCGCGTGGTCGCGCTCCTGGTGACCGCGGCCGCCGTCACGATCGTCCTGGCGGACCTCTCGCAGATGAGCCGCTCCGAGGTCGAACGGATCTGGCTGCCGTTCGTGCCGTGGCTGCTCGTGGGGACCTCGCTGCTTCCGCCGCGGTGGCGACGTCTCGCGCTGCCGTGCCAGCTCGTGCTCGCCCTGGCCGTCCAGCACCTCTTCCACACGTTCTGGTGACGCTGGTCTCCCGGCCGCCCATGCCTCGAGCAGCTTGGCGCTCCGGTATCCGCGGGAACGGTGGTTCTTGAGGGTGGGGCGTGGGTAGCCTCATCTGGATGGTCTATCAGATCGTTGATCCAGCCGCGGCGGCTGCGGGGCCGGGCCCGCATCCCGCGGCGAGCCCGTTCGACAAGCGTGTGTGAGCGAAGCCCTCGGCATCACAGCTTTTGAGGTCTACACAGTCGAGTTGCCGCCGAACGCAGAAACCGTTCGCCACGACCATCTCGACGACGGCGTCGAGGACCTTTACTTCATCGTCTCCGGCGATGGCCGGGCCTTCGTTGACGGGGAATCTGTGCCGCTTCGGCCAGGACTTTTCCTCGCAGTGACGGTCGAGTCCGCAAGACAACTTCGGGCCGGCAGCAGCGGGCTGACGTTCGTCGCGATCTGCGGTCGACCGCTCTGAGACAACACGTTCCGCTCACCGATCGCCCACCTGTGGCACTGGACGCACATGACACAGGATGTCGGTGGCAACGCCTACTGTCCCCTTCATGGCGAAAAAAGTACACGTGGCCCCGAGATCGTTCGACCGGCCTAGGGGGAGGCATGAGCAGTGGTCCGAGAGGCGGACTATCCACTGGTCCTGGAGGTGGCATGTCGACCGGCCCGAGAGGTGGGATGAGCACCGGACCTGGCGGAGGTATGTCGACCGGCCCAGGAGGCGGACTTTCAACCGGCCCTAGGGGCGGCCTGTCTACAGGCCCAGGTGGGGGGTTGTCTACGGGGCCGGGCGGAGGCCTCTGGACCGGCCCGGCCCGCACTACTCCAGCAACATCCCACCCATCCATGTGTTCATCCCGATATTGCGCAGGCAGGGATATGCGTGGGCGGCCGACATGTTGGCCAGGGCGCACGGCTCCGACGTCTGATTAGCGGTCGCGAGCGGATCCCCAACCGGGAGCAGTCGCCGACAAACTCGTCGTGGGCTCCCGCCCCGGTGGAGCGCCCGCGTCGATCGCGGCGGTATGACGCACCTTGTGGTCAATCCGCAAGCCGGCTTGATCGCGATTGCGGTGACCTCCAGCGGCCACCTTCCGGCTCGAGTTTGGATTCAATAAGGCGCCTTCGGTAGACGGGTTCGCCGAAAGATTCGGAATGGCCCGACCTTGAGAGCGCTAGCTGCCGACGTTGCAGCAAGCGATGTGGTCGAATATGAGTTCCGCAACCCGAAGGCGACACACTTTGAAGATCCGGAGAATCGACATCGAGAACTTCCGCGGCATCCGGAGGCTGTCGTGGAGTCTGCCCGTCGACCAGACGTTCTTCGTCCTGATCGGGCCCGGAGACGCGAGGAAGTCGACAATCCTCACTGCTCTCGAGCGCGGGCTGAGCGACCGGTGGAACATCACGTTCACCGATACCGACTTCTATCGCGGGGAACTGAGCGAGCCCATCCGTATCCGTATTGCGATGACTGCCATTCCCCAGGACCTGCTCGGTGTGGAGGATCTGGGTCTGCACCTTGCGGGCATCAACGCGGTGGGTGAGTGGTCTCACGACCCGGAGGACGGGTTCGAGGAGTGTGTGATCGTGGAGCTTCGGGTTGATGCGGACCTGGAGCCTGAGTGGGTTGCGTATCGGCCTGACGCTGACGACGACGAGGAGCGGCACGTTCTACGGGCGCGTCACCGTTCCCGGTTCGGGACGTTCCGTGTTGATGAGCGGGTTGATGCTCATCTGCGGTGGACGCGGATGTCTGCGTTGGGGAAGTTGACGGAGAAGAAGGGGGACGCCCGCAAGACACTGACGTTGGCGAACCGTGCGGCTCGTGAGGCGGTATCTACTGCGGTCCCGCCGGACCTGCAGCGCCTGGCTGACGATGTTGGGAATGCGGTATCGGCGATCGGGAGCGCCAAGTTCGAGGACCTTCGGCCGGGGCTGGACATCTCCCTGACGAGCGCGCAGGGGAACCTCGCGCTGTTCGATGGTCCGGTCCCGTTGACGAACTTCGGGTTGGGAACCCGGCGTCTGGCGGGTGCGGCTGCGCAGCAGCTTGCGCACGAGGACTCGACGATCTTGCTCGTCGATGAAGTGGAGTACGGGCTCGAACCGCATCGGCTGGTTCACCTGCTGCGGTATCTCCAGCGCAAGGACACGTTCTCGCAGGTATTCGTCACGACGCACTCTCCGTCGGCGTTGCAGCATCTGGATCCGTCCGACTTGGTGATGGTTCGGTCGGAGGACGGGGAGACGGTTGCGATGTCGCTGGGCGACCCGGTGACGTTGAAGCCGGTCATCAAGGCCAGCCCGGAGGCGTTTCTGGCCCGCCGGGTCGTCATGGGCGAAGGCAAGACCGAGTACGGACTTCTGCTCGGCCTGTTCGAGTCGTGGGACACCGAGTTGCAGGCGGCGGATAGTGTCCCGACTGCGGCGCTCGGGGTCGTCGGCGTTGAGGGCTCGGGAGGAACGGGATCTGCTGGTCGAGCCAAGGAGCTTCTCAATGCCGGATACGAGGTCGTCCTCGTCCTCGACAGCGACGACCAGGCTGCGAATGCGCTCGTGCCCGACGTGGAGGCCGCGGGCGGGAAGGTCGTGCAGTGGGCTGGAGGCGTATGTACCGAGCGGGCAATCTGTGACCAGCTTTCCGCCGAGGGCCTGACGGCGTTCATCGACACGGCTGTTGAGGCGGCCGACGACCCTGAAACGTCCCGGGTGTCTTTCGCTGACCAGCTGAAGGCACGTGGCGCAGCCATTGTCAGTGAGAAGGACGCACAGCTCGACATCGCGGCGTGGGTGGCAGCCGGCACCACGTTGGAGCAGGCACGAGTGACGGTCGGCGACACCGCGAAACACAAGAGCTGGTTCAAGAACGTCGACCGGGGCAAGGCACTCGCCGCATTTGTGCTTAGCCGGCCCGAGCTGGCCGAGGGTGCGGTTGCTGCCACGCTGGCCAAGGTCCGAGAGCACACCTACTACCAACCTGAACCCGCACCGAACGATGCGCCGCCCGAAGAGGCCGACGGCACCGCGGTCGTCGAGGCGGACAAGTGAGCGACGAACTCGAGGCCACGGCGGCCGGGCTAATAACTGCGCTACCCGTCTCGGTCACCCTGCCCGCTGGCACTGGCAAGACGCATCTGCTCGCCGAAGCCGCGCGCCAGATCGTCGCGCACGGTGGCCGGACCCTGATCCTGACCCACACCAACGCGGGCGTTCACGCGATCCAGAAGCGTCTGAAGTCCTTCGGAATCACGGCCGGCGCACGCGTCTTCACACTGACCAGCTTCGGGTTCCTCCTGGCTCGCGCCTACCCGAACATAGGACAGCTGAAGGTTCCACCGACACCCGACTGGGACGACTCGGAGAGTTACATCACCGCGGCGCACCGCATCACCACGATCCACACCATCCGTCGAGTCCTCGCCGCCTCCTACAGCCATGCCCTGGTTGATGAGTACCAGGACTGCAGCGAGACCCAACACCAGTTCGTGTGCGCTATCGCCGAAGCCATCCCGGCAACCGGTGTCCTCGGAGACCCCAAGCAAGCCATCTTCGAGTTCCGCGGCAACACCCTCGTCACGTGGGAAGACGTCCAAGCCAGGTTTCCCGACCACCCGATTGAGCCGAAGCCGTGGCGATGGCTCGAACACAACCAGCCCCTCGGAGAGTGGCTCCTCAAGGCGCGCACCGCACTGACGCCAGGCAGCGTCATCGATTTCTCCGCCATCAAGCTCCCGGCAGGCGTCGAGTACCGCAGTTCCGGGACCGACCGCCGAGCAGCCGCCAACGCCGCCCTCAAGTACCGACCGGCGGGCGAAACGACCGTCGTCATCTCCCCCTGGGAGAACACCGCCAGACGCGCCGCAGCCGACCTCAAGGGCGCGTTCACCATGATGGAAGAAGTCGCCGGTGCGTTCATGGGCGACCGCCTCCGCGAACTCGCTGCCGCCAACCCTGAGCAATTCGCAACCTGGCTCATCAACCTGACTAAGCGCTGCACCTGCGGTCACGCCCAACTCAACGACGGCGTCAAAAACCGGCTCAAAGCTGGCCAGACCACCTCCGGCCTCAAGCGCCCCGGCCTTGAACCCGCGCTCGCAGCGTTCGACACCGTCGTTGCCAACCCCTCGTACACGTCCCTTGCCACCGCAATGGGCGCCATCCCGAACTCTGCCTCGCTCCGCCTCCACTCCCACGAAGCTTGGAACGACATTCAGACCGCGCTCCGTGGCGCAGCCGCCGCAGGCGACAACCCCGATGTCCTCGGAACCGAACTCGCACGAGCACGCGACCGCATCCGCCACCAAGGCCGCCGAAACCGGAGCAAGGTCGTCTCCCGCACCCTCCTCATCAAGGGCCTTGAGTACGACCACGTCGTGATCGCCGACATCAACCAGATAACCGACGTCAATAATCTGTACGTCGCCCTTACCCGAGCACGCAAGACGATCACGATCGTCGGCGCCACAGCGACCATTACCGTCACATGTACCAAGACCAAGACCAAGACCAGCAATGCGCGGTAAATCCGCGAGGGGGTCTCACGCGGCTAGAGAGTCCTTCAGCCACACAGCGCAGGGTCACAAGCGTAGCGGGATGGTGGATCTAGGAATCCTCACTAGCCGTTCGAGTCATCTTTCGATGAGCGAGGTCAGCCGAGCCCGTGAATGTTCCGCGCTTCATGGTGAACCCGCGACGCGCAGTCGAGCAGCGAGGCGCGGAATTTCTTGGCGCCGTCACTCAGCTCGGTCAGCACCAGCGCCGAGTGCCCGATGAGGTAAGCGGCACCAATGCACGCTATGTCCAACGAGAGAGCCGTGAGCTCTGGGCTCAACTCGTTCCCGTGCCAGATGTCTTCATCGTCGTCGTACCTCACGGCGTGCAGGCAGCCGAGCGTTGTCGCATGTGTGACCTGGCTCAATAGCGAGTACGCCACAACCACCCAGCCCGGGTCCCGCGGCTGCGTGGCCTGACCGAATTCCCGCAGGAGCGCGGTGAGGTGCGGAATCTTCTGACGGTTCTTCGTTGGGGGCTTGGGTGGAGGGGCCTGCACGAACGACGGGAGCTCGAACAACCGGTTTGCGGCCTCCGCGGAGACGCCGTGGCCGCGCAGCTTGTTGATGGTCTTGCGTTGGTGTGCACGGAACTCGTCAAAGTATTGCGTCGCACGTGCGGCGAATGCCTTCTGGTCCGTCACGCTGAACCGCCACCGCAGACGGGCAGCTTCCTCGAGCAGCATCCGCGCAGCGAATACCGAAATGGGGCCGGACCCGGGCTTGTCGTATGTCGAGAGGCACGTGTCGAGGTTCGAGTACGCGCCGCCGTAGCTCAGCGACTCGTGCAGTGCGGTCCCGTTCGTGAAGTGCTCCTCGCCGACCGGCGTCGCCCGGGAGATCGTCCAGAACCGCTCTGCTTCGGCGATAGTTCTGTCCAGGTCGCCCAGAAACGGGGTGACGTCGGCGAAGGTGATGATGGCTCGCGGGTTCAGGATGGTGGCGACCGGACGCACCGTTGCTGCTGCGCCCTTGTGGGTGCGTGGCTTGGTAGTGAAGAGTTGGTGGATGGGGCGCGCAGCTTCGGCGACGTCGCCGGCGAGCTCCATCGTCTTGGTCATGAACGGCTCCTGCGGCACGTCGGCGGGCCATAGTTCGGGCACCGCAGATGCGGTCCCGTGGAGCACCGTGACGACACCTGCGGCCGCGACCTGCATGAATAGCGCTTCGTAGATGTCGCGCAGGTCGTGGCCGGGCTGACCGTCTTCGCTTAGGCAGCTCTGGTGGCCCAGGTAGTTTCCGTGCCCGGCGAACGCGAGCACCATGACGGCGCCGCGAAGGCCGGTCGTGTCGAGCAGATGCAAAGGGTCGCTGGCCGGGGCGGAGCCGCCGTGCGCGTTGGTCGAGTTCAAGAAGTCCGACAGGAGTTCCTCGTCACCCGGGAGCGAGGAAGTGTCCAGCCAGGTCAGGGACTCCCCCGTCAGGTCTGCGACCGGCGGTATGGGCATCAACCATCGGGACAGGTTCTGCATTGGGACGTTGTTCTTCCGCAACGCGTCGCAGATGTTGTTCCGTTCCTCAAGCAGGTCGCCGAGCAGCAGCGAGCGCCGCGCCTCGGGGTCCTCGCCAATCCATCGCCACCGCAGCCCGTCGACGAACAGACTGCGAGCCATCGCGCCGAGCACGGTGCCGCCCATCGCGCCACCGATGAGCGACTCCGCGCACCCGTACCGCTGCCGGGAGTACATGAACGCCATCCCTGCGAGGAACCGGTCCCCGGTCAGGTCCTGGTTGTAGTCGACTGGAAGGTCATCCAGGTGGTTGCGCAGCGCGCGGGTCGCAGTCCGTAACTTCAGCAGCCCTGGGGTCGCCTCTCGCCCATCAGGACGGTCCACTGGAGGGATGAGCGATTGGTAGTAGTCGGGGTCTTTCATGCGGCTGAACTTTCACTCTTGTATGGCTCGCTGTCGGACCACAATGGTGGCGGGGTCGAGGACGCCAAGGTATCGCGCGGGCAGTTGGTTGGGAGCGTCAATCTGGGCGGAATGCAGCGGTCCTCAACCCCACGCTGCCGACCCGTCCCGTAAGCATCGAACCTTCACTGCGATCAGCCAGCAGATCAGTAGTCTCAACTGCTGCGAACGCACCGCCTTCCCGCAAGCCCGTCCGCGCCACTCCCCGGTGACGGGGCGTCAGCGGTGCCACCGGGAGCACGCCGCCGCGGGCCCCGGGCCGCACGAGGGCTCCATCCGTCCTAGAGCAACGCCCGCGCCGTCCTTGCGTCCGTGATCAACGTCGTCACCCATCCCCCCGCGAGCGCCCCTCGCACGGGATCCCTCTTCCGCTCACCGCCGGCAATGCCGATCCGGCGCGGGATCCGCCGGAAGTCATCGATGGGTATCGAGATGGTCCGCGCGTCCACATCCCCCTCGATCGCCGACCCGTCCAGCCGGAACACCCGGTGGCAGATGTCGCCCACCGCACCGTCAGCGAGTAACGTCTCCCGATCCGCAGCATCGAACGCGTTCCCGCTCTCGGCCAGCAGGTCACTCGGCTCGATGCTGCCGATCCCCACCACCGCGGCCGTCAGTTCGCGCCAGCGCTCCATCACCGCCTGAAGTCCAGGCTCGCGCAGCAAACTGTCGCGAGTCCCGCGATCGGCTACCACGCCGGGAGCCTGCACGTAGTACGCCTGCCCGCCGAGCATCCGCGCCAGTTCGCTCGCCAGCCGCTGCGCCTGCGTCTGCACCTCCGGCACGCCGATCCCGCCGAGCAGCTGCACCACTTCGCTCACGGTCGGGTTCACGGCCGGTCGCATCCGGTCCACGGTCGCGAGCAACGTCTGGCTCCAGGAGGCGATTCCCACCCGGTCCGCTCCCGTGAACGCCGTCTCCAGGTATGCCGCCCCTGCGCCCCCGATCGCGGCAATCTGCTCGGCCTCGTCGGCGTCGTCCTCGACGTCCACGATCACCGCCTCCGCCAGGCCGAACGCGCGCTCCAGCTCGCCCTCGAGCTCGGTGTGCAGCCCCGGCGCGATACTCACCGTCGTGCGCACCACCCCGAGTTGGGCGGCGCGCTTGAGCAGCCGCGACACCTTCGCCTGCGAGAGCCCGAGAGCGTCGGCGATCTGCGCCTGCCGCACCCCTTGCTCGTGGTACATCACCGCCACCTTCGTCAGCTGCCGTAGCTGCACGTCGATCGGCGGACCGTATCGTGAGGGCATCACTGCTCCTTCCCCAAGAGGTGCAAGCATATTCACAGATGAATGAATTGCGCCAGTGGGCGCACCGCGACTAGGCTCGAAATCGCTATCTCACCACGAAGGAGTGTCGACGATGATCGTCGGAGTGACCGGCAGTTCCGGCAAGCTCGGCCGTGCGACCGTAGCCCACTTGCAAGAGCACGGCCACGAGGTGATCGGCTTCGACCGTTCCGGCCCACAGGGCCCCGGCTTCACCCAGGTCGACCTCGGCGACTACGGCCAAACTCTCGACGCCCTGCTCGGCGTCACCGCACGCCACGAGGGCTTGGATGCCCTCGTCCACCTCGCGGCCATCCCGGTCAACGGCATCGTGCCCGACGCCGCCACCTTCGACGCCAACGTCAGCGCCACCTTCCACACCCTCTTCGCCGCGCACCGCGCCGGCATCCGCAACGTCGTCTTCGCCTCCAGCATCACCGCCATGGGGTTCCCCTTCGAGCAGGCCCCGCCGTCCCTCCCGGTGGACGAGACGTTCACCCGCGCGCACAACACCTACGGCCTCGGCAAGGTGGCCGAAGAAGCGATCGCCGCCCAGCTCACCGGCTGGACCGACGGCGCCTCGCTCACCGCACTCCGGTTCACGAACGTGGTCGCACCCGATGAGTACGCCACCTTCGAACGCGCCGGCGAGCCCACCTACCGGCGCGACCTGCTCGGCTCCTGGATCGACTCCCGCGACGGGGCTCTCGCCGTGCGCCTTGCCCTTGAAGCGCCCGCCACGGGCTTCCGCGTGTACAACGTCGCCCACCCCGAGTCCGGCAACAGCAGCCCCTCGGCCGAGGTGGCCGAGCGCTGGTTCCCCGGCACGCCCGTGGCCGGCGACCTCGGCGAGTACGAGTCCCTGATGTCCACCCGCAAGATCCAGCGCGAGCTCGGCTTCGCCGCCCAGCACAACTGGCGCTGAGTACGCTCAGGCAGATGGAGAACAGGGCGTGAGCAGGGTCGGCATCCGCGATGTCGCCACCCACGCCGGTGTCGGGATCGGGACCGTCTCGAACTACCTCAACCACCCCGAACGCGTCTCCCCCGAGACTGCGGGCCGCATCGCCGCCGCCATCGACACTCTCGGTTTCGTACCCAGCCAGGCCGGCCGGCAACTGCGCTCAGGCACCAGCCGCGTGATCGGCTACCTCGCCCCCGACATCTCCAACCCGTACTTCACCGAGATCGCCGAGAGCGTCGAACAGGGCGCCTCCACCCGCAACGTCTCAGTCTTCTTCGCCGACTCCCACCGCAGCCGCTCCCGAGAGGACGCCTACCTGTCGGTCTTCGAGGAGCATCGCGTGCTCGGCCTGCTCGTGTCCTCCCATGAGCCGATCGAAGACCGGTTGGCGCAGGTACGCAGGCGAGGGACGCCGTCGGTACTCGTGGGCCAGCAGGCCCACCACCCGGAGCAGCCCTCGATCTCCGTGGACGACCTCTCCGGCGGCCGGCAGGCCGCCGCCCACCTGATCGATGTCGGACGGCGCAGGCTCGCCTTCGTCGGTGGCCCTCTGACTATCGCCCAAGTCGCCGCCCGCCTGACCGGGGCGAGCGCCGCCGTCAGTGGGAGCGGGGCCGGCTTGGAGATCATCGACACCGCCGACCGCACCGTCCACAGCGGGCAGGAGGTGGGCCGTGCGCTCCTGGAACGCACCCCTGAGCGGCGACCGGACGCCGTGCTGGCCGTGAACGACCTCGTCGCGCTCGGCCTCATGCAGGCGTTGGTGCACGGCGGCGTGCGGGTGCCCGAGGATGTCGCGATCGTCGGCTACGACGACAACGAGTTCGCCGAGGCCTCCCTCATCCCGCTCACCAGCGTGCGCAGCCGGCACGAGGAGTTCGGGCCGACCA
The DNA here is from genome assembly GCF_021049285.1 of Ruania halotolerans. Classification (GTDB taxonomy): domain Bacteria; phylum Actinomycetota; class Actinomycetes; order Actinomycetales; family Beutenbergiaceae; genus Ruania; species Ruania halotolerans. Next base: position 4,017,274 of record NZ_CP088017.1, read on the forward strand.
TGATCGATCTGCTGTTCGAGTCCATCGCCGGGGAGTTCTCCGGGCAGGTGCACCGCACGTTCGAGCCGGCGCTGGTGGTGCGGGCCAGTACGACAGCGGGACCGGGCGCACTGCCACGCCAATGAACTGAGTCCCGGCATCACCAAGCGTCTCGTGGCGTATGTCAGGAGGACACATCAGGCCGTGCGACAACGACGTTCGCGATACATCGACAAGCACGGTGGGCCCGGCCCGGGCGGTCCTGGCCCCGAGCCGCGGCCGCCTGACTGAGCACCGCGCTACCGCCGCGACTACTGCCTCACGCGATTGGCTTGATAACATTATCAAGCCATCGGATTCGCTGATAATGTTATCAGCGTGCGCACCGCAGCCAACAACCCCTTCAGCCCCGGTTCGGACACCATCCCTCAGGTCTGGGCCGGCCGGACCGTCCAACTGAGCGACTGGCGCGACATCGTGCGTCCGCGGCGCGACGCAGGGCTTCCCGAACGCGGACGCACCATCCTCGGCGAGGCAGGGCTCGGTAAATCCTCCCTCGTGCGCAAGATCGCCCGCGATGCGGCCGACGCCGGCGACTGGGTCACCCCGCAGCTGCGCATCCCCTCCGGATCGGACCCACTCAAGCGGGTCGCCACGGCAGCCTTGGCACTCGCCGACCGGGCGGGCCTGGCCACCTCGACGGAGAAGCGCGTCAGTGATCTCCTGGCCCGTGTGCAGAGGGTGGCAGTCAGCGGCGTGTCACTGTCGGTACGTCAGGCCGACGGCCCCGAGCCCTACACAGCACTCACCGACCTTCTCGTCGAGGTCGGTCAGGCCGCCATAGCCCAACACCGGATTGCACTCATCCACATCGACGAGATGCAGAACATCGCCGATGAGCAGGTGCTCTCCCAGCTCCTGATCGCCCTCGGCGACGCACTCTCGCACGAGGTTGCGGTCCCCCTCCCTGGTGGTCTGCACGCAACGCGAACGTTGCCGATCGCGGTGTACCTCACCGGGCTGCCCGAGTTTGCCGACATGGCCGGGGCGCGCAAGGGAGCCACGTTCGCCCGGCGCTTTGCTACGACCACGTTGAGCGCCATCGACGACAACGACCTCACCGCTGCCCTGCGTCCGTTCGTCATCGACGGCTGGGAGGTCACCGACGGAGATGGTGGTGTCGCACGGATCCGGATGGAACCGGCTGCCGCGGACCTGATCGTGACGCTCTGCCAGGGAGAACCCTTCCTCTTCCAACTTGCCGGCGAACGCGCCTGGTACGCGAGCACTGCGGACGTCATCGCCGCGGACCAGGTCCTCGCAGGCTGGGAGGTCGCCGCTCCGGAGGCGGTGGCCCATGTCGAGCGGATCCTCGAGCGGCTCCCGACCCGAGAACGAGAGTTCGTGCAAGTGATGGCCGAGCTCCCGGCGCCGGAGCGCACGCTCACGCGAATCGCGCAGGAGCTCGGGCTCACCAAGCACACCGATGCCGGCCCGACCTCACAGCGCCTCGACACCGTCCGAGGGATCATCACCCGCGGAAAGCCCTATACCTTCAGGCACCGCGCCGTCGAGGCGTACCTCACGAGCGACTGGCCGTACGTGAGCCGGCACGACTAGGAGATCGTCCGCCTCACCCAGGACGCCTCCTCGACGCACTCGGTAACCGTCCCGGCGGGCGTGTTCACGCGCACCTCCCGCGAGACCGGGTGCAGGTTCGCCAGCAGCAGCGTGGTCTGGGGACCATCCGTACTTCCCACAGCCCAGAGCAGGCCGTCGGGGCTGTCGCCGCTCAGCAGTTGCACAGCCCCCGACGGCGCAGCGTGCGCCGATCTGTTCCCGTGCGTGACCGCAGGGTCACCCGGGGTCGCCAAGCAGAGGAGCGCCTCGATCGCGGCCGCCACCGGGTACGGCGTGCCGTCGCTATCGACCACGCCGCGCGGGCCCCACTGCTCGAAGTAGCTGATCGAGGCAACCCCGGGCACTGCGAGCGCCGCTGCGCTGGCGATCGTCCAGGCGGCCAGCTCGGGTGCCTGCTGGCGCGGGTCGGTCGCGTCGGCCAGCGCCGGGCCGTAGCCCTCAGTCAGGTCGGTCCGTGTCGATCGCGCATAGTCGTGCTCGGCGACGGCATTGAAGGGCGGCCGCAGGGTCACCGGACCGATGTGCACCCCCGCCCCGCCGGCCTTCTCCCCCGCCAGCGCCACCATGCGGCGGGCAAGAATGCGCTGCATCGCCACCGACTCCACCAGCTGCGGGGTTCCGAGGTCGTGGAAGAGCGGCGACATCGCCACCGCCAACCCGTCCAGGTCGGCCGGGAGAAGGTGCTGCCCGCGGTTCAGTTCAGTGAAGTGGGATCGGGCGCCACCGACCACCGGCAGGTCCAGCCCGGCGGCGTCGAGCGCATCCCGGAGCACGGCGATCGTCGCCGTGTCGGAGACGTGTCGCGGGGACCCGCCGGCATAGGCACCCACCCGCAGCACGCGCCGGCCCACGAACCCATTGACGACGGAGCGCACCTTCTCGCGGTTGGCAGGGTCGGCTGAGTCGGCAGGTTCCAGCACCAGGCGCACGTCGAGCGGGTGGCCGCTGGCGACGGCGCGCTCCAGCACGGCCCGCCAGGTCGCCGTCCTGAGGTCAAGGTCGACCAGCAGCGGCACGCCCCTATCCATGCCGATCTCAGGCGCCGGGTCGGGCGCAGTCCCCGCGCCGAGACCGAACTGCGGGAGCGGGCCGGCAGCAGCGAGATCGATGACGTGCGGGCCGTGCCCACCAATCCCCTGCGAACTCACGCCCCGCCCCGGTGCCAAGGCGGCACCAGAGGGGACCTGCGCCGTCGTGCGTGATGCGCTGAGGATGAGGCCATGACGGATGCGCTCACCCGCCCCGATCCGATACGGGAACGGCAGGGAGAGGGGGCGGTTGTAGGTCTTGAAGGAAGCGTCGGTCCAGTTGCGCTGGTCCTCCATCTCGAACACGTCGCCCTCCAGGCCCAGCTCCACCCGGAGGCCGCCCTGATCCCAGGTGAGCCCGGCGATGTCGCGTGCCGGCTGATGCGGAGCGGGAGCCTCGGGGAACTCGGCCGGTGACCGGCCGCCGTCGGGGTGGCGTACGACCAGCGGGGTTCCGGCCAGTGCCGGGGGATGGAGCACGATCAGCCCGGCGCGGTTGGTCCACAGTTCCTCGGCGGGCTCCAGCTCAACCGTGGCGGTGAGCCGGTCGCCGTCGATCTCCGCGCGCAGCGAGCCGGTGACCTGCGGCGCGGTGGCCTCGAGGCGCACGGTGACCGAGGCGTCGGTCATGTCCACGGAGGTCACCGACCACGGCACGGTCATCCAGTCGGCCACCCGAACGATCGCGCGCACCCCGCGCAGCAGCACCTGCCCGTCCACGGCGATCTCGGCGAGTTCACCGTCGCGGACGAGCAGGGCCCACCGCCCGCTCGTGACGGAGCGGGCCGGCGGGAACCAGGCTGGCCCCTCGGGCATCAGCGCTCGATGGCGTCGAGGTGCAGCATGCGGGCGAGGTTCTTGTCGAGTTCGTCGTCACGGAAGATCTTCTTCCAGTCCTCCTTGATGATCGACTCGCGCCCGTAGTCCATGGCGATCAGGCACGCGTCGCTGAACGGGTTGTCCCCGCGCAGACCGTTCGCGAGCGCCACCTGGGTGTGGCCGTAGAGGATGCTGCGCGCGGCGGCCTCGGGCACGCCCATCGTGTTCACCGCCTCCTGCAGTGCCTCGTTCAGCAGCTCACCGATCATGCAGGCCACGGTCTCCACCAGGGTCGGCTCGAGCTGGGCGAGCTGCTTGACGGTGACCCAGTGCACGTCGATCACGGGGGCGTAGATGGCGCGGACCGTGGTCTCCACAAGGGTCTTCACGGCCTCATCGTCGGACTCGACGGCGGCAATGGCATCCTGCGGGGCGGCGATGCCGCCGAAGGTGTCGGCCCACTCCTCGGGGGTCTTGCGCTGCAGGAAGACCGACGGGTGGCACGGGTGGGCGACCGCCTGGATGACATCCTCGCGGGTGGCGAGCAATCCGGCGTAGGCGGCGGCCGGGTCGAGGGTGAGCACCACGGCGCCGGCGCGCATCTGCGGCACCAGCTCGGCGGTGACCGAGGCGAGCGCGAGGTCCGGCACCGCCAGGACGACGATGTCGGCGTCGGCTACGGCGGTGGCGGCGTCGGTCAGCTCGCGGCCGGCGTCGATCGTGCGCTGGCGGCCGGCTTCAGAGTTCTCGACGTAGCGGACCGTGTGGTCGGTGCGGACGAGGTTGTTGGAGACGCGCATCCCCATCTTCCCGCCGGCGCCGATGACGGCGATCGTGTACGTGTTCTCACTCATGTGGTGCTCCTCAGATAGTCGACGGCGGTACGGGTCCATTCCCGTTCCGTGCGGATGGTGGTCTCGGGGTCGTCCTGCCAGGGCAGCCAGTGCTCGACCACCTCGTTGATGCCGCGTTCGCGCGGGCGGACGGTGCGCAGTAGGTGCGGGTAGTCGTGCAGGCCCTCGCCCATCGGGGCGCCGCTATAGGTGAAGCCGACCCAGCCGGGCTGGCGGGCGAAGGCGTAGTCCTTCACGTGCACGGCACGGGTGAGATCGGCGACCTGCTCCACGCAGGCCTGCGGGTTCTCCAACCGGGCGACGACGTTGCCCGGGTCGAGGCAGATCCCCAAGTTCTCGCTGCCGACTCCTTCGACGAGGCCGAGCAGGTCGGTGGTGGGCAACTGTTCGTAGGTTTCCAGGGCGAGGGTGACGCCGGCTGCTTCGAAGGCGGGCATCGTCTCGGTCAACCACTGGCGGGCTTGCTCGAGGGTGGGCCGCGAGTCGGGCCCGTAGATCATGGTGCGGATCAGTGTGGCGTCGAAGACGGCGGCAATCTCCAGGAAGCGGGCCAGGTGGCCGGGGTCGATGCCCTTGGTGCCGAGCTCGATCACCAGGTCCAGGTCTTGTGCTGCGGCGGCGGCATCGGCGAGTTCGGCGTCATCCATCTGCTCCAGCGGCGCGTAGTCGCAGATCTGATGCAGGCCGATGCCGAGGTCGCGGGTGGCCTGGAAGGCCTCCGGCAGCGTCATCGGCCGCGGGTTGCGGTCGGAGAGCTGCCAGAAGAAGGCGTAGGTGCCGAGTCCGAACATGAGGCCATTTTGGCGAACCGGTTGACCAATTGCAAGAGCGCAGGTGCTGGTGCCGGTACTCTCATGCCATGCCAGCCAGCGACCGTTCCGCCGAGATCACGGCGTCCCTGGGCTCGCTGCCGGGCACCACACCGGTCTCGGAGGTGGCGCGCCGCCTCCTCGATCTCTTCACCGGAGGCTCGTTCGAGCCCGGCACCCGCCTGCCCGCCGAACGCCAGCTCGCCGCGGCCTTGGGGGTGGGGCGATCCGCGGTGCGGGAAGCCCTCGCGGCTCTGGAGATCCTCGGCATCGTGCAGGTGCGGCCCGGCTCGGGCACCTACCTGCGCGGGACCGCCAGCACGCTCCTGCCCCGGACGTTGCGGTGGGGCCTGCTGATCGGTTCGCGAAGCACCGCGGAGTTGCTGGAGCTGCGCTCCGGGCTGGAGACGCAGGTCGCCCAGCTGGCGGCGAGCCGTGCGAGTGAGCACGATCTGACGGAGTTGCGCGCCGCGGTGGACCGGATGCGTGAGAGCACGGCCGACCTGGGCAGGTTCGCGGCTGCTGATCACGACTTCCACGACCGACTCGCGAGCGCGTCGCGCAACGAGACGATCGTGGACCTGCTGCATGTGGTTCGATCCTTGCTGCAGGTCTACGCCGACCGAGCGGTGCATGACGAGGACTCGGCGCGGCGCGCTCTCGACGAGCACGAGGCTGTGCTGCACGCCATCACCGAACGCGATGAGGTGGCCGCGGCCGCCGCCATGGCGGCGCACATGACGACGGCGAACTCCCGCCTGGGCGAGGAGGCACAGCGATGACCTGGCCGGATACGCTCACTGCGTGACGCTGCTCCTGACCCCGGCCCGCCGCCGCCGCGTTGGCACCGTGCATATCGCCCTCGGCTGCCTGGGCGCCGTCGTCGCGGTAGTCCTACCGCTCGCCGGCATCGGTGCCGTGAACGCGGCCAGCACCGGCGAGTCCGGACTCCTCGCCCCGGCGGCGGTCCTCCTGTTCGCCCTGCTGACCGGATTCGTCGCGGTCTACACCGTGTCCCTGTTCCGGAAGGCGGCTCGATGGCTGCGAGCGGCCAGATCGCCGGCCCTCGCCGGCGTCACCACCGGCCAGGTCCAGGAGATCACGACCAACCGATTCCGCACGCGCGTGGGCGTCGCCGTACCGGACCGGTCGCCGAGCACGCTGCTCACCGAGGACGGGCTGGACAAATCCAGCATGGTCGGCGATCAGCTCCAGCTCGAGTGGTATCTGGTGGAGGCCCGCGCCATGGGCGCCTACCGGAACACCCGCACCGGGCGAATACGAGCCGTGACGGGAGTACTGCAGTAACGCTGAATCCTCCCGGCCACAGGTGCGAGAATGGCGCGTATGAGCTTTCTCATCAAGGTCCTCATCAACGGCGTCGCCCTCTGGCTGACCTCACTGTGGGTGAGCGGCGTCGACTTCCGGACCGATGACACCCCCCTGAACACCGTGATCGTGGTGGCCGCCGTCGCGCTGCTGTTCACGATCGTCAACGCGATCGTGAAGCCGCTGGTGAAGCTGGTCTCGATCCTGTTCTACGTTCTCACCCTGGGCCTGTTCTTCCTGGTGGTGAACGCGCTGATGCTGCTGCTCACCAGTTGGCTCACCGGATTCACGGACTACGGGCTCACCGTGGACGGCTTCTGGACGGCGGTGCTCGCCGGACTGATCATCACGATCATCGCGGTGATTCTGACCCTGGTTCTGCCCGATGGGCGGAAGAAGGAGCGCTCGCGCCGCTGACGTTCTCCGCAAGAAACCGGCCCGGCGTCATCCCGAGCACGGCGCGGAAGTCCCGCGTGAAGTGGGCCTGATCGGTGTAACCGAGATCGGCCGCGATGCGTGCCAGGTTGCCGCGTTCCCCGGAGCGCAGTGACGCCACCGCATCCCAGAGTCGGCGTCTGCTGATCACCCAGCGAGGAGAGAGCCCCACCCGCCGGGCGAACATCCGCTGCAGGGTGCGTTCGGCGACCGCGAACTCCGTGCACACCTGGGCCACACGCGTGATGGCTGAGTCATTCTCGATCCGCTCCACCATGGCGTTGACCAGGATGCCCTCCTCGTCCACCTCCAAGTCTGCGATGGCCTCCTCCAGGAGGCGGCGCGTGCGAGCGATGCGCTCCGGATCCGCCGGGTCCGGAGCCATCAGCTCCCGGACGGCGGGAATCGTCTCCTCGAATCGGCGCAACTCGGTCAGGGGGAGACTCCGCTCGCACAGGGCTTGCACGGAGGCGCCGGAGAGGAGATAGCCCGCGGCCGGTTGCAGCATCAATCCGGCCGTCCACCCACTCCCGCTCAGGGTCTTGGTGCTCAGCCCCCGCTCTGGGCCGTGGAAGCGGGCGTCAGCTGGTGCGATCGTGACCAAGCAGACCGGGTAGCGCAAGATCCGCTGCACGGTCTCCTCTCCCGGGGGAAGGTCCCAGACGGGGGTCCAGTGCCGCCGGATCAGCCCGCGCAGGTTTGCCGATGGCTCACCACGATGAACGGGCGGGGAGAACCCCGTGGCGTCCTTGAGGTGAGCCCGAGCCACCAGATCGTCCCGCGCATCCATGTGTCGGATTCTTGCAAGAATCCCCGCCGGCGGCCTTGCCACCATGAACTCATGACCACTCCGGAGACCACCCCCGCCCACGACATCTCAACAGACCCGCAGACGGAGCCGGCCGCCGTCGCCCCGTTCAGTACGCACCTGCCCGCCTTCACCCGCGTGGTGGAGTCGACTACGAACTGGGACGCCCCGAGCCCATGCGAGGGCTGGTCTGCGGCCGATGTGCTGGACCACGTGATCGACAGCCAGCGCGATTTCCTCGCTGAACGTGTCGGGCCCGTCGGCGAGCGCCCGACGGGGAGTCCGGTGCTGCGCTGGCAGGAGCACCATGACCGAGTCGCCGCGCTCGTGACTGAGGCCGCACGGGCCACCACCTTCGAGGGGTACCTGGGCCCGACATCCGTGGCTGAGGCGCTCGACCTGTTCTACAGCATGGATCTGCTCGTCCACCGGTGGGACATCGCCCGGGCGGACGGCCGGGCCGAGGCTTTCACCGACGCCGAGCTGGACCAGATCGAGGCCGCAGCACGCGTTGGCGGAGCCGCGCTACGCATGGAGGGGATCTGCAAGGCCCCGGTGCCGATTGCCCAGGAGGCACCGCGGCAGCACCAGGTGCTGGCATTCCTCGGGCGAGACCCGCGCTGACACTCCGGTTCTCTCGGCACCCCACCCCGCTCACTCCTCGCGCTGCATCTGGAAGTACATCGATTCGGTGGTGACGGAGCCGGAGGGGAACACGTTCGCGGACTGCGCCTGCCAGCTGGCGATGGCCGGGTCGTTGCTGGCATCGATGAGGGCTCCGGTGCGGGCATAGGCAGGCAGATCGTGCGAATCACCGATGTGACTCACCCCCTGGTCGGCCGCGAGCTCGGAGTCGGTCAGGGTCCGTCCTACCGTCACCCGGTTCCCGGCCACCGGGTTCTGCGTGTTCGACAATGCGTGTACACCGTCCTCCTCATGTTCCACGTGCAGCACAGCCACGTCATCGGGGGTAGGGATGTGGCCGGTCGGTCCACCGAAGGTGATCACGGACTCGATGTCGAACTGGCTCTGCACCAGCGGGTCATGCGCGACGCGCATCACGGTCATCCCAGCCTGGGAGTGCCCGGCGAGCATCACCGGTTCGCCCTGCTGAACCCCGGCGGCGTGCAGCGCCTGGACGAGACCCTCCTGGGAGGCGGCGCCCTGACCAGTGAACAGATTCAGGTTCGATTCCCAGTCATTCGGGTTCGGATTGCGGATGGCACCGCCCAGGTGCTGCACCGCAGTGTGCGCGAGTGGGCCGGCCAGCGCTGGCATCGCGGGGGTGAGAGACGTCGCAGGGGTGAGCGGCGCCGTGGGGATCACGGGAACGAGTGGCGGTGCAGGACTGTTCCGGATCAGCGGGGCAAGCGGCGCCAATGGGGTCGCCTGGGCCGCGGTCGCCAGCAGCGGGTTGACGAAGGGGAGGGTGGCGGGCCGCGGATCGTCCAGCGAGCTCTGCGTCCCTGGGACGTACACCTGCCACGAGACGTTGCCGTCTGCATCAGTGATCCGATCCAGACGGACCGTTCCTTCCGGGAGATCGTCCCGTTCGCGGAAGTCGCCGATGCCAACGGCCGTATCCGCCACACCGCTCGCGGCGTAGGTATCGCGGACGTGCAGTCGACCGTTCACCACCTGCGGTGTGGGATACACGCGCTGAACCGTCACGTCCGTCCCTGTGCCCAGCAGCAGACCAGTCGTGTAGCTGAGCGCCGACGCGAGTAGCACGGGGCGATTCACGTTCTCGAATCCGGGAATGAACCACTCCGGCACCGGACCTCCGGTGAGCATCCAGCTCATCTCCTCCAGCATGTAGCCGAGCCCAGGGCCGGTCGGCGTCAGCTGCCCGCGGTCAGCGGCCGCCTCCACGTTGCCTGCCACGATCATGGCGAACCGAGGAACCGCCCACGGGAGGTAGTCCAGTCCGAACAACCATGGGATAGGTTCAGGCGCTCCGGTGATCGAACGCGGGACGGTGTACACGAACCCTCCCCGCACCTCGTCCTCGGCCCGTTGATACTCCTGCCCTGCTTCCTGCAAGGCATCGGCGAGGTCAGAGGCCTCCCGGATGGCGGTGAGCAGGCGCAGTTTCGCTCCGCGGCACTGCGCCTGTGCGTACCGGCCGGAACTGGGGGCCAGCGCAGTGCTGTTCAGGAGCGAGCGCTCCGCGAGGTCGACGCGGGTGTACACCTCGTGCAGCCTGCCCTCGATCGCGGACGCCTTCACTCTCAGGCCGGAGAGTTCGGCGGTGTCGGCATCGATCGCCACACCGTAGACGTTCAGCTGCTCTGCGGCCTGACCTGACCAGTACCCATCCCGGTTGCCATCGGGGACCGGGTCGATACTGCCGCTCATACCGGTATCGGAGCGCCGGTGAGCAGCGCCTGCCGGACGTGCTCCAGCTCGGCCTCATGGGTTCGCGCAGCAGCGGCGGCCAGCTCGATGTCAACGGCAGCGGCATCGATCGCGCTGGCGAGGTCACGGACGCGGCGGGTGTACGCGCGTGCAGCCGGTGAGCGCCAGTGCGTGGGTTCCAGATTCGCGGCGGATGTGGACACCTCCGAGGCATCGGTGGCGGCAGCGGTCAGCGTGAGCGACGAGTTCAGGTTCAGGGGTGCGCCGCCGTGCCGCAGCGGGGTGGGTGGGTTCATTCGAGCCTCCTCTTCTCCCTGCTGACGGTAGGGACGCCATGGGCGCCGTGGCGCGGCATGGAGGAGGGGCTGTGGACGGGGAAGCATCGGAGCTCACTTGGGAACATCCGGGCTCGTGGCAGGCAGAATGGCCGCTATGACGCAAGCGCCCGTGCTGGACTCGTTGGAGACTGAGCGCCTCCTCCTCCGGCCCCGCCGCGTGAGTGAGGCAGCCGTCTATCGCCACCTATGGACCGAGCGAGATCCGCGGGTGCCCGCACATCGGCAGATCAGTCCCGACGGCCGGCCGACCATCGCCGAGGTGGGTGAGCAGATCGCCGGTGGAGGTGAGCCGGGCCTGCTGGGGGTCGAGCGCAAGGGCACCGGTGACGTGATCGGCTACTGCGGGCTGATCGGCCATGGGAGTGGCTCACCGGAAGAACCGGAGCTGGCGTACGAACTGCTGCGCGCAGCACACGGCCACGGGTATGCCACGGAGGCGGCTCAGGCTGTGGTGGACTGGGCCGCTGATGCGGGCTACCGGCGGCTGTGGGCGGGAGTGCGCGACTGGAACATCGCCTCGCGACGAGTACTGGACAAGCTCGGTTTCCGCGAGAGCGGCGCCGTGACCCGCGACGCACGCCACGGCGACAGCCTGCTCACCGTACGAGACTTGTGAATCGCCGTCGTGGTACCGCCACGGTCGACTGTGAGGAGAACGCATGACCTACCGAATCAGCGTGGTGTGCACCGGGAACATCTGCCGCTCCCCGATGGGAGAAGCGGTGCTGCGGGACGCATTCGAGGAGGCCGGCCTCGGCAACCGGGTTGAGGTGATCTCCGCGGGTACGGGCGCCTGGCACCTCGGTGACGATGCCGATCACCGCACCCATCGCGTCCTGACCGCGCACGGGCACGAGCTGGTGGGGCACCAGGCCACCCAGTTCACCGCCGCGGACTTCGCCGATCTTGATCTGGTGCTCGCTCTCGATTCCGGCCACGCGCGGGAGCTGCGGCACCTGACCGCCGATGAGCAGGCCCGGGCCAAGATCCGGTTGATCCGCAGTTTCGACCCCACCACACCGGACGGTGCGGACGTGGCCGACCCCTACTACGGCGAGCACAGCGACTTCGAGACCGTGTACGCGCAGGTGAGCGCCGCCGTCGACGGGTTGGTGGCATACGTGCGGGCGGAACTGGAGGAGCGATGAGGAATTGGCGCAAGACCGACTTTCCGCACCCGGACGCTGCCCTCGCCGAGGCCGATGGCCTGCGATGGCTGGCAGAGGCCGACGGCGGTGCGCGGGTGGCGCAGGTGCGTCACGTCGAGGCGGGGGTGCTGGACCTGGAGCATGTGGCCACCGGCCGCGGTACGCCTGCGATGGCCCGGGCGTTCGGCGCGGCGTTGGCTCGCACCCACGCGGCTGGTGCGCCGAGCTTCGGCTACGTCCCTGGATCGACCGGCGGTTTCATGGCCGGTGCGCCGATGCCCGGATCTGACGCCGCCACCTGGGGTGAGTTCTACGCGGACGCACGGGTGCTGCCGTTCGTGCGCCGGGCGGAGGCGGACGGGGCGTTCAGCGAGCGCGAGTTGGGTGTCTTCACCGAACTGGCTGATCGGCTCCGGTCGGGGCAGTTTGACCATGAGCAGCCGGGGCTGCTGCGCGACGGTGGAGTCGCCGTCGCCCGCCTGCATGGCGACCTGTGGAGCGGCAACGTGCTCTGGGGCGCTGGCGATACCGGCGGCGAGGTGGTGCTGATCGATGCCACCGCGCACGGCGGGCATGCGGAGACGGACCTGGCGATGCTGGACCTGTTCGGGGCGCCGCACCTGGAGGAGATCCTGGCCGGGTATCAGGAGGTGTCGTCGCTCGCCGAGGGATGGCAAGACAGGGTGGCCCTGCACCAGGTGAACCCGCTGCTCGTGCACACGGTGCTCTTCGGTGGCGGCTACGCCCAGGCGGCCGTCGCCGCCGCCGCTCGCTACCTCTAACCCAACCCCACACCTCTGCCCCCCGCACCCCATCCCCGCGAGTGCGGCCAATCTCGCTCACCTGGCGAGATATTCACGAGATCGACAGCACTCGATCCCGGTTGAGTGCGGGACGGGGACGCAGCCGACTGGTGATCACGTCCGCCCCTACGCGGGCATCCTCCGCCGACGACGCCGAGGGTCCGGTTGCCACAGCACCGATGAGTTTTCGTGCAGCCGGATGTCCACCATGACGAAACCGATGATGATCGCGCGTGCCGCGGGGCACCAGCGGCCGGTGGGGATGCGCGGGCGTGCCCCGACGACCCGTTCCGCCACGCAACTCTTGGAGGTCCGTGATGCATCCAACCGACTCAACTCATTCATCCTGGTCCGGGCACCGCACCGTCCGAGGTGGCACCGTCGAGGTGAACAGCGTGACGCTCGGGATCGAGCAGTTCGGCGACCCCGCGGACCGGCTCATCCTGTGCGCGGGCGGCACCACCATGCTCTCCTGGCCCGACGAGCTCTGCGCGGCCCTCGCGCGCGGCGGGCGGCACGTGGTGCGGTATGACCTGCGCGATTCGGGTGCGTCGCTCACCCTCGATCCCGAAACGCCGGCGTACACGCTGCGTGACCTAGGGCGCGTGTCTCATAAAGGTTGAGGGGTCTGGCTGAAATGCTGGAGGAGTGTCGCGCTTCCAGCTTCTTTCGGATGATCAGTGGGCGTTCATCGCGCCGTTCCTCCCGTCGCGGATCGGCCGGCAGGGTCGTCCGTTCGCGGACGCGCGGATGATAGTCGAGGGCATCATCTACCGGTACCGGTGCGGAATCGCGTGGCGCGACCTGCCGCGCGAGTTTGGACCCTGGCAGACAGTATGGCGGTGGCATCGCAACCTCGCCGGCGACGGAACCTGGGACCGGATTCACCAGACGCTGCTCGCCGCAGTCGACCGGGACGGGACGATCGGCTGGACGGTGTCTGTGGACTCCACAATCGCTCGCGCGCATCAGCACGCGAGCACCCTCACGCGCCTCACAGGGGGCTGGATCGAATTGCACGGATCCGGCCGTCGAGCCGCCTGACCACGCGATCGACCGCTCCCGCGGCGGGCTGTCGACGAAGATCCACCAGCTCGTCGACGACCACGGCTTACCACTAGGGATCGCCGTCGCGCCCGGCCAAGCCGGCGACGTCCCGGCGCTGCTGCCTCTGCTGAGCACGCTGCGCGTGGCCCGTGCGACAACGCGTACTCCTCGCGCGCGATCCGTGCCCACCTGCGCAGCCGTGGGATCCGCGTCGTGATCCCGCAACCGCGCCGACCAACAGTCCCACCGGAAGCGGCGCGGCTCGCGCGGCGGGCGTCCGCCAGCGTTCGACGCGACCGACTACAAGGGCAGGAACGTCGTCGAGCGCCGCTTCTGCGATGCCAAGCGGTGGCGCGGGCTCGCGACCCGTTACGACAAGCTCGCGGTCGTGTTCCGCGCCGCAGTGGTACACGACGCGGTGGTCGCCTGGAGCCAGCAATCTTTATCAGACACACCCTAGACCTGTGAAGGTCACGCCTGAGCATGAGCTGGCAAGACCGGCGGCGGCGTGACCAAATTGCGATACATAGATCTCGCTTGCCGAGACACGCGTAATTGAGCCTCAATTGCTGGACATGCACTAGAGACGGCGGGCCTTCTCGCGAGGTGGTGTCGTCAAGGGAGGTCTCGGCAGAAGTTCCAGTCGAGGCATAGCTAGTTGAGGAGGAGACGAATGAGAATCAAACGTTCAGCAGCGGCCGCCGTGTCGCTTGCACTGTTGCTCGGCGGAATCGGCACCAGCGCTTCGGCAGAGTCGTCTGAAGACGTGGTTGACCTCGTGCAACGACTGGACCCGGATAGCCACCTCAGTTCAGTTGCACTTGAGCGCAGCGAAGGACGAGCAGGCGGAAGCGTAGATGTTGCTGATGTCTCACTCGCCACCCGCGGGGGAGGTCTCGAGATCAGTAGCGAATCGAAGACGCTTGACATTCGTTTGCCCGAGGAGTTTCGAGACGAGCAGGAAAGCCTCATCGACGGGGCGGCAGTATTCGAAGACGACGTGTCACGAGACGCCGCGGTGATCGAAGCCCGCGGCGATGGTTCGGTTCAGGTACAAACCGTGGCGCGCGAGTCAGCCGATCAGCACGAGTATGTCTATGAATTTGATTCGGAATACACGCTCGTACCGAATCCCGACGGCTCTGTTGGGATCATGGTCACGGACCAGCACGGACCTGATCTTCAGGTCGGTCAAATTGATGCCCCTTGGGCGTTTGATTCTAGCGGGGACCCAGTCACTACCCGCTACTCAGTCGAAGGATCCGCTTTGACTCAAACCGTGACGCCGCATCCGTCCGCCCAGTATCCAATTGTTGCCGACCCCACAGTTTCGTTCGGAGTCGGCGTTTACGTGTACATGACGGGCGCGGAACAGCGAACCTTTGTCGCAGCCGTGAGTGCCTTGGTTGTCGGCGGCGCTGCCACGGCCTGCGTAGTATATGGCAATCGTGTATCATCAATCCCTGGCGCGAAATACATCGTCCAACAGATTTGCGGCTGGACTAGTGCGGGTGGCCTCTACGCGCTCGCGAGCTCCATGCTTGGCGATATTGCGTCTACGTACACCGCAAGTTGCTACGAGAACCGCTGGTGGCCAGCAGGAAGTCCGGATTGGAGGATAAAGTCCGTGTCATACTCGTTGTGCAGTTAGGAGACACCATGGCAAGCGATCCTGAGAAACAGCATGAAATTCCTGTGCCGCGGAGCGTCTCTGAGGAGGCCGTGATCCAGGAGGGGGGACAGAAACCCATTTGGAAGTCGGTTCTGGCCTTTCTCGGTGCTGCTGCAACCGGACTGATCATCTACGCCGTCCATCCCGGAGCATGGTGGGTGGGCCTTGCTCTGCTGGTGCTCGCCGCTGTCGCGGTGCTGATTATCGGCTCAAGAGGTCGCCCGCTGCGGCGACAGCGACGCGGATAGCAACACCGGGGCTCTTCGGGCTTCGGTGGGAGTATGGAGCCGCAAGCAGCGATTCGAGCGGTTCCGGTAAGCGTGCGGCCCGCTGGCCACCGAAGCCCGAGGGCCTCCTGCCCGAATCGGTACTCGCCCTGGCTCCGTGTGCGCGACGGTTGTCGGGTACTCATGTATGAGGACCTGCGAGCAGACCCCTGCCTTGCGGAAGGCGGAACTTCGTACTGCCGGAGTTGATGTGGCTTCACTGACTACGGAGAGTCTGCTTGAGGGCCGTCCATGTTGGGCCGGGTGCGAGGAGTACTCGCATGATGGCGACACACCTGTGGTTCGGTCGTCGGGCAGCATTGCTGCTACCGCGCAGATCGCCATCGAGATCCGGCCCTGTAGTCTGGCCTGACTTCCACAGGTGCTGATAGTTCTGGATCTTTGTGGTGGTCAGAGGGTTGGATGGTGCTGTTCGGGCACTAGGCGTGCGGGTAACCTCGGGATGTCGCCCCGTACATCCGTCGTGTGAAGACTCCGCGGGTGCCACCGCGGTGCAGATCGTGGAGAAGCGCGGTGGGGTGCGGCGGATCGTGGAGCATCTCGGGTCGGCTCACGACGAGTTCGATCTCGCCGTGCTGACTGCAGTCCGCGCGAGAGTCGCTGAATTCCGGGCAGGACGAACTCGATCTTGGCCTGGACCGCGAGCAGGCGCCGGCCTTGACCTGAGTTTGGTCATTCGGTTAGTGCCTGAGGTTTCGGGTCGTGAGGGCGTCGATGATGGTCCGTCGGTCGGGGTCGATCTGCGGTGGGATGGTCTGTGTGGCGCCGTTGGATGTGATGGTCGCTGAGCGTAGCGGTCTCAGTTGGCCGGATGGCGAGCCCGCAGCGGCGCTGGATCTCGCGGGAAACGGCCAGGGCGGTGATCGTCAAGTGGGCCTCGAGCGCATCGCGGGTGCGGACGAACATCGGCCGCGCGGCTAGGGTGTGTCTGATAAAGATTGCTGGCTCCAGGCGACCACCGCGTCGTGTACCACTGCGGCGCGGAACACGACCGCGAGCTTGTCGTAACGGGTCGCGAGCCCGCGCCACCGCTTGGCATCGCAGAAGCGGCGCTCGACGACGTTCCTGCCCTTGTAGTCGGTCGCGTCGAACGCTGGCGGACGCCCGCCGCGCGAGCCGCGCCGCTTCCGGTGGGACTGTTGGTCGGCGCGGTTGCGGGATCACGACGCGGATCCCACGGCTGCGCAGGTGGGCACGGATCGCGCGCGAGGAGTACGCGTTGTCGCACGGGCCACGCGCAGCGTGCTCAGCAGAGGCAGCAGCGCCGGGACGTCGCCGGCTTGGCCGGGCGCGACGGCGATCCCTAGTGGTAAGCCGTGGTCGTCGACGAGCTGGTGGATCTTCGTCGACAGCCCGCCGCGGGAGCGGTCGATCGCGTGGTCAGGCGGCTCGACGGCCGGATCCGTGCAATTCGATCCAGCCCCCTGTGAGGCGCGTGAGGGTGCTCGCGTGCTGATGCGCGCGAGCGATTGTGGAGTCCACAGACACCGTCCAGCCGATCGTCCCGTCCCGGTCGACTGCGGCGAGCAGCGTCTGGTGAATCCGGTCCCAGGTTCCGTCGCCGGCGAGGTTGCGATGCCACCGCCATACTGTCTGCCAGGGTCCAAACTCGCGCGGCAGGTCGCGCCACGCGATTCCGCACCGGTACCGGTAGATGATGCCCTCGACTATCATCCGCGCGTCCGCGAACGGACGACCCTGCCGGCCGATCCGCGACGGGAGGAACGGCGCGATGAACGCCCACTGATCATCCGAAAGAAGCTGGAAGCGCGACACTCCTCCAGCATTTCAGCCAGACCCCTCAACCTTTATGAGACACGCGCCCTAGGTCACGCAGCGGCACTCGCCCGCGAACTCGATCACCGGCCGGCACACCTTGCCGGTATCGGCGTCGGTGGGATGGTGGCCCAGGTCGCTGCGCTCGATCACCCGGACGCGTTCTCCGCGCTCACCCTCATCGGTACGCGATCTGTCTGCCCAGGACCGGTCGATGACGACTTGCCCGACCATGACGCAGCAACGATGGACCGGCTGTTCTCTCGCCCGATGCCTGACTAGTCCGACCGCGAGGGGGTGGCAGAGTTTGCCGCCGAGGGCGCTGAGATCCTCGGCGACGATCCAGCAGCTGCACGTGCTGTAGCCGGGCGCACGTGGGACCGCACACCGAGTACGACGCCCGCGGTACAGATGGCAAACCAACTGGGCACGGTGTTTGCCAGCCTTGACTGCACGCCGCGCTGGCGCGAGCGGCTGGCCGAGCTCGCGATGCCGCCTCGTGGTGCATGGCGGCCGCGACCCGTTCTTCCCCGTGGGAAATGGCGAGGCGCTCGCACGCGAGATCTCCGATGCGAAGCTGCTCATCCTCGAACACGCCTCGACGGCGATCCCCCCCCCACAGCGATCGGTGAGGTCGCCACCGCGATGCTCGCCCTCTAGCGGTGCTCACGAGCGCGGCTGCAAGGGCGCTCCCGCACGGACGGACCACGGCACTCGACCACGCACGGAGTAGGACACTCGTACCTTCTGGTGGCGCGGTCTCGGGGCGAGCCAGATCTGGGATGATGAAGCCATGGAGCGCGTCCCCTTCGCCGAGTTGTCCGATATCGCCCTCGGCCCGTTGGACGGCCGCTACCGCCGGGTGGTGGCCCCGCTGGTGGACCACCTCTCCGAGGCGGCGCTCAACCGCGCCCGCCTGCATGTGGAGGTGGAGTGGCTGATTCATCTGACTACGAACCACGTGCTCCCCGGTGCCCCGGACCTGAGCGAGGCCGAGATCGGATACCTGCGTTCCGTCGTCGCGACCTTCGGCGCAGCGCAGATCGCCGAACTCGCCGAGATCGAGCGGGAGACGCTGCACGATGTGAAAGCCGTGGAGTACTTCCTGAAGCGGCGCCTCTCGGCGGCGCCGGACACGCTCGGCGAGACCGTCCTCCCGCAGGTCAGCGAGATCGTGCACATCTTCTGCACCAGTGAGGACATCAACAACCTGAGCTACGCGCTCACGGTGCGCGACGCCGTCACCGATGTGTGGCTGCCCTCGGCACGCAGTGCCACCGACGCCGTGGCGGACCTGGCGCGTGAGCACGCAGCCGTGCCGATGCTGGCCCGCACGCACGGTCAGTCAGCCACCCCCGTGACCCTCGGCAAAGAGCTCGCCGTGCTCGCGCACCGGCTCCGCCGGCAGATCCACCGGATCTCCGGGGCCGAGTACCTCGGCAAGATCAACGGCGCGACCGGCACCTACGGGGCGCACGCCGTCTCGGTCCCCGGTGCGGACTGGCAAGAAGTCGCCCGCACGTTCGTGGAGCACCTGGGACTGACCTGGAACCCGCTCACCACGCAGATCGAAAGCCACGACTGGCAGGCCGAGGTGTACGCAGATGTGGCCCGGTTCAACCGGATCCTGCACAACCTCGCCACCGACGTGTGGACCTACATCTCCCTCGGGTACTTCCGCCAACGACTCTCCGCGCAGGGCTCCACCGGCTCCTCCACGATGCCGCACAAGGTGAACCCGATCCGGTTCGAGAACGCCGAGGCGAACCTGGAACTCTCCTGCGCCCTGCTGGACACACTCTCGGCCACACTGGTCACCTCCCGGCTGCAGCGCGACCTGACCGACTCCACCACCCAGCGCAATATCGGCGTGGCATTCGGGCACTCGATGCTCGCCCTGGACAATATCCGGCGCGGACTGGCCGGGCTGGACGTGGACGCCGCAACTATGGCCGCGGACCTCGACGCCAACTGGGAGGTACTCGGGGAGGCCGTGCAGTCGGCCATGCGGGCTGCCGGGATCGCCGGGGCACAGGGGATGGCCGACCCGTACGAGCGGCTCAAGGAGCTCACCCGCGGGCGCCGGGTGGACGGGCCCGCGATGCGGGAGTTCATTGCTGGGCTCGGCCTACCCGAGGACGTCGAGGCCCGGTTGCTCAAGCTCGGGCCGGCCGACTACGTCGGGCTCGCTCCCGAGCTCGTCGCTCATCTGGACTGAGCGGCCCGCTTCCTGCTGACCGCGAGGGCCGAACGCCGACAGAGAGTCTGCAGTGGACCGCCGCCTCCTTCCCTCCCTCGTCGCAGCCAATCTCGTCCTCGCCGTCATGTATGCGGCCGTTGCGGGCGTGCTCGTGCCGGCTCAAGTCGCTCGAGCGGCTCCGGAGGACAAGGAGGCCGTGCTCGCTGTCATCATGACGGCATCGTCGCTGCTCACCGTGCTCATGCGCCCCGCGCTCGGAGTGGCCACGGACCGTACCCGGAGCCGATGGGGGCAGCGGTCACCGTGGCTCGTCGGTGGCGCAGCAGGGGCTGCCCTCGCGCTGGTGCTCCTCGGCCAGGCGAGCACGGCGCTGGCCATCGGCGTCGGCTGGCTGATTGTCCAGCCTGCGCTGAACACGATCGAGGCGCCCTTGGACGCTGTGCTCGCCGACCGTGTGCCGGAAAGCCAGCGACCCCGGGTCTCGGCGTTCTTCGGTGCCGGCGCGGCCGTCGGCCTCGCCGTCGGAGCCGGTGGAGCCGGCCTGCTCCTCGGGTTCGAGGGCATCTACCCGGCGCTGGCGGTGCTGCTGCTCGCCACCGTGGTCGCCTTCGTGCTGCTCAACCCGGAGCGCGGAACCCGGCCACGGGGCCCCTCCCTCTCGCTCCGCCACGCCTGGCGCTCTCCCGCGCTCCGGATCGTCTTCGGCGGCCGGTTCACGCTCGTCCTCGGCCAGCAGCTCGTGCTCGGCTACCTTCTCTACCTCGTGATGGACCGCACCGGAGCACAGGTGGAGGAGGCGGGCCGCCTCGTCACGGTGCTCACCGGCGTCCACATCCTCGCCATCGTCACCGGGGCAGTGATCGCCTCGCGGGTGGTGGGACCGCGGCGGGTCCCATGGGTGCTGGTCGCGACCGGGCTGATCGCCCTCGGACTGGTCATCGCGCTCGTGTGGCCCGGGATCGGCGGGCTGGCCGGCTACGCCGTCGTGGCCGGGGCGGGGCGCGGCCTGTACCTGAGCGCGGACCTGGCGCTCATGCTCGACCTGCTCCCATCGCCGGCGGACGCCGGTCGCGATCTGGGCGTGCTGGGCCTGGCGACGATCCTGCCGCAGGTCCTCGCGCCCGCCCTCGCCGGTGCAGTCCTCGTGCTCACCGGCGGGCAATACTCGTGGCTGTTCGCCTTGGCCCTGGTGGCGGTGGCGACTTCCGGAGCCATCATGGCGCGACTGCTCCGCCGGCCATACGATCCTGAGCCGCTACCGGTCAAGCGCCCCTGACGTAGGGGGCTCCCAGCGCCCGCAGCAGAGCGGGTGCCCAGGCCTCGCCAGGGCACCCGCTCCTCACCGCATCGATCTCGGCACGTTCACCGTCGCGCACCAGCGGCACTGCCACCAGATTCCCCGGTGGGCGTTGCCGTCGGGGGAAATGCTGTGGCCGTATGTCGGTAGCGGAGCCTAGGCTCACTGTTCGTGCACGACTTCCCTCCGGAGGTACCTGAGTACCCCACCCGCCAGGCCGGCGCCACCACCACCGGGCAGATCGGGGACGCCTCGGACCGGGTGACCCGGGAGCTTCCCGACACCCGGAGCCCGTCCCGGTTCCTCCTGTGGCTGCTGCGCCGGCAGGCCTATGCGATGGTCGGGATGTTCCTCACCGGGATCCTCGTGTTCCTCCCTGGTGCCGCAGGTCCGTACTTCGTGGGGCGCGCCGTCGATGAGGGCATCGTCGCCGGCTCCTGGGACGGTCTGCTCACCTGGTCGCTGATCCTGCTCGGCGTGATTGCCGTGGCCGCCTCGGTGGGTGTGCTGATGCACACCTACGCCGTGCACGGTTGGGTGAGCGCGCTCTACCGCACCACCAAGCTGGTCACCCGCAAGACCACGCAGATGGGTCACGTGCTGCCGCAGCGGATCCCCACTGGGGAGATCTTGTCCGTGTCCTCCTCGGACTCGGACAAGTACGGTGCGCTGAGCGAAGTGATGGGCCGCGCGATGGCGGCGCTGTTCGCGTACCTGGTGGTGGTGGGCCTGGTGCTGAGCACGTCGGTGCCGCTCGGCCTGATCACGCTGGTGGCCGCACCGGTGCTGGTGTTCGTCGCCGCGCCTCTGCTGCGACCGCTGCACCGGCGCCAGGCCGTCGAGCGCAGCCGTGCCTCCGAGCTCACCTCCCTGGCCACCGATATCGTGGCGGGTCTGCGGATCCTGCGCGGCATCGGCGGTGAGCGGACGTTCGGTGCGAACTACGCCAAGCAGTCACAGCTCGTTCGCCACGCCGGGGTCTCGGCCGGGATCTGGCAGGCCGCCGTCGAGGCCGTGGGCACGCTGTTCTCCGGCCTGTTCCTGGTCACGCTGACGTGGTTCGGAACCCGCCTGGTGGCCCAGGATGAACTGACGGTGGGCCAGCTGATCAGCTTCTTCGGCTACGCGGTGTTCATGGTGGTGCCGATCTACACGTTCTTCGAGCTTGTGCAGAAGTGGGTGCAGTCGCTCGTGTCCGCCCGCAAGACGATCACCCTGCTGGAGCAGGAACCGCCGTGGGAGGAGCCCGCCACCCCGGCCCCGTTGCCTGCCGACGCTCCGATTCACGACGAGCTCACGGGCTTCACCGCCCGCCCGGGTGTGCTGACTGTGGTGGTTTCCGCCGTTCCGGACGACACCGCCGCCCTCGCCGACCGGCTCGGCCGGTATCTGGTCTCCGCAGCGGAACCGGTGAGTACGGAACTGGAGGAAGGGGTGAAGGGCAAGCGCGCCCGGCAGACGCGGGCTGAGCGCGAAGCCGCACGCCGTGCCCAGGCCGAGAAGGACCGGGAGAAGGCCCGACGGCGGTGGGGCGTCACGGTCGGTGGGGTGGACCTCTCCCAGGCGAGCCTGGCCGAGGTCCGCGAGCGCATCCTGGTCTCCGACACGGCCAGCATGGTCTTCGGTGGCACCCTGCAGCAGGCGCTCGACCCGCACGGGCGCCTCACCCGGGCCGAGGCGGAGCAGGCGATGTACGTGGCCTCGGCCGATGACGTCTTCGAAGCGCTCCCAAACGGGTGGCAGGGGCACCTGGACGAACGCGGGCGTGGTTTGTCCGGAGGTCAGCGGCAGCGGCTGGTCTTGGCTCGTGCGGTGGCCGCCGATCCGGACATCGCCGTTTTCGTGGAGCCGACTTCCGCGGTGGACGCACACACTGAGGCACGCATCGCCGAACGGCTCAGCGCGCACCGGCGCGGGCGCACCACGGTGATCGCCTCGGTCTCCCCCTTGCTCCTGCACCACGCCGACCGGGTGGCGTTCCTCAGCGATGGCCGGCTGGCCGCAGAAGGCACACATGAGGAGTTGCTGGCCACGAACGCCGACTACCGGCGGGTGGTGGTGCGCAGCATGGAGGACGATCCGCTCGACGACGATCCGCCCCCAATGCCGCCGCCGAACCTGGACGGACCCGACGGGCCCGAAGGAACAGCCGCGCGGGTCGGGTCCGATGCCCCGGGTGACCGGCTCGACGATCCGGCCGAACCGGCCGGCGCCCCGGCCGGCGTGCCCACACACTCACACCCCGGCACCCTGGGCCCGCACCCCGAGGAGGCCCGCCATGACTGAGTCCGGTTCGGCCCAGCGTGGCGCGGAGTACCTGCCCGGTTCGGCCCAGACGTGGTTACCGCCCAGCCAGACGCCTGCCATTCCGCCTGAGCTTCGTCCACCCCGCACAGGCACCGTCCGCGAGCGGACGGCAGCCTGGCGGCGACGGCATCTGCTGCGCGAGCAGCGCGCCCAGGACACCTACGCCCGGTCCCGCAATCCCGAGCGAGGCCTCCCGGTCGCCTCCAGCTCCGCCGTCTGGGCGTTCCTGAAGTCACTCCTCGGCAATCGCAAGCCAATCCTGATCGGCCTGCTGGTGCTGCACTCGCTCGCCGCCGTGGCGGGTCTGCTGGTGCCCCGGATCCTCCGTGAACTGGTGGATACCGCCGCTGCTGGAAACACCGTGCTCTCGACGTTGAACGCCCTCGCGCTCGCCGTGGCCGGCGTGGTGGTGGTGCAGGCTCTGCTGACGTTCGCGGCCCGGTGGATCTCGGCCGTATTCGGTCAGGACCTGCTGGCCGCGGCACGCGAATACGTGGTGCACACGGTGCTGCGGCTGCCACTGGGTTCGGTGGAGGGCGCCAGTACCGGCGATCTGGTCACCCGTGTGACCCGGGACGTGGGCACGATGAGCGAGAGCGTGCGCTGGGGACTGCCGCAGGCGGTGGTGGCGCTGGTGACGGTAGTACTCACCCTCGGCGCGATGGCGCTGAACTCCCCGCTGCTCTCCCTGCCGCTGCTGTTGTCCATCCCGGCACTGGCGATCGCGGTGACGCGTTACCTCAAACGTGCCCCCGCTGGCTACATCACCGAGGGAAGCACGTACTCCGACATCAACTCCACCCTCACTGAGACGGTGGAGGGCGCCCGAACGGTGGAGGCCTTCGGGCTGGGCAGGCGCCGTCGGGAGCTCGGCGATGCCGACATCGAGGTGTCCGCGCAGGCCGAGCGGTACACGATGAGCCTGCGGAACCTGCTGTTCAGCGTGATCGACTTCGCCTACAGCTCTCCGCTGGTGTGGACATTGCTGCTCGGCGGCGTCGGGTACGCCAACGGGTGGGTGAGCCTCGGTCAGATCACGGCCGCGATCCTGTACATCCAGGCCATCGTCACCCCGCTGGACCAGCTGGTGGCGAACGTGGACCGCCTGCAGGTCGGGGTGGCCTCCACCACGCGTCTGCTGGGTATCGCGGAAGTGCCGCAGGACCGTGAGCCCGGGGATGAGACGCCCGACGGCGTGAAGCTCACGGCTGAGGATCTGCGGTTCGCCTATCGCGAGGGTCACGACGTGCTGCACGGGGTGGATGTGGATCTCGTGCCGGGTGAACGGCTGGCGATCGTGGGCCCGTCCGGCTCGGGAAAGTCGACCCTGGGCCGGCTACTCGCCGGGATCAACGGGCCGCGAACCGGCTCGGTGACGGTCGGTGGGGTCAAGCTCATCGATCTCGAACTGGACGTGCTGCGCACCGAGGTGGCGCTCGTGACGCAGGAGCACCACGTGTTTGTGGGCACGATCCGGGACAATGTGATCCTGGCCCGCGAGCATTCCCCGGACGCCGCGGTGATCGAAGCGCTGCAGGCCGTTGACGCGTGGGACTGGGTGAAGCGGCTCCCGGAGGGAATGGGCACGGTGGTCGGTTCCGGGAAGGTGAAACTCACCCCCGCTCAGGCTCAGCAGATCGCTCTGGCTCGCCTGGTGGTGGCCGATCCGCACACGCTCGTGCTGGACGAGGCGACAAGCCTGATCGACCCACGCACGGCCCGGCACCTGGAGGGGTCGATGTCTGTGCTGCTTGAAGGACGGGCAGTGGTGGCGATCGCGCACCGGCTGCATACCGCGCACGACGCGGACCGGATCGCCGTGGTGATTGACGGCCGGATCGCCGAACTCGGCAGCCACGATGAACTGGTGGACGCGGGCGGTGCCTATGCCGACCTCTGGCGCGCCTGGACCAGTTGAACGGCCGACTCGGCCGACTTCCGAGTGCCCGAGTTTCCGCGGATCAGGATCAACCGGGTGACGTCTGAGCCGACCCGCTCCAACGCCGCGTACGCCCCGCGCATCTAGCTAGATCGGAGGCCGCGCAGTGCGACCTCAATAAAGCGTGCAGAAGCTAGCTCTTCATCTCCCGGCGAGTGGGCGATCACTCCCGCGTTTCCTTTGAGGATCGAGAGAACATCGCCAAGAGTGACGTCGGGGCGCAGGATTCCGGCGTCGCTCGCGTGCTGAGCGATGGAGGTGAACATCACTCCGATGTGGTCCGCGGAGTCCGCGAGAGCGGCCGCGCTCACCCTGTCAGCAATCGCGCCGGCAAGCCCGGGTTGTGTGGCCTGGTGAGCGGCGCAGGCACGAATCGCGGCAGTGAACGTCTCCCACGCGTCGCCCGTCGAAGCGGGGTCTGCAGTGGCTTCCTGGAGCTCGGAGAGCTCGTCGGCAACGATCTCGCGGATCAGGTCGTCTTTCGTGGGGAAGCGTCGCTGCGCTGTGGCGAATCCGACGCCGGCTCGCCGTGCGATTTCCGCCATCGAGACATCAATGCCGTCGCTGGCAAACGCTGCACGCGCAGCGTCGATGATCTGCTCTCGGTTGCGCGCGGCATCCGCTCGCAACGCACGTTCACCAGCTGCCATGCCCTGCTGCTCCGTTCCCGCGGGTGTTCCCGTACGACGCTCTCCCGTAAGCGGTTAGGTCTCTCCAGTTACGTGCTAGTGTCATTAAGTGGAGACATTGCACCACTTAGCAATCACACTGTAGCAAGGAGCGCGTCATGGAGACCATGCGAGCAGTCCTGTTCAACCGGTACGGCGGTCCGGACGAGCTGTACGTGGCGACCCTTCCAGTGCCAGAGGTGCAGGCGGGAGGCGTCCTCGTACAGGTGGACGCCACCTCAGTCAATGGCGCAGATCTGCTGCTTCGATCAGGAAAGCTCGGACTGCTCACCGGCCGTCGCTTTCCGAAACAACTGGGAATCGACTTCGTCGGAACCCTCGTCGCCGCCGATACCGGAGCCAATCTTGGCGGACTCTCCATCGGCGAGCGCGTCTGGGGGACGGTCGACGAACGCGGAGGGGCCCGCTCGCTCGCCGAATTCGTGAGCGTTCCAGCAATGCAGATCGCTCAGGCGCCGGATAGCCTCACTCCAGAGGAGGCGGTCACGCTCCTCGCTGGCGGCACGACCGTCCATACCGGCCTCGTGGAGAAAGTACGCGTGCAGCGCGGTCAACGTGTGCTCGTACGAGGCGCGGCAGGGGGAGTCGGCAGCGTGGCAGTGCAGTTCGCGAAGGCGCGCGCGGCGCACGTCACGGCACTTGCAGGTGCATCGAGTATGGAGTTCGTCCGCGAACTGGGGGCTGATGTCGTGCACGACTACCGGACAACGCCGTGTCAGAGCCTCGGGGTGTATGACGTCATCTTCGATGCGCACGGCAGCGATCTGCTCGCATTCCGTCGGCTGCTGGCACCCGGCGGAAGGATGGTCTCGATCGCTTTCGATAAGAATGCGCCAGCACGCAGCCTGCTGGGCATCGCCGCCAGCACGGTCTTCGGTGCGCGACGGATTCGGTTCTTTCGAGGGAAGCCAACGCGGCGCGACTTTCAGCGCCTGACCGCTCAGGTCGAGCGTGGCGAAATCCAACCGGTGCTCGATCGTGCGTTTCCTCTGAGCGGTTCCGCGCACGCGCACGCCGCGCTCGAAGGCCACGGCATACGGGGAAAAGTCGTCATCTCTCTTTCGGAGCGAGGATGACCGACTGGCCGTCCGACCTGGTGCCGACCGGCGCCCGCATCACACCACGACTGATCGATTCTTGATCGATTCGTCGTCTTTGCTTGTTCTGATCGATTCGTCGTGCTTTCATTCACGTCGTAGTCACGGCACAGCAAAGGAGCACCATGCCCTCGACGTCGAGCGCGTCCACACCCAGCCCAGGCACCACCACCGGGCGAGCCTCCCGCCCCGGATCGTCACCATCGCGGTACGCCGCGATGGCGACGCTGATGATCGGCGCCCTGGCCGCCACCTCAGCAGTGACGGCGGCACCTGCCGCTGCGGCACTGCCGGAAACGGTCCCCGCGGCCGCCTACCTGGGCGCCGATGACGCAGCCGAGACCTCGCTTCCCGCGACCGTCTCGGACGGCACTACCGACCACGCCGTCAGCTGGGATGTCGACGCCGACATGTTCGCCGTGCCGTACAGCACCGTCGAGGTGAATGGAACGGTCGACGGCGAGTCGATCACCGCCGTCGTGGAGGTCATTCCCCCGGCCGAGCACCCGCTCGCCTACTTCGTCGACGCCGGCCACGGCGGCGACTCGCAAGACCGGTGGTACTCCTCAGGTGGGACGACCTCCCAGGCGTTCACCGCCGTCGGAACCCTGGCAGCGGACACGCTGCTCAACACCGCGCCGGACCAGCCGTTCGACCCGGAGAACCCCACGTGGGGCTACCTCTACGAGAACCCCACCGACTACAAGATCTCCGTTCCAGGCGGCGATCCGGCCGAAGGCACCGACCTGTCCGCGCTCGGGAAGGACGAGCTGGGGGTACGCACGAACAGCGACCACCTCACCTTCGGGCTCGCCCTCGATCCGGGCACCTACACGCTGACCAGCGGCTTCTACGAGTTCTACGCCGCCGGGAACAACCGGTTCCGTCAGATGGACCCGACCCTGACCTACACCGTTGACGGTGACGCCCAGTCCCAGACGCTCGACCGGATCGCGTTGAGCACCTCGGCCAACCAGGCGGAGCCGATCCAGAACACCAGCGCCTTCACGATCCCCGCGGGCGCGAGCGATCTCACGCTCTCCTATGCCCAATCCGGCGGTGAGGGCCCGATCCTCAGCTGGTTCGCGATCGCGGCAGGTGACGCCGAAGAAGTCATCGACGACGCACTGAGCGGGGACGAGTCCGATGCGGTCGAGGTGACCATCGATGCCGCCGACATCCCGGCGGACAACGTCAACGGACTCACCTTCAAGGGCTTCGGGACTCTGAGCGCGAACAGCACCAGCGCCGTGCTGCTCGACTCCAAGTCCGAGCACCCGCAGGCCTACGCCGAGCTCATCCGGACCCTGTTCGGCGGTGAGCACCCGATCATGAATCACGTCAAGATCGAGATGGGCAATGACCGGAACAACTCCACCGGCCCCGATGTGGCCACGATGCGCACCGCGGACGAGCCGGCGAACGTGACCCGGCACCCGGGCTTCCAGCTCGCCGCCGACGCGCTCGCCGTGAATCCGGACCTGCAGGTCTCCATCCTGCGCTGGACCGAACCCGGCTGGGTGGACAGCAACGACGACATCTACACCTGGTACACCAACACGATCCTGGCCGCCTACCGCGAGTACGGCTACATGGTGGACTACGTGAACCCGGGCGTGAACGAGCACAGCGCCGATCTGGCCTGGACGCAGGAATACGCCGAGCGGGTGCGCACCGACACCACCGGCTACATCAGCGACGACCCGGCCTTGGCCGGATTCCGCGACGGAGAGGCCGAGCTGTTCCACCAGATTCAGGTGGTCATCGCCGACGAGGTGGGCGTGGGGACCTTCGGCGACGAGCTGGTGGCCGACGCGGCTCTGCAGGAAGCGGTCGACGTGGCCGCCTACCACTACAGCCCCAACGATGACGGGAACGGCAACTTCACCCGGCTCGCTGAAGAGTTCGACATGCAGGTGTGGAACAGCGAGGCGCAGGCGACCTTCTCCAACACCGCGTTCCGGCCGAACAACAACACCGCCGACCCGACCGTGGCGGGGACCGGGATCGGCGGGCACATCAGCTCCCTGGAGATGGCGAACACCATCGTCAAGGGCTTCGTGAACTCGCGCCGGAGCCACTTCATCTACCAGCCCGCCATCGGATCCTTCTACGAGGGTGGTCAGTACTCGTTCAAGGAGCTGGTCAGTGCCCGCGACCCGTGGTCAGGATGGATGCACTACGACGGCGGCCTGGCCGTTTTGCAGCACTTCTCCAGTTTCGCCGTGACCGGTTGGGAGAACGAGGACAACACCGCTGGGATCTGGCGCGGCGTGCCCGAGGCAAGCGCCGCCGGCGCGACCGGGACGAACCCCGTGGTGGGCCGCAACGGCGCACCGAACTACCTCACTCTCGCCGCCCCGGACGGTTCGGACTTCTCCACGGTGATCGTGAACGACTCCGAACAGACCCTCACCTACCGCCTGAACCCCGAGGGCTTCGGACTCGACGGCGACGCGCTGGCCGTGTGGGAGACCCGCGCGGCCGGGGACGGCGAGGCGTTCAACGCCCACTACAAGCAGCACGTTGGCGACGTCACCCCTGACGGCGGAGCGTACGTCGTCGAGATCGCCCCGTTCTCGATGACCACCGTCACCTCCCTGGACGTGACCGGAGACGAGGGGTGGACCACCCCGCTGCCGGTGGAGAGCGAGCGCACCGTTCTGGACGCTGGGCTGGACTCCGGTGAGGGCGTGCTGTGGTCGGATGACTTCGACTACACCGAGCGCACCATCCCGCAACTGACCGCCGAGGGCCAGGTGAGCACGCAGACCGACGCGTTCGTCGAGGCTCGCGGAGGCGAAACCGGAGCGATCCCGCTGTTCACCTGGGATCGCAACGGCGCCTTCGAGGCCTACCTCGACGGTGAGGAGTGGGTGCTGCGTCAGCAGGTCGACACCGAGGCGACCGGAGTGGGTGGCGCCTGGAACGGCGGCGACCCGATCACCGCTATCGGGGACCGCCGGTGGACGAACTACCGCGCCACGGTCGACGTGCGCTTCGAGCGGGAGACCACCGACGGCAACTACGCCGCCGTCGGCGCCCGCTCCAGTGGTGGCGACAACTCCCAGAGCCTGAACACCACCCCGTATGTGCTCCGGCTGGAACGAGACGGCGGCTGGCAGTTCCTGCGGATGGGCACGGTGACCGAGTCCGGTTCGATCGGCGACATCGGGGCTGAGTGGCACGAGCTGTCCCTGCAGGTGGCCGGTGACCAGATCACCGGCTGGATCGACGGTGAGCAGGTGGTCGACTGGACCGACCCGGCGCCTATCGGGTCCGGGTGGGTTGACCTGGCCAGCGGCTTCCACCACACCCAGTTCGACAACCTGTCGATCGAGCAGGTCGAGTCCTATCTGCCCTACTACGGGGGGTACCTGGACAACCTCGAGATGACCGATCTGAGCGACCCGCCGGCCACCCAGCTGGCCTACTCCGGCAGCTGGAACCACGCCGTCAGCGGCAGCATGTACGAGTACCAGCGCTCCACCTCCCGCACGTCCGAGGCGGGCGCACGCATGGGGTACACCTTCACCGGATCCGGGCTGGACGTGCTGGGCGTCAACGACGGTTCCGCCCGTCTGGAGGTGCGCGTGGACGGTGAGCTCGTCGAGCCCGCTGCCCGCACGCAGGCCAGCGGTCAGTTCGAGCAGACGTACGTGCTGCGCGGGCTCGCCCACGGCGAGCACACCGTGAGCCTGGAGGTCCTCTCCGGTTCCCTCACCGTCGATGCCGTGGCGATTCACGACGGCGTCCCTTCCGTTCCCGCGGACGTCACCCAGCTGGCCGAGGTGCTGGAGGCCGCCGAGCAGATCGAACGGACGGACGACTTCACCGATGCCGGCTGGGAGGCACTGCAGAACGCCATCGCCTCCGCCGAGCAGGCGGTGACGGACCCGGCCGGGTACGGCCTGGACGCCGAGGGCGCCACCCAGCTCGCGGACCGGTTGCGCGCGGGCTCGGCCCCGTTATGGGATCAGATCGTCTCCGTGGAGGACGTCCGGGTGGCCACCCTGGTGGGGGTCCAGCCGGAGCTGCCGGAGACGGTGGCGGTGACGTTAGTTGACGAGAGCACCCGGGAGATCGCCGTCGAATGGCCGGCCGACGTCAACGTCAGCGAGGCGTGGGCAAGCGCTACGGTGGCCGGCCAGTACGGGGGTGCAACCATTCCCGCATTCGTGGAGGTGATCCCCTCCGGTGTGGTGGCGTTCGCCGACATCAACGGCACCGAGGGCGGCTCACTCGGCTACACCTCGCCGTCATACGAGGTCATCTCGGACTCGGCCGAGCTGGTGAACGAGACCCCGGACCAGCCGTTCGACGGCACCTGGGGCCATGCCGGGCAGAACAGCGGCGGCTCCGAGGAGGTCAACTTCAAGGGCATCGTGGACGGCGACTACAGCAAGCTGACCACCACCGGGATGTACACCTCGAACGCTCAGGGCTCACAGCTGTCCTACACCTTCACGCTGCCTGCCGGCGACTATGAGCTGGCGGCCGGCAGCCACTCCTGGTGGGCGGACAACGCGCGCACCGCGGACGTGGTGCTCAGCTACGACGGCGAGGAGCACGTGGTCGACTCGGTCACCCTGGACTCGGGATCGCCCAGCGCCCTGCTGGCCTACGACGTCGAACTTGAGGCAGACGGTCCGGTGACGCTGACGTTGCGCAATACCAGCAGCCAATCGCCGATGCTGAGCTGGGTGGGCGTGGCACGCGCCGAGCCGACGCTCACCGGGATCGAGGTCACCTCACTCCCCGACCGGGTGGAGTACACCCAGGGCGAGGAGCTCGACCTGACCGGACTGGAGGTGACGGCGTCCTACTCCGACGGCGTGCAGACGGTGTTGGACAACGACGCGCTGGCCGTGACCGGGTACGACCCGGAAACCCTCGGCGGGCAGGAGATCACCGTGCTCTACACCGAGACCGCGCCGCCACTGCACACCCGGGCGGTCGGGGACGTGGCCTCGGCGACGTTCGAGGTGACCGTGGTAGCGACCGATGCCGGTTCCGACGCCGGGGCTGATGGCGCCGACGGCGGATCGGATGGATCCGACAGTGGCGCCGACGGCGGATCGGATGGTTCTGATGGAACCGACGCTGGGTCCGCTGCGGATGGGTCCGACGGTTCCGACGACTCGGTCGGCTCAGGGAACGACAGTTCCGCCGGCTCCACCTCGAGTGAGGCCGCAGCAGATGGCGACGGGTCCGGCTCCGATGGCGGCCCGTCGACCGGCGGTGACGAGCTGCCGGTGAGCGGGGCGACGGTCGGAATCGCCATCGTGGTGGCGATCATGCTCCTGTTCGGTGGCGTGGTCCTCGTGGCACGGCGCCGCGGCTCGGCCGGATGAGCCACACCCGCTGAGGCGACGCGACGGTCATGCGTCGAGTTGGCGCAGGTATGCTGCCCAAGCTCGACGCATGGCCGTCGATTCGGCTCAGAGGTGATCGAGGCGTCGCAGCAGTGCCCCCTCCCGCAGCGCCCACGGGCAGATCTCGATACGTTCGATCTCGAGGGCACGCAGCGTCTCCACCGCCACCACCGCACCGGCCACGATCTGGTAGGTCCGCTCGGGCGTGACGCCGGGGAGCTCGATCCGCTGCTCGGCGGGGATCTTGGCCAGCCGTGGCACCCAGTCCTCGAGCTGGCTGGTGCTCATCTGCCACCGCTCGTCGGGCCCGTAGCCGTTGACCGACATCCCGGCCAGGCGAGCCAGGGACCGGAAGGTCTTCGAGGTGGCCACCACATGGTCGGGGGCGGATCGGGCTGTCACGCGAGCGACCAGCGGTCTGAGCTGACTGCGCACGGCTGAGCGCAGCGCCTTGAGCTCCTTCTTCTTGGGGGGATCGCTCTCGAGGTACGCCCGGGTGAGCCGGCCGGCACCGAGCGGGACCGACTCGGCGACGTCGGGAATTTCGTCGATCCCCGCCGCCACCTCGAGTGAGCCTCCGCCGATGTCGAGCACGAGGAGTTGTCCGGCACCCCAGCCGTACCAGCGGCGGGCGGCGAGGAACGTCAACTCGGCCTCCTCGGCTCCGGAGAGCACTTGGAGATCGCCGTCCAGCCGGGAGCGGATCTCACTGAGAATCTCCTCGCCATTGGTCGCTTCCCGGATGGCAGAGGTGACGATCACCAACGTCTCGTCCACTGCGTGGGTGCGGGTGACATCCATCAATCCGTCCACGGCTTCCACCAGGGCGGCCCGTCCCTCCCCCACGATCTCGCCATCGTCGGAGAGGTAGCGCATCAGCCTCATCGAGACGCGCTCGTCCACCTCCGGGATCGGCCGGGCGCCGCGAACGACGTCGAAGACGAGCAGGTGGATGGTGTTCGAACCTATGTCGAGAACGCCGAGTCGCATCCGGTCATCGTACGGATGCAGGTGCACCCCACGCCGGTCAACGGTGTCATCCGTGCGCGACGGGCGACTACCCGGCCAGCTGGGACTCGCCGCGGCGTCAGGTTGACGACGACGCCGACCGCGGTCGATTTCTTCTCACATTGTCAGGAGACGTACTGACGCGATGGCGGCGTCTGCGTCGTACACTCGCGCTGTGGGGCGAGTGACTCGATACGTCTCCGCCTCCACCGACCAGATCGGCCTTTCGGCCGATGCGCAAGGGCCGCCGTCGTTGGCATGATCGAGGCGACACCTACCCGCCGGAGCCGTCCCGATGCCCAGCAAACCCTTCGTCCCGCCACGCTGGTTCGTGCAAACCGCGTGGAAAGTGCACCGCGCGATCGCACGCCGCGGCCCGGGCCGCGGCCTGTGGGAACCAGGGCAACGCAACGCCTGGGGCGCCCTGGCACTGACCACCCTCGGGCGCCGGTCCGGGCAAGCACGGACGGTGATCGTCGGCTATCTGACTGATGGGGATCGGCTGCACACACTCGCCATGAACGGCTGGGGTGAAGGGCACCCGGCGTGGTGGTTCAACCTCCGCGCCTTGCCGGAAGCCACCATCACCCTGCCCGACGGATCAACCCGGGCCGTGGTCGCACACCGCGCAGCAGGTGGCGAACGCGAGCGACTCTGGGCGCAGTGGGGCGCTCTTGTGCCGGGCCTGGACGGGCTCGCCGCGGGCCGGAGCACTCCCACTGACGTTGTGATCCTCACACCGGCGGCACAGTGACCAGCGTGCCAGCTGATCGGAGGATCACCGCACGAAGGTGGCTCGCACCCCGATGAGGGTGTGCAAGCCACCCGCGCGATGTCAGATCAGCCGATATCAGCTGCCCCGGCCCGGTCAGCGTCCGTCTGGGCCTGCTGCTTGCGCTCGTCGATCCGGTCCTGGAGAGCGTCCACCCGCGGGGACTGCTCCTGCTGAGCACCGCGTGCACCGCGCTCCAACGCCGACGCGTCGTTCCACTCCGCGTAGTCGCCCACGATCCCCTCACGCACCGAGATCGCCGCGCCCACCTGCGCGACTGGACTGTTCTGCTGCAGGCTGAGCCGCCCGTTCACGATCACGTCATTGACGTAGACACCTCCGGTGTTGCCGGCGGCGGTGACGTTGCCACCCCAGTAGGAGCCGCCCGCACACGGGTATGCCGGACCGTCGGAGCCGACCTGCACGAGGCCGGTGTTGTCCCGCAGAACGCCGACGCCCTGCACGGTGGTCTGGCACATCAGGCTGCCCTCGGAGGTGCCCAACACGCGCACGTCGCCGTCAACGAAGCTTGCGTACAGATCGGTGTAGCGCGAGTCACGCGAATTCACCGAGCCCGTGATCTCGGACTGGTCCACGAACACCTCGCCCCCGCGGGCCACCAGGTCCCCACTCAGGTCCGCGCCGATCACCACAGCAAAGGTCGCGGCGGCAGCGTCGGTCTGACGAACCAGGACCCGACCCTGCACGGCACTGTCCTCAACAAGTCCGCCGAACGCATCCCGGAGCACCAGTTCGCCCGCGACGCTGCTATCGACGAGCTCAACATAGGCATCCGCGGCACCGACGATCCGGCCCTCGACCGTGACCTGATCGGCAATCAGATCGGCACCCGGTGCCACGCGCACATCTCCGGTCACGGTTGTTCCGGTGAGCACGCACGCCTGCCCTGCGGGGACCACGAGATCCCCGGGAACGGTGACGGCTCCACCCTCGCCCACGCACCGCGTGGTCAGTGCGGCGCTCGCGGGCGCGGCAGTGAGCAGGGCAGTGGAAACAATCAGGGCGGTGGTCGTCAGCGCCCCAGCAACGGACTTCTTCATCGGGTCCCCTTCGTGGATCAGCAGTGGTCCACCGGCATCTCGTTCGCACCGGTGAGGTTCACCTAACCAGAGGAAGCGCCCGCTGAACAGAGGTCCAGCGATCTGGTGTGCAGTCCTACCGCGGCGAGCGGTCACGAGCACCAGGCAGCGGACGGACGCCAGGCTCGCCGATCTGGTACCAGTACGCGACCGTCGCCACGTCGTCGCTGCGCTCGAACAGCCCGAAGTCCCAGGCCCCGATCTGCTGCAGCGTCACCCGGATCTGTTCAGCGAAGTAGATCGGGTCCGGCAGATGCCACCGGTACAGCCCGTGCATCGGCAGCGCCTCGGTGGAGAAGTCCGACGCCTTCGAGGAGTCCCGGTGCGCGTGCTGGGGGTACCCGTGGTAGGGCGCCGAGAAGGTCACGATCTCCGGTTCGCTGGACCGGCGCAGCTCGTCCTGGAATGCCCACGCACCGCCGGCATAGTCCTCCAGGCCGGTGCTGCACAGCGAGGGCAGCTCCCGATCGCCGTCCAGGTAGAACTTCACCTCTCCCTCGCCCCACCAGTAGCGGTGCAGCGAGGTGAGCCCGACGAAGGTGCCCACGTAGGTGCCAGTGCCATGGACGCCGTCGAGGATCACATGGTCCTCACCGAGGGGCGTGGTGCCGTTCGATCGGCGCCACTGAGCATGGAAGTAGCCGGCGTCGTCCCCCACCTCGTCCCCCGTGGTGTAGTCCACCTGGTAGAAGACCCCCGGCACCACGCCGCCGTGCTCGTTCACGAGCTCGATCCGAGCCCGCGATCGGAACGGCATCGGGAAGTAGCTGTTCATCCCTCCGGTGGGCGCCACCACGATCGGCTCGGAGGTCACGAGCGCGCGGGCGGCGAACCCATTACAGAAGAAGTCACCGAGCGGTACCTCCACAGCTGGGACGTCCCTGCCGTCCCAGGTGAACCGCAGCACTAGATCCCGCAGCACGAACGGACCGGCAGCGGTCCGGTCCGGCACGGTGATCCAGATGTGCCGGATCACGCCTGGCCCGGCGATGTCGGCGAGTACGGCGGTCTCCCCCGCGGGAAGGTCGAAAGCCGGGCTCCCCTTCCGGCCGGGCCCGAGAGCCGACGCGGCCTGCGCCGCCTGCCCAGGCGCGCCGGTGGGGTTCTCAGCATTGATGGAGTGGGACCGGACCCCACGTGGCGGGGTGGTGACGTGGTTCCACGAGAACACAGACAGCTCCTTGTCGCTCATTTGATCGCACCAGCGGTCACGCCGCGGCTGAGGGTGCGCTGGAAGATGAAGAAGAAGATCAGCGTGGGCAGCAGCGAGAGCAGCGACCCGGCGTTGATCACCGTGATGTCGATGGTGTGCTGCCCACGCAGTGTGGACAGGGCGATCGGCACCGTCTGCGAGGACGGGTCACCGAGCAGCACCAGCGGGATGTAGAACTCGTTCCACGTCCAGATGAAGAAGAACACCACGAGCACCGAGAGCGTGGGCCGCAGCACCGGGGTGATCACCTTCCACAGGATCTGGAACCGGGTGGCGCCGTCGATGGCGGCCGCCTCCCGCAGTTCCTTCGGCACCGTGCCCATCACGCTGGAGAGGATGTAGGTGCCGAACGCGGTCTGGAACACCGTGAACACGATGATCACCGACCAGATCGTGTTGAGCGTCCCGGTGGCCTGCGCGCCGTAGAACAACGGATAGATCAACGCCTCATGCGGCAGCATGGTCGCCACCAGCAGCAGGGCAACGATCGCCGTAGAACCCTTCACCCGGCCCACGCCGATCCCGTACGAGGCGAGGAGGGCGAACACCACCCCGCCGAAGGCGACCACTGTGGAGATGACCACGGAGTTGCCGAGCGCCACGAGGAAATCGACCCGGCCCAGGTATCCGGCGAACGCATCCAGGGTGAACTCGGCCGGCCAGGCGAGCGGACCGCGCGTGGAGTAGTCCGCCGTCGTCTTGAATGCGTTCAGCACCAGCAGGGTGAACGGGCTGAGCATGAGCAGGGCCACGGCGATGGCGCCGGCAAGCACCAAGTAGTCGCGCACATCCCGGCGGGACGTTCCGATCGCTGCCATCAGCCCGCCTCCTGTCTGTCAGCGTGCCGTTGCCAGAGCAGCAGCCCGAGCGCGACGACGAAGATCACCGCAGCCATGACGGTCGAGATGGTCGCGCCGTACCCCACCCGGGAGAGCTCGAAGAAGTTCCGGTAGGCGTAGTAGGAAGGCACCACGGTCGATCCCTCCGGCCCGCCGGCGGTGAGGATGAGGATCGGGGCGAATACCTTCAGTGCCGCCACTGTGGCGGTGAGGGTCACCACGAAGCCTTCGGGCCGGATCTGCGGCAGGGTGATCGCCCCGAACCGGCGGAACCACCCGGCGCCGTCCAGTGCGGCCGCCTCATGCAGCGACGGGTCGATCCGTTCCAACGCTGCCATGAAGATCACCGTCGGATAGCCGATCTGCAACCAGACCAGCACCAGCATGACGGCGTACAGCGCCAGGTCAGGATCACCCAGCCAATCGGGTGCTTCCGTCACGCCGACCGTGCGGAGAAGGACGTTCAGGGAGCCGTCCCGACTGGCCAGGATCCAGCTCCAGATGAACCCGGCCACGGCGATCGGGAGGATCTGCGGCAGGTAGTAGCTCCCGCGCAGCACGGCGATGGCCGTCGGTCCGAACTTCCTCGCCAGATGGTCGAAGAGCACAGCGGCGAGGACCACGCCGATGATCGTGGGGATCACCGTGACGGCCACGATCATCGCAAGGGAGTTGCCGAAGGAGTCCCAGAAGGCGCCATCGGCGAGCAGCCGGCGATAGTTCTCCAGGCCCACCCACCGCATCTCGGACTGGCCGCCGCGCCAGCGGTGCAGGCTGATCGCCACGTTGGCAACGAACGGCAGCACGATCACGGCGGCGAACAGCAGCAGAGCGGGGGCGAGGTACCACCCGTATCCGAGGTCGATGCGTCTACGCACGTCAGCCACCTGAGGTGAACTCACGGCCGTCGTCGTAGAACTCCTGGAGCGCCGCGAGGTACTCGTCGGCTGTCTCATTCCCGTTGGAGATGGTCTGCATGTGGGTCTGGATGAAGTCGAGGAACCCCGGCACCGGGTAGTCCGGGTAGAAGCTCAACCTGTCCTCGACCGCGAGCTGGTCGAATCCGGCGGTGTACTCGCGGACCAGGTCGTCGGAGATCTGCGACGTGTCGCCGGCGAGGGGCAGCCCGCCGTTCTCGCCGATGAGGTTCTGCACCTCGTCCGAGAGGGTGATGTCGATCCAGTCGTAGGCGAGGTCGACGTTCTCGGCGTTGGCAGGGATGCCCCAGAGGTGTCCGGAGGAGCCCATCACGTGCTGCGCTCCCGGCATCGTGAAGTAGCCCCACTCAAAGTCGGCGTCGGTGCGAATCCGGTCGAAGGCGCCCTGGTTCCACATGTACATTGCGGCCTCACCGCCGAGGAAGCTCACCTGGGCCTGTTCGTAGCTCAAGCCGCCGAGGTCCGCACCGAGGTAGCCGGCCTCGGTCCACTCCTCAAAGATCGAGGTTCCCTCGGCCCACGGCCCGCTGGAGAAATCCACATCCTCACGCAGGAACATGAAGTCGTCGATCTGCTCACGGTCGGCGAGCGCCGAGACGAGGCTGTACCAGATCCACATCTGGTTGAAGCCCTGGCTGGTGGAGGCCGAGCTGGCGATCGGGGTGTGCCCGGCATCCTGGAGCGCGACCATCGCAGCCTCGAGCTCGTCCAGGCTCTGCGGCACCTCGATCCCGGCCTCGGCGAAGATGTCGGCGTTGTAGTACAAGGTGACGTACTCGCCGATGTTCGGAATGCCATACCACTCGCCGGCGCCGGCGTTGCCGTTCTCGTCATACTGGGCGAAGGACGCCATCGAGCCGGTGATCACTTCGTCCCAGCCCCGGGCAGCCACCTCGTCGGTGAGAGGCAGGAGCAGACCCTGGGAGGCGAGCTGGCCACCGTCGGCGTTGCCCTTGTTGAACTCGACCACGTCGGGCACGTCGTTGCCGCCCAGGGTGATCGTCGCGTTCTGTCGCATGGCGTCG
Source organism: Ruania halotolerans (assembly GCF_021049285.1). Taxonomy (GTDB): domain Bacteria; phylum Actinomycetota; class Actinomycetes; order Actinomycetales; family Beutenbergiaceae; genus Ruania; species Ruania halotolerans. The sequence goes on from NZ_CP088017.1 coordinate 4,056,204, forward strand.
AAGCTGGTGGTCTGGTAGTCGATGGTGACGTCCGGATGCATCTCCTGGAAGAGCTCCATGGCAAGAGCCCAGCCCTGGCCTTGAGCGGAGTTGGGGTCCTCGTACTGCAGAACGGTGAAGGTGCGATCCGTTTCCTCCGCGGATCCGCCGGAGCACGCGGCGACGGCCGTCATGGACGCCGCGGCGACTGCAGCGATCGCGACGCGGACGAAGCGTGAATGAGTGGACATGGTGATGTTCCCTCCATTGGGTGTGGGGTATCGACCGAACCGGTGGGTCCGGCTCGGGTGTGGTTCGCTGTGGGGGTCTTGGGCGGGTCAGGGGGCGGGCGACGCAGTAGCCACCGATCCTCGTTCCACGAGTGGGCATGGCATGAGGTACTCGACTCCGTCAACCGGCCCGGAGTCAGACATCCGGCGAATGGCAGCGGCGGCGGCCCACGCGCCCATCGGTCGATGCGGCAGCTGGATCGTGGTCAGGCCCGGATCGAGGGCGTCTGCTACCGCCTTCTGGTTGTCGAACCCGACCACAGAGAGCTGGTGAGGAACAGCCAAGCCGAGCCGGTTCGCCACCTGGTAGCAGGCCATAGCGAGCGAGTCCGAAAAGCAGAAGACCGCCGTCGGCCGATCGGGCCGATCCACCAATTCCCCCGCGGCCGCGGCGCCCTCGAGGGTCGACGGGCCCGGTGCGTATCGCTCGAGTGCAGGATCCGGCGCAAGTCCCGCCTCTTGGAGAGCACGGCGGTACCCGGCTCGCCGTTGATCGGCGGCCACGAAGCGCGGATCGGTCACGCCGAGGAATCCGATCCTTCGATGACCGACCTCGATCAGATGATGAACAGCCGCGTAGGCCCCGCCGTCCTCGTCCGGCACCACCGAGTCAACGGGATGATCAGGATCGGAGTCCGCGGGCGGCTTGGCGTCCAGGAGCACCACCGGAAGGCTGCGCGGGGCGAACGGCATCTGGACCTCACGGTGGAAGTCTGCGGCGATGATCAAGGCCTCGATGTTGCGCTGCATGAGTGCCCGTACCGCTGGTGGCTGCATCACGGCGTGGTGGTCGACGTCGATGGCCATCAGGAGATAGCCCTCGGCCCAGGCTGCCTCTTGGGCACCGCTGAGCATCTCCCCACTGAACGGGCTGCTGGCGAGACCGTCCGCGAGAAGTCCGAGGGTCTGGGACTGCTTCGTGCGCAACCCTCGCGCAAGCATGTTCGGCACATATCCGAGCTCGGCTGCCACGGCGCGAATCCGCTCGGCGACGGCAGAGTTCACCCGGCCGCTGTCACGGTCGTTGAGGACAAGAGACACAGCAGATGGCGAGACGCCGACTTGGTCGGCGATGTCCCTGAGTGTCAGCACGATGTCTCCTTCGTCAAACGTTTGCCGTGACCGTAGAAAGGTCAATCGTGTTGACGCAAGCCCGTGATCAAGGCGTAACGTGACCGCCGTTGCCCGAGCAGATGGACGGCCATGAGGGCACTCGTCCCGGAGGGAGGCCATGTCGTCGTTGCGGGGCCCGAGCCGCGTGCCTACCGTGGTGCCAGGGACGCCGTCGTTGAGCATTCTTGAGGTGACAGAGTGTGAGGTGCATTCCGATCGCTGCACAGCACGGCTGGCCTCACCCGCCCAGGGACCCTTCCGGCCTCCCGCACCCGCACGAGGCACCGTGTTCGATCTCGGCGTTCAGGCGCACGGTGAGCGGTGGGGCGTCCGGCTGCCGCAACCGGCGCAGTACCAGCCCCATGGCCTCCCGGCCCACCGAGACGGCCGGCTGTCCGGCCGCCGTCAGCGAGGTCCGCATCAGGTCGGCATTCGGGAGCGTGTCGAAGGCGACCATCGCCACGTCCTCGGGCACCGAGAGTCCCTGGTCATCCAGCGCCCGCAGCGCCCCCACGGTCATCGGTGAGCTCGCGGTGAGCAGGGCAGTGGGCCGGTCCGCTCGAGCCATCCGGTCAGAGACCAGCCGCCTCGCGTCCTCCGCGCTCCCGTCACCCTCCCATACCAGCTCGGTGTCCACCTCGATCCCGGCCGCCGCGAGCGCCGACCGGTAACCCTCGAGCCGCTCCCGCAAGGTCGCAACCGCCAGGTCTCCGGCGACGATCCCTATCCGCCGGTGGCCCTGGTCGATCAGATGCGCCACCAGGGTGCGGGTGGCGGAGGCACCCTCCACCCCCACCTGATCCACCCCAACGCCGTCCAACCGGTCCATCAGCACCACCGGCGTGCCCAATTCACGCGGCCGATCAACCGCCGCCGGCACACTGCCACTCGCTCGCGCGAGGATCAGAGCATCCACCCGGCGGGACTGCAGCACCTGGACCGCACGGAGCTCGGCCTGCGGATCTTCCCCGGAGTCCGCGAGCAGCAGCACGAAACCTTCCTCGCTCGCCACCGCCTCGATGCCGGTGACCATGTCACGGAAGGCCGGTTCACCGCTGTCGGAGACCACCAGACCGATCGAATCGGTCCGCGAGCGCCGCATCGCCCGGGCCGAGGCATCCTGGGTGTACCCCGTGGCGTCGAGCGCCTTCTGCACCTTCCGTCGCGTGGCCTCGGTGACGCGCCGCGTCCCGTTCACCACATGCGAGACGGTGGAGGTCGAAACGCCGGCGGCGCGCGCGACATCGACGATCGTGGCCCGCCCCCCGTCCGGAGGCCGGTTCGCGACCGGAGTCTCTCCTGCGTCCACCATCACTCAGCCCTTGACCGCACCGAACGTCATCCCTGCGACGACGTGGCGCTGAAAGACAGCGTAGAGGAGGAGCTGTGGCAGCAGGACCAGGGTGGCCGAGGCCATCATGGCCCCGTAGTCCACCGACCAGAACCCTTGGAACTGCGCCACCCCGAGGGAGATCGTGGTCATCGCCGGATCGTTGATCAGCGTGACCGCGAACGGGTACTCGTTCCACACGTAGATGATGTTGAAGATCAGCAGCGTGGCCACCACGGGCCGCATCAGCGGGAACACGATCTGCCAGGCCAGCGTCCGCAACCGTGCGCCGTCGATCACCGCGGCCTCCTCGACCTCTACCGGGAAGTCCGCCAAGAAGCCGGTGAACAGCAGCACGTTGAATGGCAGCTGCGCGGCGATATAGGGGAGGATCAGGGCCCAGTAGGTGCCGAACAGGCCGAGCTCGATGTTCAGCCGGTACACGGGGAACAGAAGGATGTAGACCGGGATGGCCAGACCCGCGAGTAGATAGAACCGTAGACCGTTGCGCAGCCATACCCGTGTCCACTCCATCCGGGTCAGCGCATAGGCGGCCATGTAGGCAAACACCACTCCCACCACCACGGACACACTGGCGAGGATGAAGGTGTTCTTGTACATCAGCATGAGGTTCAGCGTCTGCGTCGCCACCTCGTAATTCGCTAGGTTCAGCTCGGTGAGGTTGAGCGGGTCGCGCAGGATGTTCTCGTTCGTCTGGAACGAGAGCACCACCACCCACAGCATCGGCAGGATGAGCAGCGCCGTCACCACATATGCCACGACCGCAGCCCACCCCCGACGGCGCCCCCTGGGCCGACGAGGCACGTCACCGTGCGGAAAACGCACCTGGGTTCGGGTCGAGGTACTCATGCTGCTGTCGCCTTCCGTCGCAAAAACGCCAGGTATCCGAGCGCGACAGCCACACCCAAGACACTGGTGATCACGGCCAGGGCCATTCCGTAGCCGTAATTCTGCAGGCCGAAGGTGACGTGGTAGGTGTAGCTGACGAGCGTCTCGGACAGGTGCACCGGCCCGCCGCCGGTGAGCTGGACGACAAGCTCGAAGATCTTGAAGGAGCCGGTGATCACCAGCACCGTCGTGATCCCGATGGTCTCGCGCAACATCGGGACGGTGACGTATCGCAGGCGCTTCAGGCCGGCCGCCCCGTCCAGCTCAGCGGCTTCCATGACGTCACCGGGGAGCATCTTCAGCCCGGCGTAGAAGATCGTCATGATGAACCCGACGGTCTGCCACACGTATACCGAACCGATCGAGTACGGACTCAGCGTGGTTCCGCCGATCCACGCCGGCGGCTCGGCCACCCCGACCAGGCGCAGCAGCTCGTTGAGTAGCCCGAGGTGCGGGTCCAGGATGAACACCCAAATCAGCCCGATCAGGATCGGTGCCACCACGTTCGGGGCGAATACCATGGTGCGCAGGACCCCGGCGCCCCGGATCCGCCGGCCGAGCAGCAGTGCCAGGCCGAAGGCGCCCGGCAGGAGCAGGCACAGCGAGATGACCAGGATGATCGCCGTGTTCCGCAGCGAACTCCAGAACAACGGGTCATCGACCATTGAGGTGTAGTTCTCTGCTCCGACGATCGTGGAGGACCCGAAGGCCTTCGCGTCGGTGAAGCTCTGCAGTACCGAGTACACCACCGGGTAGGTGAAGTACAGGCTGTAGATGATCAGTGCCGGCAGCACCATCCCGGCGAGCTGCCACGGCCTGCTCAACCACCGCACAGGCGGCCACCTCCTCCTCGACCTGAGAGACGTCGTCGGGCGGTCACTCGAAGGTGTCCTGCACGACCTGCAGCGCCTCGCCCGGGGTGAACACGCCCTGTATCACGCCGTAGATGGAGTCGTACATGGCGCTGGACTGCTCGGCGGAGATGACCAGGTCCGGCTGGGCCTCAGGGCTGGACCAGCCATCGGCATTGATCACGTCGAGCACGGAGGAGAACACGGTCTGGGACTCGTCGACCTGCGGCTCGTAGGTGGTCACCGGGGTCTGGTCGTTGTCCACGAGGATCTGCTGGCCCGTGTCACTGTAGTAAAAGGCCAGGAAGCGCTCCACGGCGGCTGCCACCTCCTCGTCCTCCATCGCCGCGGCGCTGACCACCAGCGGTGCCGAGGGCGCATTCATGTAAAGCTGCTGGTCCCCGACACCATCGGAGAATGTGGGTCCGGCCCAGAACGTGGTGGCCGCACCGACCGAGCTCTCCTGGATCTGCCCGGCGGCCCACACGCCGGCGTCCAGCATCGCGGCGTTACCGCTTGTGTACTCCTCGACCGCCTGCACATAGTCCTGCGTGGAGACGTTCGGGGAGAACGCGCCCGCCTCGGCGAGCTCGTCGATGTGTTCGTAGAGCCGGAGGAAGTCCTCGTTCACGTACGAGTCTTCGCCGGCGAGGATGGCATCGATCCGCTCCTCGTAGCCGTACCGGTTCAGCATCGTCAGGAACGCCCAGACGCTGAAGGAGGTGCCATTCGCACCCTTCGCGATCGTGGTAACACCCTCGGCGGAGAGGGTCTCGGCCACGGCGAGCAGGTCCTCGAAGGTCGCCGGCTGGGCGAGCCCGTATTCGGCGAGGATGTCGGTGTTCACGAAGAATCCGGTGACCAGGCCTTGATAGGGCACGCCGTACTGCACTGGGCCACTCGAGGAGTCACTGACGTAACCGCTGAGCATGGACTCCGGGAACGATGCGCGGAGGTCGCCAGAGTCCAGCAGTGGGCCGAGGTCAGCCAGGTAGCCCTCATCGGCCATCTGCGTGGCGAGCGAGTTGTAGACCCAGAAGATCTCCGGCAGCGTCCCGGATTGCGCGGCGATCTGCATCGCCTGGTTGTGCTCGTCCACGGTCTGCCCTTCGACGTGTATCACCACGTCCGGGTTCTCCGCCATGAATGCCTGCACGATCTCGTAGGTGGCCGGGTCCTGCGCCTCGACATTGGGGTTCTGCATGGAGAGGGTGATCTCGACGGCGCCGTCACCGGCAGGCTCACCACCGTCGGCAGAGGTCGGGTCCTCGCCGGGGACGGAGCCGCCGCAGCCGGCAAGTCCGAGCGCGAGCGCGGCTCCAGCGGCGGCTGAGCCGATGAGGGTGCGCCGCTTCATCGCGGGACGCAGGGGGTGGGTGCTCATGGAAGTCTCCATTCCTCAGGGTTCCCGCGGCGGATGTGGGAGCCGGGTCAGGGTGCTCACCGTTGCCTAGACCATCGTCGGACGGCGAGAGACGGCGAGCTGTTGCGAAACGTTTGTCAGAACGGTAGGACGACTCGAGCGGCACGTCAACCCCAGATTCTCCTGACAATCGCTTCCCCGACGATGAAGTCTGCGCACGGCGATCGGTTGACAGGCACCACGCAGCCAGTCCATTCTCGCTTCATTGAAGACAAACGTTTCGACGGGCGATCACATCGCTCGGCCGAGGAAGGGATCACCATGGCAGCAGGACCTCGCGAAGGACTCCTCGCGGACATCACCCACGTGCGGCAGGCGCGCACCGGTCGTGTCTCGAGCTGGGACCAGACCGGACGCAACCGGGACAACTGGATCGTGATGCCCGGCGAGGAACGCGTACTCGCTGATCTTCAAGGACCTGGTTGCATCACGCATATCTGGATGACCCAGTCGTGCCGGCGCCAGCCCGGGCCCGGTCAGATCGCCCCCGAGGTGGTCGGGGTGCCGATGCTGGAGATTCACAATGCCCTCGGGGTCAGTTGGGAGGTGCACGACCCGGACTACTACCGCAAGATCGTGCTGCGGATGTATTGGGACGATGCCACCACGCCCAGCGTGATCGCACCCCTCGGCGACTTCTTCGGGCTGCTCAACTCCCTCTCCGGCTCGTACGAGTCACTGCCGCTCTCGGTCTCGGCGAAGGAGCCGGAGGAGTACAGCTTCGGCGGATCCGCCGCGTTCAACTCGTGGTTCCAGATGCCGTTCGGCTCCCGGGCGCGGATCACCGTGGAGAACCAGAACGATGTGCCGTACCTGCAGTACTTTTACATCGACTACGAGCTCTACGCCGAGTCACTCGCCGAGGACATCGCCTACTTCCACGCCCACTACCGGCAGCAGCGGCCGTGCCACGGTTGGGGTCCGGACCTGCAGACCAATAGTGCCGAGGTGGCGACCGTCCCGCACCTATCCGCCGAGGGGAACTATGTGGCACTGGAGACCGAGGGCGCCGGCCACTACGTCGGCTGCACGCTCGCCGTCCGGCACTTCCAGGACACCTGGTGGGGTGAGGGCGACGACATGATCTTCATCGACGACGACACCTGGCCCCCGAGCCTGCACGGCACCGGCATGGAGGATTACCTCGGGCATGCCTGGGGCATGCAGCGCAACGGGTACCTGATGAACGGGACCATTGTGCACGAGGCGGACGCCCCAGGGTTCCAGCACAGCTACCGGTTCCATCTCGTGGACCCGGTGCGGTTCTCCCGCCGTATCGCGGTGACCTTCGAGCACGGGCACGCCAACCACCTCGCCGATGACTGGTCATCGGTGGCGTACTGGTACCAGGACACGATCGCGCCCGGACTGACCATCCCGCCCGTCGAGGACCGGCTGCCGCTGCGGCCGCACCCGACGCAGGTGCACGCGAGCCTTCCCGAGCTCACCGAGGAGCAGCAGCGCGCCCGGGACGCTGCCGCGGAGCGGATGCGGACCTACGAGGCAGAACGCGATCGCGTCTGGGCAGCCCGCGCGCCGGAGATCGATGCCGCCGAACGAGGGAACACCGAGCACGCGGCCGAACTGCGGCGTCGGTGGCTGGAGGGACGATGACAGACATAAGCACGAACGCCACAGCGCGTCCCCGGATCCACTTCACCGCGCAGGAGGGATGGATCAACGATCCGCTCGGGCTGACCTTCCACGACGGCGTCTATCACCTGTTCTTCCAGCACGTGCCCGGGCAGGCCGAGTGGGGGCCGGACCAATCGTGGGGGCACGCCACGTCCCCCGACCTGCTGCACTGGACCGAGCGGCCGGTGATCCTCAGCCCCGGGGACGGCGACGGCGGCGTCTGGTCGGGCTCGTTGGTGGTTCCGCCCGAGGGCGAGCCGACCATCTTTTACACGAGCGTGCGTGTCGACGACGTGCAGATCGGCACGGTACGCACGGCGCACCCGACCGATCCGCAGTGGCGCACCTGGGAGAAGGGGCCCGAGGTCGCCCGCCTGCCTGACGAGATCGATGCTCTTGCTTACCGGGACCCACAGGTGTTCCACGACGGCGAGGAGTGGGTAATGCTGATGGGGGCCGGACTGCGGGATGGAACGGCCGTCGCGCTCGCGCACCGCTCCGACGACCTGCGCACCTGGGGGCAGGCAGAGCCGATCGCGAGCCGGCACCGGGACGTGATGGAGCCGGTATGGCTCGGAGCTGTGTGGGAGTGCCCGCAGCTGCTTCGGGTGAACGGACGCTGGGTGCTCACCGTGTCGGTGTGGGAGCCCGAGGTGCCGTACTACGAGGCCTACCTGATCGGGGACCTGGTCGACGGCCAGTTCGTGCCCGAGCATGTCGGGCGGCTCAGCTACGGCCCTTCCTACTACGCCGCGTCGGCCTACACCGACGCAGCCGGCGGTCCAGGCCTCATCTACTGGTTGCGAGGGGTGGACGACCCGGGCGGCACCTGGGCGAGCGCGCACTCGCTGCCGCACGCATTGCACATCGACGACGACCGGCTAATCGCCGCACCGCACGCGGCCGTCGAAGGATCCCGGATTGGTGCAGCCCAGCATGCCGAGAACTCCGCGGTCACCAGCGGACCCGTCTGCGATGTGCTGCTGACCGTAGCGAGCCCGAGCGCACGGGGCACCCTCACCGTCGACGGCGGTCGCGCCCATGTGCTGGTGGCCGCCGGTCAGGTGGAGGTCACCACCGACGCCGGCAGCTGGTCCATGCCCGCCGGAGGCACTGAGTTGCGGCTGGTGCTGGACGGCCCGGTGCTCGAGGTCTTCGGTCCACGTGGGACGCTCGCCGTGCCGCTTGTTGCGCCGACCGAACGGGTGACCTTGGAGCTTGCGGGCGCGCTCACAGCGGATGTATGGAAGCTGGGCTGAGTCGGTAGAGAGAACCGCCGCACCACGTGGCACCGCCCACCTTGCGGCAGTGCGCTCAGCGCCGTCGATCATTCACGACCCGACGTTCTCCACCGCGCGTGAGACTGGCTCAGGAGTCACCTCACGACGCCGGCGGGAGATCACCGAGGCGGCAGCGAGCGCCCCGAATGCGGCGATCCCGCCGATCGCCACGAGGACCGGGCCGGCCGGCAGCCCGAGGATCTCGCGCATGCGGGTCTCATACTGCACGGGGTGGTAATCCGCTCCACCGGATGTCGGCCCGAAGGTGAAGTCGGAGACGATCTCGCTGCCCGGGTTGTAGAACCACTGGTCGAACACGGTGAGGTAGGCGCCATCCCCGGCGAGCTCAGTGAGGGTGGGGTCGCTCACGTCATCTGGGTCGAGCGGACCCGCATAGCGCAGGTCCCCGGTAATGGAGTCCCAGCTCGGATCGGTGCGTTGCACCTGCTGCTCCGCGATCACGTAGGTGCGGACGAACTGGTCCGCGGCGGCAGCAGCCGAGATGCGCATGGGGTAGAGCATCGAATCGGCGTCGAAGCTCAGGTGCAGTGGCTGGATCGAGCCGGCCAGCGCATCCGCCTCCGGATTCAACCGGACGGCCACGTAGTACCAGCCCTCCGCCACATACGGCAGCAACGCCTCGGCCACAGCATCGCCCATCACATAGGAGTGCTCATCGAGCCAAGTGGCCAGGCCGTCGGCATCGCTCGCCGAGAGCACGCTCACTTCCAATGGTCCGAGCTCCACCGTCGACATCACGTCTACGGCGGCACTACCGGGGGCGCCGTCCCCTGCACCAGACCCGCCTGCACCGTTCTCCGGCCACCAGGAGTACCGCACCTCGGTGCGTGGAGCCGTCATCTCTTCGAGGGCATCGAAGACCGCAGGATCGGCGAGCGCCACCTCGGCGGGCGCCGGAGTCGGGATGAGTAACGCGGCGTCGTCGGCCTCCGTCATCATGTCGAGTTGGAGCAGGATCTCCTCAGTAGCACCATCCCAGGCCACCACCGCCACCTCACGATTGACCGCCACGTCATAACCGTCGGAGGTCAGGGCGGCGCCACAGGCACACGCCTCGGCCGGCTGTGGAGCGAGCACTGCCGCCGCTGCGAGCGCCACTGTCAGGGCGATCATCGCAACACCACGGCGGCGGGTGCGCGCGCCTCGAGGGCGCTTTCGGCCAAGCGTCATGACAGTCACGCTAAGGGAGCGAAAGGGGCGAACCCCGCACTGTGTCCGGATCGATACCGATGACTCTGCGATCGTGATCGTTCCGTTGTCACTCGTGCACAGATCCTGCACAGCTGGGCTCCGCCGGGGTGCACGCACATACCCTCGGGGGGTACTATGACGAGGTGACCACAGAGACGTTCCCGGCACCGAAGGAGCAGGCATGACCGAGCAGGCAATCGAGCAGCACGAAGCCCCGCACGGCTACGTGCCGGAGAAGGATGCCTACCTGAAGCGACTGCGCCGGGTTGAGGGCCAGGTGCGTGGCATTGCTCGGATGGTCGAGAACGACACGTACTGCATCGACGTACTCACCCAGATCTCTGCCGTCACCAAGGCCCTCCAGGCCGTCGGCCTCGGCCTCATGGACGACCACCTCGGCCACTGCGTGGTCGATGCCGCACGCCGCTCCCCCGAAGAGGGTGCGGAGAAGGTGGCTGAGGCCAGCGCTGCGATCGCGCGGCTCGTCCGCTCCTGACCCGAAACGAGAGGATTCGCCATGGACACCCTGACCACGACGATCGACGTCACCGGAATGACGTGTGGCGGCTGCGTCGCACACGTCACGGAGGAACTCCAGTCCCTGGAGGGAGTCAAGGACGTCAGCGTTGAGCTCGACGCCGGCGGCACATCGACCGTGACCGTCATCTCGGATGCCCCCCTGAACGAACAGAGCCTACGCGCGGCAGTCGCCGAAGCGGGTTACGACGTCGCCGCCATCGACTGACCGGCTGCACCTCACGCACGAACGGCTTCCGTTCGCCACGAGGAACGCCCCGGAACCCTGGCCGGATGGCCAGAGTTCCGGGGCGTTCGTCTGCGATCGACGGCGGAACTAGCTCCTACCGCAGCGTTCTATGCGGACTCCACCTGCCGGGAGGCCTCGCTGGAGTCGATCGGCGCATTGGCATCACTTGCCTGCACGGCGATCTTGCGAGGCTTGGCCCGCTCGGCCACCGGGATCCGCAGGGTGAGCACACCGTGGGCATAGTTGGCGCTGATCGCGTCAGCGTCGAGCCCCTCACCGAGGGTGAGTTGACGGCGGTAGGAACCGGACGGGCGTTCCTGCGCCAGCCAGCGTCCGCCGTCGGGCTGGGCAACCACCCGCTCGGCCTGGACGGTCAGGACGTTCCCGTCCACGTCCAGATCGATCGAGTCGGGGGCCACGCCCGGAAGGTCGATGTCGACGACGAATTCGTCGCCCGAGCGGTACAGATCCATGGGCATCCAGCGCGGTCCGCGAGCGTTGCTGCGGCGGTCGAAGTCGCGGAAGGGGTCGAACATGAGAGTCATCTCAAACCTCCTGAAGTCGGCGACCCCGGATGGGGCCGGTGTCGGTTGGCAGCCGGTCGGCGCCCTGCGGCGCTCCCCGGTATGCCCGTCACAACGTCGACGGCGGCCGCTATGTTCCAGAGTTGAGTCACCTTCGCTCAAGGCGAACGTCTGGGCCTATCCGCACCTGGTCGCCGCCCCCGCCGAGCGGGCGAGCAGCAACAACTGAACCCGCTTTTCGTATCTGAACTCCCGCCGTCGGGGGTTCAGATAGGAAAAGCGGGTTCAGTTCGTGCCGCGGAGACGCACGGACGGCGGGCCAGCCCGTGGGAAGCGCTATCCAAGCGCGCGGAAGTTTGGCAGAATCCAGCCCTATGGCCGCATCGACGCAGCACGACATCCACACCTTCAACGACAACGGCGCCTGGTGCTGGTTCCAGGACGAGCGCGCCATCATCGACCCGGAGACGAACACCTTGCTGATCGGCTCTGTGGCGGCGGCCGAGGGCCCGGGCGGTGAGCAGCGCTCGGGGAACATCGAACTCGCCGTGACCGATCTCGCCTCCGGCAGCACCGAGATCGTCGTACTGCACGAGCGCCTCGAGGCCGACGATCACAACGATCCCGCCCTGTGGATCCGCCCAGATGGCCGCTACCTGGCGATGTACACCAAGCACAAGAGCGACAACTTCCAGCGCTGGCGCATCTCCACCCGCCCGCACGACGCAGGAGAGTGGGGCCCGGAGCAGGTCTTCGACTGGACCGAACTCACCGACGGGCGCGGCGCCACCTACTCCAACCTGCACTACCTCGCCGACGAGGGGCGCCTCTATGCCTTCGTGCGGGCGATCAACGACGACCCCTCGATCCTGATCTCCGACGACCACGGAGACACCTTCCGCTACGGCGGCAAACTGTTCACCCGCCCGAAGCTCGGGTACGTGAACGGCTACACCCGGTACGCCTCCAACGGCGACGCACCCGATGGCGCAGGTCGCATCGACCTCATCACCACCGATCACCACCCCCGCAACTACGACAACTCGATCTACCACGGTTACATCAGCGGCGGATCCCTGCACCGCAGCGATGGCGCGGTCGTGGACGAATCCGTCCTGGACCCCGAGGCACCCTCACAGGTGGAGCTGACCACACTGCTGGCCAGCGGAAGCACCCTCGACGATTCCCCGCTCACACACGCCTGGACCACAGACATCCGCCAGGGCCGGGCGGGGCAGTCCGGGCAGATCGCCGCCGTGCTCACTGCACGGGCCAACGATGAGCCGGAGAACAGCAACTTCTCCGACCATCGATTCGTCTATGCCCGGTTCGACGGCGCGGCCTGGCAGGTCTTCCCGCTCGCCAAGGCAGGGGCGAACCTGCTCCCGCACGAGGAGGACTACACCGGCCTGGCCTCCATCGACCCCTACGATCTGGACTCGCTCTACCTCTCCGCGCCGATCGACCCGCGCGACGGGAGCGCGTTGACCCGTCACGAGATCTTCCACGGGCGCACCTCCGATGGCGGAGCGAGCTGGGAGTGGAGCCCCATCACCGAGCACTCGACGGAAGACAACCTGCGCCCGATCGTGGTGCCCGGCGATCCGGACACCCTGGCGGTCACCTGGTTCCGCGGAACGATGACGGCGTCCCAGCACTATGACTGCCGGGTGGTCGGGATCGTCAGTCAGCGGTCCTGACGGCCAGGAGTTCGCGGGTCTCGACGGACTCGCGGTCGATGGGCACGTTGCGCAGGTAGGTCATCGTGATCGGAGCTCGTCATCATCCGTCAGTTGGTGGTGAACGACGCGGACTGCGAGGTTACCGCCGGGATGTCGTAGCGGTGGATGGTGCCGAAGCGGTGCGCGGTGACCGAGACCGCCTGCTCCTTGAGGTATGTCAACAGCTCGATCCGCCCCGCAGCGACCACCTCGTCGGTGTACAGCGCCACGGCCGGTGACCCGTGCGTGGCGGCGGCCAGCTCGGCGGCCGACCCGCCGATCAGCCGGATCCTGCCGCCCGCACGGCCAAGGTGTGCGGCGCGCGCGCTCCACGCGGCGCCGTCCTCAACGTGCACTTCGGCTACCTCGGCGACGTACTCGGCAATCTGCCGCGGTAGCGCTGCGGCGGCGCTCACCGTGACGGCGGCACCGGCACGCGCACCAGCCGCCACCACACGGATCAACTCCACGGGCCGGTCCCCCTCGAACCGCACGGTGACCTGGTCCGGGTGGTAGCGGAAGGCGTTGTGCTCACTGGCGAGCCCGGTCCGGTCTCGCACGATGCCGAACTCGCCTGCCCATGCCGCCTCGTCAGTGCTCAGCGCACCGCCGAGCCAGTCACGATCGACCTCCGGTAGGGCATTCGCCGCACGTAGGGCTCGGCGGCTGATCGCATCGTGGCTCACGGCGGAGCCGGACACAGCGACCGGGGCGTCGGTCCAGGTGCCGAATCCGGTGAGGTAGTTCGGTCCGCCCGCCTTCGTGCCAGCGCCCACCGAGGCCTTCTTCCACCCACCGAAAGGCTGGCGTTGCACGATCGCGCCGGTGATGCCGCGGTTGACGTAGAGGTTGCCCGCCTCCACACCTGCCATCCAGGCGGCGATCTCGGCCTCATCCAGCGAGTGCAGCCCGCTCGTGAGGCCGTACTCGATGCGGTTGACGTACTCGATGGCCTCCTCGAGCGTGGCTGCGGTCATGATGCCCACTACCGGACCGAAGTACTCGGTGAGATGAAACTCCGAACGGGGCCGGACGCCGTCGCGGATGCCTGGGCGCCAGAGCGTGCCGGCATCATCGAGCTGCTGGGGCTCGACGAGCCAGCTCTGCCCCGGCTCGAGCGTGGTCAGTGCGCGCAGCAGCTTGCCCTCGGCCGGGCCGACGATGGGTCCGATCTGGGCTTGCTCGTCCCACGGCTGACCGACCGGCATCGAGGTGACCGCATCCACCAGTTGACGGCGAAACCTGGCCGACTCCGCCGCAGATCCCACGAGGATGACCAGCGAGGCGGCTGAGCACTTCTGGCCGGCGTGACCGAAGGCAGAGTACGCAACGTCCCGCGCCGCCAGGTCGTAGTCGGCACTGGGGGTGACGATGAGGGCGTTCTTGCCGCTCGTCTCCGCCAGCAGCGGCAGGTCAGTGCGGATTTCACGGAAGCGTTCGGCCGTCTCATACCCGCCGGTGAGGATCACGCGATCGACGGCCTCGTTGCCGATCAGCTGGGCACCGAGCTCGCCCTCGGAGAGCTGGACATGGCGCAACACCTCACGCGGCACCCCCGCCTCCCACAACGCCTCCACCATCACCGCACCCGAACGCCGCGCCTGCGGGGCGGGCTTGATGATCACGGCGGACCCGGCCGCGAGTGCGGCGAGGGTGGAACCGGCAGGAATGGCCACCGGGAAGTTCCACGGCGGGGTGACGACGGTGAGCCGGGCGGGCGTGAAAGTGGCACCGTCCACGGCCTCGAGTTCGCGCCCCTGCTCGGCGTAGTAGTGAGCGAAGTCGATGGCCTCGCTCACCTCGGGGTCGCCCTGGGCGAGCACCTTCCCGCACTCGGAACCCATCACCTCGAGCAGATCGGCGCGGCGTGCCTGCAGGACGTCTCCGGCTCGGTGCAGGATCTCGGCGCGAGCGTCGGCGCCGAGCGCACGCCAGGCTTCGCTCGCAGCGACGGCGCCGTCGATGATGTCCTGCAGGTCGGCGGCGGTCGCGATGACCGAGTCTTCGGCGGTAGCGAGACCGAGCGTGCTGTGTGGCATCCGGGCCCGGATCGCCGCACCCCAGGCACGGTTCGCGGCGATCGCGGGATCGGTGTCCGGGGTGTTCTGGAAGCCCGGCAGCCGGGGCTGTTCCTGTGTACCTGCCGGCGCGCTCCGGTCCTGTCTGCGATGCGGCGCCGGCACCTGCGTGGGCATCGTCGCGATGGAGTCGAGGAAGCGCTGCTTCTCCCGATCGAAGAGGGCCTCGGTTTCGAGATCGAACACGGCCGACATGAAGTTCTCTGATGAGGCGCCCTCCTCCAAGCGCCGCACCAGGTAGGCGATGGCGACGTCGAACTCGCTCGGGTGCACCACCGGGGTGTACAGCAGCAGTCCGCCGACGTCCTCGCGCACCGCCGCTGCCTGGGCGGTGGCCATTCCGAGCAGCATCTCGAAGTCGACGCCCTCGGTGACGCCACGTCGCTGCGCGAGAAGCCAGGCGAGGGCGATGTCGAAGAGATTGTGCCCGGCCAGGCCGATGCGCACGGCACCGATGTGCTCCGGGCGCAGCGCGTAGTCCAGGACGGCCTTGTACGAGGCGTCCGATTCCTGCTTACTTCCCCAGGTGGCCAACGGCCAGCCGTGGCTCTCGGCGTCCACGCGCTCCATCGGCAGGTTGGCGCCCTTGACCACCCGCACCTTGATCGGCGCACCGCCGCGGGCCACTCGCCGGGCAGCCCATTCCTGCAGCCGCATCATCACGCCGAGGGCATCCGGCAGGTAGGCCTGCAGCACGATTCCTGCCTCGAGATCGCGGAACTCCTCGGCGTCCAGGAGCGTGGTGAACACGGCCTCGGTGAGGTCGAGGTCCTTGTATTCCTCCATGTCGAGATTGATGAACTTCCCGCCGTCCTGCTTGGCGCGGCGGAACAATGGGCTGAGTGAGGCGACTGCGTGTTCCACGGCGTCGTCGAAGGACCACGGGCTGTGCGGAGCGACGGTGGAGGAGACCTTGATGGAGACGTAATCGACGTCGTCACGGGAGAGCAACTGCGCGGTGCCGGCCACCCTGCGGCTGGCCTCGTCGTCGCCAAGGATCGCCTCGCCGAGCAGGTTGATGTTGAGCCGAATCCCCTGTTCGCGGTCCCGGAGCCGGGCGATGGAGCGGCCCAGCTTCTGGTCCGTGGCGTCGACGATCAGGTGGCGCACCATACGGCGCAGCACCCGCCGGGCGGCCGGGACCACGAGAGCCGGCAGCACCCGACTGGCCACCCCGCCCACGCGGATCGCGGCACGCAGGTGCCATGGCAGCAGACGCGGGGTCAGCGGCACCACATCGCGTAGTGCCCGAGCGGCCACCCGGCGATCTTCCGGCCGGATGACGCCGTCGACGAAGCCGAGCGTGAAGGCGAGCCCGTTCTCATCCCGAAGGATGGCGGCGAGGCGCCGCGCGGCCGGATCGACCGGATGAGCCTGACTGGCAACTAGCCAGCGCCGTACCTGCGCGATCGCGTCCTGCGCCAGGATCTCGTCGATCACCGCAGCCGACTCCGCCTTCACACCCACACCTCTTTCACTCACACACACGTTCGTACCGCCCACAGTGTGATCGCCGGTGACCTGTGATGAAAAGTGATAGTTTCAGAACGTATTCATTCGATCTGATCGAAGGTTGTTATGTGGGACGCGGGACGACTCCGCCTGCTGCGTGAACTCCAACTGCGCGGCACGGTCACCGCCGTGGCCCACACGCTCAATTTCAGCGTCTCGACCGTCTCGCACCAGCTCGCTCGATTGGAACGCGAGGTCGGCGAACAGCTGCTCGAGCCCGACGGCCGCCGCGTGCGGTTGACCCCGCAGGGCCGAGTGGTCGCTGAGCACGCCGCACGGATGATGGACGCGGAGGAGGCGGCGCGGGGTGAGTTGGAAGCCCTCGAACCAGGCCCGGAGACGGTCCGGGTGGCATCACTGGAGACTGCGGCGCGCGCCCTGCTGCCGGCCGCGCTCGATGCCCTGGCACAGAGTCACCCGCAGTTGCGCGTTGAGGTGGCCGTGGTGCCGCCGGAGGTGGGGCTGTTCGAACTGCAGGCGCGCCGCTTCGATCTGACGATCGCCGAGGAGTACCCCGGATCCACCCGCCACCTGCACCCCGGCCTCGACCGGATGAGACTGGGCCAGGATCCCGTTCGGCTCTGCGCACCAGCTGCAACGACTGCCCGCTCCCTGCCCGAGTTGGCGGACCAGCCCTGGGTGATGGAGCCCCCTGGCGCGATCGTGCGGGACTGGGGCATCCAGCAGTGCCGTGCCGCGGGCATCGAACCGGACGTGCGCTACGAGGCGACGGATCTGACCGTGCACATCCGGTTGATCGCCGCCGGGCACGCCGTAGGCATCTTGCCCGACCTCGTGTGGGCGGGTTACCACGCCGAACTCGCCCTGATCGACCTCCCGGGCGCGCCGTATCGAGAACTGTTCACCTCGGCGCGGCCCGGATCGCGCGCCCGGCCCGCCGTGCAGGCAGTCCACGATGCGCTGGCGCACGCGCTGCGCTCGCGCAGCGGGTGACACGCAGCGACCCACGGCGGACAATGAGACTCATCCGCACCCCACGGTGAGGATGCCGCTGCCCGGCCCTCGGAGGTCAGCATGAGCACACCGCACACCCGGCGCCACATCGCCCTCGTCGCGCACGACAGCATGAAGGTCGACCTGCTGCGCTGGGCCGACTACAACCGCGACACGCTCGCCGAGCACGTCCTCTATGCCACCGGAACCACCGGCACCATGCTCGAATACGAACTCGGCCTTCCGGTGCACCGGTTCCTCTCCGGCCCGGTGGGCGGCGACCAGCAGATCGGCGCGAAGATCGCCGAAGGCCAGATCACCATGCTGGTGTTCTTCTGGGATCCGTTGGAGGCTCAGCCGCACGACCCTGATGTGAAGGCCCTGCTGCGGATCGGCGCCGTATGGAACGTGCCGATGGCCTGCAATGTGGCCTCGGCCGATCTGATGATCTCTTCACCGTTGTTGGCCAGCGACTACGAGCACCAGCGGCCGGATCTCACACCCCGCACCTGGGATCAGACCTCGGATTCTGCCTCGGCATAGCGGCGTTCAGGCAGGCCGCTTCTCGATTCGCGATCCGCCGTACTTCTTGTGCACCGCCTGCTTCGAGACGCCCAGCAGTGTGGCGATCTCTGCCCAGGTCAGCCCTTGTGCACGGGCGCGGCGCACCAGCACCGCCTCGCGCCGGTCCGCCTCCCGCCGCAGTCGAACCAGCGCGTCCAACGCACGGTAGAGATCGCCGTCATCATCCGTTGCCAGAGCGAGCGCACTCATCGAGACCACCTCCTCATCGACCATGCGCGTCAACCTACATTGACCCGGCTAACGTCGTCAACCACGGTTGACGCCAGGCCGCGCCTCCGCACCCCCGCACCCCCGCACCTCGCCGGGGGTGGTGGGCGAGAGGGGTCAGCCCTTCACTGCCCCGGCCGTCAGGCCCTGCACGATCCACTTGCTGGCCAGGGCAAACATCACCATGGTCGGCAAGATCGTCAGTACCGCTGCTGCCGACATCGATCCCCAATCGATGTTGAACGTCGAAATGAAGCCGTTGAGCGCCGCCGGCACCGTTCGGTTCGACTCCGCGTGCATCAGCACCACCGAGAGGAACAGCTCGTTCCACGAGTTCACGAAGTTGAAGATGAACGCTGCGATGATCCCCGGTGTCATGACGGGCACGATCACCCGGAACAGCGCCCCCAACCGGGAGCAACCGTCGATCATCGCCGCCTCCTCCAGCGCATCCGGCACGTTCTGGAAGAAGCCGCGCAGCATGATCGTGGAGAACGGGATGCTGATCGCTACGTAGACCAGCACCAGGCCGAACTTGCGATCCACCAGACCCAGTTCGGACATCATCGAGTACAGCGGGCCGAGCGCGATGAACGCGGGGATCATCTGGGTGAGCAGGAACGCGATCAACACCGCACCCTTGGAACGGAAGTGGAACCGTGCCAGGACGTAGGCGCTCAACAGGGCGATCAGCGTGGCAGTGGCTCCCGCAGTGGTGGCGATGATTGCCGAGTTGGCCAGGAACACCCCGAAGTTGCTCTGTTCGAACAGTCCGCGATAGTTACCCAGGGACAGGTCCCCGGGCCAGTACTCCAACGGGAAGCGGCTGATCGTCCCGGGGGCCTTCAGCGAGGTGATCGCGATCCAGTACAGCGGGAACAGGGTGATCAGCAGCCATGTACCCAGCCCGACCACGCGCAGCACACCGCCAGGGGTGATCCGCCTTGGCGTCGGCCGATCGACCCCGGGCCCGGTGACGGTCGCGGCGGGCGTCAGGGACGCCGTGAGCGCCTCCTGGCCTGAACCCTGCGGTGCCTCACTCCGGTGCGCCTCGTCCCTCGGCGCCCGAACGCGAGGGCTCCTCGCGCTCATCATTGGTTGTCCGCCTTCCGGATCGCCAGCAGGTAGAACGCGCAGAAGACAAGCAGGAAGCCCACCACGCTGAGCCCGATGGCGCTGGCCAGACCGTAGTTGCCCTGCTGTGTGTAGTTGATCATCCAGGTGGTGATGATGTGGGTGCGGTTCGCCGGCCCACCGCCGGTCATCGCGTAGATGACGTCCGGGAAGTTGAAGATCCAGATGATCCGCAACAGCACGGTCAGCAACAGCGTCATCGCGATGGTCGGGATGATGATCGAGAACAGGGTCCGTGCCTTGCCGGCACCGTCGATACTGGCGGCCTCGAGCATTTCCTCGGGCACGGACTGCAGCGCCGCGAGGATCATGATTGCGAAGAACGTCACGCCGTACCAGATGTTCGCCACGATCACTGCGATCAAGGCGAGCGTGGGGTCGGCGAGCCACGGGATGGGCGCATCGATCAGCCCGACTTTGCCGAGCAGGTCGTTGACCACGCCGAACTCCGCGTTGAACATCCACCGGAACAGCATCCCGATGAGGAATCCCGAGACGGCCCAGGGGAAGAACACCAGCGCTTGATACACGCCACGGAACCGGAATCGTTTGCGCAGTGCCAGCGCGAGTGCGAACCCGATGAGAAGCTGCGGAACCAAAGATCCGAGCACCCAGACCACCGAGTTCCGCAGGACGGTCGGAAAGACGGGGTCGGCCAGGATGGTCCTGAAGTTGTCGAGCCCCACGAACGGTGTGGACGTCAGGTCCCAGAGATTCCAATCCTGGAACGCCATCGTCGCACCGCGGAGCATGGGGTAGTAGGTGAACCATCCGACGAACACGATCGCCGGGGCCAGGAACGCCAGGATGGTGAGCCCGTGGCGAGCACGGAAGGGCCGCCGTCGGTCCTCGCCCGCCCCGCCGGCAGAACCGGCGGGGCGCTTGAGGGGAGAGGTCTGGGTGGTCACCAGGTCACTCCGCGGAGGCGTACTTCTCGGTCCAGAACTCGTCCCATGAGGCGAGCAGCTCCTCGTGGGTCATCTCCCCGAGCAGCACGCTCTGGATCTCCTGATCGGCCTTCTGGATCCACTCGGTCCACCAGCTCACACCGCGCGGCTGAGACACGTTGACGTACGTCTCTGGGTCCTCAGTCATCGTCACGTAGCTGGTCCACGGACCCTCGGAGTAGAACTCGTCCTCGGCTGCCGAGGCGATCGGCGGCACCAGGCTGTTCGCCTGCGCGAACTCGGTGGCCGGCCCCTCCGAGGCGAGGAACTGCACCAGGGCGACCGCTTCCTCGTGGTGCTCACTGCCCTCGGCGACGCCCCATCCGGCTGTTGCCAGCGGCTGGGCGGCGCGACCGGTCGGTCCCACCAGCAGCGGGGCGGTGTCCCACTGGTCCTCGCTGAGCGTGTCCGAACCCTGGATGGTGGCGATCACTTCCGGGTCCTGGAGCAAGAACGCCGTGGAACCGTTGTTGAAGCCCTCCACCATCTCGGGGTATCCCCAGGAGACCGCCGAAGGCGGTGACGCCTGCTCGAACAGTGCGAAATACGTCTCCAGTGCATCCAACGCCTCCGGGGCGGCGAAGATGGTGGAGCCATCGTTCATCCGGAAGGCGTCTTCCACGTCGAGGTCGTCGATCACATAGGCATTGATGGCGGCGGTCACATTGCCGTTGGCGTTCTGCCCGCCACGGAAGGCGTACCCGTAGGTGTTGCTGGCCGGGTCCTGGATGGCGGTGGCCTGTTCAAGCAGGTCCTCCCAGCTGGACGGCGGCCCGTCGAAACCTGCCTCCTCCACCAGGTCGGTGCGGTAGAAGAGCGAAAGGCCATAGAAGCCGTACGGGAGGAAGTAGCTCTCGCCGTCGCCCTCTGCCACGGCCCGGGCATTGTCGGTGAGGGCCTCCCACCCGTCCCAGCCTTCGAGGTCACCGCTCATGTCGTACAGCCAGCCGTTGTTGGCGAACGGGCCCACCGTGATGTCGCGGACCTCAAGCACATCCACCCCGGAGCCCGATTGCAGCATCTGCTGGATGGTCTGGTCCGCCTGTTCGGTCGGAGGGGAGACGAGATCCACCTCCACGCCCGGGTTCTCTGCCTCGAAATCGTCGAGCAGGCCGCGGATCAACACCGTACGGTCGGGGTTGGTGAGCGACTCCACCATCTGCAGAGTCACCTGATCGCCGGATTCGCCAGAGTCGGTCGAGTCACCGGAACAGGCTGCCAGGGCCAGCATGGCCAGGCCGGCCGTGGTGGCGACGGCGGAACGTCGGTATGTCATGATTCCTCTCCTTCGAGGGTGTGGTGAGGTGAGCGGGAACGGGGACGCCGAGCCGATCGAGCAGGCCCGGCTGCGTCGAGCACAAGCGGGATGCCGCGCTCGACGAACTGGTGGAAGTCGGCAACCTCGGTGTACAGGTGCGCCGAGAGGCGCAGGTACGGTCGCCCGTCGAAGGTGGTGAATGCGGCCTCCACCCCGGCCGTATCGACGAGCACATCGCGCAGTCCGTCGGCCGCTTCGCGGTTGTCGGCGAGACTGTCCGGCATACGCACCAGACGCATCGATGGCACCGGCGCCACACCCATCACCACAGGCTCGGAGTCGAGGTGCGGTGCGATGGCCTCGCCGATGATCGCGGCGCCGAGGTCGGCCAGCTCGGACATCGTCTCGCGCGCGGCCGCCCAGCCGTACTCGCGTTCCATCCAGGCGATCGCCCGTGGTGCGGCGAGATAGCTGGTGGCGTCGATCGTTCCCTGGGTGTCGAATCGCGCGGGAAAGGGCTCCTCGGCAGCCCAGGAGTCGATCAACGGCCACAGGTCGTCCCGATCGGCCGCGGCGCTGACGAGCACCGCGGCTCCGCGCGGGGCACATGGCCACTTGTGCAGGTTGCCGAACCACCAGTCCGGCTCCCCGCAGCGGGCAGGCGCATCGATCAGACCAGGGGCATGGGCGCCGTCGACGAGTACCCGCACACCGGAGCGGCGCGCCTGCGCAACGATCTGTGCGACCGGGAAGCGGCGCGCGGTCGGTGAGGTGATCTGATCCACCACGATGAGCCGGGTCCGGGGTGAGGTGGCGGCGGCGAACCGGGTGAGGACCTCCTCGTCATCGGCGAATAACGGGATGGCGACGATGCGCACGCTCGCACCGAACCGGCGAGCGAGGCGGCGCGCTCCCATGGTCACCGCGCCGTAACCGTGGTCGGTCACGAGGATCTCCTCGCCCGCTTCCAGCCGGAGACTGTTGAAGACGACGGTCGCCGCGGCCGAGGCGTTGGGGACGAACGCAAGATCGCCGGCATCGGCACCGATGAACGCGGCAATCTCGTGGCGAGCCTGCAGCACGTACTCGGCCAGCCGCGGGTACCAGCCAATCGGACTGCGATCGCCCACTGCCCGCAACTCGTCCTGGTACCGCACCACATCGGTGGGCACCGCACCGAACGAGCCGTGGTTGAGGTGCACGATCTCCGGGTCGAGCGGCCACGCGTCCCGCGCGCGGTGGTGGCTGCGCAGGCGCACGCCGCTCGCTGCTGACCGCAACGCTGCCTGGTGCATCACACCTCTTTCCATGGCCGCATGTTGTTCGATGACTTGAGCGCCAATGCCGACTTTGACTGCACTATCAGACCACTATTGGTGATACTTGTCGAACAACTCGTGGACTCTAGCCTAGGATCCATCAGTGAGGAAGGGGCAACATGCGTGCACTCGAGACCGCGCTGGATGGATTGCGCACTCTGATCGCGGCTGAAGACCTGCAACCGCGGGATCGTCTCCCCAGCGAGTCGGAGCTGTGTGAGCGGTTCGGCGTGTCCCGCGGATCGCTGCGTGAAGCCATCCGGATGCTCGCCGCCCTCGGGGTGCTCGACACCAGGCACGGATCGGGCACCTACGTCGGCGATCTGCGCGCAGCGCCGATCCTGGAGAACCTCTCGCTCACCGTGGGCCTACTCCCGCTGGACTCGCTGCTGGAGCTCACCGAACTGCGGCGCGCCTTGGAAGCGCACGCGGCAACGCTGGCGGCCGCGCGGATCGACGAGGCCACCTTGGTTCAGCTCGCCGAACTCCTGGACGAACTCGAGGCCACAACGGACGACGCCGAGCAGTCCCGCCTCGATCACGAGTTCCACCTGCGTATCGTGGAAGTGGGCGCGAACAGTGCGTTCGCAGCGATGGTCTCAGTGCTGCGGTCCCGCTCGCGTGCCTACCATCTGTTCAGCACGCAGGATGGTGACGAGGTGAAGCGGCTCTCCGACGCCGGCCACCGAGCCATCTGGCAGGGGTTGCGGGCGCGCGATCCGCTGGCGGCCTCCGCCGCTGCCGCTGCCCACGTCGCTCAGACGGAGGCGTGGCTTCGTCAGCATCGGCCGCCGGCCATCGTCGCCCACCCTTGAGCACGCGATCATAGGAATCGAGCTGCCCCGATCGAGTCGACGTCCTCTCGCCTGTCAGTCGGTTCAGGCGATGTCAGTCGATTCGCACACGCCGCGCGGCACAAGAAGCAGACAGACTGGACGCCATGGAAACTGCACCGGTGGCCCCACCGCCGAGTAGCCGGGCTCGTTCGAAGCGCCTGACCGCCGAGATCTGGATCGTGCTCGGCCTGAGTCTGGGCAAGTCCGCGGTGTATGCCGTGGTGGCGATCATCGCCGCACTGACTCGCGGCCCACTCGGGGAACAGACCACCGCCCTGAACACCTCCCAATCGCCGCGCCCCTACCTTGATCTGACCTACCAGGTGCTCTCGGTGGCCTTCGCGCTGGTCCCGGTGGCCCTGGTGCTCTACCTGCTCAGCGACTCCGGGCGCAGCGCCTTCCGCCGGATCGGGCTGGACCTGCGGCGCCCGGTCAGCGATCTCGGGTGGGGCGTCGCGCTCGGTGCACTGATCGGAATCCCCGGGCTCGGCCTGTACCTGGCCGGCCGTGCGCTCGGGATCACGGTCGCGGTACAGGCATCCGGGCTCGACCCGTACTGGTGGACCGTTCCGGTGTTGATCCTGGCGGCACTGAAGAACGCACTCGTGGAGGAGGTGATCGTGGTCGGCTACCTCGTGGAACGGCTCGGCGAGAAGCGCTGGGGCATCCCTGCCATCGTGGCCACGTCGGCGCTCATTCGCGGCGGATATCACCTGTACCAGGGCTGGGGCCCCTTCGCCGCGAACGCCATCATGGGCGTGATCTTCACGTTGTTCTACCTCTCCCGGTTCGGTCGCAGGCGAGTGATGCCGTTGGTGGTGGCGCACACTGTGCTCGATGTGGCGGCGTTCGTGGGGTACCAGTACCTCCCCGAGACGTGGCTGGAGGCCCTCGGGGTCTGACCACCACACGGCGCTCGTGATCGCCGTCACACCGGCTCAGGCAGTTCAGTGCCGGAAATGACCCGAGGACTGTCACGCCCCTCACTTACCATCGAGATCATGGCTGGCCAGACCTCTGACACACCGGCGCCGCCCCACGGCCCGGTGCGCTCGGTCTCGCTGCTGGACGCACCGCTGACCCGCGTCCGCCGCCCCATGGATCTGGTCCTCATGCTCACCACCTTGGTGGCCGTGGTGGTGGTGCTCGCCCTCTCGGTGTATGCCTACGGCACCACCACCGGCGTGACTCGCGATGTGCAGTCCGTGTTCTCCCAGGTGGTGCGCAACATCCTGCTGCTGCCGATGAACGCGATCGAGGGCTTCCTCACTCTGATTCTCCCGATCGTGGTCATCGTGGATCAGATCCTGCGGCGCCAGGCACGCAACATCCTGGACGCGCTCGCCGCCGCATTCGCCGCCGTCTTGGTGACGGCGGGAGCCAGCTGGCTGCTGGAGTCCTTCGCCCCAGAAGAGGTACTGCGGGCCCTGCACCTGCTCGAGGGCGGGGAATGGGTGATGACCGTGACGCCGATGGTGGCCGGACTGGCCGCCTTCCTCACCGCGATCGGAACCCGCTCGAGGCGCCGCCTGGTGGCGATCTCGTGGAACCTGCTCTGGATCGTCCTGGTGGTTTCGGTCATCGCCGGCGAGGCAACGCTGGTGGGCGCCCTGGTCTCGGTGCTACTCGGACGTGCGGTGGGGCTCGGCATGCGGTACGCCTCCGGAGTGCGCAGTGAGCGCGCCCACGGAATCACGCTGGTCGAAGGGATCCGGCGCGCAGGAGTCGATGCGGTCAGTGTGATCCGGATCGGCGATACCACGGACCACGCGGCTCTGCCACGCGAGACCATCACGGTCTCGAACCCCATCGGCTACGTACCCGAGGGGATGACGGCGAACCGGGCCACAGCTGCCCGGGTGGAAGCGGAGGAGGCCGCGGCACGCGCCGCAGACGATCACGGCTCGACCCTCCTGGATGGCACGGAACCCACGCACGCCCGTAGCGGCACAGCCAGCACCGACCGCACCGACAGCGACAGCGACAGCGACAGCAGCGATGACAAAGGCGCGACTCCGCCGCCCTCGTGGGCATCCGGATCCACCGGTGCGGCCGAGCCACCCGCCGTCCCGGATCACGTGCAGGATTCGGCCACCGTGGCCACCGAGCGCGAGGGGGCGAACCGCGTGTACGCGGTCACGGATGCCGACGGCGTGCGCTGGGACGCCGTCGTCCTGGATGCGGACCGGCAGGTGATCGGCTGGCTGAACGCACTGCTCTCGACGCTCGCCCGCCGCGGCCTCGACCGCCGCGCCACCGTGTCTCTGCGCCAATCCGCCGAGCGGGCCTCCTTGATGTACTACGCCGCCGCAGCTGCCGGAGTGAACTGCCCCCGGCTGCACGGGATCGCCGAAGCGGGCGCATCGGTGCTGCTCCTGGGTGAGCACGTCCCCGGCGCCCGGCAGGTCTCGGACATCGCTGCGGAGTCGATCACTGACGAGATGATGCACAGCGCATGGGAGCAGCTCGGGCGGGCGCACCGGGCCGGGCTCGCGCACCGCAACATCTCCGCTGACACGGTGCACGTGGTGACCAGCGGAGGTCGGGCCGGCGAGGTCTGGCTGAACGGTTGGGAGGAGGGGGAGATCGCCTCCGGATCGTTGGCGCGACGCGTGGACCTGGCCCAGTTGCTCACACTCTTCGCACTGCGGGTGGGTGCCGAACGTGCGGTCGCGGCTGCTTCGCGGGCGCTTTCGATCGCGCGACTGGCCGAAATCGCTCCGCTGCTGCAGCCCATCGCGCTACCGGCACAGACGCGCACCGAAGCCCGGGCGGCGAAGGACCTGATGGCCGAGCTGCGGACCCACCTGGTGGCGTTCATCCCGACCGCAGGCCACGTGCAGCCGATCCAGATCGCCCGGTTCACCGCCCGGACGGCCATCACCCTCACGGTGGCGGTGGTGGCCGGGTGGGTGGTGCTCACCACACTCAACTTCCAACAGATCGCCGATGTGGTGGCACAGGCGAATCCGTTGTGGTTGGTGGTGGCGTTCGCCTTTGGCCTACTCACCTACCTGGGTTCGGCGATGGGCCTGGTGGCCCTCTCACCCGACCGGCTCGGCCTGTGGCGCACCATCCTCGTGCAGGTGGCCGCCTCCGTCATCACACTGGTGGCACCGGCGGGCGTGGGGCCGGCCGCCCTGAACCTGAGGTTCATGCAGAAACGCGGCGTGCAGACTCCGGTGGCGCTGGCCACAGTGGCGCTCCTTCAGGTGTCTCAGTTCGTCACCACCGTGCTCCTCTTGCTCGCGATCGCACTCCTCACCGGCAGTTCCAGTGCCCTGCAGCAGCTCCCCTCCGGGGCGGTGCTGGTGGTGGTGGGTGCGGTCCTGGTGCTCGCCGGTGCCGTCTTCGCGGTGGGTTCGTTGCGCCGATGGGTGATCAAGAAGACGAAACCCACGCTGCAGCAGGTCTGGCCACGGCTGGTCTGGGTGATCGGGCAACCACACCGGATCGTGATGGCCATCGGTGGCAACCTGATCATGACGATCGGCTTCCTGGCCGCGTTCGGTGCCGCGCTGGCGGCCTTCGGGCAGAGCCTGCCGCTGACGTCCTTGGCCGTCGTGTTCCTCACCGGGACGGCCGTCGGCTCCGCGATACCAACTCCCGGCGGTATCGGCACCGTCGAGTTCGCCCTGTCCACGGGTCTGACCACAGCGGGTATCGCGACTGCGGCCGCGGCCTCAGTGGCCGTGCTGTTCCGGGTGCTGACCTTCTGGATCCGGGTCCCCCTCGGATGGTGGGCGCTGCGCTACCTGCAACGTCGTGAAGTGCTTTGAGCGGTAGGGTGTGAGGGCAACGACGGACTCAATCTCAGAGGCGGTGCACGATGGCGGTGAGGTTCCGCTACGCCCTGAGCACTGACCTCGGAACCGTCCGCACGAATAACGAGGACTCCGCATTCGGCAGTGATCGTCTGCTTCTGCTCGCGGACGGAATGGGCGGCCATGCTGCAGGCGAGGTTGCCTCGGCCACGGCGATGCGCGTCTTCGCCGGGTTGACCACGCAGTTGGTCGCAGGCGTCACGGCCGCCGATGCCATCCTCGATGCCGGCCGTCGCACCCGCCGGGCGCTACACAGCATGTCCGAAGCGGATCCGATGCTCGAGTCGATGGGCACCACGCTGCTCGCGGCGGCCTGCGATGGTGACGGGGTGACGGTGGGGCACATCGGCGATTCCCGCGTCTATGCGCTGCGCGAGGAGTCGCTCTACCAGGTCACCACCGACCACACCCATGTCCAGCGGCTGGTGGAGACCGGTCAGCTCACTCCGGAACGTGCGCGCACCCATCCCTATCGGTCCATGTTGGTGAAATCGCTGGACGATCAGCCTGGTGGTGCAGATCTGGACATCATCGACGTGCAGCTTCAGGTCGGTGACCGGTTGCTGTTGTGCTCGGACGGGCTCTCCGACTATCTCCCCGCCGAGCAGATCGGCGAGCTGCTCGCTGTGCCGGACCTTGAGGAGGCGGCGCAGCGATTGGTCGATGCCGCGCTCGAGATAGGCACCCGCGACAACGTGACCGTCGTGGTTGCCGATCTCGAGGTGCTCGAGAGCACGGCCAGCACCACGACTGCCTCGACACGGCACGATCCTGACGGCGGAGCCAGCGTCGTCGATCAGGGCAGCACCGTGGTCGGAGCTGCCGGGGATGCCATCGGCCTCTCGGCCGAGGCAGCCGCCGCGCTGCGCGCCACACTGCCGGACCTGGTCCTGGATGCGCAGGCGCCGATGGCTGGGCTGGCGGACGCACCTGCTGCCTCGCTGGAGGACGACGAGGCTCCTGACGACCAACCCCACACCCCACCCGGCGTCCCGCCCGCTGAAGGCGAGACGGCCGCCGCACCTGCGCCGTCGGGGAGTAGCTCCGGACCCGGGCAGACGCACCCCTCAGCGACTCCCCACCGCCTGCCCGGGCTGCTCGCGGCACTCGCGGTCCTCGCCGTTGCCGTGGCCCTCTGGCTGCTGCTCGGCTGAGTCAGGCCTTCTCCCCTTCTGCTGACTGCCCACGGGTGAACACGCGCGCCGTCTCGCCGGAGAGGGCCAGCAGCACCAGGATCTCCACAGATGTGCCGAGCAGCTGACTGGCTAGCGCTGCCTCGGGGGCGCCGAGGATCCACAGCACCGCGTAGGCGAGCACGCCGATCGCACCCAGCATGAGGGTGGCCATTCGCGCCCAGTTCGCCCGGCGGTAGATGAACCCGGCCAGCACCAGGTAGGCGAGCAGATAGGCCATCAGGGCCACCCGCAGGATGAGGAACACTGCCTCGGGGGCGATACCAGCCTGCACCAGCGGGGGGACCACGCTGAGCTTCTCCACCTGTGCCGGGCTGAGGCCGGCCACCCACGCCAGTCCGATGACACCCGTCACCACGCGCAGCACCATGAGCAACATCCCGAACGCCACGGTCAACGGGATGGCCCGCCGTTGATGGGCATCGGCATCGTCGCGCTGGATCTCCTCAGCCACCGCACCGGTCGGCCCGCGAGTGGCACGCAGGTCCACAATCGGCAGATCGCCATCGGTGCGGATCGCGTCGCCGCCGCCGTTGCGATGGTGATAGCCGGTGGAGAAGTTGCGCAGATGTTTGACCACGATGGCGTCATTACCGGTACCGGGTGCGGTGAGCGTGGACAGGATGTGGTCACGTTCGGCATCGATCTCCGCATCGATCCGGTGCGTGAACTGCAGCGTGAAGTGGGACAGACCCACGGCCCGGTCATAGGTTCCGGCGGCGAGCCAGTCCACCTTCTTACCACCGGGCAGCCGCCAGCCGGTCGGACACGGCCAGAACCTCACGTGATGACGTTGCGCCGGATTGCCCTCCACCTCCTGCTGATAGGTGAACTGCTGCCGCCGCCCGAACAGGAACAGCGGACTCACCGGGGCATCCGGGTAGCTGCGCTGCAACAGGGTAGAGGCGATCATCCGGCGGCTCGACTCGAGGTTGATCTCGTCGGCGCGGTGCCAGCCGGCCCGCAGCATCGCCGCATGGATCTGCTCCTCGCTGCCGCGGAAGCCCAGGTTCACCGGGTCCCCGAGCAGCCCTTCGCGAGTCCTCGACCGGCCGATGAAGTAGTTCGGCACGTACACGCGGGTGAGCAGCCGATGCAATCGCGGCAGCAGCAGATACGTCACGATCACCCAGAACGGGAAGAACGCCCACAGGTGTCGCCAGCCCTCGGTGAGGAGCTGATGGATGAGCAGGAACGCTAGCCAGCCGCAGGCCACTGTGCCCAGGAAGAAGAACACGTGATCCCAGAATCGGACCGGGTTCTCCTGGACGACCTCGACGGCTGCGTGCGCCCGCTCGGTGAGCGTACGTGCCATGAGCCCCACGGTAGCGGCTCGGTCCGCGGAATCGCGCAGCCGACGCCAGTTGTCGGGACTCAGTGGCAGGATGGCCGCCAGGAGGTTCCCCAGCGATGCCGCATCCCCACATGTTCGATGACGACGACCCCTACCTCGACCGGGTCCGGCAGCTCTGTCTGGCCTTTCCCGAGGCTGAGGAGAAGGTCAGCCATGGCAGGCCCACGTTCCGGGCCGCGAAAGTCTTCACCGTCTACGGCGGCGGTACGAAAGGAAGTGCCGCCGAGCGTATCCGTTATGACCACTCGATCCTGGTGCTACCCGACGACGCTGAGCGACTGGCGCTGGAGCAGGATCCGCGCAGCTATACGCCGGCGTACTAGGGTCCAGCCGGATGGATCGGCTGGGACCTGGCACATGGGGGCGCCGCCGCCGAAGACGTGGATTGGTCGGAAGTGTTCGAACTGGTGGATGCCTCCTATCGGGCGCTCGCCACACCGGTTCTGCGCCGGCGATTGGAGAGCGCCGAACTGAGCCCGTCCCGCTTCCGATGACGCAACGCGGTCACCCTCTGCTCAACGGGTGCCCCCATTGCCTGCATCACCGGGAGCCACGAGTCCGGTTTCGTAGGCGACCACCACCGCTTGCGCACGATCACGCAGCTGGAGTTTCTGCAGGACGGCACTGACGTGGCCCTTGACCGTCTGCTCCGCCAAGGTGAGCCGAGCGGCGATCTCGGCGTTCGACAGCCCCGCGGCAATGAGCACCAGGACGTCTCGCTCCCGGGGGGTGAGTACCTTCAGCTCACGTGCCGGGATCTGCGGACGCCGCACCAGATCGGCGACGAGGCGCTTGAGAACGACGGGGGCCAGCAGCGCGTCCCCGTCGGCGACCGTGCGCACGCCCTCAGTGAGCTCGGCAGCGGTCGCATCTTTGAGCAGGAACCCGGCGGCACCGGCGCGCAGTGCATCGAGAACGTACTCATCGAGGTCGAAAGTGGTGAGCACCAGAACGTGCGCGGCCGTGGCCCGAGTGATCTGGCTGGTGGCGGTGATGCCGTCCATCCCAGGCATCCGTACGTCCATGAGCACCACGTCCGGGCGCATGTCGATCGCCAGCGCCACGGCAGCAGCGCCGTCGGATGCATCGGCGATCACCTCAATACCCGGCTGGGCATCGAGGAGTGCGGAGAACCCGGCCCGCACCATGGACTGATCGTCCACCACGATGACTCGGATCGTCATCACACCACCATGCCTGCGCGCGGCAGAGTGAACTGCAGGACGAAGCCGTCCGGAACCGAGGCGGCAGCGAATTCCCCACCGGCCGCACGCACGCGCTCGGCCACTCCACGTAACCCGTGGCCATACCAGGCCGGGTCAGCGCCCACGGGAACCTCCGCCGTCGGGACCTGAGCGTCCTCTGCGCCGGTACCGCTGTAAGCCGTGGCCCGCACCACGGCACCCGGCGGGTCATTCTCGGAATGGTCCGTGGTCACCGTGATCCACACCGGAGCGCCGAGAGCGTGCCGCCGGGCGTTGGAGAGGGCCTCCTGAATCCCGCGGTAGAGCGCCAGTTGTGCTGCCCCGCTGAGCTCCGGCCAGACCCGTGGCCACTGCGCATACACGGTGCTACCCGCCGCGCGGGCGGTCTCGATCAGGTCGGCGAGGTCGGCCACTCCCGGTTGGGGTGCCCGCGGAGCCTCGGAATCGCGCAGAACGGTCAGGACGCCGCGGACCTCTTGCAATGCGCCGCGGGCCAGTCCAGCGATCTCACTCAACTCGGCGGCGGCCGCGGGAGGCAGTTCCTTGATCCGGTAGGGCGCAGTCTCGGCGCGAACAGCTACCAGGGACATGTGGTGGGCCACCACATCGTGCAGATCTCGAGCGATCCGAGACCGCTCAGCACCGGCACGCTCCTGCTCCTGCGCCGCACGTGCTTCTTCGCGAGCCTGTTGCTCCGCCCGCTGAGCGGCGCGACGGGTCCGGGTGGCATCGATCACCAGCACCCCGGCGACCAGCAGCACCAGCCAGACCGGTCGTTCGAGGCCGTACGGTCCGAGGGCGATCAGGAGGAAGGACCATACCGCGGCTCCCCGGCGTTCGGGGGCATCGTGACGTGAGGCGACCCACAGGCAGGAGACCACGAGCGCACTGCTCGGCCAGGTGGAGGGATCGACCCGCGGTTGGTCGAGGAGCGCGGTCACCGTGAGTGCAAGGTGGAGAACGGCGGCGCACCGCCACCCCAGCAGTGGCAGGAACGGGGCGAGCATCCAGCTCAGTGCGGCGGCCGAGAGCGCGATCGTCGGCCACGCGGGCGTGGTGGGCTGGCGCAGAGCCACGGTGAGCACCAACACGAAGGCGCCGATCGAGACGCCCACGATCTGCAACCATCGGCGCGTGCGTGCCGGTACGGCGGTGGACACCAGCGCGGCCCGGAGGGCGCGCCCGCACTCGGTGGCCCAGTGCCGGGCCGTCTGTGCCCGCCCGGGCGCTGCACTCGTCGCCATCCGTCGACGATAGACAGTGCGGGACGTCGTTGTCGCCAGCCTCACGGGTGAACGCACCCCCTACTGGGGTATGGGGTGGGCCACACCACCCTCCTAGGTCGGGGGCACGCTTCAGCACACAGGCCGATTCGGTGCGGGCGCCGTGTGCCTAACGTCAGGTAGGTGCTCTTCCGGATCCTGCGTTCCTTCCGCATCCTCCTCATCGGTGCCATCGCCATCGTCGGTCTGATGATGGCGATGCCAGGGGCTCTCGCGTTCCTGCACGCGGTCACCATCGAGGCACCGACCGCGTCTCAGCTCGCCCAGGGCCAGCCATTGGAGTACCAACCCTCCACCCGGGAAGGCGAGGAAGGGCAGGAACGGTTCCGTGCCGACGGCGAGTGCTCAGTACCGGTGACCGTTCCGTTCGGATTGCGGGCGGCCTGCCAAGTCCACGACCTCGCCTACGACGAACTGCGCGTGGCCCGCGAATCCGGCCAGTACCACGCCGCGACAACGGCATGGGCACGTTGGATGGCAGATGTCGAGTTCACCCTGCGTGGTCACCGGCAGTGCGACGCAGCTCCGTTGCTCGGACGGCCCCTGTGCCACGGTGTGGTGGCCGTGATGGGCACCGCGGTGACCCTGAACTCGCTCCGCCAGGGATACGGCGCGACACCGCAGGAGTCGCCGGTCGTTCTGATGGCATGGGGTTTCGGGGCCGCAGCCCTGCTGGGAGCTCCGCGGCGGTCGAGAGGTGCTGGCCGGCATGAGCGCGAGTTCCACAGCGCCGTCCGGTCACCGGATGTGGTCGGAATGTATGTGGGAGTGCGGCACGCGAGCACGCTCTCGGCCCGGCTCCGGCTCCTGCGCGAAGCGCTGCAGCAGGGGATGACCGGATCCGGCGGTGTGGTCGTCCTGGTGGTGACCACGGGGTCAGGTTGGGTCAACCCGCATGTCGTCGAGGGCCTGCAGCGCGCGACGAGCGGACCCGTCACGATCATCGCGCTTCAGTACTCCCGCTTGCCGAGTTGGGCGGTTGCGCTGTTCCGGCCCTGGCTGCCCGCCCGTACGGCGCGAGCGGCCATCGCTGCTGCGAGTGATGCCGCGGCCGTTGTGCGCCGTCACGGCGGGCGGGTCCGCCTGCTCGTCCACGGGGAGAGCCTCGGGGCGGCGGCTATCCGGACTGCCTTCGCGCAACGACCGCAGCTGGCGGCGGCCGTCGACGGAGGGCTCCTGGTGAGCCCCCCGGGGAGCGTCGAGTGGGACGGGCCGGCGCACATCGACGTCGTCCGCCATCGTGATGACGCGGTGGTCTGGTTCACGCTGCGCCTGCTGGTCAGACCGTTGCGCTGGCGCCCGGCGGCCTGTGACGGGTACGCCGCTGCGCCGCCGTATCGTGGGCCATGGCGGCCGCTGCTGTCCTACCTGCAGGTGTTCGCCGCCTTACCGCGGGCGGGCGACCTGCCGTTCGGTCGTGGGCACCGGTATGGACCCGAGCTCACCCGCGCCTGGGCCCGGGTGCTGGCACGATCCGGGCGGTCCGCACAGGGGGCGCGTACGGCAGGATGAGGGCATGGTCGACTTCCTTGGCGCACAACTGACGTTGTGGTCAGTGGTGTTCTCCGTGGTGCTGTTCGGTCTGTTCGTGCGCCGTGTGATGGGCGTCCGGCTCAGTCTGCTCCGCACCGTGGTGGCTGCCCTGATCGGAGCCACTGCAGGCCCGGCCGTGCTGGGTGCGCTGCTCTCTCCTCCCGCCACAGAGGGCGATGTGCTCACCCTCGCGCTCTACGCCACATTGACCGCTGCCTTTGCTCTGATCCTGGCGATGTTCGCCCTCGCCACGATCGAGATGCTGATCCCGGACGGGTCATTGCCGGGCCCGGTCACGGCCTGGCGGTCGCTGCGCGGCCGCGTGCGTCGCAGCGGTCGATACCTGAAGCTGCTGCGCGTGGTGATCCGCCACGGCCTCGTCCGGTTCCTCCGCGGCGGTTCCCACCGGGGGGTACGCACCTCGGAGGAACGCCGCGCCCTGGCTCGCTCCTTGCGTCGCGCGCTGGAGGACGGCGGGGCGACCTTCGTCAAGCTCGGACAGCAGCTCTCCACACGCCGAGACCTCCTTCCTGCCGAGTTCATCGCCGAGCTCACGCGACTGCAGGATGACGCCTCCGCCCTGGAGTGGCCGGTGGTGGAGCGGGTGATCACGGACGAGCTGGGCGCACCGCCACTGGAGGTGTTCGCCACGATCGAGCCGCAGCCGTTGGCGGCCGCATCGATCGCGCAGGTGCACGCCGCCACCACTGCCGACGGCGATCGGGTGGTGGTCAAGGTGCAGCGCCCCGGGATCTCCGCCCAGGTCTCTCAGGATCTGGAGATCCTCGGCCGGTTCGCGACCGTTCTCACCGCACGCACGGCGTGGGCAGCCGACCTGGGGTTGACCGATCTGGTGAACGGGTTCGCTGAGGCGCTGGGTGAGGAGCTCGACTTCCGGATCGAACGGAACAACCTGGCCACGATCGCCGCGGGGCTGCAGACTTCCGGAGCGCGCGATATCCGGGTTCCGCGCGTGTGGGAAGGCGCGTGCACCTCCCGGTTGCTCGTGATGGAACGCCTCGACGGGGCCCCGCTCGGGGACGCCCAGCATGCGCTGGCCGGGCTGGGGCCGCAGCGCCGAGGAGAGCTCGCGGGTGAATTGCTGCGGGTGATGCTCGACCAGGTCACCCTGCACGGGGTGTTCCACGTGGATCTCCATCCGGGCAACCTGCTCGTGGACGTCTCGGCTGCCCATGGACGGGGCAGGCTCGCGATGCTCGACCTCGGCTCCGTGGGCCGCCTGGGTTCCCAGTCGCGCTCCAGCCTGACCCGGTTGCTCGCCGCTCTCGGCACCGGTGATTCCCTGGCTGCCTCGGACGCACTCCTAGAGGCGGTCAATCGCCCGGAGCGGGTGGATGAGCGCACATTGGAGCAAGAACTGGGGGAGATCCTGCTCCGGTTCACCGACTCCACCGGCGCGGGAACGGCCACCTCGAATGTGGCCGGGGCCATGGCCGAGTTGTTCCGCCTGGTGGCCCGCCACCGGTTGGGAATCCCGCCGCAACTGGCCGCCGCGTTCCGCGCGTTGGCCACACTGGATGGCACGCTCGGGGTGATCGATCCCGAGTTCGACCTGGTCCGCGGTGCCAGGGAGGCGAGCCGGGCGCGGTTGGAGTCGAACCTGGAACCGGCAGCGTTGCGCCGCACTGTGGAGTCGGAGCTGGTGACCCTGCTTCCGGTGCTCCGGCGCCTGCCACGCCGGATGGAGCGAATCGCCGACGCTGCCGAGCATGGCCGGCTGCAGGTGAACACGCGCCTGCTCGCCGATCCCGCGGACCGCAGGTTCGTGATGCGGCTGTGGCACCAGGGGTTGCTGACCATCCTCGCTGCAACAGCGGGGGTGATGGCCACGGTGATGTTCCTGGTGGCTCCGGGGCCGATGGTCACGGAGGAGGTGGGGTTGTTCCATGTGCTCGCTACCGCGCTGCTGGCTGGGTCGGTGATCCTTGTGATGCGCCTGCTCGTGGTGTTCTTCCGGCAGGATGACGATCCGCGATGAGCGCAAGTAGAGGGAGGGACCGATGACCATCGATGCAGGCGCGAGCGGGAATGACCCGCAGTGGCTCAGCGAGGACGAACGCACGGCGTGGCTCGCACTCACCGGTCTGCTGGTCCGCCTTCCCGGCGCCCTGGATGCTCAGCTCGAACGCGACTCCGGCCTGCGCTTCTTCGAGTACATGGTGCTCGCGATGCTGGCCGAGCAGGAGGACCGGACGTTGCGGATGAGCGCGCTGGCGGAGTTGACCAACGGGTCCCTGTCCCGGCTCTCCCACGTGGTGCAGCGCCTGGAGCGGCAAGGCTTGGTACGGCGGGCCACGAGCGCCGAGGACAAACGCGCCACGAACGCCATCCTCACCGACGAAGGACTGGCCCGGGTCGAGTCGGCGGCACCCGGCCACGTCGCGCACGCCCGCGCCCTGGTGGTGGACGCGGCCGGAGCCGAAGAGCTGGAGACGTTCGGCCGGGTGGCCTGGCAGATCCTGCAGCGCGTCGGCGGGTGGCGCACGTAGCCACGATGAGCCGGGCTGAGCCGTGTGAAACCACTTCTCGTGTCTGAACCCGGCGCGCCGTGGGTTCAGACATGAAAAGTGGGTTCAGATGGCGCGGGTGAGCCGACTCGCTCCCCTCAGTGCTCGCCCGCGACGCAGAACTGATTCCCCTGCGGGTCGGCGAGCACCACCCAGCGGAAGTCCCCCAACGCGTGAGTGTCCACCTGCTCGGCTCCCGCCGCGAGGAGCCGCTGCACCTCGGCGTCCAGATCGGTGGCGCTCAGGTCCAGGTGGATCCGGTTCTTCCCCGGGGTCGGGTCCTCGACCTTCTGGAACGCCAGGCGATACCCCACGCCATCGATATGCACCACGTAGAAGCCGCCGTCCTCTGCCGTGCTCGTCCCGCCCACCTGCTCGGCCCACCAAGCGGCCAGCGGCCCGGGGTCAGCAGTGTCGAACGTGATCATGTCCATCGTCAGGGTCATGCCACTCACGCTACTCCGAGGCGAGCTGTGGGTCAGGTTCGTTCAAGCGCGAGGAGTGCCTTCTTGGCGGGGAGTCCGCCGCGGTAGCCACCCAGCGCGCCGTCACTGCGCACCACCCGGTGGCACGGCACCAGCAACGGCACCGGATTGGTGGCGCAGGCCGATCCCACCGCGCGCATCGCCCGCTCGGATCCGGCAGCGCGGGCAACCTCGGCATAACTGGCGGTGCGCCCGTAGTCGATCATGGGCAGCTGCTCGAGCACGCGACGCCGGAAGCCGGTGGCCAGGCTGAGGTCGAGTGGCACATCGAACCGGCGGCGGCGGCCCGCGAAGTATTCCTCCAGCTGACTGGCGGTGGCATCGAGGCGACTGGGAGCGGCGAGTACACGCGCACTGACGCGGTCAGCGAGATCGGACAGAACGCCGTCGAACCCTTCGGAGGCGAAGGCCACGCGCACCACGCCACGTTCCGTGGCGGCCAGGAGCAAGGGCCCGACGGCGGAATCAAGAGTGCGGTAGGCCACGTCCAGCAACCCGCGCTGCTGGGCGTCACGGGCGAACCGGGCGTGCAGGTCGCTCAGTTGCCTCTCGCTGACGGTAGGACTGAGGTGGGCCAGGTCGGCTGGCAGGTCAGGGGTGGTGGGGGGCATCATCGGGCCATCTCCTTGGCATAGGTCCGGCGCAGTCGTGCGATCCCATCAGAGGCCGCACGCCGGGCGGCCGCCGGGTTGCTCTCGAGCAGCGCGGCGACCTCCGTATACGGCAGACCGGCGA
Source organism: Ruania halotolerans (assembly GCF_021049285.1). Lineage (GTDB taxonomy): Bacteria > Actinomycetota > Actinomycetes > Actinomycetales > Beutenbergiaceae > Ruania > Ruania halotolerans. The sequence continues at coordinate 4,094,207 of NZ_CP088017.1, forward strand.
TGTGGTGATAGACGACGGCGGCCTGCTGCGTCGGAGGCAGGTCACCGAGGGCTTCCCACAGATCTCGCTCCCACCCACCGGGCTGACCCTCACGTGTGGGACGTTCGGGGAGCCGGTCGGTGGGGTGGGTGCGGGAGCGTGCTCGGGTGCGGTGGGTGTCGATTGCTTTACGTCTGGCGATGGTCACCAACCAGGCCTGCACATTCGCGTCAGCAGGCAGGTCCGGATAGGCGGTCATGGCGGCGAGGAAGGTCTCCGACCACGCGTCGTCCGCATGGTCAGGCCCCGCCACGGCACGGCATACGCGGAGCACGGTGGCTCCGTGCTCGGCAACGACGCTCTCGAAAGGTGTCACATCACGTAGACGCACGGGAAGCGCAGCATGTGAGGTACGGTCCCTCGATCCGATGCCGTGCGCTCACTCACGTCTGCTCCACGGAAAGGTCGAGCACCTCAGCCACAGTGACGGGTTCGAGTTCGCTGCCGTCGGTGCGCACGATCCGGCGGTCGCCGAGCGGACCTTCGAGCCACACGGTCTCCACCACCGTGTAGAGATCGTCCGTGCAGCCCTTACCGAACTGACGGGTCCCGGTCGGATCCACGCGGCGACCATCGAGCAGCACGGTGTCACCCGTCTCGGTGACCTCGACGCCGAACGGTTCGTGGCAACTCGACGAACCCACCTCGTACCGGATGAGCAGAGCGCGATCGTCGTTGATCACGGCTGCGGAGGTGACTGCCGTCGAGGCGACCACCGGGAATCCGATCGCCACAGCGTAGATGCCGGCCAGGGTGGCGAGCACGGCCGCCCCGGCGACCACCCACATCATCAAAGCGCGCAGGCGGGTCCGTCGCTCCTCGGGGAGCCTCGCGTCCTCGCCGGTGCCCATGCACCCATCATCCCCCGGGCTGCCATGATTCGACAGCCTGACCTGCTCAGAGGAGGAGGTACCCGGCCCCGGCAATCGTGAGCACGATGACCAATCGCTCGAAGAGCACCTGATTCATCCGGGAGACCAGCCACCGTCCGGTGAACGCGCCGACGACGACGGCGGGCACGAGGGCGAGATCCATCACCAGGATCGGCCCGGTGATCAGCCCCAGCCCCACGGAGAACGGCAGTTTGACCAGGTTCACGACGGCGAAGAACCATGCCGCCGTGCCCAGGAACGTCCTCATGGAGAACCGTGAGACGAGGAAGTACATCGACATCACCGGTCCGGCCGCGTTGGCCACCATCGTGGTGAATCCGCCGAGTGTGCCGTAGATGGCGGATTGGGTGCGCCGGGCACCACGGGTCGGCGGCGCAGGTTCGGTGACCGGCGCGCCGCCGCGAGGACCGGCCGCCCGGCGGCGCCACAGGGTGATGCCGATAACCAGGAGGAGGATCACGCCGATCACCCGGCGCACTTCGGCGTCATCGGCCAGGGCGAGGAAGACCACTCCGAGGAGGAGCCCGGCGAGGACGGTGGGCACCAGGCGCCGCAGCACCGCCCAGTCGGCGTGCTTACGGTAGGCCCAGATCGCGAAGGCGTCGGCCACGATCAGCAGCAGAAGCAGGGCGCCGGTGGATTCACGCGCAGGAAGGAGCGCGGCGAAGATCGCGATGGAGATGGTGTTCGCGCCAGGCAGGGCGGTCTTGGAGATGCCGACCAGAACGGCGGAGACGGCGAGCAGCGCCCAGGCAACCAGGCTCATCTCGGGCATGGTCGACCTCTCCCCGGCTCCCTCGGAATGTGAACGGGCGCCACGGTAGCGCCGAGGACCGGGCTCGTGCGTTCAGTGACCGGGTGCTGGTCTGCCGAGCGACTGGCCGAGTGTGTGCGCGAGGACCCGGTGAACATAGTCGACATCGGCGGGGATGCTGTCGATCAGGATCGCGGCGCACAGACCATCGGAGGCCGCGGCGAGCGCGGCGATGGCCTGGGGATCATCCGTGAGGCTTGCGGCAAGCACGGAGACGTCCTCCCGCCATCGGCGGGCCACCGGTGCCAGCGCTGGCCGACGGGCTGCGAGCGTGCACAACTCGCGTTCGGCAAGGGCCCGTTCACGTCCGGGGCCGGCGGATTCCACCAGGAGCTCAGCCAGTCCGCGCAACTTGTCACCGGGTTCATCGATGATCTGACGCACCCGTGCGGTGTATGTATCGGCCACGCTACTCAGTGCCGCGACGAGGAGTTCGTCCATGCTGGCGAAGTAGTAGGTACTCAGGGACGTGGTGATGCCGGCTTGTTCGGCCACGGCGCGGTGGGTGAGGCCGGCGGCACCGTCTCGCATGACGACCGCGAGCGTGGCCTCGATGATCTCGGCGCGGCGCTTATGACCTCTGGCGCGGCGGCCGTCGGTGCTGTGGCCCTCGTCATCGTGCATACGCCCTCCCGGTGTTCCAGGCTAGTCGAGCGCGTCAGTGCTGGGTGGCAGCCGCCTCATCGTCCTGCCCGAGCGGGCGCACATGCCGTAACACCGTCAGGCACAGCACCGTCGCGACAACGATTGTTGCCCCAGCCACTGCGGAGGCGGCGTTCACGCCGACCGTGAACGCCTCCTGTGCCTCCACCACCACGTCAGCCGGCACCCGGTCCGCAACGGAGAGCGCCCCGGCGAGACTGCCGCTCACCCGCTCAGCAACCTCGGGCGCCGCAGCTGCCAGCGGCTCCATGCGGGAACTGTAGACAGCCGTGGTGAGGCTGCCGAGCAAGGCGATACCCACGGCCACGCCCAGCTCTTGGACGGTCTCCGACATCGCCGCAGCCGAACCCGACTTCGACGCCGGAGCGACCCCCACCACCATGTCGGTACCCAACGCCGCGATGGCACCGAGGCCGAGGTAGATGAGGGCGAAGCCAGCAACGACACGACCAGCCTCACCGGGGCTGGCGCTCGCGAGCAGGAGGTATCCGAGCACCGACACCGCGAGCGTGAACGCCATCACCTGGCCCGGGCGCACCCGGCGGGCGATCAACGGGGCGCCGACGGCGGCCGCCAGCATTGCCAAGGCGGGAGGGCCCATCCACAGGCCCGCGACAAAGGGCGTGAGACCTTCGACGAGCTGGAGGTACTGGGTGACCAGGTACATGGTTCCACCGACCCCCACGAGCCCCAGCAGCAGGACAGTCAGGGCGCTGGCCAGGGCGCGATGGGCAAAGAGCGTGACGTCCAGGAGCGGGGAGGCCAAGCGTCCTTGCCTGCGAACGAAGGCCACGCCCGCGATAACGGCTGCGAGGAGCAGCGTTGCCATGAGCACGTCCACACCGCTGGCCGCAGCGTGTTTGACGGCGTAGATGGCGGGCAGAATCGTCAGCAACGACAGGGCGACGCTGGCCAGGTCGATCCGGCCGGCCTGAGCGTCGGCGTACTCGGGCAGCAGCCGCCGGGCACCGATCAGAACGACGAGGGCGATGGGGATAGCGATCAGGAAGGCCGCGCCCCACCAGAACCTCTCCACCAAGGCACCGCCCACCACTGGGCCTGCCGCCATTCCGAGCGCGAACATCGTGGCCCACACCCCGATCGCGACCGCACGCTGGCGTACGTCGGGGAACATATTCGAGATCAGCGACAACGTGGAAGGCATCAGCGTCGCGCCGGCGATCCCCAACAGCGCCCGGGCTACAATCAGCAGCTCGGCTGTGGGTGCGAACGCCGCGAACAACGAGACGAGCGCGAAGGCCGTCATCCCGATCAGGAGCAGCCGGCGGCGCCCCATCCGATCGCCCAGCGTGCCCATCGTGATGAGGAAGCCCGCGATGAGGAAGCCGTAGGCATCCATGATCCACAGGGTCTGCGTGGCGGTGGGTTCCAGTGCCGCGGCCATGCTGGGCAGCACCAGGTAGAGCACGGTGACGTCCAGACCCAGCAGCAGCGTGGGCAAGGCCAACAAGCCCAGCCCGGCCCATTGCCGCGCGTCTGCGCGTGACCGGCCCGCTGGGGCGACATCGTTCTGCAACATATTTGAACGATAGAACAATTAGGATGTTCATTCAAATAGTCGGCGCTGCCGCAGCGACTTCACCGCACCCCACTCACCCACTCACCCACTCACCCACTCACCCACTCACCCGGGCCGAATATCCTGCACGGCATGCCATGCCTTGCCGACATTCAGATCCGCGACCCCTTCGTCCTCACCGCCCCTGACGGCGAGTACTACCTGTACGGCAGCACAGACCCGAACATCTGGTCCGGTCCGGGCATCGGGTTCGACACCTATCGCTCGACGGATCTCGAACACTGGGAGGGCCCGATCCCGGCATTCCGGCCACCGCCGGGGTTCGTGGGCACCACCGAGTTCTGGGCGCCCGAGGTGTACGCCTACCGCGGCCGCTACGCGATGTTCGCCACCGTGAACGGCCCGGATGTGCTGCGCGGTACGCACGCGTTCATCGCCGATACGCCCGCCGGCCCGTTCCTGCCGCACAGTGACGGGGCGTTGACGCCACCGGCATGGCAGTGCCTGGACGGCACGTTGCACGTGGACGCCGACGGCGATCCGTGGATGGTCTTCTGCCACGAGTGGCAGCAGGTGCACGACGGCGGGATGCATGCGGTGCGGCTGACGCAGGACCTGCGTGCCGCCGTTGGCCGCCCACAGTTCCTCTTCAACGCGTCCGAAGCCCCGTGGGCACATGACGTGCGAGCCAGCATGGTGGCGGAGAAGGCGGCCACGTACCGGTTCGCGTGCTACGTCACCGACGGCCCTTTTCTGCACCGCACGCCGGAGGGGACTCTGCTGATGCTGTGGTCCACGATGGGCGCGACGGGGTACACGATGGGACTGGCCCGCTCGAGCAGTGGACACGTCAGAGGACCGTGGGAGCAGCTCGCAGAGCCGTTGTGGGACCGCGACGGCGGGCACGGGATGGTGGTGCGTACCCACGACGAGCGGCTCCTGGTCACCTGGCACGAACCGAACAGCACCCCGGATGAGCGCGCTGTGCTCCGCGAGATCGTCGACGACTCCGGCCGGCTGCGGCTGGCCTGACGCACCCCGGCGCCCTCGCCACCACGATCGTCGATGGGCCGCTGCCACACCCACACCCTTGAGGGCTTGACTTTGACGTGACGTCAACGTCAACACTGATGTGTGTTCGGAACTGAAGGAGCGTCATGACGGAGTTCGACGAGTGGTCCATGCATGAGATCACCCGCACGACTGGCACGACGAGCCGCACCCTGCGTCACTACGACCAGATCGGCCTGCTCCCCCCGTCCCGGATCGGTGCCAACGGGTACCGGTACTACGACACCGACGCACTCGTGCGACTGCAGCGAATTCTGCTGCTGCGCGAACTCGGGCTCGGGCTGGCCGCCGTCAGGGACGTCCTTGACGGTGACCGGAGCGAGACCGATGCCCTCCGCCTCCATCTGGAGCTGCTCGAACTCGAGCGCAGCCAGTTGGACCGCCGGATCGCGTCGGTGCGTACCACTTTGACGAAGAGAGAAGGAGGTGAACAACTCATGGCAACCGAGATGTTCGACGGTTTCGATCACACGCAGTACAAGGACGAGGTGACCGAGCGGTGGGGACGCGAGGCCTGGAAGTCGAGTGACGCCTGGTGGCGCTCGCTCTCCGCAGCACAGAAGGCGCAGTTCCAGGCGGAGCAGCAGCAGATCGCTGCGGATTTCATCGCCGCCCATGAGAACGGGCTGGACCCTGCAGATGAGCAGGTCCGGGCGATCGCGGAGCGGCACCACCGCTGGCTGAGCAGCCCGGTCTCGCCGGTCACCAAGGGCTACTACCTGGGGCTGGCGGATATGTATGTGGCCGACCCGCGGTTCGGAGCGAACTACGAGCGTGACGGCGGCGCTCAGGCGGATGACCGCAGCGGCGCCGAGTACGTGCGTGAGGCCATGCGCGCGTACGCCGAGACGGCCGAGTTCACGCCGTAGCCGGACTCACCCCGCCATCCGCCGCCGATCGCCGACGTGTGCGGCATCTCCTGAGCGCAGGACGTCGCACACGTCGCGTTCGGCAGCGGCGCGGTCGCACGGGTGGATATCACGGCGGGTATGACTCGTCCCGGCGGATCATCGAATCGTCCAGCCTCAGCGCCGGATCATCCCTTCACTACCACCACGGGGCTCCCTAGCATCGACAGTGCCTCCTCGAGATGCCCCGGCACGGGTCATCGCTGCGCCTACACCTGGCCCTGACCTCCACCGCTGAAGGACGTGCTCCATGCCTGACCACTCCCGCGCTCCCGATCTCACCCACGACACCGAACCCATCGATCGGATCCTCGATCTGGCCGGTGGGTGGGACTGCGCCCTCGACCGCGACGGCGTCGGCGAGCTCGAGCAGTGGTTCCGTCGCGATCTTCCCGGCGAGCCCACAACGATCACCCTTCCCGGATCCATCCAGCACCAGGTCTCGGCGATCCCGTCACCGTCGACACCCCGTGGACCGGCGGCATCGTCGACCGCTCCTACTTCACGGACGACGTCTATGCCCCCTATCGCGAGCCTGGCAACATCGCCGTCCCATTCTGGCTGCAGCCGCAGGTGTACTACCAGGGCGCAGCATGGTTCCAGCGGGAGATCCACGTTCCCGAGGACTGGCAGGACAGCCGGGTCGAGCTTGCTCTGGAACGCGTGCACTGGGAATCGACCGTCTGGGTCGACGACGACCGCATCGACTCCGAACGAAGCCTGACGACGGCGCACCGGTTTGACCTGGGCGTGCTCTCCCCGGGCACCCACCGCCTCACGATCCGCGTCGACAACCGGGCCGTCGTCGACGTCGGCCCGAACGCGCACAGCGTTTCCGATCACACGCAGGGCAACTGGAACGGCGTTGTCGGGGCGCTGACCCTCACCGCCCAGCCCGAGGCGAGGATCAGCCAGGTGCGGGTGTTCCCCGAACTCGCCACTCGCTCCGCCCTGGTGAAGGTGGACATCGCCGCCGGCAGCCGCAGTGCAGGCACCGGGCGCGTCGAGGTCACCGCGCGCTGTCATCGCGCAACCGGCACCGCCGGCATCACCGACGTCGGCCCGGTCACCGCCGAGTTCGAGGCCGAGTATGGCCGCGACCTGAGCGAGCGTGGCCTGACTGCCAGCGGCGCGCACGTGGACGTCCACCTGCCGCTCGGTGAGGACGCAGCCACCTGGGACGAGTTCGACCCGGCGTTGTACGAGGTCACAGTGCGACTCACCACCGAGATCCACGGCACCGAAAGCCGCGACACGGTCCGCACCACCTTCGGGCTGCGGGAGATGTCCACCGACGGTACCCAGGTGACGATCAACGGCCGCCGGACCTTCATCCGCGGCACGCTCGAGTCTTGCGTCTTCCCGCTCACGGGCTACCCGCCCACCGACGTCGGCTCGTGGCGCGAGATCGTCGCCACCGTGCAGGCGCACGGGCTCAACCTGCTGCGCTTCCACTCCTGGTGCCCACCCGAGGCTGCCTTTGTCGCCGCCGACGAGGCAGGGCTCTACCTGCAGGTCGAGGGCCCGATCTGGGCGAACCAGGGCGCCGCCATCGGTGAGGGACGGCCCGTGGACGTCTTCCTGGCCGAGGAGACCCGGCGGATCCTGCGCGAGTACGGCAACCATCCCTCGTTCGTGATGATGGCGCACGGCAACGAGCCGGGCGGCCGTGACGTCGAGCACCTCACCGCCTGGGTCATCGGCTGGCGCGCGCACGACCCCCGCCGCCTCTACACCACCGGTGCCGGCTGGCCGGCCGTCGCCGAGAACGACTTCGACAACATCCCCCACCCGCGAGCGCACCGCTGGGGCGAGGGGCTGCAGTCGCGCCTGAACGGCCGCCCACCGGAGACCGAGTCCGACTACACCGAATGGGTGCGCGATCGGCCGGTGATCAGTCACGAAATCGGGCAGTGGTGTGCCTACCCGGACTTCTCCGAGGTCGAGCGCTACACCGGTCTGATGCGGCCAAAGAACTTCGGCATCTTCGCCGACTTCCTACGGGAGGCGGGCATGGCCGACCAGGCCGAGGAGTTCACCCGCGCCTCCGGCAGGCTCCAGACCCTGTGCTACAAGGAGGACATCGAGGCGGCGCTGCGCACCGAGGGCTTCGGCGGCTTCCACCTGCTCGGACTGTCCGACTTCCCCGGCCAGGGCACTGCGCTGGTTGGGGTGCTCAACCCGTTCTGGGAGTCCAAGGGGTACTGCACCGCCGAGGAGTTCTCCCGCTTCTGTGGGCCGACGGTGCCACTGGCACGCCTTCCCCGCCGCATCTGGGCCGCCGACGAGCAGATCACCTTCGATGTTCAGGTAGCCCACTTCGGCCCCGCTCCCCTGCATGCGCAGGTGCGCTGGAGCCTGCGAGCCGACGACGGCGCACCCCTGCTGGACGGTGTCGTCGCCGAGCAGGAGATCACTGTGGGCAACGGCACCCGGCTGGGGCCGGTGGTCGCGCCGGCCACTGGTCTGACCGCGCCTGCCAGGGTCACGCTGGTGGTCACGATCGCGGACTCCTCCGGTGCCGTGCACGAGAACGACTGGGATCTGTGGGTTTACCCTGCGGTCGACGTCGAGCCGTCCGGGCTGGTGACCACGTCCGATGTGCAGCACGCCATTGACCGAGCCACAGCGGGCGAGGACGTGCTGCTCGAGCTCACCCCGGACAGCATCGGCAACGACATCGCGCTCGGATTCACCCCGGTGTTCTGGAACACGGCGTGGACGAAGGGGCAGGCTCCCCACACCCTCGGCATCACCCACGATCCGACGCACCCGGTGTTCGGCGCCTTCCCGAGCGAGGGCCACACGTCCTGGCAGTGGTGGGAGCCGCTGCACGGCGCCCGTGCGATGCTGCTCGACGGCTTGCCAGGCTCGCTGCGCCCGCTCGTGCAGCCGATCGACACGTGGTTCGAGACGCGCCGCCTGGGCTGCCTGGTCGGGGCCCGGCTCGGCGAGGGCAGGATCGTTGTCAGCTCCCTCAACCTCGATCCGGGCGCCGACCGGCTCGCGGCCCGGCAACTGCGGGCCAGCCTCCTGGCCTACATCGGCGGGCCTGCGTTCGCTCCGACGGAGGCGATCGACGCCGGTCAGCTCCGCAGTCTGCTGCGTTGACGCAGCGACATCCCTCGTCGTTCTCGTTGCTGTGCCGTGACCAGAACGAGGAGAGATTTCGCTGTTGGGGGTGTTGCGGCCTATCCCTTCACCGAACCCGAGGTGAGGCCACGGACGAAGAACCGCTGGAGCAGGAAGAACACCAGGATCGGCAACGCCATCGAGAAGAAGGCACCGGCCGAGAGGAGTTCCTCACCCTGCCCCTGGGTACCGAGCAACTGTTGCAGCTGCACGATGACCGTGGCATTCGAGGGCGCCAGGAACAGTTTGGCGATGAGCAGGTCGTTCCACACCCAGAGGAACTGCAACGTCGCGAACGCCGCGATCGCGGGCATCGCCATCGGCGCCACCAGCAACCAGAAGGTCTGGTAATGACTGGCACCGTCGATCTTGGCCGATTCCACCACGGAGTAGGGCAGCGTGGACATGTAGTTGCGCAGTGTGTAGACGCACAACGGCATTCCGAAGCCGGTGTGCAGCAACCACACGGCCACGAACTCGCCGGAGATCCCGATCCCGTTCGGCCCCAGCAGGTTCAGCATGGGCTGGAAGGCCACCTGGATCGGCACCACCATAACGCCCACGATGATCACGAACAGGGTCTCCTTGAACCGGAAGTTCAGGAAGGTGAAGGCGTACGCCGCGAACGCGGCGAACATGATCGGCAGGATGGTCGCGGGTACCGCGACCACCACCGTGTTGAGGAACCCGACGCCCATATCTGCTGCGCCGGTGAACACGCCCACGTAGTTGTTCCACGTCCAGCCCTGGCCGAACGGGTCGGCGATCACGGTCCACCAGCCGCTGGAGACGATGTCATCGCGGCTGCGCAGTGAGTTGATCAGCAGGCCGAGGGTGGGGATCGACCACACGATGGCGAGCACGACGGTGACGATGATGGACGTCCAACTACGGCGCCGTCCGTCCTTCATATACGAGGGTTGGCGCTTCACCTTGGGTTTGGGTGTTGCGGGCACTGGCGCGGTGGCGGTCATCGGGCCCCCTCCTTCCGGTAGTGCCGCACCTGATAGATCAGGATCGGGGTCACGAGCAGGAGGAGCACCACCACGATCGCGGACGCCCGGCCGGCTCGCTGGAACGTGAACAGCTCCTGGAAGAACAGGTTCGCGATCACGTTCGTGCTCGCTTGCCCGTTGGTGAGCACATAGATGATGTCGAAGACCTTCAGCACCAGAATCGTCACGGTGATGAAGACCGTGATCATGGTGCCCTTGATCTGCGGGATGATCACCTGGAAGAAGACCTGCGGCTCGCTTGCCCCGTCCATCCGGGCCGCTTCCAGCGTTTCCTCCGGCACACCCTTGATACCGCCGGAGAGCAGGATCATGGCGAAGCCGGCCTGCATCCAGATGAGGATCACCATCATCAGGAACGAGTTCAACCGCAAGGTGTCGAGGCGGATCCAGTTCTGCGCATCCCCGCCGAGGGTCGTCACGATCGCATTCAAGAGACCGATGTCTTCGTTGGGGCTGTAGATCTGGATGGCCCAGATGGTCGACGCCGCCACGAACGAGATCGCCATCGGCAGGAAGATGAAACTCTTCGCCACCTTCTCACTCTGAGCAGAGAGCCGATCGGCGAACAGTGCCACGACCAGGCCGACCACCACGGTGAGCGCCGGCACCACGATCAGCCACAGTGCGTTGTTGGTGAGCGAGAGCCAGAACTCGCCACTGGCGAAGATCGCCGCGTAGTTCTCGAACCCGATATACGCCGTGCTGTCATTGTTCGCGAAGCTGTAGTTGATCGTCTGCAGCGTCGGGTAGACGAGCACGAGAGCGAGCAGGAAGAACGACGGCAGCACGAAGACGTACGGGATCACACCCTCAGAGAGCCGCTGCGGCATCCCCTCGATGAAGACGTTCACGAAGTAGAACAGCAGTGCCGCCCCACCGACACCGGCGATCATGCCGACAACGGCCATCAGGAGCCGATTGTCGAAGAACCATTCGGGGTAGTAGGCCAGCGCCAGGAAGACGTTCCCGGCCGCCCAGGCCACCACGACGGCACCGACCGCACCGATGACGAGGCGCAGCGGACGGGCGCCACCGACCGTCATCGGTGGCGACTCATCGGCCGCGACAGGTGTCTGTGTCGCGGTCACGACTCCTCCTCTTCCCCGTCAGCCGGCCAGCTGGCCTCGATCTCGGCGGTGACCTCCTCCGCCGGTTTCCCGTTCAGCCAGTCGACCATGCCGGTCCAGAACGTTCCGGCGCCCACGGCGTTCGGCATCAGGTCCGAACCGTCGAAGCGGAACACATCGGCTTCGGCCACGATCTCCGCGGTACGCCGCGTGACCTCATCCGGGTAGAGGCTGGTATCGAAGGTGGCGTGCGGGGAGAGCCACCCACCGGCCTGCGCCCACGGTCCACCGAACTCGGGCGAGGTGAGGAACTCCATGACGGCGATCGAGTCCGGGTCATTGCCGTTCATCAGCGCGGCGAGGTCGCCGCCGCCGAGGATCGGCTGATCGGTGTAGTCGCCGGAGGCCGCGCGCGGGAACACGAACAGTCCGACTTCCTCGTCCAGGTTCTCCTGGATGTCCGAGGGCATGAAACCGGTGATGAAGTTCCCCTGGCGCTCCATCAGGCACTGCGGCGGATCCTCGAATGCCGGCAGGATGGACTCGCTGAACGGTGTGGCGATGATGTTCGAGGTCCCGCCAAGCACGTTCCCCTCCGCGAACACGAGCTCACCATAGGCATCGAACGCTTCCACCACACGCGGGTCATCGAAGGGGATCTCATGCGAGGTCCACTGGTCGTAGATGTCCGGACCGTGCAGACGGAGCATGTACTCCTCGATCCAGTCCGTGCCCACCCACCCGGTGGCCTGGTCGGAGTTCCACCCCATGCACCACGGGGCGATGTCATCGGCCCGGATCTCCTCCTGGACCGCAGCGAGTTCCTCGAGGGTCTCCGGCTCGGTGTCGTAGCCACCTGCCTCGTAGGCATCGTGGGGGTACCACACGATCGATTTGACCGCCATCCGCATCGGCGCACCGTACGGGAGACCGTCCGATGCCTCCGAGGCATCCAGGAAGCCCGGCACCAGCGTCTCCTCCAGGGCGGGAACGTCCAGGTAGAAGTTGATGGGCTCAACGGCACCCGCATCGGCCTGCTCGATCAACCCGCCCGGCTGTGGAAAGATCGCGATGTCGGGCGCCTGACCTGAACCGGCTCGCGCACGAATGGTGTTCGTGAAGTCCTGATCGGAGGTGTACTGGATATCGATCCCGGTTCGATCCATGAACTCCTCGAGTGAAGCCTCGAAACCCTCTGCCTCCGCCCCACCGAAAGCGCCGAGCACAGTGACTACACCATCGCCGTCGGTCTCGGCATTGTCCGCACCGGTCCCGCGATCACTCCCGCTGCCCGGCGGTTGCAGACAGCCTGCCAGGAGCAACGCTCCCGTCGCGGCCAGGCTGGTGGCCGCCACCTTCTGGCGCACAGACAGCGTCATCTGCAGACTCCTTCGTCCGATTGCGCAGGCCGCTACGACCCACTGCTGTGCACGGTAGCCCTGCCTCCGGGATTCGGCATGGCCAAATCCGCCTCGATGCAGACCGTTGCCGAATCGAGACATCCAGCCGGATCGATGTGCACGTTCACACCCCGGAACCACGGCAACAACAACGGGCGACGGCGGAGGTGAGCTCCGCCGTCGCCCGTGGCGTTGGCATGTGGCCGGGCGCCGTGCGCCCGAGGTGACCTACAGGTTCAGCATGTGCCCGGCGATCCCGTGCACCGCTTCCTTCACGGACTCACCCAGGGTGGGGTGGGCGAAGACATTCCGGGCCACCTCATCTGCGGTGAGGTCCCACCGCTGCGCGAGGGTGAGCACCGGGAGCAGCTCGGTCACATCCGGGCCGATCAGGTGCGCGCCGATGATCTCGTTGTACTGCGCATCGGCCACCACCTTCACGAAGCCGACAGGCTCACCCAGGCCCATCGCCTTGCCGTTCGCGGAGAACGGGAACTTGGCAACCTTGACCTCGTACCCCTTCTCCTTCGCCTGTTCCTCCGTGTAACCGAAGGAGGCGATCTGGGGCTGGCAGTACGTGGCGCGTGGGATGAAGTCGAATTCGATCTCCTGCGTCTCGGCTCCGCTGATGGTCTCGGCGGCCACCACACCCATCGCCTCAGCGGTGTGGGCGAGCATGAGCTTGCCGGTGACGTCACCGATCGCGAAGACGTTCTCCACATTGGTGCGTCCGCGCCCGTCCACCACGATGGCGCCCCGCTCAGTGGCCACCCCGATGTTCTCCAGGCCGTAACCCTCCAGGCGCGGGGCGAACCCGATCGCGGAGAGCAGCCGGTCGGCCTCGAGCACCTGCTGCTCGCCACCGGCGGCCGGGCTCACGGTCACCTTCACACCAGAGCCGGTGTCTTCGACGGCTTCGACCTTCGTGGAGGTGAGAACCTTCACGCCGAGCTTCTTGTAGTGCCTGGCGAGTTCCTTGGAGACCTCTGGATCCTCGGTGGGCACCATCCGGTCGAGGTACTCCACGATGGTCACGTCCACACCGAAGTTCTTCATCACGTACGCGAACTCCACGCCGATGGCGCCGGAGCCGGCGATGATGACCGAACCTGGCAACTCCTCATCGAGGATCTGCTCCTCGTAGGTCACCACGTTCTTGCTGAGTTCCACACCGGGCAACTTCTTCGTGGTGGCACCGGTGGCGATGATCAGGTGATCGAAGGTGAGCTCCGAGGTGGAGCCGTCCTCGGCGTCCACGGACATGGACGTGGGCGAGTTGATCGTGCCCCAGCCGTCCACCTCGGTGATCTTGTTCTTCTTCATCAGGAAGTGCACGCCCTTGACGATGCCGGCGGATACCTTCCGGCTGCGGGCGTGCGTGGGCCCGTAGGCCATCGAGGCATCTCCGGTGATGCCGTATTTGTCCTTCTCGTGGTTCAGCGTGTGTGCCAGTTCGGCGTTGCGCAGCAGTGCCTTGGAGGGGATGCAGCCCACGTTCAGGCACACACCACCCCAGTACTGCTTCTCCACGACGGCGACGTTCAGCCCCTCCTGGGCCGCACGAATCGCTGCGATGTACCCACCGGGGCCTGCTCCGAGAACAACGAGGTCATAGTGTGAAGTCACACTGACGACTGTACTGGCGTGACGCCACCGATGCGCCCCCTCATGGTGAGCCCTGCATCACAGGCCGTGAAGCATCTCACCGAGCGCCCCCTGGGCAGGCGGCGGCATACGGTCTACGGTGGCGGGCGATGTCTGGTAAACCTGCGCCGTCCGTGCGCCTGCGCCCGCTGGTCGATGCCGATGTGGCCATGCTCTCCTCATGGGCCCTCGATACCCGGTTCCGCGAGTTGGCCGAGTGGTCGCCTGATTTGTCGGTGGCCGAGTACCGGGCGTTCTGGCGTGACCTGATCGCCGCTCCGCCCCCCGGCCTGCTCCGGCTCGGGGTGGAGTGTGCAGACGAACTGTGCGGGTACGTGGATCTGCACGGGCCCTCCGAAAGCGTGAAGGAACTGGGGTTCCTGGTCGGGCCGCTGGAACGGTGGGGGCGCGGGCTCGGCACAGCCGCAGCAGCAGCCGGGCTGGCGTATGGGTTCGATTCGCTCGGGCTACAGCGCGTGTGGGCCGAGGCGTACGACACCAACTCCGCCTCCCTCCGGATCCTCGCCCGTCTCGGCATGGTCGAGATCGGACCCGGCGAGAGCGGCATGTTCGACGGCCGCCCGACCACATATCGTCAGTTCGCGCTGAGCCGGGAGCAGTGGCTGCCCGGCCCAGTGCCGGTCTCAGCCCGATAGCCACGTTCGCGCACGACGGCCCCGCGCGCGAACGGGTAGCCCCGTGGGGGACGCTCGAGGGCCGCTGGCGGAAAGTCGAGTCGGCTCACACAGGCACTCATCGCCTGCCACAGTGCGCAGAGGAGTTCACGCCCGCGACGGGCCACGTGCACAAGACCGGTGCAGGTGATGCCTTCGCTCGCGTAAAATCGTGACAATGACCGACGCCTCTGTCGACGACACCGACCGCGGCGCCGGTCTCGACCCCGCGGATCTTGCGACCACCCTGCGCGTGCTCGCATCCATGGACCGGCTCGACGAGCAGCACCCTGACCATGTCGCGGTGCGGATGGCGACGGCGGCGATGTTCAAGGCCGTCAAACGTGTGCGTCGCCGCGAGATCCGTGCTGCGATCGCCGATGCCGACAAGGCCGTGATCGCAGCGACAGCGACGGGTGCTGCTGACCGCATCGACGACGAGACGCGCGGGATCCCGCTGGCGACCAGCACCGACGCCCCCGTCGCCGGCGAGCTGATCAAGCCCCGCAACTGCTACATCTGCAAGCAGCCGTACACGCTCGTCGACGCTTTCTACCATCAGCTATGTCCGGACTGCGCACGCTTTAGCCATGGCAAACGTGATGCGCGTACGGACCTGGCGGGAAGGCGGGCGCTCCTCACCGGCGGCCGCGCGAAGATCGGAATGTACATCGCTCTGCGCCTGCTCCGCGACGGCGCGCACACCACGATCACGACCCGGTTTCCGCGGGACGCGGTGCGCCGATTCTCCGCGCTCCCCGACTCCGCCGACTGGCTGCATCGTCTGCGCGTGGTCGGGATCGACCTGCGCGACCCTGCCCAGGTGATCGGGCTCGCGGATTCCGTCGCCGCCCAGGGCCCGCTCGACATCCTCATCAACAACGCCGCGCAGACGGTCCGCCGATCGCCCGGTGCCTACTCGCTGCTCGCGGATGCGGAGCTCCGGCCGCTGCCGGACGGACCTCTGCCCGAGATGGAGACCTTCGGACGCACAGCCGATCAGCACCCGGAGGCGCTGGCAGCATCCGTGTCGGCGCACCCGCTGCTCTCGGTCGCGGCCCTCGGAGGCACGATCGCGGAGGCCGGGGGTCACGTGCTCACGGCCGAGGAGCTTGCTCACCTCGCGATGGCCCCAGGGTCGTCGTCGCTGCAGAAGCACGCCGACGGTTCGGCGATCGATGCGGGCGGACTCGTGCCCGATACCGACCGCGTGAACAGTTGGGTGCAGAACGTCGAGCACGTCGATCCGCTGGAGATGCTTGAGGTGCAGCTGTGCAACACGACGGCTCCGTTCCTGCTGACCAGTCGCCTTCGTCCGTCGATGGCCACGTCGCACGCGCGCCGAAAGTACATCGTCAACGTGTCCGCGATGGAGGGGCAGTTCTCACGCCGTTACAAGGGGCCGGGGCATCCGCACACCAACATGGCGAAGGCCGCGCTCAACATGCTCACCCGTACGAGCGCTGGCGAGATGCTGGAGACCGACGGCATTCTCATGACCGCGGTCGACACCGGCTGGATCACGGATGAGCGCCCGCACCACACGAAGGTGCGGCTCGCGGAGGAGGGCTTCCATGCTCCCCTCGACCTCGTCGACGGCGCCGCCCGCGTCTACGATCCGATTGTCCGTGGCGAGGCCGGCGAGGATCTGCACGGCTGCTTCCTGAAGGACTACAGGCCGAACCCCTGGTGAACGGATCGGCCGGTGGGGCCGGGTCGGGACAGGGCAGGCATCGCCGGCGCCGGGCGAATGGGGCCAGCGTCAGTTCGCGGGGGCGGAGAGGTTCGCAGATGCCCAGGTGCCCAGCTGTTCGAGGATCGGCAGCAGGCTCTCGCCGCTCGGGGTGAGGGCATAGGAGACGGCGACGGGAGGGCCGGCGTCCACGGTGCGCGCGACGAGTCCCGCCTGGGCGAGCTCTACCAGACGGTCGGAGAGAACGGTGTCGCTGATGCCCGCGACAGCGCGGCGCAGGGCGACGAACGAGGAGGGTCCGGGGCCGAGGGTCGAGATGATCATGCCGTTCCAGCGCTTGCCGAGCACGCTGAAGGCGAGGGTGAGCGCTGCATCGCACTCATGGATCTCATCGTCGATCGCGGGCATGCCTCCATCTTACCGTGCTACGCTCACATGAGTTACTCACTAAATCGCAGCGACTCAGTAAATCGAAAGGTACGTGAATGTCCCTCTTCCGCCTGGACGCCAGCATCATGCCCGCGATGTCAGCCAGCCGTTCGCTCGCCGACCTCGTCGAGTCGGAGTGGTCTACCGCCCATCCCGACTCAGTCGTCACCCGTCGTGACCTCGCGCAGGACCCGGTGCCTGCGAACGTCTGGTCCGACGTGGTCACCTCGGGTCACCTCGCCCCCGGGGAGCGGACCGGGGAACAAGCCGCGGCTCACGCTTTCGCCACGACGCTCGCCGATGAACTGATCGACGCCGAGGCGCTGCTGTTCGCGGTGCCGTTGTACAACTACGGCGTCTCCCAGCACGTCAAGACCTGGTTCGACGTCGCATATACCGACCCGCGCATCGATCCCACCGGCACCGCGCTGCGAGGCAAACCCGCGACTCTCGTCACGGTGCTGGGCGGCAACTACGCCGCGGGGTCACCGAAGGAGGGATGGGATCACTCCACCGGATGGCTGCGTCGCATCCTCGAGGACGTCTGGGGCCTTGACCTCCGCGTCGTCCAGCGTCCGTTCACGCTCGTGGGCGTCAACCCTGCGCTCGATGCCTTCGCCGATGTCGCGAACGAGCTCAAGGAGGACGCCGAGAGGTCCGCGCGCACCTACGGGCGTGAGCTCGCGGCAACTCGGGAGAGCCGCGTCGCCTGATCCGATCTATCCGCTGCTGCCGACCGGCAGGAGGCTCACCGTCATTCCTTTGCCCAAAGGGCTTCGACCCCGTAAGCACAGCGGCGCGCTGGCGCGCCTGATCGCTGACAGCGAGCGTGCCTATACTTTTGATATGCGGGGGCATTCCTGGTGGATCGTGACAGGCTGCGCCGTGGTGGTGGCCGCCGCCGGATTCGCGGTGCTGCGCACCGCCCCCGAGGCGTGGTTCGCGTACGCACCGCTGAGTGGCGAGCGCTACCGCCCGGCCAACGCTCAGCAGCGGCTCGGCATCGTGGTGATGATCGTCGGCACCGCGACTGGCGTGCTTGCCGTGGGATACCGTGTGACTCGCGCATACTTTCTCAGAAGCACCAAGAACGAGTAATCTCTCGCTCCACATTCACTCATGGAGGTGTCATGGTCGCCATGGAACGTGTCGATTGGACGGATCCTGATCTGCAGCGTCTGGTCGGCGACCAGGAGACTGAAGTGGATTCGCGGTACGGCGATCCCGAGCACGACAGTCACCTCGATGCTGAGACCGTCACGGTCGCCGTCCTCGCTCGCGACGAGGACGGCACCGCGATCGCGTGCGGAGTGCTGCGCGATCCCGCACCGGCATTCGAGCCCGGAACCGGCGAATTGAACCGGATGTACGTCCACCCGGACCATCGGCGCCGCGGTATCGGCAAGGAGATACTGCGGGCCCTGGAGGCTGCGGCGCACGAACGCAAGCTGGGGCAGCTCGTGCTGGAGACCGGCATCCAGCAGCCGGAGGCGATCGGCCTCTACACCTCCGAGGGGTACCGGATCATCGATAACTATCCGCCGTATGAGGACGAGGACGACTCTCGCTGCTTCGCGAAGGCGATCGGCGCCGAGGGCTGAACCCACCCGCTTCTGCGCACTCCGGATGCAGGGCGGCACCAGGTGCACCGGCAGCACGTGCACCGGACATCAGCTGCGTCGGAAGGCCACCTGGTGCGCGGCAATCAGGAGCCAGCCCAGGCACGCCACCCACGCGATCGCGACCATCGGCGCGAACTCGGGGAGCCCGAGAGCGAGCAGGCACGCGAAGGCGAACCATCCGGCAAGGGCGCCGAGCACCCGCACCGCCGGGCTCCACGCGTAGGACCGGGAGAGCGCGGCGAGGTAGAGCCCCAGCGTGGCCAGGTGCAACGCCCCGCCGGTGAGGACCGAGAGCGTGTGCAGCCCCTGCACTGTCCCGGGAGCGAGCAGGGAGCCGAGCACGGCCAGCATCAGCGCGGCGATGCCGGAGATCGCTGGCACGACGACCGCCGTCCAGTGGGCGAGCCGGGTGCGGCCGGACAGCGGGATGGCCATCGCAAGGGCGGCACCGAGCACGGCGAGCGCGGCCGCCGCCACGAGAGCTGCGGCTCCCCAGACGAGGACTGGCGCCGGGTGGGCGGCGAAGTAGCCGACCGCCTCGGAACTTCCAGGGAGCGGGAACGGATGCCCCGTCAGGTCACTGCGAGCGATCGCGCCGGCCGCAGTGGCCGCGATGAGCACAGCCACAGATCCCGCCGCCGCACCGCCGGCAGGCCTCGGTGCCTCGCCAGGCCGCTCCATGCCCCCACCTTAGGCACCGCACCACCGACATACCTTCCGGCGGCGGACACACCCTGCAACGTGTGTCCGCGCCCGGAACCTGTGTCGAAGGTCCGCACCAGATCAGGTCAGGCGCCCACGGAGTAGCGGCACGACGCGGTCGACGTCTTCGGCGGTGTTGTGCACATGGAAGGAGAACCGCACCTTCCCCGCACGGGTGGCGGTGACGATCCCGGCGCTCGCGAGCGTCCGCACGCCTACCTCATCCACGCCGAGGGAGACGATCGCCGAATTCGTCGGCTCCAGGCCCAGTGCCGCGGTGAACCTCCGGGCAAGCCCGACCGCGTGTTCGTGCAACGTGGCCCGGCCGATCTCGGTGAGCAGCCGCAGCGAGGGCTCAGCGCCCACCCATGCGGGCCACGCCGGGGACACGTCGAACCGCCGGGCATCGGCCGCCAGACGCAGCGGGCCGCCGTAGATCGCCGACCACCGGTCCTCGCCCGCGTACCAGCCGGCCTGCCCCGGCATGACGGCGTCCATCAAATCCGCCCGCACGCTCAGATAGCCGGTACCCCGGGGGGCGAGCAGCCACTTGTACCCGGCACAGACGGTGAACGCCACGCCGGCCAGGTCCAGCGGCAGCCACCCGGCGGACTGGGTGAGGTCCAGCAGGATCTCGGCACTGTTCGCCGCACATGCGGCACGTAGCGCGGGCAGGTCGACCATGGCCCCGTCGGCGGACTGCACGGCGGCCACGGCCACCAGCGCGGTCGCTGGGCCCACCGCCGTCGGGAGATCGGCCAGCGGCACCTCGCGGACACGTACACCTCGCGGCGCCTGGGCGAGGAAGGGGAATGAGACGGAGGTGAACTCCCCGGCCGGCACGAGCACCTCGGCACCGCCGGGAACCCAGGCGGCGATCGGGGCCACCATGGCCGAGACCTGACTGCCCACTGCCACGGTGGCAGGGTCGAGCCCCACCAGCGCGGCGTACAGTTCCCGGCACCGCCCCACGATCTCGTCGAACTCCGGTGCCTGGACCCGGCCGGCACTCCACCGGTCCAGGTGCGTGCGCACCGCCTCCACAGTGGCCTGGGGTGGCAGCCCCGCGGAGGCGGTGTTCAGGTAGAGGGTCTCCGGCGCGAACTGCTGCGCCACGGCCGCATCGTTCATGCTGGTGATCCTAGGAGGGGACGGGCCCGCCCAAGGTCCATCGCCTGACAGTGCTAGCCGGATCCAGGTGTGATCAGGTGTGTCTCATAGGCAAGCACCACCAGCTGGGAACGATCACGAGCCTCGAGCTTGGCGAGCAGGCGGCTCACGTAGGTGCGCGCAGTGGCGGGGCTGAGGAACAAGGTGCCGGCGATCTCATCGTTGGACTGCCCCCGCCCGACGCACACGAGAACGTCTCGTTCCCGGTCGGTCAGGCTCGCGAGCCGGGCCAATGCTGCTTCACCCGGGGCGTTCGTGTGGTGCTCGGCCACGGCATGGACCAGCGCGCTCAGCGCCGCCGCGCCCAGCGCGCGCTCCCCCTTCGCCACGGTCCGGATCGCCTCGCGCAACTCTTCCGGGGAGATGTCCTTGAGCAGATACCCGCTCGCTCCGGCGCGCACTGCGGCGAGGATCTCTGCGTCCTCGTCGAAGGTGGTGAGCACCAGCACGCGTACCTGCGCCAGCTCAGGATCAGCGCAGATCTGGGCAGTGGCCTCGATTCCATCCATCTCCGGCATCCGCAGGTCCATCAGCACCACGTCCGGTCTCGTGCGGCGCACCTCGGCCACGCCGGCCCGCCCGGTCCCGGCCTCGGCCACCACGGCGATGTCGCCGTCGTGGGTGGCGAGGGTGCGTAGCCCGGTCCGTACCAGGGTGGAGTCGTCCACGAGGGCTAGTCGGATACTCATGCGTCGAGCCTGGCCGGCAACGCGGCTCGCACCACAAACCCCCCGTTCACCGCGTCCCCGGCAGTGAGAGTTCCGCCGAGCAACGTGGCCCGCTCGCGCATGCCGTCGATGCCATGGCCCGACGGCGGAGCTGGCGTGCCCGATGCGCCGGCGCCCGCCGTTGTGGCCGAGCCGGCAGCACCCTCGAGCATCTGCGCATCGTCCGTTGACATACGGCGCCTTGGCGTACCGGGCGCCACCAGGGCGCCGTGACCGTCATCGCGCACTTCCAGCACGAGCCACCCCTCCTCCACGGCGGCGGTGACTCTCACCTGCGTGGCCCCGGCATGGCGGACCACGTTCGTGAGGGACTCCTGCACGATGCGGAAGGCGGCAGCATCGATCGGACCGGACAGCGCGGGCATGGTGGAGCCGGGGACGCCGACGTGTGCATCCACCTGCAGGCCGGCGCCGCGGGCTGCGTCCAGGAGCGACTCGAGGCCGGCGAGCCCAGGCGCGGTGATCGAGCCCTCGGCGGACGTGGGCGCGGTCCGGAGCAGACGTACCGTGGCCCGCAGCTCACGCAACGTCTCCCCAGCGGACTCACGGATCTGTGCCAGGGCGCGCTGCGCCGTCGGCTCATCGCGGCCGAGCGCCTCGGCGGCAACGCCGGCGTTCATGGACACCACAGCCAGACTGTGTCCGATCGAGTCGTGCAGGTCACGGGCAATCTGCTCGCGTTCGGCTTGCAGCCGTGCGGCGGAGCGGCGCGCGTGCTCGGCGGTGGTGAGCTCGAGGATGCGGGCCTGCTGCCTGCGGGCGTACCGCCTGGTCCGCACGCTGACGCCGAGGGCGATCGCTGCTGCGATGAGGGCGACGTTGGTGAACATCTCGTAGGAGATGAGGTACGCCGCCGGGAGACCCTCATCGATGCGGAAGTACGCCGCTACTGCCACCAGGATCGCACCGGCGCCCATGGCGGTGCGGGTTCGCCCTTGCTCGGCCCCGGAGTAGATGGCGGCCACGGCCGGCCAGGAGATCCCGATCGGTGGGAATCCGAGTGCGTAGTAGATGAAGATACCCAGCACCGTCAGCACCAGGACCACACGTGGCCAGTGCCGGCGCCACACCATGAGAGCGCCGAACCCCAGGGCGAACAGGTACGCGGCCGGCGGTTGGCCCTGAGCGCTCTCCGCCTCGGCGGCGATCACCAGGGCCACCCCGAGCGCCACGGCGATGCCCAGCAGCGCATCAAGAAGGCGGGGGCTGACCTGGGGAGGGCTCGGGCTCTCGGTCACGGGTCCAGCGTAGGAAGAAGCACAGGCGTCCACATCCTCCGCTGGGGGTAGGAACCCTGAGCGCGATGTCGCCTGCAGGCGACATTGAGCGTCCGCAGGAGGCGGGGGCAGGTGACGACACCGGGTGGATGTGGCACAAGGGGGGCAATTCCTAACGTCAAAGCCATGACGACTCCTCCACAGACCCCACCCCCTGACCCTCGCTCTCCCGGCCCCCGTCCCCGCATGGCGTGGTCGTTGGTGTTCGGCCTCGCGGCCCTGACGTTGCTGTGGCCATTGACCAGCGTGATCGGCCTCGCCGAGGCGATCGGCAACCCCACACGCGCACTCCTGCTCATCGCGCTGACCGGCGGTGCGTGGATCGGTGTGGTCGGATTCGGCCATGCGGTCCGACCGATCGCCACCCTCACCCTGACCGGCCTGGTCGCGGGTGCAATCACCCTGGTGGCCTCGATCGTGGTCACCGGACTGGGAGCCGAAAGCGGTGGCCTCAGCGCAGTGCCGACGTTCGCACTCCCGCTGGTGGCGGTCGAGATGGTCGGAAGTCAGACGCTGCTCGGCCTACTCGCGGGCCTCGCGGCGGCTGGCGTGCAGCGTGTGCGCGGCACGGGGACGCAGCGCGGAACGAACCGATGAACGGCATCTCTCGACGGAGTTTCCTCGCGGTGACCGGCGCAGGAGCTGCGGCGGTGACGCTGGCGGGGTGCAATGTGGTCAGCACCAGCTCGGTGAGCGAGCCCGATGCGTACGACACGGCGCTACCGATTCCGCCGCTGGCTGAGTCCGAGGTGATTGACGGTGTGCGCACGTTCCGGATTACCGCACAGCCCGGCACCACCGAGTTTCGTCCCGACGTGGACACCCCGACCTGGGGCTGGGACGGTGCATACGGTGGCCCCACCATGCGGGCGGCTGTCGGTGAGCGGGTCGCCGTCGAGGTGACGAACGGTCTTGACGAGGCGACCAGCGCGCACTGGCACGGAATGCACCTGCCGCCGGATATGGACGGCGGGCCGCACCAGATGATCGTCCCGGGTGATACCTGGCGGGCTGAATGGCTGATCAATCAGGCGCCGTGCACCCTCTGGTACCACCCGCACCCGCACGGAGCCACCGAGCGGCACGTCTACCGCGGGCTGGCCGGGTTGTTCTACCTGGATCCGGCGCCCGGTTCGGATGAGGCGGCCGTGTACGGGCAGTTGCCGCACACCTACGGTGTGGACGATATCCCCGTGGTGATCAGCGATAAGCGCCTCTCCGACGGCGGGGAGCTGGTGTTCGATGACGGTGGCAACGAGGTGGGTCTGCTGGGGAACGTCGTCACCGTGAATGGGGTGACAGGTGCGGTGCTGCGAGTGAGCACCGAGCGGGTGCGCCTGCGGCTGCTGAACGCCTCCACCGCCCGCACGTACTCGCTCGGACTGCCGGGGCGGACGTTCCAGCTGGTGGCCACCGACGGCGGACTTCTTCGTGGGCCGGTCGAGCTGGAGAAGATCCGCCTCTCCCCGGGTGAGCGGGCCGAGGTGGTGGTGGCGATGGAGCCGGGCGAGCAGGTGATGCTGCACTCATTCGAACCCGATCTGGGCAACATGATCGTGCCGTTCGCCGTCGGCGCGAACGATGAGTTCGATGTGCTGCGGATCGAGGCCGAGGGGGAGCTGAGTTCGTCGGAAGAGGTTCCCGGCGAGCTGACAGCGTTCGGGCAGGACCCAGAGCAGGCCACTGTGCGGCGGGAGTTTCGCCTCTCCGGGCGGCAGATCAACGATGCTCGGATGGACATGGCACGCATCGACGAGACCGTCGAGGTGGGTACCACCGAGATCTGGACCGTGATCAACGACGACCCGTCTCCGCACAACTTCCACGTCCACGACGTGCAATTCGAGGTGATCAGTGTGGGCGGATCGGAGCCGTCGCCGGAACTACGCGGGCGGAAGGACACGGTGTATCTCGAACCGGGACGCGCGGTGGAGTTGCTGATGACGTTCGAGGACTACGCTGACCCGCAGTGGCCGTACATGTACCACTGCCATCTGCTCCGGCACGAGGACGAGGGTCTGATGGGGCAGTTCGTGGTGGTGAATCCGGGAGAGCGGGCCGACCCGTCGATGATCGCTGGCCACGCGCACCACTAAGCAGCCACCTGCCAGCCCCCTCCCGCCGAACGCTGGGTTGTGCGGCGTTCCGGCGCGGTTCTGCCGCAGAAGTCAGCGTTCGGCAGGGGGTGGCACCGTCGCAGCGGGCGGGGTCCACCCCTCCTCACTGCGGATCCCTCGCATGATGCGCTCGGAGATCTCGCGAAGCTGGCGACTCTGCGGCTTCGTCAGGCGATCGAGAACCAAACGCCGAACGGTCAGGACGTGCCCGGGCATCGCCTCAGTGACCTTCACCGACCCCGGGTCGGTGAGCGTCGCCAAGGTGTATCGGCCGTCGGACGGATCTGGCATGCGCCTTATCCATCCTTTCGACTCAAGGCGACCGACCGCGCGTGAGAGCCGGGAGAGCGAGCTGTTCGCATATCCCGCCAGCACACTCATCCGCAGCGTCCGCTGCGGTGCGTGGGCGAGCGCGTAGAGGATCCCGTACTCGAAGTGGGTGAGCTGGGAGTCACGCTGGAGTTGATCATCGAGGGCCGCGGGCAGCCATTCCAACACCGTCGCCAAGGCCGCCCACGTCTGGAGTTCCGGACCGGTGAGCACCGGTGGGGAGCTGGGATTCGTCATCCGGCAAGACTACCGGGAGATGACCCATTGACTTGCTCAGTCAAGTCATGCGGTCTAGCATTCACTTGACTGAGCAAATGATTCGCGCATCATTCGGGTAGTGAGGAAGCAGGCGGCATGGATTCTGGACTGGCAGGCAAGCGGGCCTTCGTGAGCGGGTCGACGCAGGGCATCGGCTATGCGATCGCAGAGGCGCTGCTGCAGGAGGGTGTGTCGGTGATCGTCAACGGACGTGAGGAGGGACGCGTGCAGGCGACCGTCAACGCACTTCGCAGCACCTTCCCTGGCACTGACATCGCGGGCATCGCGGCCGACTTCGGCGATCCCGACCAGGTCCGGCGACTACTCGATCACTTGGGCGCGGTCGACATCCTCGTGAACAACGTCGGGGTGTTCGAGGTCAAGGAGTTCGCCGAGATCTCCGACGAGGAGTGGCAGCGCTACTTCGACATCAACGTCATGAGCGGTGTCCGGCTCTCCCGGCACACCCTCGGTGGCATGCTCGACCGTGGCTGGGGGCGCATCCTCTTCATCGCCAGCGAATCAGGTGTGAACGTCCCGGCCGGGATGACGCACTACGGCACGACCAAGGCAGCGACCCTCGCACTGAGCAACGGTCTAGCCAAGCTCACCCGCGGCACCGAAGTCACAGTGAACACCATCCTCGGTGGGCCGACCTACTCCGACGGCGTCGCCGCCGTCGTCGAGCAGATCGCGCAGGCCCAGGGCGCGTCATCCGACGACATCAAGCGCACCATCGCCGCGGGCAATCAGACCTCGCTCCTGCAGCGCTTCCTCGATCCAGCCGAGATCGCCCACCTCGCGGTGTACCTCGCCAGTCCCCTCTCCTCGGCCACCAACGGAGCCGCGTTGCGCGCCGACGGGGGAACGCTCACGACCACGCTGTGAGACGCGGCCTCACACGCGCTCGATCGAACGCTGACTTCTGCGGCGTTGCCCGTGGCAACGCCGCAGAATCAAGCGCTCGGCACTGGGCGCGGGGCCGCGGGCGGCCAGCGCTCCTCAGGCTCCGGCTTTCTCCGCCACCTGACGTTTGATCCGCGCGAGCATGCCGCCCATCCCCCGCAGCCGCAGCGGAGTGATCGCCCGGGCGAGCCCGAGGCGGTCGGAGACGTCGTTCGGGATGGCGAGGACTTCGCCGGCAGTGAGCCCGTTCAGTCCTTCGTGCAGGATTCCTGCGAAGCCACGGGTGGTGGGGGCCTCCGCCGGCGCAGAGAAGAACAGTTGCACCGTCGCAGCCTCACCCGTTCCCTCAACTTCCGTGAGCAGGAAGATCGGCGACTGGCACTCGGGCACCGGTTCGAGCAGCTCCGGGTGCTCGGCATACCGTGGCGGCAGTTCAGGCAGTCCCTCACTGAACTCCAAGAGCAACTGCAACCGATCCTGCTCACCCAGGGCCTGGAAGTCCTCCACGATCGCAGCGAGCGCCGACGGGAGCGGGGCCGTCCCGCCCACGTCAGAATGCTGAGCTTGCGTCATCGAGCGGGGACCTCCCCAGGCTGCTCACCACGGACGATCGGCACGCGGACGGCATTGCCCCACTCGGTCCAGGAGCCGTCGTAGTTGCGGACCTCGGGGAAACCGAGCAGGTGCGAGAGCACGAACCAGGTGTGGCTGGAACGCTCGCCGATCCGGCAGTAGGCGATCACTGGTTCATCGGCATTCAGGCCCTTCTCCTGGCGGTAGATGTCCTCCAGCTCCGAGCGGGACTTGAAGGTGCCGTCCTCATTTGCGGCACGCGCCCAGGGCACCGACTGAGCGCCCGGGATGTGGCCGCCGCGCAGACTGCCCTCGTCCGGGTAGTCAGGCATGTGGGTGCGCTCACCGGTGTACTCCGGCAGCGATCGCACGTCGACCAACTGGCCGCCGAGGAACCCGAGGACGTCCTCCTTGAAGGCGCGCACACCGGCGTCGTCGCGCTCGACCACCGGGTAGTCCGCACGCTCTGGGCTGGGCACGTCCTTGGTGAACTCGCGACCCTCGGCCACCCAGAGGGCGCGGCCGCCGTCGAGAAGCCGTACGTCCGGGTGCCCGAACAGGGTGAACACCCAGAGTGCGTAGGCGGCCCACCAGTTGTTCTTGTCGCCGTAGATCACCACCGTGGTGTCCCGGGCAATGCCCTTGGCGGCCATCAGTTCGGCGAATCCGGCACCGTCAACGTAGTCGCGGGTGACCGGATCGTTCAGGTCGGTGTGCCAGTCGATCTTCACCGCTCCGGGGATGTGGCCGGTGTCGTAGAGCAACACATCCTCATCGGACTCGACGACCACCAGGTCCTTCGAGCCGAGGTGCTCGGCCAGCCACGATGTGGTGACCAGACGCTCCGGGTGGGCGTAGGCGGTGAACTTGTCGGCGTCGTCGTACGGCAGCGGCATATCTGGGTCCTCCTCGAGGGGCGGATGGGCACTGGTTCGATCCTCTCACCGCAAGGCCGCACCCGGCACACCGGCCGGGCGATCCCACATGGTGATCCCCCACCGGTGGCCGACTCGGCTCACGCATCGCCATCGGCCGTGCTCCTTGCGGCACCTCGCTCCACCGCCCCTCGTGCCTCGCCACGCCTCCGCGGGGGCTCCTCAGGCTCACGCCATATCGATGAAGCGCTCGGCCTTCTCCGCCGGGCCCACCACGATCACCGTGTCGCCCCAGTCCAGCACCGTGTCACCGTCGGCGTGCGCCCACCCGGCGTCACGTTTGCGGACGGCGGTCACGTTCAGGTTGTGCTTGGACCGCAAACCGAGGGTGCCGAGGGACTTGCCCACCAACGAGGGAGGCACAGTGGCAGTGACCATCGCGAAGCCCCCGCCGATGTCCTGATAGTCAGCGATCGAACCGCGTAGCAGATGCGCCACGCGGCGGCCCATATCCGATTCCGGGTAGACCACGTGGTGTACGCCGATCTGGTCGAGAATCTGCCCGTGCGGGTCGGTGATCGCCTTCGCCCACACCTTGGGAATGTCGAACCGCACAAACCATGAGGCCGTCAGGATGGACGCCTCCAGGTCACTGCCGATGCCCACCACCGCATGCGTGAAATCGGGCACGGCGAGTTGCTCGAGTACTTCCCGCTTAGTCGAGTCCGCGCGCGCCACGTGGGTGAGCACACCACTGAGGGACTGCACGATCTCCGGGTCGGTGTCGATCCCGAGCACGTCCACCCCGGCCTGGGCGAGCTCGATCGCGAGTGCGCTGCCGAATCGGCCGAGCCCGGCCACCACCACCGAGTCCGAGGGGCTCAGGGAGGTGCGGATCTGGCCCCGGCGTGTCTTCTCAGCCAACGATCGGCCTTTCCTTGGGTAGTTCGAACATGAGGGTACGGGTCCGTAGAGCCAGGGCGGAACCAATGGTGATCGGCCCGAGCCTGCCCACGAACATGATGCCCACGAGGAGTAGGTGTGCCCCCGTGGGGAGGTCCGCGGTGATCCCCGTGGACAGGCCCACCGTGCCGAACGCGGAGATCACCTCGAACAGGATCTGGTCCAGTGAGAACGAAGTGACAATCAGCAGGATCCACGTGCCGAGCACCACCACGGCCACGGCGAGCAGCGCCACTGTGATGGCCTCCCGGTGCACCGCGCGGGAGAGACGGCGGCCGAAGATATTCACAGCGGTCTCGCCCCGCAGCTCGGTGACGATGATGAAGAACAGCACGAGGAACGTCGTCACCTTCACGCCACCGGCGGTTCCGGCGGGTCCGCCCCCGATGAACATCAGCAGGTCCTGGGTGAACAGGGCCTGGGTACTCATCGCGCCGGTATCGATGGCGTTGAAGCCGGCCGTGCGCGTCATCACCGCCGAGAAGAAGCCGAGCAGCAGTTTCGCTCCGACGTCGTGCCCGCCCAGAGTGCTGGAGTTGTTCCACTCCAGCGCCGTCAGCGTGATGGTACCGATGATGAGGAGGGACGCCGATCCGACGATCACGAGCTTGGTGTGCATGCTCCACTGCTCCGGCACGCGAATGTGCTTGCGCAGCTCGAACAGGACCGGGAACCCGAGGCCGCCGATGATCACGGCAAGGGCCACCGGCACCAGCACCCAGGGGTCCGTGGCGTAGCCCATGAGCGAGTCGCTATCGAGTGCGAACCCGGCATTGTTGAACGCCGAGATGGCCGTGAACACGCCCTTCCAGACGGCGGTCGCACCGTTCATCTCATAGGTCACCAGGAAGCGGGTGGTGAGGATGACGGCGACTGCCGCTTCGATCCCGATGCTCACCTTCGCGACTCCGAGCACCACGCTGCGCACATCGCCGATACCGACGGCACGCACCGAGGCGCTCGCCACCAGGCGGCTGCGTAGGCCGAGCCGGCGAGCCATCAGGATCGCCAACAGGGAAGCCGCGGTCATGATGCCCAGGCCGCCGATCTGAATGAGCACGGCGATGATCGCCTGCCCGAAGCCGCTCCAATAGACGGGAGTGTCCACCACGATCAGCCCGGTCACGCACACGGCGGAGGTGGCGGTGAAAAGCGCATCCTCCCACGAGGGCCCGCCGGCGGCCGGGTCCGCCACCGCGATCGGGAGCATGAGCAGGAGCGTGCCCACGGCGATCGCTGCGGCGAAGCCGAGCGCCAGCACCTTGGCGGGGTGCTGTGGAACGGGCAACCTGGGACGTCGCCGCATCGCGCGGGGGCGTGCCGAACCTGAGGAAGACACGAGTGGCAACGTAGACCTCTGCCGATCAGCTGCCAACTCCTGGCGCGGTGACCTCGATCACCCCACCGGTGCGTTGCCCTAGAGCATCGCAGTCGTTCGTCCCGTTCAGCGGGCGGCTTTGGTCAGCCGGTCGTGTCTGGCCTGTGCCGCGCCTCGGTGGGCACCGGACCTGGATCGGGATCGATCAGCCCGGTCTCCTCATCCGGGTCACCGATGTCGGTGCCCTCGGAGTCGAGCACACCGTCCTCGTTCATGTCCTTGCTGCGTTGCACACCTGCATCCCACCGCAACGTGAGGGCGGCAAGCACAGCAGCCAGCAACGAGCCGGCGAGGATGGCGGCCTTCGCTCCTGAGGTGTGCTCGGAGTCGGTGAACGAGAGCTCAGCGATCAGCAGCGCCACAGTGAATCCGATCCCGGCAAGCAGACCCACCGGGAGCAGGTCGCGCACGCCGATTCGGTCCGGCAATCGCAACGGGGTGATCTTCGTGACCACCCACGTCACACCCAGCACACCGACGACCTTGCCGACCACAAGGCCCAGCATGATCGCCAGGACCACCGGCTGGCCGAGGATGGTGCCCATGCCACCGCCGTCGACCACCGAGACCCCGGCGGAGAAGAAGGCGAACACCGGCAGCGCGATCCCTGCGGAAATCGGCTTGATGTGATGCTCGATCTGATGGGTACGGCTGTGGTGCTCACCGTGGCGCAGCATGGCCGGAACGGTCAGACCGAGCAGCACGCCGGCAATCGTCGCGTGGATTCCCGCCTCGTGCATCAACACCCAGGCCACCAACGCCAACGGGAGCAGGAGGTACCAGCGCATGGTCTTCATCCGGACCAGCACACCGAAGACGGCGATCACAGCAACGGCCGCGGCGAGGTACTGCAGGTGCAGTTCGTCGGTGTAGAACACAGCGATCACCACGATGGCCAGCAGATCGTCCACCACGGCGAGCGTGAGGAGGAAGGTGCGCAACGCCGTCGGGAGGCCGCGGCCGAAGACGGCCAGCACGGCGAGTGCGAACGCGATGTCGGTGGCGGCGGGGATCGCCCAGCCGCTGAGCGCCCCCGGATCTCCCGCCAGCACCACCACGGCGGCGTAGACGGCGGCCGGAACGGCCATCCCGCCCACTGCGGCGAGCATCGGCACACCTGCCTGTTTGACGTCGCGCAAACTGCCGGCAACGAACTCATGCTTGAGCTCCACACCGACCACGAAGAAGAAGATCGCGAGCAGCCCGTCCGCAGCCCACGTCCCGAGGGAGAGATCCAGGTGGATCGCCTCCGGTCCCACCACGACCTCGGTCAGGGAGAAATAGGAGTCCCGAATCGGAGAGTTCGCCCAGATCAGGGCGAGCACTGCGGCACCGATGAGGAGGAAGCCCCCGATCGTCTCCTGAGTCACCCAGGAACGGGCGCGATCGCGGCGGGAAGGATTGCTGGTGGACGTCATGTGGCTCCAGTACGAGGTCGGGCGCTGCGAAGGGGTCGCTGCGGCTCTGCCGACCAGACTTCCCGGCGCACCGCGGTCGAGTGTACCGACCGCCACCAGGGGTTGCACTCCGTCCAACGGGAACAACCACGGCCGGCCGGACGTTGGGCCCGGGGCCACACTGGGTGAACTGAGGGGAACTGCGTGCAGCAGGAGATCGAGTTCGAGCAGGCGTACCTGGATCTGCTCTACCGGCGGGTGGAGGCACTGCGAGCCGAGATCGCTGGCCACCTGGATCGGGCCCGCCGCGCCGACGCAGACGGGCCCACTGATCTCCTGGACCGGGATGCCCAGGTGGCGCGCCTGGAGGAGCGGGCCAACGCCCTCGACCATGCCGAGCACGCCCTGTGCTTCGGCCGGCTGGACCGCCGCGAGAGCGGTGCCACGTATATCGGCCGGATGGGGCTGCGTTCAGCAGATCTGGAGACCCTCCTGGTGGACTGGCGCGCCCCCGCGGCCGCCGATTTCTACACTGCCACCGCACGCAGCGGATCGGATGTGGTGCGACGCCGGCACCTGCGCACCCGCGGCCGCACCGTCGTCGGCCTGAACGATGAGCTGCTCGACGGTTCCGCCACAGATTCCGCCGACACCTTCGTGGGCGAGGCTGCGTTGATGGAGGCCTTGACCGCCGAACGCACCGGCCGGATGCACGAGATCGTCTCCACCTTGCAGGCCGAGCAGGACGAGATCATCCGGTCCCCGGCCGAGGGGGTGCTGGTGGTGCAAGGCGGTCCGGGCACCGGGAAGACGGCAGTGGCCCTGCACCGCACTGCCTACTTGCTCTACACCCATGCCACGATCACCGAACGTGGGGTCCTGGTGCTCGGTCCTACCGGGGCGTTCCTGGAGTACATCCACGATGTGCTCCCCTCACTCGGTGAGACGCACGCCGTGTTGGCCACCGCGGACTCCTTGGTTCCCGGGATGCAGGCCACCCGCGGCGAGCACGCCGAGACAGCCGCCGTCAAGGCCCTGCCCGTGATGGCGCAGGTGATGGCTGCTGCCGTACGCGCGCGGCAGGGTGGGCACGACGGCAGCGGGGTCACCTTCACGTATCAAGGGGACGACTATCGCCTCACCGCTGCAGTGATCGCCCAGGCCGTCGAGCGCGCTCAGCACAGCGGGTACCCGCACAACGTGGCCCGCCGCACCTTCCGGACGGAGCTGATCGACCACATCGTCGAGCTCGTGCTCACTCGCGAGCATCAGCTCTATGACTCCACCGACACCGGCTTCGAGGAGGAGCTCGGTCGTCTCGA
Source organism: Ruania halotolerans (assembly GCF_021049285.1). GTDB lineage: Bacteria > Actinomycetota > Actinomycetes > Actinomycetales > Beutenbergiaceae > Ruania > Ruania halotolerans. The sequence continues at coordinate 4,126,808 of NZ_CP088017.1, forward strand.
CCGCGCCCTGGCCAAGGGCGAGGACCACCTGCCTGCGAAGGTCGAGGGCGGCGGCACCGAGGTGACCGGCCTCGCCGGGGAACACGAAGCACCGCGCGTGCGCCGTGAACTGATGGCAGACGCCACCGTGACGCAGGTGCTGGAGAATCTCTGGCCGCACCTGAACCCCGCGAACCTGCTCGAGGAGCTGCTGAGCGACAGAGACCGGCTCGCCCGCGCCGCCACCGATCTACTGCAGCCGTCGCAACTCGACGCGCTGATCCGCCGCCCGGCCGAAGGGTGGGCCAGCGGTGACATCCCGTTGCTCGATGAACTCGCCGAGCTGGTGGGCGAGGACGATGCCGACCGGGACGCGGCCGCTCAGGCGCGCCGGGAGGCCGGGATCAGGTACGCGCAGCGGGTCATCGCTGCGAGCGGGAACACCGGGGCGGTGAGCGCCGAGGACCTCGCCGAGCGATTCACCGAACGCGACGGCCGCCCCTTGGCCGAGCGTGCCGCGGCCGATCGATCCTGGGCGTACGGGCACGTGATCGTCGATGAGGCCCAGGAACTGACGGCGATGCAGTGGCGGATGGTGCTGCGCAGGGTTCCGAGTGGGTCGATGACCGTGGTGGGAGACATCCACCAGACAGCGGCCGTGGCCGGCACCACCTCCTGGGAGGCGCTCGCCGATGCGCACGCGCACCGAAAGTGGCGGCACACCGAGCTCACGGTCAGCTACCGCACCCTGGCCCCGATCATGGACGCGGCCTTGCCGGTGCTGCACGCCCTGGACGCGACGGCCACCACGCCGGTATGTGCCCGCCGGGACGGCGAACGCCCGTGGCTGCGCACCGCCCACGGTGACCTCGTGGGAGAGGTGGGGGCCGCCGTCGTGAGTGAACGCGACGCCCTGGGCGGGGGGACGTTCGCGGTGATCGCCCCGCCGGAGCGGCTCGTGGAGATCGCGATGGCGGTGGAGATGGCCGTACCGGGAGCCTCGTTCGGCGCAGAGGTCGATACCACCGCCCCGTGTGTGGTGCTCACGCCGCAGCAAGCCAAGGGCCTGGAGTTCGACGGTGTCCTCGTGGTGGACCCGGGCACCATCCTGGCCGGGCGGCGCGGCCACAGCGGGTTGTACGTGGCGATGACCCGGCCCACGCGGCGGCTCGGTCTACTCGTCGACGGCGACATCCCCGAGGTGTTGAGGCATCTGGCACCAGGGTGATGCTGCGCCGCTGGCACAGGTATCGCTGCGCCTCGGTGGCTCGTGCCCGCGCGGGGTTACGCGGGTGGTGCGGCAACCTGCTCCTGCGGCGTGGTGACAATCACCCGGTCGCGGGCAGCCGTCAGGAGGAAGCGCTGAGCCACGAAGGCCACTGCCAGGATCACGAGGAGGACGATCCCGCCCCAGTTCGCTCCGGACGCGAGGGCAGCCATCGCAGCGTTGACCGGAGCCAGGGCCAGGATGGCGATGCCAAGGGTGCCGAGTACGAATGTGGGCCAGCGAACCGCGAACAGGATTGACAGCACCAACGCAGCGGCGCCGAGGATCGCCAGCCCCGGCAGGAAGGCGGAGATCATCTGATCGGCCGTGAACTCCGTGCCCGGCGTGGGGCCGCTCCCTACCGTCTGGCCGCGGCGGGAGAACTGGAACCCATACGTGAGCACCGAGTCCGAGCCCAGCGAGACTTTCATCACGATGACGGCGAGCAGGCCCAGGACGGTGGGCAGTGCGGCGGCGGCAAAGAAGAACCAGAACGCGGCAGGGGTGAGCTTCTTCGAGCTGCGGAGCATGGCGGAAACGCCTCTCGGACGTGGTGTGGGGGATGCCGAATCGTCAGAAACCGCCTGCGTCCGGTGGGATATCGAGATCGTAGCGCGCCGATGCGGCGGCCGGGTCATCCTTGCTGGTCAGCAGCCGCAGCTGCGGCGGCGCAGCAGCTCGGTGGGCAGCAGCTCAGTGGACGGCAGCTCAGTGGGCAGCACATTCTGCTCCAGCCCGAGGAGCCGATCCAGCGCCCGTTCCACCATCATTTCCATCGGCTGCGCCACCGCAGTCAGCGGGGGCCACGTGAACGCGGAGGCGGCCGACCCGTCGAAGGCGATCACCGCCATCCCTCCCGGCACGGGCACCTCGGACTCATGGAGCGCGAGCAGCGCACCCACTGCCTGCTCGTCCGAGCTGGCGAACACCGCCGTCGGGGGGTCGGGCAGAGCCAGTAACTGCAGCACCGCGCGGTACCCACCCTCTCGGGAGTAGGTCTCGGCAACTACGGGACCCGGCGGGAGCCCTGCCCCAGCCAGCGCATCGGCCCATCCGCGCTGCCGGTGCCCCCCGTCCCCGGCACCGATCAACCCCACCCGATGGTGCCCATGCTCGATCAGGTGCTCCACGGCCCGCCGGGCGCCGCCGTAGCGATCCACGCCCACGCTCGGCACACCTGCCGGGCCGCTGGCCTCGTTAATGAGCACTGCCGGCACCCCGGATTCCGCGACGGCAGCGGCATCGTTGGCGTCCATCGGCCGAGCGATCAGCATGCCGTCCACCTGGCGGGCAGCGAGTTGTTCGATCGCCTCACGCACCAACCCACCGGAGTTCGTTCGCACCAGGAGTGCGAGGCCGCGTGCGGCAGCGGACCGCTCGACCTGATCGGTGAGCTGGCCGAAGTACGGGTTGCTGACTGTGGCCACCACGAGGCCCACCTGACCGGTGCTGCCCAGGCGTAACGCTCGGGCGGTGGCATTCGGGCGATAGCCGAGAGTGCGTACGGCCTCCAGCACCCGTTCACGGGTGGCCGGCGCCACGTTCTTCGGACCGTTGTTCAGGGTGTAGCTCACGACGGCGGTGCTCACCCCTGCCGCACTGGCCACATCCGCTCGGGTCACCCGGGCTGTCCCGCCTGTGCGCCGGCCAGGCGACACCGACGGCCCGGGTGACTCGGCGGTGGGGCTCACTGCGGGGCGTCGCCGAAGTCGTCGATCGGCAGGCGTTCGCCGCCGCGCAGTGCGGATTCGTGGGCCACGATCCCGGGGAGGGTGTACCGGGCGGCCACCCAGGCGTTCACGGTCGGCATCGTCTGCTCGTTCACTGCGGTGACGAAGTCGTGCACGAGGAGGTGATGGCTGCCCATATGCCCATTGCCCAGGCCGGTCAGCTCGGGCGGGAGCGCGGAGGTGTCGTGCACGCGGGCATGTCCGGAGATGAAGGAGTCATGCAGCTTCGGGTCCACGTTCGCCAGGCTGGCGTCATCAGCGCCGGTGGCTTCGCCGGGCCGGACCAGCTCGGAGAGGTCCTCGAGTGCACCGGAGCGGTTGTGCCACACCGTGGACAGTGCATTCTGCTCAAGGATCGCCTCGGTGCCATAGAACGTGAAGCGTGACTCCGGGACGCCTTCGGCGAGTCCCACGCGGCGGAACTCGTTGGTCCGGAAACTGCCGCCGTCGGCCGTCTCGAACAGGGCGCTGGCGTTGGAGAAGTCGTTGTCGAACATGCTCACGGACTTGTCGAACACACCGTCACCCCGCTGATCGGGGATGCCGATGGCGCTCACGCTCACGGCGTGGGTGTCCCACGCGCCGAGCACGCCGCCGATGGCGTGGGTGGGGTACTTCATCGGCGGGTAGCTGGCGGTGCGCTTCCAGTCGGCGCCGCCGCTGTACTGGTAGGCGGCGTAGAAGCCGTGATCCATGTCGTGCACATAGTCGCCCTCGGCATAGAACACGCGGCCGAACGCGCCATCAGCAGACTTCTGGCGGGCGAGCACGGTGATGGGGTTGTACTGGCTGGTCTCGCCCATCATGTAGGTGAGGCCGGTCTCCTTGACTGCCTCGATGATCGCCGCGATCTCCTCGGCGGTGAACGCCATCGGTACCGCCGAGTAGACATGTTTGCCCGCACGAAGTGCCCGCACGACGAGCGGCCCGTGGGTCCACCGCTGGGTGAAGATGGCCACGGCGTCCACATCGGAGGCGAGCATCGCATCGAAGTCCGGTTCCACGCCGGCCAGGCCAAGATCGCCGACGAGGGCGGTGGCGCGGTCGGCGATCGTGTCGGTGACAGTGACACGGGAGATCCCGGGGTGGGCGTTGAACAGCGTCGCGAATCCGCCGGAGAACTGCCCGGCGCCCACGATTCCCAGCGAGAACGGCATGTGTGTGGCTCCTTAGTGGTAAGTCGGTCCACCCGAAATCTACTCGAGTAACTGACGGCGTTGCAAGGAGCTCCGCGGCAGACCCAATCCCATGGGGCCACGCCGACGACGATGTCCTACGTTCGCGCGGAAGGAACGGCACGGCTCTACCCGCGCACCACCTTGAACGCTGCGTTCTGCCTTCGCGCGGACAGAGGCCCGCTGACATGGTTGACTGCCAGCACGCGACTGCGGGGCAAGGGAGTCACATGAGTTCAACGCCGAACGACCTCGATACCACCCTGGGCCACGAACGCACCCGCTTCCTCCATCCGGGCATGCTCGTACCGTTCATCCTGGTGGTGACCTGCTTCGCCGCTTGGGGTACGGCCGCGAACATGACCGACACCCTGGTCTCCACGTTCACTTCGGTCTTCGACGACATGTCCACCGTGCAGGCCACGCTCGTGCAGTCGGCCTACTACGGCGCCTACTTCCTGCTCGCCCTGCCTGCGGCGTTCGTCAATCAGCGCTTCAACTACAAAGTGGGCGTTCTGCTCGGTCTGGGCTTGGCCGCCTCGGGTGGCTTCCTGTTCCTCCCGGCGGCCACTGCGCAGACCTTCGGGTTCTTCCTCACGGCGATCTTCTTCCTCGCTGCCGGGCTCTCCATCCTGGAGACCTCCGCGAACCCGTACGTGATGTCCATGGGCCCGGAATCCAACGCCACCCGGCGGCTGAACTTCGCGCAGGCGTTCAACCCGGTGGGAACGAACACCGGAGTGCTCTTGGCGGCGCTGCTGATCGCACCCAATCTGAGCACCCGCACACCGGAGGAACGAGACGCACTACCCCCGGGGGAACGCGAGGCGCTGCTGACCTCCGAACTGGATGCGGTGATGACGCCGTATGTCGGCCTGGCCGTGGTGCTGGTGTTGATCTGGATCGGCATCGCCGTCACGAAGGTACCCGGCCTGAACGTGCGGGCGAGCCACGAGGTGGACACGCGTGGCGCCTCGGGCCGAGTCAAGCGCCTGTTCACCAACACCCACTATTCCTTCGGCGTGGTCGCTCAATTCTTCAACGTGGCCGCGCAGACGTGCATCTGGACGTTCACGATCACTTACGCGCGAGACCAGATCGGGGCGAGCCCGACCACAGCGAACTGGTGGTTGCAGGCAAGCCTGGTCGTCTTCCTGGTGGCCCGGTTCGCGATGGTGGCCCTGATGGGCAAGATCGACTCCCGGGTGCTGATGCTGACCATGACGTGCCTCGGCGTCGTGCTCTGTCTGGTGGCAGTCACGGTGCCGAGCATGGTGGGCCTGGTGGCCGTCGTGGCGCTCTCCGCCTGCCTGTCGCTGCTGTTCCCCACGATCTACGGGATCGCACTGGAGGGCCTGGGCAATGACACCAAATTCGGCGCCGCGGGACTGGTGATGGCGATCGTGGGCGGCGCCACCGTGCCGCTGTTGCAGGGCAAGCTGGTGGACTCGGTCGGATCGGCATTCTCCTACATCGTGCCGGCCGTGTGCTTCGTGGTGATCATCGGTTATGCGATCTACACGCTGCGCGCGCCGCGACCGATCAAGGAGACGGGGTGAGTCGCCGAGACTAGGACGGTCGCTTCTTCTGTGGATGGATCGCCTCGTGCCGGGCGAGCATCGCCACGAACTCGGTGATCTTGCGTTCGCGCGTCTCGGCTCGCTTCACAGCGTTCAGCCGGTAGATCATGGCGAACCGGTTGGCCGAGGTGAGCACCTCGAACATCGCCTGGGCGTCCGGATTCGCGGCGATCGCCGCAGCCAGGTCGTCCGGCACGACGGCGGTGGCCGGGCCTGCGTAGGCCGCCTCCCATCGTCCGTCGGCCTTGGCCTCCTCGACGGCGGCACGCCCCGCAGGGAGCATCTTGCCCTCGGCCTCGAGCGTGGCCACCCGGCCCACGTTCTTGGCCGACCACTGACTGCGGGCTCGGCGCGGGGTGTAGCGCTGCAGCGAGGTGGCCTCATCACGGGATTTCGCCTGGCCATCGATCCATCCGACGCACAACGCCTCGAGGACGGCACTTTCATAGGTCAGCGTGGTGACGTGACCGCCCTTCTTGCCCAGCACGAGCCACACTCCCGGTGAGGTGTCATGGTTGGCGATCAACCACTCACGCCACGCGGCAGCGTCGGGAACCAGGAGCTCGGGCAGCGATGGGGCGGGCATAGTCGGAGCGTAGCCAGTGGTACTGACAGCCGTACTCCAGGGCACGGTGGCGGTCGAGGCCCCGACGTGGGTTGGCTGAGTGTCGCGTCTCGCCCGTTTCGCGACACTCAGGCCACCCGCGCGCCTATGAGCCCACGTCGGTGGTGGCTGCGTCAGTCCCGGTGGACGCGACCGTCAGCGATGAGGCGGGTGACCGCCTCCTCGATCGTGGCGAATGTGGAGTAGCGCGGGACGTGCCCGAGGAGGCGGCGCGCCTTCTCGATCGAATGCGAGGGCGAGCGCCCGATGTGATCCAGCGTTGCCTCGACGTCGCCTGGTTCCTGGGTGGTGCGCCACTGCTCGAACGGCTGGAACTCGATTCTCGGCTCGCGGCCGAACCAGCGGTACATGTGCTCGGCGTACCCGCGCAGATTCACAGCCTGCGGTGAGACGGCGTTGAACGCTTCGCCCACTGCGGCGCCCCACCCGTGGATCGCCCGTTCGAAGATCTGGGCGACGTCGTCGGCGTGGACGTGGTGGACCGTCTCGAGGCCGAAGTTCGGGAGCACCAGTTCGTCCCCGCGGGCGATCAGCGAGAACACCTCGGGATCGAAGTGCCCGGCCGGATTCAGCGGTACCCAGCCCGGACCGGAGATGTGACCGGGCCGCACCACGGTGGCCGGGAACCCGGTGCGGCGCGCCTCATCGAGAAGATACGTCTCGATGGCCGCCTTCTGGGTCCCGTAGTCGCCGAACGGGTTGAGTGGTTGATCTTCAGTGGCAGGGACCGTGGCGTTGTGGCCGTACACCCAGATGGTGCCGCAATGCAGAAGGTGCTGCACCCGCCCGCGCAGCGCCTCGACGAGTTCCCGGGCGCTGTCGAGCGTGAAGCAGATCAGGTCCACCACGACATCGGGCTCAAGTGCGGCAATCGCGGCGCCGAACGCACCCTCCTGTTCGGCGGCGTCGCGGTCCAGGACGACCCGTTCCACGCGGTCCCAGGCGGCATGCGCCGTGTACGGAGCGGCCGCACCCCGGCTGACATTGACGACCTGGTGGCCGGCTTCGACCAGCCGGGGCACCAGGTAGGTGCCGACATGACCACTACCCCCGATAACGACAATCCGAGACATAAGGTCCTCCGCTGATAGTGGGCGTCGGGCGGGCTCGACGGAGCCCGCGCCTGCATTCACCGTATCCCCGCTGACGTACCGACCACGGTCCGCGTTGCCGCATATCGTCGCTCCTCCAGTCAGCTCAGCGACAGATCGCGGCAATGCGCCTGCGGTGTTGCCCGCCGTCGCAGTTCGAGGAAGATTGAGAACATGCTGATCTGCGCCACCTGTGCGGTGGAGTACGACGAACCGGCCCCCGAGGTCTGCCCGATTTGCGCGGACGAACGCCAGTACTTGCCCGCCGGCGGGCAGCGCTGGACCACCGTGACCGAACTGCGCGAGGCAGGCACCACGCTTACCTGGGCCGAGACCGAACCGGACGTGTACGGCATCTCCACGCGGGACGCCGTCGGGATCGGCCAGACAGCCCAGCTCGTGCGAACCCCACAGGGTTCGCTGCTGTGGGATCCGCCCGGTTTCTTGGACGCCGACGGCGTCACTCGAGTCCGCGCACAGGGTCCCGTTCTGGCGGTGGCCGCCAGCCACCCGCACATGTTCGGGGTGCAGGTGGAGTGGGCACGTGAGCTCGGCGCCGAGGTGTTGGTGGCCGAGGCGGATGCCGACTGGCTCGGCCGGAGGGACGAGCGGATTCGATATTGGTCCGGGGTCCACGAGATCCTGCCTGGGCTCACGTTGCACCAGGTGGGTGGGCACTTCGCCGGCAGTGCGGTGGCGCATTGGGCCGAGGGGGCTCAGGGGCGTGGGCTGCTACTCACCGGTGACACCATCTTCCCGAACCCGGACCGATCCTCGGTGGGCTTCCTGCGCAGTTACCCGAACAAGATCCCGCTTTCGGCTGCCGTGGTGGAGCGAATCGCCGCGCAGCTCGCCACGCTGAGTTTCGACCGGATCGTGGGGAACTTCGGCAACATGATCGATGCCGACGGCCAGGGGGTGCTGCTCCGATCTGCTGCTCGGCACGCAGCGTGGGTGCGCGGAGAGTTCGACCACCTCACCTGAGACGCCGGAAGCGGTGCACCATGCGATCGCGTCAAACCCCTCTTGCCCTGGAGTGCGCTCCAGGAGTGACACTACGGGTATGCCTCTCACCGCACTGACCATCGCCGAAGCGGCACAGCTGCTCGGCCTCGCCGTCGACACGCTGCGCTACTACGAGAAGGACGGCCTGCTGCTGCGGCCGGTGCCCCGCTCGACCGCCGGGCACCGCCGCTACCACGCCGAGGACGTGCGCTGGATTGAGCTCGTCACACGGCTGCGCGCTACCGGGATGCCGATCCGGGACGTGCGCCGTTACGCCGAGATGGTCCGGGCCGGGACCGGGAACGAGCACGAACGTCTGGAGTTGCTGCAAGCACACCGGGAGGCGGTGCTCGCCCAGCTAGCCGAGGCTGAGGCGCACCTGGCGGCGATCGACTACAAGATCGGCCTCTACTCCGAGCGCGTCGCCATCAGCGCTTGACTTGGAGCGCGCTCCACCCGGTTGGCTCACAGACATGACACTCACTACACGCACCCTCGGTACGGCCTCCGCAGCTCTCGAGGTGTCCACCCTCGGCCTCGGCTGCATGGGCATGTCGGAGTTCTACGGAACCCCCGCACATGAAGGCGGCATCGCCACCATCCACCGGGCGCTCGACCTCGGCGTCACTTTCCTCGACACGGCCGACATGTATGGCCCGTTCACGAACGAACGCCTCGTCGGGGAGGCGATCGCAGGCCGCCGCGAGGAGGTCCAACTCGCCACGAAGTTCGGCAACGAACGCCGCGCGGACGGCACCCGCGTTGGAGTCAACGGCCGCCCTGAATATGTGCGCGCCGCCTGCGAGGCATCCCTGCAGCGCCTCGGTGTGGATCACATCGACCTCTATTACCAGCACCGGGTGGACCCGCAGGTGCCCATCGAGGAGACCGTGGGCGCGATGGCCGAGTTGGTCGCGGCCGGGAAGGTGCGCTTCCTGGGCCTATCCGAGGCGTCGGCGATCACGATCCGGCGAGCCCATGCGGTCCACCCGATCACCGCAGTACAGACCGAGTATTCCCTGTTCACCCGGGACCTGGAAACCGAGATACTCCCAGCCCTGCGTGAACTCGGCATCGGGCTGGTGCCCTACTCCCCGCTCGGGCGCGGGCTCCTCACCGGCGCCGTCACCCAGGAGTCGCTGGACGCCGGTGACAGCCGCAGCACGGGATACTTCCCCCGCTTCCAGGGGGAGAACCTCGAGCGCAATCTCACGCTGGTGCGGGCACTCAGTGAGATCGCCGGGCAGCTCGGCGCCACACCCGGCCAGCTCGCGCTCGCCTGGGTGCTCGCACAAGGCGGCGACGTCGTCCCGATCCCGGGAACGAAGCGGGTGCGCTACCTGGAGGAGAACGTGGCTGCGGCCGAGCTGGTCCTGACCGCGGACCATCTGGCCGCTCTGGCTCGTGCCGTACCCGCGGATGCCGTGGCCGGCGAGCGGTATGGGGACATGAGTTCCATCGACTCCTGACGAACCGGTGCGCGCCATCTGAATCCACTTCTCGCGTCTGAACCCCCAGATACCGGGGTTCCGACACGAAAACCGGGTTCAGATGGCGACTACTCCGGCGCGGTGCCCAGCATCCCTGCGATCCGCTGCTCGAGCGCATCGGTGGCGGCATCCGGGAGCACGAGAAGTCCTTCCAGCTCCCGGGTGGCGCGCCGGTAGGCCGCTTGCCGTTCGGCATGGGTCGCGCCGGAATCATCCGCGAGCGCCAGTAGCTTCTTCGCCCGGTTCAGCGCCGCCCGTTCGGTCTCGGTGAAGTCGGAGGTCCGGCGGCGCCTGGCTTCACGCTCGGCGATATCGAAGGTGAGCCCGAACTCGCGGACCGCCTCGCGATACCGGGCGAGGAGCCGCGGATCGCGGAGCTCCGCAGGGTCGTCGGGGCGGAGCAGGTCGGCGTCCCGCTTGGCCCGGTGGAAATCGGCGGTCACCTGCTCACGCATATCGGTCATCACGGGGTAGTCGATGAGCTTGGCCACATCGAGCTCGTAGTCGAGCCAGCGGCGATTGACCTCATCGTGTTCAGCGAGCACCCGCTCGATCTCGCTGGAACGGGCTTCCTCCACCTGCTGGGTGGCTAGACGTTCGGCGTTCTTGAGCTTCTGCAGTTCGATCTTGTCGCGGCGCCGGCGTTCATCCCATTTCTGGGCGCCCTTCACCCAGCCACCGACGATGCCGCCGAGCGGGAAGATCAGCCACCAGTAGCCGCCGACGAACTGCCAGAACGAATCCACTGGCCCAAGATAGTCAGGTTGGGCCCCGTGGCGGTTGCAAGGCACAGCAGCTAGTCGTTTGCTGTCGCGAACTTGACCGATTTCACCCCCGGTATCTCCGCAGTCGCCGCGAGGAACGCACCGACGTCGACGTTCGCCTTCGAGCGCAGTTCGATCATCGCCTGAACTCGCGCGGGCCTATCGGTATGCGAGGTCGTCAACGTGTTCGAGACCAAAGCCTCGAATCCGTGCTCGGAAGCGAGCACGAGCGTGCGGCGCAGAGCGCCGAGCCCTTCCTGATATCGAATCAGCACCGTGGTGTCGAGGGCATTCGATCTCAACCGGCGGCCAAGCCGGCCCAGTGCCCAGACCGCGATCGTGTACAGGATCGTTGCGAAGAGCGCGAGGGCAGGATTGCCTGCACCACACGCCATCCCGATCGCTGCGGTCACCCAGATCGATGCGGCGGTGGTGAGTCCCGACACCATGTTCTGCCGGACGAAGATCACCCCGGCACCGAGGAAGCCGATCCCGGACACGATCTGGGCGGCAATGCGCGACGGGTCCACCACAGCGTCCGGACCGGTCACACCCTGGAAGCCATACGCGGAGACCAGCGTGAAAACAGCCGTGCCGACCCCGACGAGCGTGTGTGTCCGGAGTCCGGCGCTCTTGAGACTCCGTTGACGCTCGAAGCCGATCAGCGCGGACAGCACGAACGCCAAGGTGAGAAGCGTCAGCTCCGTCAGGGTCGTGTCGTTGAACCACACGATGTGCATGGTGACCTCCTGACCCGGCTGCCTCTCACGCTGGGGTGAGCCTCTCGTACGGGATCACCTCAGCGGCCGTGGAGAAAAGGCCCACTCCTCGCTCGACCACGAGGCGCAGGTAGCGCGCCTCAACACCAGGTAGGTCAACATCTCGAGGGAGCTGGTCGCGGTTCCACGATCCGGCGGCCACCTCGGTGAACGTGCTGCCGTCTGTGCTGGCCTCGATCCGGTAGTCCGTAGCGATGCCGTTGAAACCGTCGATCCTGGGGACGTACCGCACGGCGGCCAGAGTGCGCGCGGTACCCATATCGATCGTGAGCGTATGCGGCTGCGGGTCTGGCGGGTCATCGGCATAGTCCGAATGCCAGTGCGTGCGGACGTCACCGTCCACCGCTCGGGACGCTGGTGAGGACGGGCTCTGGGTCGATGCCGTAGCACTCAGTTCGGACGGCGGGACCGCTGTTCCGCCCGGCTCCTCCGGCCAAACCGGAGCACTGATTGGCTCGTCCACCACGTGGTCGACCGACGGTGCCGGGCCGGTACCGCGAATGAGCAGGTCGCTGACCACGGCCGCGTGGTCGGAGTAGAAGGGGTAGATGTCGTCGAGGGCACTGCGCTGGTGCTGCGGCAGACGCTCGACTCTCGTGGACGAGCCGAGCACCCGCACATCGTCACCGCGGGTCAGAATGTAGTCGATCCTCGCCGGCGCGTAGGTGTACGCATTGCTCGCGCTGAACGTGCGGCCCGGGAAGCGAGCAGCATCCGGATTGGCCTCACGGTAGGTGTCGGTGAAGTCGGCGTCTTCGAAGGCGCCCATTGCCGGCCAGTCGACCACCAGACCTTCGTGCCCCGGCGCATCGGCGAACTGCTCTGACCAGTCCAGCGGCGACAGCGCGTTGGTATCGCCGGCGACAATCACCGGCGACTCGTCCGTGACGAACTGAGGCAGGTGTTCGCTGAGAATCTCGTCGGCCATCTCCACTCGTTCGGCGCGGTCAGTCGCCGCGAGCTCCTGACTCGTGGCGCCCGGTTCCAGCCCGCGAACGTTTTCGATGGCGGTCCGGGTCAGTGGCGACCAGGCGTTGTCGCGATGTGAGAGCCACATGCTGAAGGCGTGCGTGCTGCTGCCGTCTGGCAGGGTCAGCCGCGCACCGCCGAAGTTGAACGACGAGACGTGCTCACCGTCGACGACCGGGTAGATCTCCTCGACCGGAAGGTGGGTGAACAGCCACAGATTGTCGCGGTCTTCGGCCTGCCCCGGTTCCCGCGTGAGCTGCACGCCACGGTAGACCCGGTCGTCGGCGCGGCCGCCGTTCAACGCCTCGACGATCTCATCTCCCGTGCCGTACGTCTCGACGCTGAAGAGCACATCCGGATCCTCGTGCCGGACGAACTCCAGGAGCTCCTGCACGTTCTGCTCTTCGCGGCCGTGACCGTGCACCTCATCGAGGCGGCCGCCATTCAGGAGATTGAACGCCATGACGCTCAGTTCCGTGCCGACCTGGTCCGGCCGAAGCAGGCTCGACTGCAGGCGGATCTCGATGTCTCCGCCAGGCGCGATGAACGTCCGGTCATCAACCTGACCCGAGTCGTACACCGTGGCGCGATGGAGCACGGCGCCACTGCTGGCCGCGCGAACCTCGACGATGGTCTCGTAAACCCAGCCGCCACGCCGTGGAGCGCGCAGATCCACGCTGCACTCCGACCCGGCTGCCGCGCTGTGCGTCTCGGTCTGCGTCGTCCGACGAGCGTGCAGCCGGGCATCGGCCTCTGGCTCGTCGTCACAGACGAGCTGCATGTGATGGACTCCCCGGGCTGTCTGGTTCCCCGGTGTCCCGCCGAGCATGAAGGTGACGTCGTGGCGTGCCGGGTCACTCTCGTGCGGCGCCGGTCCCGCCGCAACGCCGGAGGTCAGCGCTACGAGCACGGCCATCAGTGCGGGGATCCTCATCGTTCTTGCCTTCCCTGGGTGGTGTCGTTCGTGGGTGTGGCCCTCGTCCGCTCGAGCTCGTCCAGGATGCGCTCGTCCACCGCTCGGCGGGTGAGCCAGTAGTGCTCGACGTCGTTGCTGAATGCGTCGTACCTGAGCCTCCCGCCCTGGTCGATGTACGAGGTCGCAGTGGCGTGATCGGTCAGCTCACGGAGCAGCTGCAGGGCGCGGTGGTCGTCCATCGCCTGCGCAAACACCCGGTGCCGTAGTGACGGCACGGCACGGCCATCGGCACCGGGGTAGACGATGAACGGATCACCGGCGGGGAACGCACCCCCCGCGCACGTGTCGTGGTACGGGTCGACCGTCGCCACGGAGTACTGGGTGTTCCAGAAGTTGAATCCCCAGTGCAGGAAGCCGGGCGCACGGGCTGCAAAGAGCTGGCGCCCGAGTATGCGGTTCCGTAGAGACGGCAGACCGATGAAGCGGTTGGCCACGTCACGATGCTGGGAGACGCAGTGGTACACCCACGGGCTGATCCCGGCATCGAGGAACGTCTGCACATGGTCGGTGGCGACGATGGGAGTGGCTACCACTCCCTCGCGGGCGAACGCGAAGTCGCTGAGGGCGTCGGCCACCCGCGCACCCTCCAACAGGTCAGCCACGACGTCGCGTGCCCGCCGGTAGTCCGCGAGCATCTCGGCACGTGGCTCGTCGCTGACGTGGAAGAAGACGTCGCCCTCCCAGTGCTCGGCCAGATACTGGCGCAACTGCGGTAGCAGGTCCTCCATCAAGGTCCGATACCGAGGGTCGGTCGCGGGCACGTGCCAGCCGAACCGTTGCTCAGTCCCGTTCGGCGTCGCGACATCGATCGCGGGGGTTGCCCGAGCGCCCCACTGGGTGAACAAGTGAGCGATTTCCAGGGTGTGGATCCCGTGTCGGGCGCACATCCGCAACCACCGGTCCAGCCGGTCGAACCCGAACTGGTAGCCGTCGCCATCGTCGCTGATCTCGATCAGCTGCACAGTGGTCCTCGTCCCGCCGACGGCCGTGTCCAACGGGGGTGTCCAGGTCGGGGTGAGGATGGAGTTCGCCCGCATCGCAGCGAGGGCCTCGACGTAATGGTCAAGGATTCGCCAGTGCTCCTCGCTGAACACGTCGACGCCGTAGTAGTCGGCGAGACAGTCCGCGTGCAGCCAATGCGAGTTGACGATGTCCAACGGTGGCAGCCGAATCGGATGGACCGTCACCGGCACCTGCATGCGGTGCAGCACCTCACCCGTGTTGTCGCTGCTCACCACTACCGTGAGGTCGTGCTGCCCGGCCAGGGCCGGATCGTCGACCACGACGTCGACCCAGATCGCACGCCAGTACCCCACGGCCGGGGGGATCACTCGATCGGGGGGCAGCGGACGGAGCAGGTCCGGGTAGAGACCAGGAGTGTCTCGCAGGTATCCGTCGTCATGACCGTCGAAGGCGACGAGGGTGGCAGGCACAAGCTCGACGGTGCTCAACCGCACGTGCTCGGCGAGCACCCCGTCCACGCCGACCCGCAACCGTGGAATCGCTTCGAGGCTCTCGGCTGCCGGCGGAAGGAACGCGAGCTGGACAGAAAGCCGCTCGCCCAGGAACCCGGATAGTGACGCTCCCTCGGATGCTCTGCGAGGAGCTTCGTCGGCAAAGACCTTCTCCAGCGAGTCGACGCATCGAAAGGTCCACTCGGTACGGGGGACAGTGGGCGGCATGGATGTCATCCCTTCAGGCCGATGGAGGCGACGCCTTGGACGAACCGGCGTTGCAGGAACAGGTAGATGAGAAACGGAACGAGGAACGAGACCGTGGCACCGGCCATCACCAGGCCGTAGTCGGTGAGGAACCGTCCCTGCAACCGCGCGGCCGCGAGGGTGACGGTCTGCATGGACTCGTCGGAGATCACGACGAGTGGCCAGAGGAAGTCATTCCAGGCCGTGATGAAGGTGAAGACGGTCAATGCGATCAAGACCGGTTTGATCAGCGGCAGCACGATGGCGGCGAAGATCCGCAGGTCCTTGGCTCCGTCGATCCGAGCCGCCTCCAAGAGCTCATCGGGCACACTGGACATGAACTGCCGGATCAGGAAGACGCCGAAGGCGTTGATGATCGGCAGGATGAGCGCGACCGGCGTGTTCAGTAGCCCGAGATCCCGGACGATGAGGAAAAGCGGGATGATCGTCACCTGGACGGGCACCATCATGGTGGCGATATAGACCCAGAACAGCGCCTCGGAGCCAGGGAATGGCTTTTTCGCGAACGCGTACGCAGCCAGTGAGCTGACCACGAGGTTCACCACGCAGGCGAGCACCACCACCACTGCACTGGTGACGAGCGCCCGACCGAATTGGTACTCGGTGAACAAGCGCACGAAGTTGTCGAGCTGGAGTTTGGCCGGGTCGAATGCCAAGGAAACGGTCGTCGACTCCTGGATGCCGGTGAGCACCATGAACGCGAACGGGAGCAGCGCTGCCACGACCAAGAGGAGTAGCGCAGTGTTCACTGTGATCTGGACAGTTCGATGAAGCACGGGCACTCCCTACTTCCTGCTCAGCAGGACGCGTTGCGTGAACGAGACCAGGAACACGATCACGAAGAGGACCATCGCCATGGCGGAGGCGTAACCCATCTGCATGTTCTCGAAGCCGGTGTTGTAGATGGCCATCACCAAGGTCACGGTGCCTCCACCGGGTCCGCCACCGGTCATCGCGTAGACGAGGTCGAAAACCTGGAAGGACCAGATGGTGCCGAGGATGACCACCAGGAAGGTGACGGGGCGCAGTGAGGGGACGGTGATGGACCAGAACTGCCGCACACCACCGGCGCCGTCGATCGATGAGGCCTCGTACAGATCCTCCGGGATGTCCAGCATGCCGGCGTAATAGATCACCAGGAAGTAGCCGATGTTCTTCCAGACCGTGACCAGGGCAACGACTATGAGCGCCGTCGTTGCTTCGCCGAGCCAGTTGACGTTGTTGATGCCGACCAGGCCAAGGATCGAGTTCACCAGACCGTCCTCGGTGCCGAGCAGGTAGCGCCAGACGCTGCCGATGATCACCATCGCAGCGATGACCGGGATGAACAACGCGGACCGGATGAAGCCGCCGAAGCGGTTGCGAAGCCGCCGCGCGATCACTGCCGCGATGACCAGTGCGAGGACTGTCTGCAGCGGTACCGAGATCACCGTGTAGACGAAGGTCTGCCACATCGCCTGCCGGAATCCGGTGTCGGAGAGCAGGTCGCCGTAGTTCTGCAGACCGGCCCACTGTGGCTCGCCCAGCAAGGAGTAGTCGGTCAGGCTGAAGTACGCAGACATGCCGATCGGGGCAACGATGACCACCGCGAGCACGATCAGGCTCGGCATCAGGTAGCCGAGGCCGGAGAACGAGCGCCTTCTTGTGTTGGCTCGCGGTCGTTGCTGCACGGGCCCGCTGTCGGTGGCCCCGGGGATCGGTTCCGAGGCGACCGTCGTCGTCGTTGCTCTCACTGCTGCGCAGTCTCGAGCGCCTGGTCACCGGAGGTCGCGGCGTCGGCGAGCGCCTGTTCGGGGGTCTTCTCGCCGAGCATCATCTGCTGGAGGTTGGTCAGCAGGGTGTTGTAGACGGCGGAACTGCCCGCCACGATCGGCAGTCCGTTGAACAGGTCGCTCTGCGCGTACATCTCTTCGAAGATTTGTGGTGCGACGTACTCCGCGCCGGCTGTGATCGGCGGGTACGGGGCAAGCTCGTGGAACTCAGCCATCTGGTCCGGTGACGTGATGTAGGTGACCAGGTCCGTGCAGAGCTGCCGGTCAGGGCACTGTTCGAGCAGCACCAGCGCATCTGCGGCGATGAAGGTCTCTCGCGTTTCACCCTCCAACGGCCCGATCAGTCCGAGCTCGAAGTCTCCGGCGTCGAAGGTCGGGAAGTGCGCATCCGAGCCGAACATGAACGCGGTCTGGCCGTTCGCGAAGTTGGACTGCACGTCACCCTGAACAAGGCTCGTGACCGCCTCGGAGAGGATCTCGGAATCGCGGAGCTCCCACAGAAATTCGGCCGCGGCCACACCCTCCGGGGAGTTGAAGGCGGTCGCGCTGCCGTCCTCCGTGAAGAGTTCACCGCCGGCCTGCCAGAGCATCGGGTAGAAGTTGTCGTTCAGGATTCCCGGATGCCCGCTCCAGGCCTGCTCCGCCGGGGTGATGCCGGCATCACGGAGCTGACGGCCAGCCTCGAGGAATTCGTCCCACGTGCCCGGGGGCTCCTCGATTCCTGCCTGCGCGAGCAGATCAGCGTTGTAGTAGAGCACCCGAGCCCCGCCGACGACGAGCGGAACCGCGATCTGCTCACCGTCGACCTGGCCCTGGTCGAGGTAGAGGTAGTCCGGCGCGTCCGAGTTCGGCAGATACTCATCGAACGGCACCAGTGCCCCCTGCGCGTGGTAATCACCGATCATCTCCGCGTACATCAGGCCGACGTCCGGTCCTTCTCCTCCGGTAATGCCGGTCAGGTAGGCCTCCTCGTAGTTCTCCCACGGGATCATCCGGACGTTGACGTCGATGCCGTGTTCCTCCTCGAAGGCCGCCAGAATCGGATCCCACTCCGAGGCGTTGGAGAAGTCGCCGTGCGGAGGCAACCACAGGTCGAGCGAACTGACCTCCGTATCCTCGCCTGCGCCGGCGCAGGCGGCCACCAGGGTCACGCTCGTCAGTGCTGCACCGAGCACTATCGGTCGGGTGCGCTTCATCGCTTCCTCCAAGCCTGGGACGCCAGCTACACCGCGGCATCATCGCCAGTGATTTTTGGTGATTGAAAATGGGTTGATGCAATCAGTATCGATCACTGTCGACCACCTTCGCGCCGTCATGGGACGTCTGGCTAGTCCGTTCACAGATGTTCAAGAAAAGTCCAAGTGCGCAGCTCGAATAGTCCATGGCAAGGGCATCTTCCCGGATTCTGGGCCACCGGGGCCGGTTCGTACCTGCTCAGCACGCGGAATACATGAGCTCTGGCACACCACTACAGATCGTTGCAATTCCAGCAAACTCGGGCGGAGTATCCGGACCGGAAAGCTCAGCGCTGCCGTCTTTCACCTGCACTTCACCGCGCATCAACCCTTGCTTCACGTTCGCGAGACTGTGTACGTTGTGCCCGCAATCACAGTGAGCACTGGTGCCAGTATCGGACAAGTGCTCCCATCTGCACGGGTGGACGACCGTGAGAAATCGACCGATTGCGGGTCCCGAAGGAGAGGCTCATGACTGGTTCGCATATGCCCGTGCCGTACGGCGTCGGCCGGTGCGCGTGGTGACGGCCGAGGCCACGGCCGCGCCACGCACCGCCGCCCCGCACAGGACGAATGACCGACGCTCTGCGATCAAGCGACGTCGGCTGCGGAACCTCGGGATCTTCGCGCTGCTCGCTGGCCCCAACGTGGCCCTGCTGCTGATCTTCGTCTACCGGCCCCTGCTGCTGAGCTTCTACTACTCGATGCTGCAGTGGAACATGGGCTCGTCCGTAGCCCGGTTCATCGGCTTCGACAACTACATCGCGTGGTTCACGGATCCGGATACCCCCACGGTGATGGGCACCACGTTCCTCTTCGCCGTGGCCACTGTGGGCGGCGCATTGGTACTCGGCCTTGCCCTCGCTCTGTTGCTGAATCGCAGGCTCTGGGGGCGAGGCATCGCTCGGACCGTCGTGTTCGCTCCGTACGTTCTGTCCGGGATCGCAGTCGGCATGCTCTGGCTGTACATCTTCGACCCGCGATACGGACTTCTATCCACCCTCCTCGGTGCGATCGGGATGGACTCACCCGAGTGGTACACGTCCTCACCCTGGGCGCTAATCATGATCATCATCGTGTACCTGTGGAAGCACGTCGGGTATGTGGCACTCATTTACCTCGCCGGTCTGCAGGGCGTGCCGCAGGACCTGCGTGATGCCGCCGCGCTGGATGGTGCCACCAAGCTGCGCACGTTCGGCTCAGTCGTACTGCCGCTGCTCGGGCCAGTGACGTTCTTCCTGCTGATCACCACGATCCTGAGCTCGTTGCAGTCCTTCGACCTGATCAAGGCGATGACCGACGGTGGCCCGTTGGGCTCCACCACGACGCTGATGTACCAGATCTACATCGAGGGCTTCCAGACCGGGCGAGCCGGCTACGCCTCGGCCTCGGCCACGATCTTGTTCATCATCCTGCTCGTGATCACGGCCGTGCAGCTGAAGTACATGGAGAAGAAGGTGCACTACTCATGAGCACGACCGTCGAGCGCACCCGAGCACCCCAAACCGACAGGCCCCCTCCAGCCAGGCCGGCCGCTCGCCGTCGGCCGTTCCGCGACGCACACCTGGACGCCGGCTTCTACCTGATCATGCTCGCCTCCATCCTGGTGATGGCAGTGCCGCTGGTCTGGATGTTCCTGGCCAGCTTCAAGGACAACGGCGAGATCTACTCGATGCCGCTGCAGTGGCTACCGGACGCCTTCGCCTTCTTCAACTACGAACAGGTCTCCAGCAGCATCCCGATCGAGCGGATGTTCCTCAACAGCGTGGGCCTGACGATCGCCGGCGCCGGCCTGAAGGTCTTCCTTGGCCTGTGCTGCGCCTACGCTGTCGTGTTCATCGACGTCCCGTTCCGCAAGGCCGTCTTCGTGGTCGTGCTGTTCGCGCTGCTCATCCCCGGTCAGATCACAATCATCCCGAACTACTCGCTGATCGCGAGCCTCGGCTGGCTGAACACCTATCAAGGCATCCTGGTGCCAGGGCTCGCCAGTGCGTTCGGCACCTTCCTGTTCCGCCAGCACTTCCTCTCGCTGCCAATCTCGGTCTTCGAGGCCGCCCAGGTGGACGGTGCCAGCCACTGGCGCCGGCTGTGGAAGTTCGCGGTGCCGATGTCGGTGCCCACGATCGCTGCGGTTGGCCTGATCTCGCTGGTGAACGAGTGGAACGACTACCTGTGGCCGATGCTCGTGACCGACAACACCGACACGATGACCCTGCCCGTCGGACTGACCCTGCTGCAGAGCCTGGACGGCATGCAGGCCTGGGGCGTGCTGATGGCCGCCACCGTGGTGGTCACCGTGCCGATGCTGCTCATCTTCCTCGTCCTGCAACGCCGACTCGTTGCCGGGCTGACTGCCGGCGCCGTCACCGGCTGACCCATCGCCTGTACCGCCTTACTCATCCCAAGGAGAAACCATGACCTCAACTCGACGCCCCAGTTCACTCGCCCGTCCATCACGCCGTCAGCTGCTGCAACTCACCGGGCTCGGCGCCGCCGGCGGTCTGGTCGCCGGCTGCGGCCCATCGCTCGGCGGTGGTGGCGGCGGCAGCGAGGAGCCTGCCGAGGAGATCGACTGGGCCAGCATCGAGCCGGCATCGGAGATCACCTGGTGGTCCAACCACCCCGGTAACACCCAGGAGCTGGAGGCCTCCTATATTGAGGCATTCAACGAGGAGTACCCGGACATCAAGATCAACCACGTCACCGCAGGCGCGGGGTACGACGAGATCGCCCAGCGGTTCCAGGCGGCGTCCGGCACCGACGAGATCCCGGATCTGGTGATCGCCTCCGACGTGTGGTGGTTCCGCTACTTCGTCAACGGGCAGATCATGGCGATCGACGACGTCTTCTCCTACCTCGAGGTGGACACCGGCGACTACGTGGAGACGCTGTTCAGCGACTACGAGTACGAGGGCAAGCACTACGCCGCGCCGTACGCCCGGTCCACGCCGATCTTCTACTACAACCGTGACATCTGGGCCGCTGCCGGACTGCCCGACCGGGGCCCGGAGACCTGGGACGAGCTCAAGGAGTGGGCGCCGGCACTGAAAGAACATGTGCCCAGCGATGGCAACGTACTCGGCAACGGCATCGGCCCTTCCTGGTCGGCCTGGTGGTTCTCCAACGTGATCTGGGGCCAGGGTGGCGCGATGAGCGAGGACTGGACCGTCACCCTGGACACCGAGGAAGCGCTCGCCGCAGGGAGGTTCGCCCGCGATATGTACAACGGCGACACCGCCTTCGCCGGCCTGGGCTCGGACACCAACGCCGACTTCCAGGTGGGCATCTTCGCCTCCCTGATCGGTTCCACCGGGTCACTGACCGGCCACCTGGAGGCCGCTGATTTCGAGTTGGGCACCTCGTTCCTACCCAACGGGCCGGTCGATGGACCGAACGTGCCCACCGGTGGCACCGGTTTGGCGATCCCGTCCTCGCGGACCCCGGAGCAGCAGCTCGCCGCTGCGATGTTCCTGAAGTTCATCACCGAGCGAGACAACACCGCGACGTTCTCTCAGGAGACCGGGTACATGCCGGTGCGGACCTCCGCGATCGAGGGCGACATCATGAGCGCCGTGTACGAGGAGACGCCGCAGTTCCGCACCTCAGTGGACCAGCTGCAGCAGCGGACCCGCGTGCAGGACTGGGTACGGGTGTTCACCCCCGGCGGGGACCAGATCCTCACCGACGGCATCGAACAGCTGGTGCTAGCCGGCGCGGACCCCGAGGACGTCTTCCCCGGGGTGAGCGACCAGCTGGACCGGGCGTTCGAGGACAACGTCGAGCCGTACCTGTGAGTGAGTCCGGTGCTGCCGTCGGGGGTGCAACCAGGCCGTCACCCCCGACGGCGTCCGGTCGCCTTCTCGTGATCGCGCACCGTGGCAACGCCTCGGTCGCTCCGGGCAACACGATGCCCGCCGTGGAAGGCGCCTGGCGCGCCGGGGCAGACCTCGTCGAGATCGACGTGCGGATGTCCGCCGACGGCGTCCCGGTGGTGATCCATGACGCCACCGTGGACGCGACCACCACCGGAGCGGGTGAGGTGGCCGGCATGAGTAGCGCACAGGCGCGGGAACTGGACGCAGGATCGTGGTTCTCGGCCGTTTTCGCCGCGCACCGGGTTCCGCTGCTGGCCGACGTCGCCACGTTCCTCGCCGATCATGACGGGACTGACCTGCTGCTGGAGGTCAAAGGCGACCTCTCCGTCGCGCAAGCGACAGTGGTGCTGGCCGCCTTGGAGGCAGCCGGGATGCGGGAGCGCACGATCGTACAGACCTTCTGGCCGCAGACCATCCGGTCCCTGCGGGCGGTCGACCCTTCGATACGGCTGGGACTGCTGGTGGGAAGTCATGTGGCACCGAACGAGGTGATGTTCCCACTCTCGGCGGAGGTGGGCGCAATGGCGTGCAACCCGCGTTATGACCTGCTCGCCGATGACCCGCACCTGGTGCAGGCCATTCATGACGCAGGCATGAGCGTGTTCGTGTGGACCCTGAACGAGGCAGCCGCGTGGGAGGAGGCCATCGCGTGGGGCGTGGATGGCATCATCACCGACCGCCCGGATAGGCTCGCTGGCTGGCTGATCGCCTGCGGAGTCCAACGCACCGCACCGGAGGTGGTGTAAGCACCCGTCACGGTTGCCGCGGGCTCTCCTGACGTCGGAACTCGCTCGGCGACATCCCGACCCGGCGGCGGAAAAGCCGAGAGAAGTAGGCTGGATCGTCATACCCCACCTGGGTGCCGATCGCGCCCACGTCGTTGGTGGTCTCCGCGAGCAAGTGCTGAGCCCGGGTGATCCGCGCCTGGATAATGAACTCGTGCGGGCTGAGTCCGCTCGCTTCGCGCGCTGCGGCGTGCAGCGCATCGACCGTCAGCCCCAGCTCAGCTGCTCGTTCAGCCACGCTCAACGGCAGGGTGGCTGACTCCAGCAACGCGCCGGTCACCGAGGCTGCGCGCTGCCGTGGTCCGCGGGAGGTCGCGTCCAGCGCGATCCCGATCAGTTGCGCGACGACCGTGGCGGCGACGAGCTGAGAGCGAGGGGTGGGTACATCGAGGGTGCGGCGCAGCCGGTCGAATGCTTCGGTCAGCCCGGTCAGCGACGCCGGGTCCGCGGACCGGACCGCCTCAGTGGACGTCCAGTGGTCAGCACCCTCGAGCACCCGGGTCATCGTCCCCTCGAACAGCACCCAGTGCTCCTGCCACGCTTCCTGGCGCGGCCCATAAGCATGCCTCGCACCGGGGGTCAGCCAAATCACTGACGGCGCGGGCACCGGAATCCCTCCGTGTCGCGTGTCGTCGAAGTACTGCCCGCCACCGGCGGTGACGAACACCAGAGCATGTGTGGACAATCTCCGGGCCCGCAGCTTCGGCATCGGAGCCACGTACTGCTCGCCCGCACCGCGGCAGCTCAGCCCACTGTCCCGCAGGGTGCGGTTCACGTTCAGATAGGCCGACCAGCGGTCCGCGTCTTCAACCATCGGCACCAGGATAGTCCAATTGCAGCTTGACGATCCTCTATTTCCTGTAGCCGCTGCGCTGCCTACGCTCGCCATCATGCTGACGTCGAACGGCTACGTGCTGGACGAGCGCACCGATCGTCTCGGGGCGCTCGCCGAGACCCCTGGCGCCGAGCGCCACGACCGGGAGGCGCTCTGGAAACGCCTACGTTCCCAGGGGTATCTGCTGTTGCGACAGCAACTTCCACGGGACCAGGTCCTCGCCTTCCGCGACTTCTACTTCAGTGCGCTCGCCGGGACAGGGCTCCTGGATGACCGCGCCCATCCCAGCGAGGGAATCGCCGGGGCCGGCCCGAGTGACATCGCCTCCTATCGACGTATCCTCTTCGACGAGATTGTCCCATCGAGGGAGTACCAGGAGTTCTGCACCTCACCCGCGATCGGTGGGTGGTTCCGATGGTTCATGGACGCTGACGTGCACCTGCATCGACGCAAGATCCTCCGGCACACCAGACCCGGCGAGAACGGGATCGGCACTGCTACCCAGGCCCACTACGACCTCGTCTACCTACGGGAGGGAACGGACAGGGTGTTGTCGATGTGGATCCCGCTCGGCGACTGTCCCACCTCACTGGGTGGCCTGACTTACCTCGAAGGAACGCACCACGCGGTGATGGCCGCCGAGCGGGAGGGCCGGTTGCAGCGACCGGCAGCCTCGATCACCGCCGATCTGCCCCACCTGGCCGACGAGTACGACTCCCGCTGGCTCGTGGCCGACTACGGGATCGGCGACGTGCTGGTGCACTCCGCGCACCAGATCCATGCCGCCCTGGACAACGTCAACACCGACGGCCGGATGCGACTGTCCACCGACATCCGGTACCAGCGGCGGTCCGAGCCGATCGACTGGCGGTGGCAGGAGCACTGGCACGATCGCGATGGGTTGTAGGTCCAGCAGCCGCGCCTGAGCCCTCCTAGGCCGGCCGCCGTCAGCTCAGCCGCTCGGTCAGGTGCCGTCACCAAGCGCCATGAACGAGCTGGCGAACTGGTGGCCGTCCATCGTGCCGCGCACCTTCGCCAGACAGCGGATCACCGATCGGTGTCACATCCGAGCTCCCCGCGGTGTCTTCATGTCACAAGGACATTCGACTAGAGGAGCAGCCATGTCCGAGAACATGAGGATCCAGCCCGCCGAGATCACCGGCCCGTTCGGCGCAGTGGTGAAGAGATTCGCCATGAGGATGCTCGGCCGGGTACCCGAGCCACTCAGGGTGTACTGGCACAACCGGCCGGTACTCAAGACCTACCTGGCGATGGGTACGAAGTCACAGAAGTGGCAGGCATGCGATCCGAACCTGAAGTCGTTCGCACATATGGCCGTCGCCTCACTCGTGGGGTGCACCTGGTGCCTGGACTTCGGCTATTTCCAAGCCCAGAACGAGAACGTGGACGTGGCCAAGGCCCAGCAGGTGCCGCGGTGGCGCCAGTCGGAGGTGTTCACGCCGCTGGAGCGGGACGTGATGGCCTACGCCGAGGCGATGAGCCACACACCGCCCACCGTCACGGACGAGATGTTCGCCGGGTTACTCGATCAACTCGGCGAGGCGGCGATGGTGGAACTGACGGCATTCATCGCGCTCGCGAACTTCTACACGCGCTCGAATGTGGCGTTCGGGATCGAGTCCGAGGGATTCGCCGCCTCGTGCGGATTGACACCGCTCGCGCCGTGGTCGGCGGGCACCGGAGTAGCGTCCGAGTCATGAGTGGGGCCGATCCGTTCCTGCAGCACCGCAGCCTGTTGTTCACGGTCGCCTACGAGATGCTCGGCTCGGCCGCGGATGCCGAGGATGTGGTGCAGGAGACGTGGCTGCGCTGGGACACGGTGGATCCGGGCGCACGTGCGCAAGTACGTGACCCGCGCGCCTACCTGGTGCGGGTGGTCACGCGGCAGGCCCTGAACCGCATGCGGACGATCTCTCGCACCCGCGAGGACTACGTCGGCGAGTGGTTGCCCGAACCGCTGCTCACCAGCCCGGATGTGGCCGAGGACGTCGAACTCGCCGAGAGCATCTCGATCGCGATGCTCACCGTTCTCGAGACGCTCGGCCCACTCGAGCGGGCCGTGTTCGTGCTCCGTGAGGTCTTCGCGATGCCGCACGCCGAGATCGCCGAGGCGCTTGGCAAGACGCCAGCGGCAGTACGCCAGATCGCCCGGCGCGCCCGCGCACACGTGGACGCCCGACGCCCGCAGGTGCAGCCGGACCCGAGCGGTCAGCGCGAGCTGCTGAGCCGTTCCGTCGCTGCCATGCGCGAGGGCGATGCCGAGGCCTTGGTCGAGTTGCTCGCCCCTGACGTGGTGATGATTACCGACGGCGGAGGCATCGCGTCCGCTGCGAAGGCACCTGTGCGCGGGGCCACGCAGGTGGCGAGGTTCCTCCTGGGCCTGGCCAGGATCGCGCCCGGTTTCACCGCGCGGTGGGCCACGGTCAATGGTGGTCCGGCTCTGGTGTTCCAGGCGGAGGCCCACGAGCCCACTGTGCTGACAGCGGCGGTGCACGAGGGCCTGATCACCGGCCTCTATGCCATGCGCAACCCGGAGAAGCTCACCCGGGTGGAGCAGGAAACGCCGCTGAGTCGCTGAGTCCGGCCGGGCCATGGTGGAACCGGAGCATGCTCGGCGTGAGCCCGGACTATCGAGTGCAGATCGCCTGGCGACTGCTCGAGGAGAAGGACGGCCCGATGCTCCGGCACGGACTACAGGAGATGCACGGACAGGCGCTGCATCTACCACGTCGCCCAAAGGACCGCCCCCATCGCGAGCATCTCGCGCGCCGGTACGAGGCGTTCCAACAGGGGGTCTGAGCACACCCCGCGCTGTATTGACACACCACCCACGCCGGTGATCGGCTCACCTCGTGACCAACTCACCGACAACGCCCGTCGCCAGGGTCGCCGTCATCGGCTGCGGTGCGCGCGCCGCCATCGCCACGCACGTGGCGAGTACCGGCGCCGGGATCGTGACCGCACTCGTCGACCCTGACCCCACCGCACGGGAACGGACGGCCGCACGTCTGGCCGAGAAGCCCGCACATTTCTCCGACGCCGCCGAGTTGCTCCGGGCCGGCACCGAGATCACCGCCGCCCTGGTACTCACCCCCGACGACACGCACGCCGAGGTGGCCATCCCCCTCCTGGAGGCAGGGATCGCCGTCTTCCTTGAGAAGCCGATCACCATCACGACGGCGGACGCTGACCGTGTGCTGGCCGCAGCCGCCCGAAGCAATACCCCGCTCTACGTCGGCCACAATATGCGGCACATGAGCGTCGTCACCACGATGCGCGACATCATCGGCCGCGGTGAGATCGGTGACGTGAAGGCGATCTGGTGCCGTCACTTCGTCGGGCACGGCGGCGACTTCTACTTCAAGGACTGGCACGCCGAACGCGCCCATGGCACCGGGCTGTTGCTGCAGAAAGGCGCACACGACATCGACGTGATCCACTGGCTCGCCGGTGCCTACACCACCCGGGTGACCGGGATGGGCGGGCTGACACTGTACGACCAGGTCACCGATCGTCGCGACAATTCCGATCGCACGATGTCTGACTGGTACTCCGAAGAGAACTGGCCGCCGCTGGCCCAGCGCGAACTGAACCCGACGATCGACGTCGAAGACCTGTCCATGGTGCAGATGCAGCTCGAGAGCGGGGTGTACGCCTCCTACCAGCAATGCCACTACACCCCCGACTACTGGCGGAACTACACGGTGATCGGCACCGAGGGTCGGCTGGAGAACTTCGGGGACACGGCCGGTGGCGTGATCCGCGTATGGAATCGGCGCTCCGGCTACCGCCCCGAAGGGGACATCGAGTACCCGATCCTTGGCGATGACGACGGGCACGGGGACGCCGACCTGCGCACGATCGCCGAGTTCCTTGACTTCGCCGCCCATGGGGGCACGACCGCGACCTCTCCGGTCGCGGCCCGCAACGCCGTCGCCACCGCCGTGGCTGCCACCGAGTCGCTGCGCTCAGGATCCGTCCCGCGCGAGGTTCCGCCCCTCGATCCCACCATTGCCTCCCACTTCGATCGAAGGGCACTCTCGTGAACCACCCCGAACCACTGCGCGTGGGACTCATCGGCGCCGGCGGTATCGCCGGTGTGCATGCGCCCGCGTGGCACAGTCTCGGCGCCGACCTGGTGGTGCACTCCCTGCACGGGGGCGACGCACTCGCCCAGCAGTACGGGGCCAGCACAGCAGCCTCACTCGATGACCTCTGGCCCCAGGTGGACGTAGTCGACATCATCACACCCACGGCCACCCACGCCGAGATCGCCCTGGCCGCGATCGCGGCCGGCAAGCACGTGGTGTGCGAGAAGCCGCTCGCCCGCACCGCAGCTCAGGCGCAGCAGATCGTCGACTCCGCCCGGAACGCCGGGGTCCGCCTGTTCCCTGCCCATGTGGTGCGCTACTTCCCCGCCTACGCCGCCGCCTACGCCGCGGTGCAGGCAGGCCGGATCGGTCAGGTGGCGGTGAGCCGGTTCCGGCGGATGAGCGCAGCGCCGGCCGCGCCGTGGTTCTTCGACGAGGCCGTCTCCGGGGGGATCGTGATGGATCAGATGATCCACGACCTGGACCAGGCGGCGTGGATCAGCGGTGCGGTCACCGAGGTCTTCGCCCGGTCGATCACGCGTGCTGACGACGGCGTCCGTACCGCGAGCGCCACCGTCACCCTCACGCATTCTTCCGGTGCGATCAGCCACGTCTACGGCGTGTGGGGCCATGCGCACCTGCCGTTCTCCTCCTCGTTCGAGATCGCCGGCAGCGAGGGGGTGCTCCGGCACGACTCTGCCCGCGACGATGCGGTGCGGTTGGCCCTGCCACCGACCCCAGAGGTCGGTGGCTATCTACCGGCGGTGGATGTGTCCACGAGCCCCTATACCGCAGAGATCGAGGACTTCGTCCGCGTGATCCGTGCGGGAGGTTCCGCTCAGGTCAGCGGGAACGACGGCGTCACAGCGGTACGCCTGGCAGAAGCCGCCAATGAGTCCATCCGCACGGGCGCCGTGGTCGCTCTCTCCGCCACGTTCGATGCTGCACCCGCCGAGGCCGAGGAGGCCCACCGATGACGCTCACCGTGGCAATCCTCTCCTTCGCACACCCGCACGTCCACGGCTACGCCGCGTACCTCACCAGCCATGAGGGCATCCGGGTGATCGGTACCGACACCGGCATCCCGGATCCGGGCACGCTGCGCGGCGCCGACCTCGCCGACCAGCTGGGCATCACCTACTTCCCGGATGTGGCGAGCGTGCTGGCCGAGGCGCCGGACGCCGTCGTGATCTGCTCGGAGAACGCCGCACACCGTGAGCTGACCGAACAGGCGCTGGCAGCCGGCGCGCACGTGCTGTGCGAGAAGCCGCTGGCCACCACGGACGAGGATGCGGCCGCCATGATCAGCGCTGCCGGGCGGGCCGGGCGGATCCTGATGACCGCCTACCCGGTGCGGTTCTCGCCCGTGTTCGCGGACCTGGTGGCCCGGCACCGAGCGGGTCAACTCGGGCAGATCCTCTCCATACACGGCACGAACAACGGGAAGATGCCCCGGCCGGGCGAACGTTCCTGGTTCACCGACCCGGCGCGCTCCGGTGGTGGTGCGCTGATGGACCACGTGGTGCACGTGGCAGACCTTCTCGACGAACTGCTCGGCGAGACTGCTGCGGACGTCCATGCGGCGGCGAACCAGATCATGCACGCGGATGCTGGCGTGGAGACCGGCGGGGTCGTCTCGGTGCGTTACCCCTCGGGCGTGATCGCACAGATCGACTGCTCCTGGTCGCTGCCGGACTCGGCGCCCACGTGGGGCGGACTCACCCTGGAGGTGCAAGGCACCCGTGGCTCGATCCGGATCGACCCGTTCGCCGGGCATGTCGCTGGGTACGATGCGGACGGCGCAATGTGGCAGCCCTACGGCGCCGATCTGGACGCCCGGATGATCGCGGCCTTCCTCACGGCCGTGCGCACCGGAACACAGCCCCAGCCAGATGGGGCAGTCGGCGCCCGCACCCTCGCCATCGTCACCGCGGCCCAGCGATCGGTCGCCTCGGGCCGGCCGGAGGCGGTGCTGCCGACACCGGCACCCCCGGCCCGCTCCTGAGAGCTGTCGTATGACAGCTGTCACGCAGACCTCGTGACAGCACCCTCTCGTGCGGGACCCGGCGCCGGGGCCAGTGTGGAGGAATGACAACACCCACCCCCTCAGACACTGGCCCGGCCGTCCAGTTCGATCAGGTCGTCAAGGAGTTCCCTGGCACTGCCGCACCCGTGCGGGCCGTCGACGGCATCGACCTGACCATCAACTCCGGCGAGATCGTCGCGTTCCTCGGCCCGAACGGCGCCGGGAAGACGACGGCGCTCGACATGGCCCTGGGCCTGACCACACCCACCGCCGGCACGATCACTGTGCTCGGGCAGGCACCCCGCCGCGCAGTTGCCGCCGGGCGGGTCTCGGCCGTGCTGCAGACCGGAGGTCTGCTGCGCGACCTCACTGTGGCTGAGACGGTCACGCTCATCGCCTCGACCTACGCCGAGCACGCCGGGATCGAGACCGTGATCGAGCGCGCGGGCCTGACTGAGCTCGCCGGCCGGAAGGTCTCGAAGTGCTCCGGTGGTGAGCAGCAGCGCCTCCGGTTCGCCCTCGCCCTGCTGCCCGATCCGGACCTGCTGATCCTGGATGAACCGACCGCCGGGATGGACGTGACGGCCAGGCGCGACTTCTGGGAGACGATGCGGGCCGAGGCCGCCTCCGGCCGGACGATCGTCTTCGCCACCCACTACCTGGAAGAAGCCGACGCCTTCGCGCAGCGGATCGTCATGGTGGCCGGCGGCCGTATCGTGGCCGACGGTGCCACCGAGGATATCCGTGCCCGGGCCACCGGACGTCGCGTCTCGGTCACGTTCGCGCCCGGCACCCGCGCTGAGGCACTCTCCCGTCTGGAGACGCTGGACGCCGTCCACGCCATCAACCCCGACGGCGATCGCGTGCACCTGCGCGCCCTCGACTCCGACACCGTCGCCCGCGCCGTGCTCGACCTCGGCGGCACCGACCTGCTCGTCACCTCCGGCTCGCTCGACGACGCCTTCACCACCCTGACCCAAGGAGCCACCCGATGAACACCACCTATCTGCGGATCGAACTCACCCGGGTGGGCCGGGACCTGGTCAGCATGTTCTTCATCGCGGTGATGCCGGCGTTCTTCTTCATCATCTTCGGGGCGTCGATGGAGTACGGCGCCTACCCGATCGGCAACGGGAACGTCTCGATGCACACGATGATCTCGATGGCCGCCTTCGGTGCGGTGGTGGCGACCACGGGCGTGGGCGGGATGGCCGCCGTCGAGCGGATGCAGGGCTGGGGGCGCCAGCTCGGCCTGACGCCGATGTCGGACGGCGCCTACGTGCGCGTGAAGACCACCGTGGCGTTCACGATCTCGCTCATCCCGATCGGCCTCGTCTACCTCATCGGCGCGTTCACCGGCGCCAGCGCACCAGGCTGGGTGTGGGCCGCGAGCGCCGCGATCGTCATGCTCGGGGCGGCTGTGTTCTCCCTGTACGGCCTCATCGTGGGCCTGCTCTTCCGGAGCGAGTCCGCGGTCGGGGCCGCCAGCGGCGCACTGGTGATCCTGGCGTTCCTCGGCAACATCTTCTTCCCGCTCAGCGGGGTGATGCTCACGATCGCGAAGTTCACCCCGCTGTACGGGATCATCGGGCTGGCGCGCTATCCGCTGACCGACGGTGCGCTCGTAGCCACCGAGGGAGTCGGCGGCTCCGACCCGCTGTGGGTACTGCTGGCGAACAGCCTCATCTGGGCGGTGATCTTCGCCGTCGGCGCGGTGCTGCTGGTACGGCGCGGCCGCAGCCGGCAATGACGGTGCGGCCGACGAGGGCACTCCCCGGCGGCACCAGGGCCCACAATGGGCAGATCATGTCTGCTCCCGACGATGAGTCCACGCTCAGCACAGCACCGTGGACCAAGTTCAGTTGGCTGCTTGCCACCCCGTGGCTGGCGTTCCTGGCGTTCCCGGTGGTGGGCACGCTGCGCCAGCCGCTGCCTGTTCCGGTCCAGGTGGGCGCCCTGACGGCGATCGCTGCCTTCGCAGGTGTCTACCTGTACGCGTTCATCACCAACGCCCGCACCTGGGACCGTCCGTGGCGCGGGCGAATCCTGCTGCTCGTGCTGGCAGTCCTGACGGTGCCGGCGTTCCTGACCGTGGGAGTGGACGCCTTCGGCATGTTCACCTTCCTGGGGGTGTACGCCGTGTTCAGTCAGCCGCTGCGGCGAGCTGCCTGGATCGCGGCCGGGCTGGTGGCACTCGTCGTGGTCACAGTGTTGCTCGCCGGTGCGCCGGACCGGCTCTTCTACGCCGTCATCACCGCCGGCACGGTGGTCTTCGTGGGTCTGATCCGCTGGATCGACTCCCGGCAGGAGCAGCGCGATGTGCTCGAACGCCAGCTGACCTTGACCGCCGAGCGCGAGCGCGTGGCCCGGGATGTCCACGATGTGCTCGGGCACAGTCTCACCGTGGTGACGGTCAAAGCCGAACTCGCGGAGCGCCTGGTGGACGTTGATCCGGACGCGGCCAAGGCAGAGCTCGCAGCCATTCGCTCCCTCACCCGCGAGGCCCTCGGGGAGGTACGCGCCACCGTGGCCGGGCTGCGGGTGGCCCGGCTGGCCGATGAGCTGGCGTCCGCACGGGATGCGCTGACCGATGCGGGGATCGCTGCGCAGGTGCCCGAGGACGCGTCCGTGGTGGACCCCCGCCATCGGATCGTGCTCGCATGGGTGCTGCGCGAAGCGGTGACCAATGTGGTGCGCCACTCGCAGGCACGGCGGTGCGAGGTCACCTTGAGCGCGCACTCGCTACTGGTGGCCGACGACGGCGTGGGCCCAGGGGGCGCTGGTGAGTCCGGCGGGCTGCGGGGTGCCCGGGAGCGGGTGGCCGATGCCGGTGGCACGTTGACCGTAGGCCCGGGTGAGACGGGCGGAACGCGTGTGGAGGTGCACTGGTGACCGGTTCGATCAAGGTGCTGCTAGCTGATGACCAGGCGCTGGTGCGCGGGGCTTTGGCGGCCTTGCTGCGCCTGGAGGCTGACCTCGATGTGGTGGCCGAGGTGGGCAACGGCAACGACGTCGTCGCGGCCGCACGGGAGCATGGTGCACAGGTGTGCCTGCTGGACATCGAGATGCCCGGCGCTGATGGCATCACCGTGGCGGCGCGGCTGCGCGAGGAGCTGCCGGAGGTGCACTCGCTGATGGTGACGACATTCGGGCGGCCGGGTTACCTCCGGCGAGCCCTGGAGGCAGGTGCGGCAGGTTTCGTCGTCAAGGACACCCCGGCCGCTGAGCTGGCTGACGCCATTCGTGCCGTGCATACCGGACGGCGGGTGGTGGATCCGGCGCTGGCGACCGAGTCCCTGGCCGGTGGGCCGAGCCCCTTGGGTCAGCGGGAACGGGAGGTGCTGCGCGAGTGCCTGGACGGCGAGCCGATCGCCACGATCGCCGCCCGGATCCACCTCAGCCCCGGCACCGTACGCAACTACGTCTCCTCGGCCATCGGGAAGGTCGGGGCCGCCAACCGTGTGGAGGCCGCCCGGGTTGCCGATCGGAACGGCTGGCTGTGAACCCCGACGGCCTTGGCACCAGCTGTGCCAGGTACGGCAGCACCGTTGGCACACACCGGCGATCCGGGACGGCGGTCACGCCGCAACGGTCAGACCGTTGGCACCAGAGTCACGGGAAACAGCTCGGTGCGGGCCACCACCCGGTCCCGCTCGGCAGCGAGCGCCGCGCGGCGCGGGTCAGCACGGTAAGCGTCCAGCGCGTCCTGACCAGGGAAGGTGAACACCTGCACCTCGGTGGGCGCCTCGAGCTCCGAGGGCACACCACGATCGTCAGGCACTGACCGGACCCGCTGCACCACCTGGGCACCATGTTCTGCCACGAGGGCGAGCACCGTGTCCTCGTAGACGGTCAGGTCTGCCGCCATACCGGGCCGAGCCCAGAGCAGGCAGCACAGCGTGAGAGCTCCGCTCGCCGCCATGGCCTCAGCCTTGGGAGTCCTGCACGCCAGCGCCGGCCTTCTGCTCGGGATAGGTGACCTTCAGGTGGACGGGTTCCACACCGCCACCCGCACGCTTCGCCTTGCGGCCACGGTAGATGAGGTTGAGGACCTCCACGCCGATAGCGAAGGCGATCGGGCCGTAGATCATTCCCTTGCTCACGTGCACGTCGAAGCCCTCGGCGAGCAGCGTCGCACCGATCAGCACGAGGAACGCCAGGCACAGCATCTTCACGGTGGGGTGGCGCTCCACGAACTCGCCGATGGACTTCGCCAGGAACATCATGAGCACGATGGCGACCACCACGGCGGTGATCATCACCCAGAGCTGGTCGACCATCCCGACCGCGGTGATCACCGAGTCGAGGGAGAAGACCATGTCGATGAGGACGATCTGGAGGATCACCTGGCCGAAGGTGGTGGCGGCCTTGGTGGCGGCCCCCTCCTCCCCGCCCTCGGCGCCCTCCAGCTTGTGGTGGATCTCGGTGACGGCCTTGTAGATCAGGAAGGCACCACCGGCGATCAGAATCAGGTCCCGCCCAGAGAAGGTGAGCGCGTCCACGCCACCGATCGCGAAGAACGGATCGGTCAGGCCGACAATCCAGGAGGCGAAGAACAGCAGGATGATGCGCATCACCAACGCCAAGGCGAGTCCGAGCACCCGCGCCTTCTGACGCTGCTCGGCCGGGAGCCTGTTGGCGAGGATGGAAATGAAGACGACGTTGTCCACGCCGAGCACCAACTCGAGGGCGAGGAGGGTGGCGAGAGCGATCCAGACGTCTGGGCTGGCGAGAGATTCCACGAGCAGATCGTAGCCGGATAACCGTCACTTCTGTTCCTTCACTCAGCGCGCGCTTTCGCCTCAGTGCCAGTACGTTGATGGCTGCCAGGGCGAGATCCGCCGTGGCGCAACACTGCAGGAGGCAAACTATGGGAATTCTTGGCTATCTGATCGTGGGCCTCATCTGCGGCGCACTCGCCAAGGCCATCTTGAAGGACCGCGCCGTCGGAGGCTGGCTTGCCGCCCTCGTGATCGGTGTGATCGGCGCCATCGTCGGCGGATGGATCGGGTCGATGCTGTTCGGTGAAGGCATCGAGAGCTTCTTCGATATCAAGACGTGGCTTCTCGCTCTGGCCGGCTCCATCCTCGTCCTGTTCGTCTACACCGCCATCACGGGCCGCCGTACCCGAGCATGACGGACAGCCCGGGGTCCGCGCTCGCGGGCCCCGGGCCTTACCCAGTCAGTACCTAGGCAAAGCGCGCAACCAGTTCGTTGAGCTTGTCCGCCGTAAGGTCGGGACTCATCCGCATCACCGGCACCTTCTTCACCGGCATGGACCCGAGGAAGGCGGCCATCATCGGATCCGGGCTGTCCGGACCGAACAGGGCACCGAACTCACCCATCGCAGCGAGCAACTCCGTTCCCGCGTGCGGGTGCTCCAGCCATTCATTGATCGTCGCACCCTCGCTCAGCGGGCGGCGCAGCGCCGGTGCCACGAGACCAGCCACCTGCCTCAGCGGGAGGTCACGCGACGAGGCTCCGACGGCCACCAGCAGCGGCCCCGGTTCCACCACCCATTCGTGGGTCACCACGTCCCAGTGGCTCAGCTCGCGGCGGGTGACGGCGAACTCGACGCGTTGTTCCTGCCCGGGTTCGAGGTCAACCCGAGCGAAGCCCTTGAGCTCGTGCGGTGGCCGTGCCACGGCCGAGTCCGGGCGCCCCAGGTAGAGCTGGGGTACCGCCGCTCCAGCGCGGTCGCCGGTATTGCGCACCGTCACGCCCACTGCCGCGACGACGGCCGTCGCCTGCGTAGTCGCCGTCACCTCGGCGACGTCCACGGTGAGGTCGGCATAGTCGAACGTGGTGTAGGTGAGGCCGTGCCCGAACGGGTAGGAGACGTCTCGCTGCATGGCGTCCAGGCCGCGATAGCCGATGAAAAGTCCCTCGCCGTACCGGACCGCCCCATTCTCACCCGGGAAATTGAGTTGGGCGGGCAGATCGCCCAGGCGCACGGGGACGGACTCGGTGAGCCGGCCGGAGGGCGCGGCGTCCCCGAGCAGCAGGTCCACGGCAGCACTCCCACCGGCCTGGCCACCGAGCCACAGCTCTAGGAGTGCATCGACGTGATGCTCCCACTCCGAGACGGCCACAGCGGAGCCGTTCGCGAGCAGCACGACCACCCGGTCAGCGACGGCCGCGACTTCGGACAGCAGCTGCCGGTGGGTGACCGGGATGTCGAGGTGCTCGCGGTCGTACCCTTCGGATTCGTCCGCTGCGGGAAGGCCGAGGACAAGCACAGCGGTCTTCCCGGTGGCCGCAGCCACGGCCTCGTCCCGCAGCGCGGCATTGTCACGGTTCTCCCCCGCCGCTGCGCCGCCCTCCTGCTCGGCCTCCGCAAGCCGGTACCCGGGCGCGAACGGCACGTCCAGGCCGCGCTCGATGAGTGCTCCGAGGATGCTGTCCAGCCGTGTCGGGTTCACCTGAGAGGACCCGGCGCCCTGGTAGCGCGCGGTGCGGGCAAGCTCGCCGATGAGTACCGCGGACTCCGCGATACCTTCGGCAGCCAGCGGCAGGACGCCGTCGGCGTTCTTCAGCAGCACGGCCGAACGGGTGGCGACCTCACGGGCCAGGGCGTGGTGCGCCGTCAGGTCCCCGTGCCGGGCTCAGCAAGAGCGGGCTGGGCCTTGGCCACCATGGTGAGCACACGGGAGACGGCCCTGTCGAGGTCGGACTCGGCGAGGGCGCCTGCGCGCACAGCGGCAACGATCGCTGCATCGTTGATGCCATGCGAGGACGGCATCTCCAAGTCGAGGCCTGCGGCGACTCCGGCGGCCCGATCATCCACCGCGCCCCAGTCGGAAACCACCAGACCCTCGAATCCCCACTCCTCCCGGAGGACCTCGGTAAGCAACCACGGGTCTTGCGAGGCGTAGGTTCCGTTGATTTTGTTGTAGGCGCACATCACACTCCACGGCTGGGCGCGGGTGACCACCTTCTCGAATGCAGGCAGGTACATCTCGCGCAGCGTTCGCTCGTCCACCTCGACGGAGATCCGCATCCGGCCACTCTCCTGATTGTTGGCGGCGAAGTGCTTCAGCGAGGTGCCCACCCCGCGGGCCTGGATCCCTTCCACGAGCTCGGTGGCGAGTTCACCGGCGAGGAAAGGGTCCTCCGAGAAGTACTCGAAGTTGCGGCCGCACAGCGGGCTGCGCTTCATGTTCACGCCAGGCCCGAGGAGCACGGCCACGGCGTTCGCGCGGGTCTCAATGCCGAGCGCCTCCCCCACCTGGCGTAGCAGGTCACGGTCCCAGGTGGCGCCCAGGCCGGCGGCCGAGGGAAAGCACGTAGCGGGCACGGAATCGTTCAATCCAACGTGATCGGTCGCTCCGGTCTGCCTTCGCAGCCCATGCGGACCGTCGGTGATCATGACGGCGGGGATCCCCAGCCGCTCCAGCGCTTGGGTGTGCCAGAAGTCCTGTCCAGAGCACAGGGCAGCCTTCTCCTCGAGCGCCAATGTGCCGAGCAGGTGGGGGATGTCGGCCTCGGTGAGTGTAGGGGGCGAGGTGCTCATGAACGCTCCTGTGCGAGATGGGCGGGCGGGACGTCATCGTCAGAAGTCACGGTACGACCTAATTAACCGTCCGGTCAATAAATAGAGTGGCTACGCTGTGCTGATGGTTGATGAACAGGTGCGCCGCCCTGGTCGGCCCCGGGCCGGCGGTGAGGACAAACGCGAGCGGATCCTCTCTGAGGCAGTTCGCTTGTTCGCCCGGTCCGGGTACGCCGCTACCTCGTTGAGTGATGTGGCCAAGGCGGCGCACATCTCCAAAGCCGGGCTACTGCACCACTTCAGCTCCAAGCACGCGCTCTTCTCGGCGGTCCTCGAGCATCGGGACTCCGTCGATCTCCCGGCCATGGACTCCGGCAACATTTGGGACCTCCTCGCGAGCTTCGCCGACCTCATGGACCGCAACGGCCAGACCCCGTCGATGGTGGGGCTGTACATGGTGATGGCTGTGGACGGCACCTCTGCCGACCATCCGGCGCATCGATGGCTGCTCCAGCACTTCGAGCACGCCGTACTGAACCTGGAGAGAGCATTCGAGCAAGGGAAGACGGATGGCCTCGTCCACCCGGACGCACCGTCCCTCACCTTGGCTCGCTCCGTGGTGGCACTCGCCGACGGCATCCAACTGCAGTGGCTGTGTGAGGGGGTGCCTGGTGGTGAGCCCGTACAGATGGGCGATCAGATCAGACAGATGGCAGAGCTGATCCGGGCACGGTGGGCAATGTAGGGCCGCAGCCAAGCTTCAGTCGGCGCCGCGCAGCAGAACTCACCCCTGGCCGGCACCGCGGACCAGCCACCGCCCAGATTCCTCAGTCAGGATGAAGCCCCACGCCACCTCGGTGCCGTTGTCCAGCGACGCGTCGGCGCCCTCCGGAGTGAACTCCACCATCACGGTGACGTCGTCGTCTGATCCTCCTGGCCCGCTGCCGCTCAGAGTTCGGCCCTGGGGTAGCAACTCTGCCATCCGGCTCGGCGGAACCGCACGCTGCCGCACTCCCGAGGCTGACGGCCACGAGCACCCCCATCAGGACCCTCCGCACGCGTCCACGACCCTGCCACCCCATGCATCAGTTCTACCCGATCGCGCTGCGAGGCACTCGCGCACGGCGCCGGGACGCGCTCACGCAAGGCGACGGGAACTGATCAGTCCTTCACGGCCCAAGTTGGCCGATCCTTCGGCATCACGGCCACGGCCGCCAGCATCACGACGGTCACCACGAGCGCAGCGATGAACACCAGGTGCATCGCTGCGGCCAGACCGGGCCCCTCCGGGAGGCCATCCACGCCGAGCGTGGTGCGCGCATTGACCAGCCCGCCGAAAACGGCAACACCGGCCGCCGAGCCGAGCGAGCGGGCGAACAGATTCGTTCCGGTGACCGCTCCGCGCTGGCCCCAGTCGGCGCTCGTTTGTGCGGCGATCAGCGTGGGAGTCGCCGTCAGGCCCATGCCGACCCCGATCACGAAGCAGCACGCGCCCACCTGCCACAACTGGCTGCTCTCACCCAGCATCAGCGTGAGAGTCGCACCACCCACGACGATCCCCGACCCGAGCAGACCGGTGAACCGGAACCCGAATCGCAGGTAGACCCGTCCGGAGAGGGTGGCCGCGATCGGCCAACCGAGGGTGAGTGCGGCGAGTGCGAAGCCGGCCATCAGGGGTCCGTAGCCCAGCACTCCTTGGGCGTAAATCGGTACGTAGGTGGACAGCCCGAGCACGATCACGCCCACCATCAAGGAGGCGACGGTGGAGGCGCCGATGATGCGCTGGCGGAGCACCCGCACGTTGAAGATCGGGTGCGCCGCCCGCCGTGCGTACAGCACGAAGGACAGCAGCAACAACAATGCGGCGACGAACAGCCCGATCGTGAGCGGCGAGTCCCACCCCCACGTGCCTGCCTCCAGCAGCACCAGTACCAGCAGGGCGCTGCCGAGGGTCAGCAGCACGGCGCCGCGCACGTCGATCGGCTCGCGTGGGCCGGACCTGCCCGGTTCCCGGAACCGCCGCCACAACAACACGGCGGCCGCCAATGCGAAAGGCACGTTGATCCAGAAGATCCACCGCCAGCTCACGAACTCCGCGAAGACCCCGCCGAAGGTGGGCCCGGCCACCGAGGAGATCGCCCACACGCTGGCGAGGTAGCCCTGCGTCTTGGCGCGCTCGGCGAGGGTGTAGATGTCGCTCGCGATGGTCATCGACATCGGGATGATCGCGCCCGCGCCGAGGCCCTGGATCACGCGGA
Organism: Ruania halotolerans; assembly: GCF_021049285.1. Lineage (GTDB taxonomy): Bacteria > Actinomycetota > Actinomycetes > Actinomycetales > Beutenbergiaceae > Ruania > Ruania halotolerans. The sequence continues at coordinate 4,166,349 of NZ_CP088017.1, forward strand.
ACACGATCAGCGCCAGCATGCTCGGTGCGAGCGCGCACAGCACCGAGCCGAGCAGGAACAGACCGATCCCGGCCAGCATCACCCGCTTGCGGCCGAGCACGTCCGCGAGCCGGCCATACACCGGCACCGTGACCGCCTGGGCAAGCGTGTAGCTGGAGAACAGCCAGGGCACCTGGTCGAAGGCACCCAGCTCGCGGGCGATCGTGGTGGAAGCGGTCGCGAGGATCGTGGCATCCAATGCGACCAGCGCGGCCGCCAGCATGAGCGCACCGAGGATCGGCCCGCGCTCGGAGCGCAGGCCGACGCCGACCGTGTTCGTGTGCTGGGCTGGGCTCACCGGCACCAGTAAACACGGTCCCATCGGTCCCGCCGTCGTCGACTATATGGGCCACCCCCGGCCGGTGATGTGTGTGTGGTGTGTGTGTGTTGGGCCCTGCCCCACCTGAGGGTGGGGACCTCTGCCCCTGCCAGAACGGGCGCCGGACTCGCTAGGTTGAACTATGCGCGCCGGCTCCCGTCCCCGTTCGTTGCCCCTGCTGGCAGCGCTCGTCATCCTGGCCGGTTTGAGTTCATGCGCGAGCGAACCGCCCGCCGAGGCGCCGATCGTTCAGGTGGAGGCGCAGGACTGGACCGGTTGGCAGGAGGAACAACCCGAACCGGCGCCCGTGCAGACAGTCGAACTCAGTGAGGGCGGGACCTTCCAGGTGCCGACCGTCGGCGGAGAGGTCGTCTTCACCGTGCAGTCCATGACCGCCGACCGCGTCAGGCTGCGTACCGATACCGAACTGGCCCGCGGGACCGACAGCGGTGGCACCGACCTGAACGACCTCGACACGCGCTTCGAGCTGACCCCTCGCGAACCGCTGGAACTCGCGACGCCGACGATGGACGGCGGCACCACGATCACGCTGACCTGGAGGTGACGCTGCCCCTCCGGGGCACCATCGCGATCAGAAGGCGTCCGGGTAGAGACCTTCGGCGATCTGCCGCACGATCGAGATATTTCCCAGTGTTCCGGGGAACACGTCGGCACTGGAGACCGCGATCAGGCGCCCCTCACGCACGGCGGGCATGTCCGGGAAGGTGGACTCAAGGAACTCCCGGGTGGCTGCCTCGTGCGCCTCGTCGTACACCGAGAAGACCAGCGCGTCCGGCTCCTCCGCGGCGAGCGACTCCGGTGAGATGGTTGCGGCGAAGAAGTCCGCGAACGCGGACTGATCGGGACCGTAGACGTTGTCCGCGCCGGCCCGGCCGAGGATGTCGTATTCGATGCCGGCACCGATGGCCTGCAGTGTCGTGCCGTCCACGTACACCTGAGCCACGCGCAACGGCTCCACATCGGCCACCGCTGCCTCGACTTCATCGAGCTCTGCCTGGCTTTGCGCGATGAGCTCCGCGGCGGCATCCTCCACCCCGAAGATCATCCCGATGTTCTCCAGGTCGGTGAACAGATCGGTGACCTCACCGCCCATCCTGCGCTCCGCGCACCCGCCGGTGGCCACGTAGACAGCGGCCCCTGCCTGTTCGAGCTGGTCGATGCTGGCGAAACCCTGCTCGGCGGTGAACTCGTAGGTGGTGGGCGAGTAGACGAAGTCCGGCTCCACGGCCAGCAGGTCCTCACGACTGGGCGGCATCACACCACCGATCACCGGAACGTCGGCGGCCAGTGCCGCAACGTCGTCCGGCAATGCTTGCGACTCAGTCTGGGCCTGTCCGGCGAGGCGATCGGCGAGGCCGAGACGCAGCATCAATTCGGTCTGCGCCGGGTGCATTCCCACCACCGCCTCGGGGGCGCCCTCGATGACGACGTCCCGTCCGCAGTTCTCGACCGTCACCGCTTCCATCGTCGAGGTCTCTGGGGGAGCTGACGTGACGGCGGACCCGCACGCCGTCAGCAGCAGTGCAGCGGCCAGGGCGCCAGGTGCCAGGCGCGCGGAGGGGTGAGTGGGAACGTTCATGACGGAACCGTGCTTTCTGTGGAAGGTTCAACGGTCGCGCCAGCAGGGGCGCGGGGAGCGGGGTCGAATGGGCGAAAGGCGAAGACGGGCTCACCTGGCTCACCCAGTACGCGCACATCCACGGCGAACGTGCCGCGGATGAGGTCCGGGGTGAACACGTCAACCGGCGGACCGGCAGCAACAATGCGCCCCTGCGCGAGCACCACGACGTGGTCGCAGTACTGAGCCGCGAGGTTCAGATCGTGCAGGGCCGCGATCACCGTGCGCCCGAGGTTGCGGACGGTGCTCATCAGCTCGTGCTGATGACTGATGTCGAGGTGGTTGCTCGGCTCATCGAGCACGAGAACCGGGCTCTCCTGGGCGAGAGCGCGAGCGAGCATCACGCGCTGCCGCTGCCCTCCGGAGAGCGTGGCGACCATCCGGTCACTCAGATCGGTGATCTCCGCGCGGCGCATTGCCTCGTCCACGATGCGCAGATCCTCGGCAGTGTCCCGGCCGAACGAGGCGTGGTGCGGCGCGCGACCGAGTGCCACCGTCTCGGCCACACTGAGATCAAAGTCGGTCGGTGGGTCCTGCAGCATCACCGCCACCGCTCGCGCCGCCTGCCGGCCGCTGAGACTCTGCACGTTCCGGCCCCCGATACGCACGGTGCCCTGCCTCGGCTTCAGCGCCCGGTACAGCGTGCGCAGCAGGGAGGACTTCCCGCTCCCGTTCGGCCCCACGAGGCCCACCACCGTCCCCGGTTCCACGAGCAGCGAGGCGCGGCGCACCACGTCCTGCCCGCCGAGGGTCACCGTCACGCCGTCAAATTCCACCGTCATCGGTGCTCCCATGTCTGAGCCCGCCGGCGCCTCACTCATCGGCCGAACCCCGCCCGCTCGGCACCGCTGCGGCGCATCAGCCAGAGGAAGAACGGCGCGCCCACGAACGCGGTCAGGATGCCCAGCGGGATCTCCGTCGGCGCGGCGACGGTGCGCGCCAGCAGATCCGCAGCCATCAGGAAGACTGCGCCACCGAGAACTGCCACCGGCAGCATCCGCCGGTGATCGGCACCGACCGCAATGCGCGCGATGTGCGGCACGACCAACCCCACGAACCCGATCCCACCGGCCACGGACACCACCGATCCGGTCAGCAGCGAGGCCACCACCAGCAGGATCGCCCGCAGCCGGGCAGCATCCACCCCGAGGGAGACGGCGGACTCATCCCCGGTCATCAGCGCGTTCAGCGACCGCGCCAACAGCGCCGCGACCACACACCCCACCACCAACGCCACGGCCGGTCCGATCAGGCTCGACATCGTCGCCGCCGACACGCTGCCCAGGAGGAAGAACAGCACGCTCACCACATTCTGGGCGTCCGTGGAGATCGTCAGATAACTCGTCACCGCGCTGAACAGCGTGCCCAGCGCCACGCCCGACAGGATCATCCGAGTCGGCGACAGTGCGCCGTCCTTACGGGCGAGCGCCGCCACACACACGCACGCCACCAGCGCCCCGGCGAACGCGGCCACGTTCAGCGACAAACCACCGACTGCCGCGGAGCCGAGCACGATCACCAGGACGGCACCGACGCTGGCACCGGAGGACACACCCAGGATGTACGGCTCGGCGAGCGGGTTCCGCACGGTGACCTGCATCAACGCCCCGGCCAGGGACAGCCCGGCCCCAGCCAACCCCGCCAGCAGCGCCCGCGGCAGCCGGAACTGCCACACCGCCTGGTCCTGCAACACGGTCAGCGAGCCGTCCGACATCCACGGCGCACCAGGCACCAGATGCCCGATCACGATCTTCGCAGCCTGCACGGCCGTGACCTCCACTGAACCCACCGCACCCGAAACCACGATCAGCAGCGCTGCCGTCACGGTCAGCAAGGCGCAGAGCAACGCCGTCCGCCGGGCGCGACGCGTGCCGGGACGCCCAGGCCGCTCGCCCACATTGCTGCGGCGAGGCGAGCGTGCCTCGATCACGGATGAATGGCTGGTCACGGGACGCGACTATAGTGATACCGATTCTCATCGCCAAATGGAGCGACGCCGTCATGATGATCGACGCGAACATCGCGCCCTATGCCCGCCAGGCGTGGCCACGACTGGCCGGTACGGCAGCGATCACGCTGCTCGCCTCCGGCGCCTCGATCGGCGCTGCCTTCGCGATGGCCGCCGCCTTCACGCACATCCTCACCACCGGTGGCACGCTCCCCATCGGAGCCCTGACGGCGGCCGTCGCCTTACTCCTGCTCCGCGCTTTGCTGCTCTGGTCACGGGACCTCTCCGCCCTGCACACCGGCACGGTGATCGCGCGTACGATCCGGGAGCGCCTACTCCGCCACATCGTGGCGCTCGGCCCCGGGCACCGGTGGCCGGGTGGGCGGGCGAGTGCGCACCTGGCGGCGGTGGATGGCTGCGAGCACCTCAAGGGCTACCTGGGCAACTATCTCCCCCAGGCCCTGGCCGCCGTGCTGGTGCCCGCCACGTTGACCATCGTGCTGTTCGTGCGCGATCCGGCCGTCGCGGTCGTGGTGATCATCGCGGTGGCAACCGTCCCGCTGGCGCACCGGATCACCAAGCGGTTACTCGGCGAACGCGCTGCGGCGCACTGGCAGGCCTATGACCGGTACGCGGCTCGGGTGAGCGACAACATCGCCGGGATCGCCACGTTGGCCGGATTCGGCGCAGCCGAGCGGCGCGGGGATCGCCTCGCCCGTGATGCCGAGACCCTCCGGGCCGCCACCACGGCGAATATGAACGTCTCCCTCTCCACCTATGTGCTCACCTCCGCGGCCATGCTGCTCGGCACGTCAGGCGCCACTCTGCTCGCCGCCTGGCACGCCGCCGAAGGGCGCCTCTCCCCGGGAGACGTGCTGCTCGTGCTCTTCCTGGCGGCGGAGTGCTTCCGGCCGCTGCAGGATCTGCAGAACTACTGGCATGAGGGGTTCTACGGACTGGCGGCAGCGGGTTCGATCAACCGCATCCTGGCCACCGAGCCACAGGTGACGTCGGCTCCCGATGCGGTGCCGGTCGACCTCGCCGGCCCTCCCGGGCTACGACTGCGGGAGGTGAGCTTCACCTATCCCGGGACCGATCGGCCGAGTCTGGAAAAGGTCACGGCGACGATCCCGGCGGGGCGGACCACGGCGCTGGTAGGCGCCAGCGGGGCCGGGAAGACCACTCTCACGGCGCTCCTGCTCCGCGATGCGGATCCGGACAACGGGTCCGTGGAGCTCACTACCGAGACCGGTAGCCACGACCTGCGGCGGATCCCGCTGGATCAGGTCCGCCAGATCAGCGCCCGGGTGAGCCAGGACGTGGTGCTGATGGAGGGAACAGTGGAGGAGAACGTGCGGCTGGCAGCCCCCGAATCGGCCACGGAAGGTCAGGTCCACGCGGCCCTGGACACAGCTCAGGTGACGCCATTCCTGGCGGAGTTGCCCGCCGGCCCGCAGAGCAACGTCGGCGAGGGCGGGACGAATCTCTCCGGTGGTCAGCGCCAGCGGGTGGCTTTGGCGCGCGCACTCGTGCAGGGGGCGCCGTTGCTCGTCCTCGACGAGGCCACCAGCGCCCTGGACGGGGAGAACGAGGCACTGATCAGTGCCGCGGTCCGCTCGTCAGATCGTTCGCGGACCACGGTGGTGATCGCCCATCGGCTCTCCACGGTGGCCCAGGCCGATCACGTGATCGTGCTCGGTGAGGGGCGGGTGCTCGAAGAGGGCAGCCCCGCCGAACTCGAGACCCGCCCGGAGGGGGCGTGGACCGCCATGGTGCGCGCACAACGTATCGCCGACGGCGGCCCTCGCGAGGTGGTCTCATGAGTCGCCTCATGTGGGGCACATCAGGGCAGGGGGCGCCTCCGCAGGGCGTGCGGCTCGACGACGTCCGCGCCCTGGGCGTGGTACTCGCCGGCTGGCGGGGGTGGTACGTGGCCGCGTTGGCGTGGAACGCGCTCGTACATGTGGCCGCCGCGGTGGCCGCCGGCGCGGCGGCCTATGCAGTGGCTGCCGCGGTGACGGGGGCAGCCCGGGGCAGCGAGGTGGCACTAGCGCTGCCGACGGTGCTGGTGCTTGGCGCCACCCTGGTGCGCAGCGTGGCGGTCTGGCAGGAGGCCTACACCAGCCACGACGTTGCCTTCCGGGTGCTGGCGCGCGTGCGCGCCTGGGTGTTCGCCGGACTCGCACGGATCGCTCCCGGCGGAGTCGCCCGGCGCCGGACGGGTGATCTGGCGACGATCAGCACGAATGACTCCGAGGCCCTGGAGATCTTCCTCGCGCACTCCTCGCTCTACATCATCGGCCGGTTCGTGGCCACACCGCTGATCGTGGTGGGTCTGGCGGTGATCAGCCTGCCCGCGGCTCTGGTGACGCTTCCGTTCCTGGCACTGGCCTGGCTCGTTCCGCTCGCGGCGCGGCGTAGTGCCCGGGAGCAGGGGCGCCGGGCGCGTGCGGTGACGGCCGAGATCGGCGCCGATATGCAGGAGAACGTGGGGGCGGTGCGGGAGATCACCGCGTTCGGGCTGCTTGATGATCGACTGCGCCGTCTGGGCGATCAGCAGACCCGGCTCTGGCGCGCACAGCGCGCCACCACCGTGCGTACGGGGGTGGAGACCGCCGTCGGGGGTGTCCTCTCCTCCCTGGTGGTGGTGGCCGCGACCGTCGTGGCTGTGCGTGAGGTGACCGCGGGCCGGCTGGCCATCGAATGGCTGCCGGTGGTGGCCGCGGTGGCCGGTACCACGCCCAGTGCGATCGCACAGTGGGCCGCCACTACCCGGCATTACGGCAACACTGCCGCGGCGGCGCGGCGGATCGAGGAGATTCTGGATGCCCCCGACCCGCTCCCGGTTGCTCCTGGTGCTGCTGTGCCTGGCGCCACCACAGCTGAGGGACGCGGTGCCCTCGCAGGATCGCCGGATCGCGTGAACGCACCCCACATCCAGGTGGAGTCGGTGACCTACAGCTGGCCCGGCGCTCCGCGCCCTGCCGTCCGGGACGTCAGCGTGGTGGTCCGGGCCGGAGAGACCGTCGCACTGGCAGGTGCCAGCGGTGCGGGCAAGTCCACCCTCGGCGCGCTGCTCGCCCGCTGGTACGACCCGGACGAGGGCCGCATCCTGGTGGGTGGCACCGATCTGCGCGCCCTCGATCGCACCACCCGGTCGAGCACGGTTTCGCTGGTGCCGCAGGAGCCGTACCTGTTCGCCGAGTCGGTGCGGGAGAACCTCACTCTTGCGGTGCCACACGACCTTCCCGACAACGCGTTATGGGAGGCGTTGGAGCGCACCCGGGCGGCCGAGGTGGTGCGCCGCCTTCCGGATGGGCTGGACACGGTACTCGCCGACCGCGGGCGAAGCCTGTCCGGTGGCGAGCGGCAACGCCTGGCCCTCGCTCGGGCAGCCCTGCGGCGGCCGCAGGTGCTCATCCTGGACGAGGCCGTCAGCCAGCTCGACGCCCACAACGAGGTCGCGCTGCGGGAGAGCCTGATCGGCACCGCCACCACCACGGTGATCATCGCGCACCGGCTCAGCACCCTGGTGACCACGCCGCGAGTGCTCGTGCTCGAGGGCGGCGCGCTGGTGGGCGACGGTCCGCACGATGAACTACTGACCGAGTGCGAGGCGTACCGGCGCCTGGTGCTCCCTCAATTGACCCTGAACAGAGAGGACCCCTGATGGAGCCATGCGAGTTCTGGTCCACCGGCGACTATGCCACCGTCGGTGACCTGTGGAGCCAGCCGGGGCGTGACCTGCCCGCGCGGCTGAATGTGCAGGGCAAGGACGTGGTGGACCTGGCCACCGGCACGGGTGTGACCGCGATCGCTGCTACCCGAGCGGGCGCATCCTCCGTGATCGGGGTCGATGTCACGCCTTCACTGCTCGCGGAGGCCGCACGACGGGCTGCTGCCCTGCCGATCCGGTGGGTGGAGGCGGATGTGACCGCACTCCCCCTGCCCGAGGACTCCGCCGATCTGGTGGTCTCGACTTTCGGGTTGGTGTTCGCCGAACCCGTGGCCGCGTTTGGTGAGGCTCGGCGGATCGCCCGCCCGGGAGGGCAGGTGGTGGCCACGAGTTGGGCGGCGGAGGGGCTGTTCGGCAGGCTCCGGCAGGTACTCGCCCCGTTCGCGCCGGACGCGCCCCTGCCGTGGCACGAGGATGCCGCGAGTATCCGCGAGGTGCTGGGATCGTCGGCTCAGGTGAGGCAGGCGTCCTTCGTGATGACGATCGGATCGCCGGAGCACTTCGTCGGGCTGCTCGAGCAGCACAGTGCTCCGATCGTTATGCTCTCCCGCGCGATCGGCGAGGAGTGGCCGGCGGCCCGCCAGGCGCTGGTGGACCTGATGGCCGAATCGGGAACGTGGCAGGGCGACCAGTTCGAGGTTGTGGTGCACTATCTCATCACGAGCCTGCCGGTGAGTTGACGGCAGGCGACCGCACAGCAGGATGGCACCCGGCCAAGCGGTCATACACATTCAGGTGCATCCCAGAGACCGTGCTGATGGAGTTGCTCAGCGGACCGACCGACGATCGAACCGCCACCGAACGACGGCGGATGCTCGAGACATTCGAGCATCGACCTGCCGGTGATGCACCGCGACCGAGACTTTGAGGTGCTCGCCGCCCACACCGGGTTGCGGACGGTGTCGCTGCTCAGAGCCTGATCACCACTCGGCGAGGCTGCCGTCGGCATGGTTCCACGTGGGCGTGGCCCACTCATGTCCCCGTTCAGCGGCCTTGCGTACTTCGGCCTCGTCGACCTCGACGCCCAGACCCGGCCCGGTGAGGCGGTCGATGTGCCCATCGCGGACGTCGAACGGACTGGTGTCGACCAGATAGTCGAGGAGGTCCCAGCCCTCGTTGTAGTGGATACCGAGACTGGACTCCTGGATCACCGTGTTGGGCGAGGCCAGGTCCACCTGCAGGCACGCCGCGAGCGCGATCGGACCGAGCGGGCAATGCGGAGCCAGGCCCACACCGTAGGTCTCGGCCATGGCCGCGATCCGGCGGGTCTCGGAGATGCCACCGGCGTGGGAGATGTCCGGCTGTGCCACCGCGATCCCGGCGTCCAGCAGTGGCTTGAAGTCCCATCGGGAGAAGGCACGCTCGCCGGTGGCGATCGGAATGGAGCTGCGCTCCACGAGCCGGGCCAGATGCTCGGCGGAGAGTTCGGGAACCACCGGCTCCTCCACCCACATCGGCATGAGCTCTTCGAGGAGCGGGAGCAGACGGTGCGCCATCGCCGGGGAGACGCGGCCGTGGAAGTCGAGAGCGAAGTCGCCCTGATCGCCGAGCACCTCGCGGGCCGCCCGGGCCCTGGCCACCACATCGGCGGTGCCTGCCGGTGAGTCGATGTGCCGGAGCGCCCCGGAGGCGTTCATCTTCACGGCGGTGAACCCCTGGTCGAGCCGGGCCTGGATGTGCTCACGGACTCCGGCCGGGTCGTCCCCGCCCACCCAGGAGTAGGTGCGCACCCGGTCTCGCACCGCTCCCCCGAGGAGGTCGTGCACGGGCACGCCATGGGTCTTGCCGGCGATATCCCACAGCGCCTGGTCATACCCAGCGATCGCGCTGTTCAGCACCGGACCGTGCCGGTAGAACCCCGATCGGGTGAGCCGCTGCCAGGTGTTCTCAATGCGGCTCGGGTCGCTCCCCATGACCTGCGGCGCCATCTCGTGCACGGCCGCCTCGACGGTGGCGGCGCGGCCCTCCAGGACAGGCTCACCCCAGCCGACGATCCCGTCGCTGGTCTCCACTCGCAGGAACAGCCACCGTGGCGGCACCCGGAAGGTCTCGATCTTCGTGATGGTGGTCAACGTTGGCTCCCTCGTCGGATAGCGCGAACTTATCAGACAAGTACAGACCATCCGGATGCCTATCTGCTGACCGGACGCGCCGACAGCGTCCGAACGCGCCGCAGCTGCTCTGATACCTTCGGGCAGTGACGCCGCGCCGCCGGGACCACCCGACACCCTTCGACGAGGCGGTCCGGCGCGTTGAGGAGATGGCACTCGATCGCCGCCCCGGGGATCAGATGCCGCCTGAGCGAGAGCTCGCCGAGCAACTCGCCGTCTCTCGGCTCACGGTGCGCGAGGCGCTGCGATCACTCGCCGCCCGCGGCCTGATCGAACTCAGCCAGGGGCGCCGCGCCGTCGTCCGAGAGCCCAGCAGCGCCGTGCTGGCCGGGTACTTCTCCGTCTCGATGCACCGGGAGCCGCACAGTCTTCTGGAACTGCTCGCAATCCGGCGCGCCCTCGAGGGTCTCAGTGCCTCGGCGGCCGCCCGGTCCGCCACCCGCACCGGGATCGACCTGCTGGAGGCCACACTGGGCCGGATGAGCAGCGCGGCGCAGCGCCTCGATGCTGCACAGCCGGGTTCCGCTGAGGCCACCGCCTCGCTGGAGGACTACGTGACGGCGGACGTTGCCTTCCACGGAACGCTCGCCGTCGTCAGTGGCAACTCTCTCCTGGCCCAATTGCTGGAGGGGCTCGCTGACGCTCTCGGTCAGGCGTTCCGCGAGTCGGTACGCGGGCACCAAGCCCGAGGCGGCGCGCACGCGGCCGTAGTGCAGCAGCATCGGGTGGTGGTCGAGGCAGTGCGGCGCACTGACCCGGCCGCGGCGGCGGCCGCGATGGACCGCCATCTCACAGAGACCGCCTCGGATCTACGCGCCGCCACCGACGTATAGACAACCGTCGCGCCGAAGGCTCATGGCAGCGAACCGTCATAGTGCGGCCAGAGCACGATGACCCGGATCGCCGGGCTCGCACTGTCGAACCTGGCGTAGCCGTGTGGCGGCGGATCGCCGTCGAGTACTCGGTCAACCTCCGGAGCGATCCTCTCGAATCCGCGGACCCTGGCGAATGCGCGCATCCGTTCCAGCGCGTGCCGTTGCGGTTCACTCACCGCCAGCAGCGGTCTGCTCCGCGCGGCGGGACGATCGGGATCGATCTCGTTGACCAGCAGGCGCACAGGGGTGTCGTACCCGATCACAACATCTCACTTCCTCGCCACGGCGGGCGTCTCGCCCTGACGGCGCTGGCCGAACCCCGCCGGCGCCTGGTCAACAGACCGGGTGCCTGCGGGGTTGCGGCGGGGAGTCACCGACCGGCGTTCACCCGACGACGAGCGGTCAGCAGGATGGCCCCACCCGCGAGCGCCAGCGCAGCGATCACCGCGAGGATCGCCACCGCCGGCGTTGCACCGGTGTCCGCCAGATCGCCCGACCCATCGTCAGAGCCGTCCTGCCCCGGGTCGTCGGCGTCAGATGAGCCGTCCTCATCCGGGGTCTGGGTGCCGCCATCAGTCGGCTCGTCGGTCGGATCCGGGGTCGGCTCCTCCGTGTCCGGTACCCGGATCGCGATCGTCGCCTCCGCCGAGGAGTCACCGCTGACGGCGCGCACCGTGACTGAGCCCTGCGCATCACCCGGCAGAGCCAGCTCGGCCACACCCGCACCGTCACCACCGGTGAGCAGCGTCGTCTGCTGCACACCGTCGATGAGAAGCGCGTACTCAGTGTCCGGCTCGGCACCGGTCAGGCCGATCCGAATCTCGTCACCGGCATCGGCCTCGTCGGGCGCGGTCACCGCAATCGGCAGTTCGATCGTGCACTCCTGCGCAGCAGCGATCACGCCGCGGATCTCATCGACAACCTCGGATTCGCCGGCAGCGGCCAGCTCAAGCTGAAGCTCACGTAGCGCCGTGGTGACGACGGCGCCGGACCCGCTGGTACGGGCGCCTTCGAGCCGGTCGAGGGCTTCGGCGATAGCCGCACGGATATCGGCGGAAAGGTCCTCCCATGCCTGGGTGCCCATGAGTTCACGGACCAGCTCGAGCTCACCGAGCAGCGGATCGGTGGTGTCGCTGGTGTAGGGGCGGTCGGTCACACAGGCCTGCTCGGCGTTGAGGAACCGGGTCAGGAATGTGTGTGCTGCGATCTGCGCCGTGCGCTCCTCCCGCAGGCCGTAGTTGCTCTCGGTCGTGTCGAGGTAGGTGTGCCCGTCCTCGAACCGGTCCTGCAGTGCGATGGCGTCCTCGAGGTGGCGCACGGCCCACTCACTCGCCGGTGCGCTGACGTCGCCGTCCACGTCGTAGGTATCGGCGATCACGTCACCCTGGGCGAAGTACAGCGGGAAGGTCGTCCCCCAGTCATTGCCGTCCGGGTAATAGATCGTGGACTCGCCGGGCACGTAGATGGTGCCGCCTGGAGCCTGCCATGGCGGCGAGTCGAACTCCAGGTCCACGAACGCTTCATAGGTGAGGTCGATGTTGTGCAGGAACGCCGCTGCCGGGGACTGCCCCGCCAACTGCTGTGTCAGGGCCGTGTTGACGTTCTGGTCGAAGGCGAGCATGTAGATCGGGTGCATCAGGTTGTGGTTCTCGACGGTGCCGTCAGACTCCACGTTCGAACCCTCGAGCAGTTCACTGAGCGCACGCCCGTTCACGGTCTCGGACCCCTCGACGTCTTCGGGGGTGGCCCACCCGGCCAGGGCGAGGTCGATCGCGTCCGAGCGCCACTGGGCGCTGTTGCCCGCCGTGGGCATCATGGTGGCGGCGAGCCCGGAGAGCGAGCTGCGCCAGGTGTTCTCCTCGGCCTTCGTGTCGCCCGGGATCACGATCGTGCCGCTGGCGTCGCGGTAGTACTCCGGGTCGACCATCTCGTTCGCCTCCATCGTGACCATGTTGGTCACGCAGGCCTGCTGAGCCGCACTGAAATCATCCCAGAGCAGCCAGGCAGCGAAGCCGTTGTAGTACGCCCACAGCGAGGACTGCCACCGTGATTCTTCGGGGCCCCAGCCGCGGGGCTCATTCGCGCGGTGCTCGGCGGCCGCGGAGGAGACGAGTCGCACGATCCGCTCCCGCACGACTGCCTCGTCCACACCCGTGTCCGCTGCGTCATAGCTACCGGTCGCCACCAGGATCGCCATGTTCACCGCCGACATTGCCACGCCACGCAGCGCGTACTCCGGACTGCCGACCCGGCGCGAGAGGGGAATGTACTCGCCGGTCTCCTCTGCGAAGGTCTCGTCCCAGTAGGTGGTGGTGATGTAGCGGTTGGCGTTCTGCGCCGCCTCCAGGCTGAGTTGGGTGATCTCGTCCTCAGGGATCGGCCGCTCCAACACCGAGGGGTCCGGGGGGCTGACCGTCGCGGATCCGTCCGAGGCCGCCTCACACGCCGCCCAGGGCTCGACTCGGGGCGCCGAGGAGATCGTGATCTCGCCCAGCGAACCGTTGTAGAAGAAGCCGTCACCGTGATCGTCGCCGTTGCCGAGGCGGATGGGGCTGTTGCCGTTGTTGATGAGGGGGATGCCCGCCTGGTCGGTCACCGTCACCTCGGCCCCGCCGCTGATCTCGACCGTGACCGAGCCGGGCACATAGGTCACCGTCGCGTCGTAGCTCGTGCCGGGCTGGGCGATCACACCGGTGGAGAACTGGGCCCACGGACCTTGTCCGACAGTTCGCATCCAGAACCGCATTTCGCCGTTGGGCATGATGTAGAACGCCCAGCCCTGATTGTTGCTGGACCTGCTGGTGGCCACTGCCTGGTGAGAACCAGTGCGGGTATCAGGAACGATGTCGGTGAGCTCGAGGGTCCACTCACCGTTACCTGGTTCGAGGTTGCGCTCGTACGGGAGGCGGATCTCGGAATCATCCGACGCCGAGAAGTGCGCGCTGCCACCGGCAAAGGTCACGTCCTCCAAGACCTCACCGTCGCGGTCTTCCACGGAGTCACTCGCGTCCGTCTCCAGCTCCCACGTGGAACTAAAGACGTCGCCCTCCTCCGCAGTCGCCGGCGAGGCGGCGAGCAGACCGAAGGCCAACGCTGCAGTGAGCGCACCGGCGACAGTGCCGGTGAGGTGCGATCGGGAAGGGAACGGACGCGAGCGCCGTCGTTGGAGGTGTGGCGACATGGGGGAGTCTCCTCGTGCAGCGGGGGAATGGGAGCGAACAAGCCATGTGTAACAGGAATCACATGACATACGCAAGGATCATTCGTAAATGATCTTTCGTTTAGTAGGATGTGCCCGTGACTGTTGACATGGCCGAGCATGCGCGCGGGACTGGCCGCCTCCGGGTGCTCAACACCCGCCATGTGCTTGCCGCGATGCGGCGCGCCCACGATCCGGTGCGGATCTCCGAGCTGGCGCAGATGACCGCGCTGACGCGGCCGACCGTCTCGCACATCGTGGCCGCACTCGAGAGTCGCGGCTGGGTGCGTCGGCTCGAACCTGCCGGGAAGGCCGGTCGACCCGCTGTCCGCTACAGCGTGAGCCTCGACCGGTTCGCGGTGGTGGGCGCAGACGCCGGTGCGCACCGTGCGGTGGTGGAGGTCGCCACCTTGGACGGTGTACGCCGAGCAAGGCGAGAGCATCGCCGGCCCATCCAGTTGGGCGAGGACATGCTGACGGTGCTGAGTTCGATGATGGGCGAGGCACTGGCGGAGGCCGGCTTGGCCCGGGAGGCCGTGCTGGCGGCGACCGTCGCGAGCCCGGGCATCGTGGAAGAGCCCTCCGGAGGGATCGAGCTGCGCCCCGGGCTCGGCGCATGGACAGCGGCCGAGGTGATTGCTGCCCTCGCACCCTTGGTGAGTGGCCGCGTCGCGGTCGAGAATGACGCCAACCTGGCCGCACGAGCGATGCGCACCATGGCCCACATGCCTGAGGACTTCCTCAGCCTGCAGTGGGGGCAGCGCCTGGGTGCAGGAATCGTGCTCGACGGGCAGATCTTTCGCGGACGCCACGGCGGGGCCGGAGAGCTTGGCGCCCTCCTCGTCCAGGACCCGGCCACCGGAACGATGCGCCACCTCGAAGAAGTCGTCCGCTCCGACCGGCTCCCGCTGCACGGCGAGCTCGCGGAACTGAGGACGGAAGCGCTGATCAGCAGGGCAGGTGCCGGCGATCCCGTGGCCCAGCGCGCCCTGGCGCAGGGCATCGACCCGCTCGCTGCCGCGGTGGCTCCACTCTGCGTCGGGCTTGATTTACGTACTGTGGCCATCTCGGGCGGAATCGCACGCTCAGGCCCGGCGTTGGTGGCCGCTTTCCAGGAACGACTGGCAGCGCATGGAGCCATCGGTATCGACTGCCGGCTCTCCTCCTTTCGCGAGGACACCGTGTTGCGGGGGGCAGTGGGCACGGCCGTGGACAGCGGGTGGGAGACGCTGATGGTGGCGTGCGACCCAGACGCCGCCGGGTAGGGAGGACTCGCGTGTATCCGCGCACCACGGCGCACGATCACGGCCTGTTCACGGCCACGGACGGCCAGTCCGTCTACTGGGAGGAATCGGGCAACCCCCACGGTGTCCCCGCGCTCTATCTGCACGGCGGCCCGGGCGGTGGGCTGGGCTCACGGGGGTACGTCACGAAGTTCGACCCCGAGCGGTACCGCATCATCGGGCTGGACCAGCGGGGGTGCGGCCGGTCCGCTCCGCTCGCACACGAGGCGGCACACGATCTGGAGGCGAACACCACACCCCGCCTGATCGCCGACCTTGACGAGCTGCGGGAGCATCTCGGTATCGAGGCATGGGTGGTCAATGGGGTGTCCTGGGGCAGCACGCTCGCCATCGCCTATGCGCAGGCGCACCCGGGCCGGGTGCGAGGGATCGTGCTGTTCGCCGTCACGACGACCTCCCGCGCCGAGGTGGACTGGATCACCGAGGGGGTGGGGATGATCTTCCCGGAGGAATGGGACCGCTTCGCGGCCCACGCCGAACAGGCAGAGGCGACATACCGCCGTCGGGAAGGGCGCCTGGTGGAGGCCTACGCACGCCTGTTGCGCGACCCGATCACCCGCGATGCTGCCTCACTGGCGTGGGCACGCTGGGAGGACGTGCACGTCTCGGTCGGCACCGGCGGGTTCCGGCGAGATCCGCGCTGGGAGGACGAGGGCTTCCGGCACGCGTTCACGGTGCTCGCCAGCCACTACTGGGCGCACGACGGCTTCGCCGAGCCACCGCTCCTGGACCGGATGGACCGGATCGGGCACATCCCCGCGGTGCTGATCCACGGACGGCGGGACATCAGCGGACCTGTGCGCACCGCATGGGAGCTGCACCGACGCTGGCCCGCCAGTCGCCTCGTCATCGACGAGGGCGATGGGCATGGTGGGGCCGGGATGGTCGAGGAATGGGTCCGGGCCAACGACGAATTCGGCAGCCTCGCGCGATTCTGACCGTCTGGCTGGGAGTGGGGCAAGCGGGTTGAGGGCCTCCGGAAGCCCTCCGGCATGGGACCTCGCGAATCGCTCGAGCGAGACCCTCCTACGATCGAGTCCATGCCCTCATTGCGACGTCGTCGCTATTCGCTCTTTGCCCTCATCCTGATCGTTGGGGTCGGGTTGTCCTCCTGGGTCACCCGCACGCCAGCGATCCGGGACGCCGTCGAGGCCTCCACAGCGCAGATGGGCATGATCCTGTTCGGCCTCAGCGTCGGCTCGATGGCGGGCGTGATCAGCTCGGGGTGGTTCGTCCGCCGATGGGGTACCCGTCCGGTCATCGCCATCGGGACGGGGTGCGTCATCGCCGGAACGGCGCTGGTGGGGCTCGGGGCCCTCTGGTCGGCCGCGCCGGTCGTCTTCGCCGGCCTGCTGGTCTTCGGCATCGGCGGCGGGCTCGGGGAGATCGGCCTGAACATCTCCGGTGCCGAGCTGGAGCGGCTGCTCGGCCGGCCGGTGCTGCCGATCCTGCACGGCAGCTTCAGCCTGGGCACAGTGATCGGCGCGCTCGTGGGCATCGGGCTGACCGCGATCAACTTCTCCCCTGCCTGGCATCTGTTGCTCGCCGCGGCGGTGATGACTGGCCTGACCCTCTGGGCGTTGCCGGGAGTGGTGGCCGGAACCGGGATCGAGGTCTCCGTCCGTGCCCGGTCGAGCACCCCGACGGCGGCCCCTCGCCCCAGCGTGTGGCGTGACCGCCGGCTGGTCCTGATCGGGGTGGTCGTACTGGCGATGGCGTTCGCCGAGGGCTCCGCCAATGACTGGTTGCCGCTGCTCATGGTGGACGGTCACGACGTCTCTGCCACGAGCGGTTCGCTCGTTTTCGCCGGGTTCGCTGCCGCGATGACCGTGGGCCGCTTCCTGGGCGGCCCCGTGGTGGAACGCTTCGGGCGACCCGTGGTGCTGCGCCTGAGTGCAGTGTGCGCGATCGTGGGGATCGCCGTGGTGGTGTTCTCCCCCAGTGCGGTAATCGCCGGGGTGGCGGTGGTGCTGTGGGGGCTGGGAGCCTCGCTCGGCTTCCCGGTGGCGATCTCGGCGGCCGGAGACGATCCGGATCGTGCGTCCGAGCGGGTCAGTGCCGTGGCAACGTGCGGCTACCTGGCCTTCCTCGTCGGTCCGCCGCTGCTGGGGTTCGTCGGTGAGGAGGTCGGACTCCGGCTGGCGATGATGATCGTGATCGCGTTGCTCGTGATCGCTGCGTTCGCCGCCGGCGCCACCGGGCGCCGCGGCCGGCCGAGGGGCGCTACCGTCCCCCAGCAGTCGGGAGCGTCTCCCGGAACCACCGGGTGATGGACGCCGGGTGCGTAATCGCTGTTCCCACGCAGACGGCGAAGGCGCCACGCTCGAGCGCTTCTGCGGCCTGTTGCGGGGTCCGTACTCGCCCCTCTGCCACCACCGGAATGCGCACCTTTTCGACGATCTCCGTCACCAGCTCCAGGTCCGGGCCCTCGCACCTCGGCCGCTCACCGCTGTAGCCGGACAGGGTCGTGCTCACGAGGTCCGCGCCCGCATCCTGGGCTGCCACCGCATCGGCGACCGATCCGCAGTCGGCCATCACCAGTACGCCGGTCTCCGCCCGCAACTCGGTGATGGTCTCGGCAAGGGTGCGCCCGTCCGGCCGTGGCCGACGGGTGCCATCCAAGGCGACCACCTGCGCCCCAGCCTCGGCCACGGCGAGTGCGTGCCGCAGCGTGGGGGTGATGAACACCCCCTCAGTGCCGTCCTTCCACAGGCCGATGATCGGCACGTCCACCTGCCCGGCCACCGACCGGATGTCGTCGGTCCCTTGCAGCCGGAGCCCGGCGGCACCGCCGGCCACCACGGACAACGCCACCTGCGTCGTCGTGCGGGGATCCCGCATCGGTTCGCCAGGGTAGGCCTGACAGGAGACGATCAGTTCGCCCCGCAACCGCTCCCACACAGGAACGGATGCCCGCCGGTCGTCCGTACCGACCTGCCTGCGGTGCACCATCGTCAATCACTCCGTCTCACAGGGTCAGCGGCATCGCGCTCGCTGACCAATCACCATAGGGTTATCTATATACCCTAGGGTGTTGGCAGGACGATGACCACTATGGCGAGCAGTCCTCGCTGACCGGCGAGTGAACCGCGAGGGCAAGGGATGGGCAGAATGTCGCAGGTGAGTTCGGTCATCGGCGTCGACATCGGCGGTACGAAGACGGCCGCCGCAGTGGTCGGTCCTGATGGTCGGCTCGGTCGGTTGCACACCGCCCCCACCCGGGCAGCCGCCGGCCCCGATGCCGTACTCGATGGCGTGCGCAGGCTCGTCGCTGACGTCCGGCACGAGGCTGCACGCGATGGGTGGGGCGCACCGGGTGCCGTCGGAATCGCCACGGCTGGGATGGTCGACACCGGCTCCGGTGTGATCGCCGGGGCGAACGAGACCTTCCCCGGATGGCCGGGGACTCCCGTGAAGGCGAGGTTGACTCAGGACCTCGGCGTCGCCGTCACCGTGCTGAACGACGCCCGTGCCCATGCGATCGGTGAGGCGTGGGCCGGGGCAGCAGCCGGCGTGCCCAGCGCGCTCGTGGTGGCAATCGGCACCGGTGTCGGTGGCGCCGTAGTGTTCGACGGTCAGGTACTGGGCGGCGCCCATCATGCAGCAGGCGAGATGGGGCACATGCCGTCCGCCGGAGCGGGCGAGCTCCGCTGCCCGTGCGGACGAGTGGGGCATCTGGAGGCGGTGGCGTGCGGCCCGGCTATCGCCGAGCAGTTTCGGTTCCAGGATCCGGGCCGGCCCGCGGGGACCCCTGAGGTGCTCCGGTTGGCCGATGCCGGGAACGAGAACGCTGTTGCGGTGGTTCGCCGCGCGGGCACCGCGCTCGGGCAGGCGATCGCTGGGGTGGTCACCGTGGTCGACCCGCACGTGGTGGTGCTCGGCGGGGGTGTGGCGGGGGCTTCGGCGGTGTGGTGGGACGCCGTCTGCGAGACTCTGCGCACGGAGCTGGTTGCTCCCCTGCGGGACATCCCGGTACGGCTGTCCACGTTAGGTGGCAACGCTCCGTTGATCGGCGCCGCCCGCTCGGCATGGCGCGTCGTTGCGGGGGCCGACGACCTCCCGAACCGTGGCAGCAGGGAGGATCAGTGAAGAAGTACGACGCGATCGCGCGTGATCTGTCCACGATGATCGATGCCAAGCAGGCGGGCGACCGGATCCCGAGTGAGCAGGAACTCGCGGCCAGCTACGGGGTCTCGGCGATGACCGTGCGCCGCGCTCTGCAGATTCTCACCGAGGGCGGACGCATCGAGGGAATCCCGGGCCGGGGCACCTTCGTCCGTGAGCCGACCATGCGCAAGGCACTGACCTCTACCTCCTTCAGTGAGACGATGCGAGCGGCCGGTCGAGTCCCCTCGAGCCGGCTCCTCGAAGCATCGATCACCGCCGCGACCGACGCCGAGCGACGGGAACTGGACCTGGGTACCCAGGACTCGGTGCTGCACATCCGCCGGGTCCGGTACGGGGACGACGTGCCGCTGTGCGTGGAGCACACCCGACTGGCCGCCGATCGCTTTCCCGGGTTCCTCGGCCATGACCTCGAGGCATCGTTGTATGCCCTGCTGCGCACGAAGTACCGCACACAGATCCGGCGGGCACGGTTCGAGGTGGCCGCTACTCTGGTCGATGCCACCAGCGCCGAGCACCTCTCGATCGGCCAGGACGTGCCGTGCCTACTCACCACGACGGTGGGGCACGATCAGCACGGCGACCATGTGGAGTACACCACCTCGCTCTATCGCGGGGATGTGTATCGCCTCACCCTGGAAGCAGGCGAGCGCGACGCCTGAGCGGCGAGCCCGCCACTGCCGGGTTAGCGTCGAGAGATGAACGTCGCCGAACAGCTCGTCAGTCAGCTCCAGGCCGCAGGAGTGCGCCGCATCTACGGCATCGTCGGAGACAGCTTGAATCCGGTGGTCGATGCGGTGCGCCGCACCGGCGGTTCCGCCGAGGGTGGGATCGACTGGATCCACGTCCGGCACGAAGAGAGCGCCGCGTTCGCCGCCGCGGCCGATGCCCAGCTCACCGGAGAGCTCGCCGTGTGCGCCGGCTCGTGCGGGCCGGGAAACTTGCACCTGATCAACGGCCTCTATGACGCGAACCGCACTGGCGCGCCTGTGCTCGCGATCGCCAGTCACATCCCGTCCGCGCAGATCGGGCAGGGTTACTTCCAGGAGACCCACCCGGACCGGCTGTTCACCGAGTGTTCGGTCTACTCCGAACTCGTCAGCACCACCGACCAGGCGCCCCGGGTGGTGCACGCAGCCATCTCGCACGCCCTGGCCAAGCGAGGGGTCGCCGTCGTGACCCTGCCAGGTGACGTGGCCGACGAAGAGGCCACAGCTCAGGCCCCGACCTATACGCCGGTGCGGCACGGCATCCTGACGCCGGATGCCGCCTCCCTGCAGGCCCTCGCCGAGGCGATCGATGACGCGAAGAACGTGGCACTGTTCGTCGGCTACGGCGCGAAGGGCGCGCACGAATTGGTGGTGGACCTCGCCGAGAAGGTCAAGGCCCCCGTCGGGCACTCGCTGCGCGGGAAGGATCTGATCCAGTACGACAATCCCTACGACGTCGGGATGACGGGCCTGCTCGGGTACGGTGCCGCAGCCGCCGGGTTGGCGGACGCCGATCTGATCGTGCTGCTCGGTACCGATTTCCCCTATGACCAGTTCCTCCCGGATGTGCGCACCGCGCAGGTGGATCGCGACGCGGCCGTGATCGGACGTCGCACCGAGGTCCAGATCCCGGTGCACGGGGACGTGACCGCCACACTTGAGGCGCTGCTACCCAAGATCGCGACCAAGAAGAGCCGCCGCTTCCTGGACAAGATGCTCGACAAGCACGACCGGCTGATGAACAAGTCCGTGGGTGCGTACACCAAGGACGTCGAGCACCTGCGGCCGATTCATCCCGAGTACGCCGCCTCCATCCTGGATCAGGTGGCCGCCGAGGACGCGATCATCACCGCGGATACCGGGATGGGGAACGTGTGGACGGCGCGGTACATCAACCCGAACGGGCGCCGTGACCTGATCGGCTCGTTCAAGCACGGGTCAATGGCGAACGCGATGCCCCAGGCGCTCGGCGCCCAGCTCGCCTTCCCGGAACGCCAGGTGATCGCCGTGGCCGGCGACGGTGGCCTGTCGATGCTGCTCGGTGATCTGCTCACCGCGGTGATGTATGAGCTGCCGATCACGGTGGTGGTGTTCAACAACTCCACGCTGGGGATGGTCAAACTGGAGATGCTCGTGGACAAGCTGCCCGACCACGGCGTCGACGTGCCCGAGGTGGACTACGCCGCGATCGGTGCGGCGATGGGGCTGCAGACGCAGCGGGTGGACGACCCGGCCGAGTTGCGCAGTGCCTTCGAGACGGCGCTGACCCACCGCGGCCCCTCGCTGGTGGACGTGGTGACCGACCCGAACGCCCTGTCGATCCCGCCCAAGATCACGAAGGATCAGGTGTTCGGGTTCGCGACGGCGCTCAGCAAGATCGTGCTGAACGGCGGAGCCGGAGAGGCGGTGTCGATGGCACGGTCGAACTTGCGGAATATCCCGCGCGGGTAGACCTTCCTCAGACAGCAACAGGGCACCGTGACCTGATCGTTACATCCGGTCGTTGTGGGTGCGTACAAGAACCCGATAGACATAACCCGGGTGTGGCGACTGGGCTGCATCGTGACCCGGGGGTCTCATGTCTGTCAGCACCGCGCCTGCGCGCGCCGGCGCGTCGTTCACGCGCATCATCTCCAGCGCCGTCGTCGCGTTCCTCGTCCTGGTGGGGGTGGTCGCGATTGCGGCTCCCGCGCAGGCGGCTACTCCGGTGGCGTACGGCGACACGTATGGCTCCCCGATCAGCACGCCGATCAACGTCCCGGCGCCGGGAGTGATGAGCAACGACGTCGCCGCGGCCGGCTACGAGGTGATGGTGGTCGAGGAAGAACTCTGGCCCGACTCGGTCCTCACCGTCAACGCGGACGGTTCGTTCACCCTCGACCCACGCCCGGGTTCGGCGGGTGAGCAGTACTTCTCGTACTGTCTCGCTGCCGGTGGCACGTGCGTGTCGAACACGGAGCGGGCCTACCTCTACGTCGGCCAGCCGTACCTGTACTCGCAGTCCTACCAGACGCTCGAAGGTCAGGCGCTGAGCGTGCCGGCCTCCGAGGGCCTCCTCCTGGACTCCGGCAACATCACGGATGAACCCCTGGCGGTCTTCGCCACCACGGGCGGCTCCCTGAACTGGTCAGCGGACGGTTCGTTCACCTTCACGCCCGACGCAGAATTCACTGGCCGGGCAACGTTCGTCTACTGCGTGCTGACCGGGCAGGGCGGGTGCAAGAGCGCACCCGTCACCGGCTCAGTCGCCGTCTACCCGGCGCTGAGCGACCAGTCCTTCTCCGTCGAGCAGGACGCCTCCTATGACGGCACGCTCTATCCGGCCGCGTCCGGCGGGATCAGTTATGTCGGTCTGGTGACGGCTTCGCCCGCAAACGGCAGCCTGGACATCACCAACAGCGGTGCCTTCACCTACACCCCTGACTCCGGCTACGCCGGCCCGGACTCCTTCTCCTACTGCCTGAGCATCGACGGGGCCGCGTGCATCAGCGGCACCTCCCCGGTCACCGCCACGGTCACCGTGACACCGGCAGAGATCAGCACCACCATCGCACTCACTGGCCCGGCCTCAACCCGCTATGGCAGCCCGGTGGTGCTGGAGGCCACGGTGTCGCCAGCGCCCGGCAGCGGCACCGTCACCTTCCGCGAGGGCGGGCAGACCGTGAGCGGCTGCGGCGCCGTCCACGTGACTGGCGGCACGGCCATCTGCACCCCCTCGACGCCACTGCCCGGAGAGCACACCTACGTCGCCGACTACAACGGCGCCGGCCTCTACCAGGCATCGACCAGCTCACCGCACACTGTCGACGTGGTTCGGGCGCTCAGCACCACCACGCTCACCGTCGACGACGACACCCCCGTCTGGGGCGAGTCGGTCATGTTCACCGCCACGGTGCCTGACGGCGCCACCGGCACCGTGGCGTTCGCCACGGACGAGGGTGCCCTCCCCGGCTGCGGGTCGGTGGTCCTCAGCGATGGCACAGCCAACTGCTCTGCCGCCTTCGACGTCGGCGAGCACGACGTCACTGCCACCTACTCCGGTGACGCCACCTTCGACAGTTCCTCGGACACGATCGCGATCGAGGCCCTGCGCCGCACCACCACCCTCGAATTCACCGGTCCGCAGAGCGGCACCGTCGGTGAACCCCTGGCGGTCAGCGCACTACTCACCAGCGACGCCGATCCCCTCGAGGGGATCGAGGTCTCCTTCACCCTCGCAGGCAGTTCCGCTGCGGACTGCACCGCCCTCACCGGCGACGACGGCCTCGCCACGTGCGAACTGACGGTGCCGTCCGCCGGCGCGGTATCGGTCGAGATCTCCCACGAAGGCACCGGTTACTACCTGCCGAACTCGGTCACCGAGGAGTTGCAGGTCGGCACCGCCTCGACGACCACCACCCTCACCGGTACCGAGGAGATCGTCGTCGGAGGCATGGCGAGCCTCACCGCGACCGTGAGCCCGACCGACGGCGAGGGCACCGTGACCTTCACCGCGGGTGCGGACGCCATCGAGGGCTGCGAGGAGATCGCGCTGGCCGACGTCGAGGGTGCCTGGACGGCCGAGTGCACCACGGCCACCCTGCCGGTCGGCGAGAACGAGATCGTCGCCACCTACAGCGGCACCTCGAATTACCTCACCTCCTCCGACACCGCGACGGTTGAGGTGCTCCGCGCCCCCGCCACCCTCACCTACACCGGCGATGTCACCGGCGTGGTCGGCGAGCCGCTTGTCGCTTCCGCGGACTTCGACGCTGCATTCGGTGGTCTCGCACCCGCCCTGGAGGGCTTTGAGGTCACGTTCACCTTCGACGGGGAGACGTGCACGGGTACGACGATCTCCCCCGGCAGCGCCGAGTGCACGTTCACCCCGACGGCGGCCCAGACCTCTCCCGTCTCCGTCTCCTTCGCGGGAACGACCGACATCACCCCGGCGCAGACCTCCGAGCCGGTGACCATCGCGGCCGCCCCCACCACGACCGAGGTCACCGGCCCGGACGCCGGCGAGTTCACCGAACCGCTGACCTTCACCGCCCAGGTCGCGCCGACCGTCGGCGCCGGCACCGTCACCTTCACCGCCGGTGAGGAGGTGATCGATGGCTGCGAGGAGATCGCGCTGGCCGACGTCGAGGGCACGTGGGCGGCCGAGTGCACGACAGCGACACTGCCTGTCGGCGAGAGCATGGTGACCGCGTCCTACTCCGGGACTGCCGACTACGAGCCCTCCGAAGGCTCGACGCAGGTCACGGTGGCGCCCGCACCGACCGCCCTGGCGCTCGAGGCGCCCGAGACGGTCACCGTGGGTGAGCAGGTGACCCTCACGGGCACCCTCATCAACGCGGTCGACGGAGCCGTGCTAGCAGGCGCTGCGCTCACCTTCACCTGGTCCGGTGAGGAGTGCCTCGCCACCACCGACGCCGATGGCGTGGCCACGTGCGCGTTCGACGCCGTCGCCGTCGCCCAGTCCGGTGACGTCCAGGTCGCCTACGCCGGGACGGATGACTTCGAGTCCTCCTCCGCCTCCGCCGGTGTCGAGGTGCTGCCCGCAGCGACCGCGACGACTCTCACCGCGAGCCCAGCGGGCGCCTTCCCGGCACCGGTGACGCTTTCCGCCACGGTCAGCCCGACCGACGGCGCGGGTACGGTCACCTTCACCGCCGGTGGTGAGCCAATCGCGGAGTGTGCCGAGGTCGCGCTCACCGAGACCGACGAAGGCTGGACGGCGACCTGTGAGGTCACACCCCTGACCGCAGGTGAGCAGGAGTACGGCGCCGAGTTCTCCGGCACCGATGACTACCTGCCGTCCTCGGCCGCCACGACTGCCGACGTGGACAAGACCGCCACGACGCTCGCGGCCCTGGGTCCGGATGAGGCCACCGAGGGCGAGCCGGTCACGGTCAGCGTGCTGCTCACCGCTCCGACCGGGGAGGGCGCACCCACCGGTGACCGGGCCCGGTTCGGGGTGCCCACGGAGATCATCGGTGGTGGCGACGCCGCGGATGTCGACTTGTCCGGGCAGGAGGTCGCTTTCACCCTCGGCGACCAGACCTGCACCGGCGTCACTGATGCCGACGGGCGCGCGGAGTGCGAGATCACGCCGTTCGAGGTGGGCACCGTGGACCTGGTGGCCACCTTCGCAGGGACCGACGATCTGGCCGCCTCGAGCAGCGCGGTGAGCCTCGTGGTCTCCGAAGCACCCACCAACCCGGCCGGCCCGCCGGCACATTCCGACGGTGACGACCTCCCCGCCACCGGCATCGCGCCAGCCGCTGCCGCCCTGGCCATCGGCGTCCTGCTGCTACTCGGAACCGTGCTGACGGTCCGCGCCCGGCAGGTGTGATCTCCCCGCGGGAGAGTGGGAGCGCCCCTCTCCCGCGGGTGTAGCCGAGAGGCCAACGCGATCAGCGCAGGCGGGTGAGTGCACTGAGGAGGTCCTCGGTGTGCCGGTCGGCCATTTCGACGATCCGATCCTCAGCGAGGCTCGCCGCCGTCAGCTCCGGCGGCGTCTGCGGCGCGCCCAGGACGTGCGGCATCGCCTGGATCGTCTCGGCGAGCATCGACGCCAGCGTGGCCGACGGTTCGTGACCGAGAACCCGCACAGCCTTCGCGCAGCTGTAGGGCCGGTGAAACCGGAACGGGTTCGCGATCCCCGCCTGCGCGATCACCGCGCCGGGAACGGAGACTGTGCGCAGGGGAACGCCGAGCAGGTCGGCGATCGTCGCGAAGTAGTGCCATTGCGTGGTGATCTGCGCTCCGACGGCGTTGAACACCTCGCCGTCGGCCGCCGGGTTGTCCATCGTGGCCAGGACCCAGGCGGCCACATCGACGGCGTGTACCGGTGTGGTCACCCCACGGCCGCCGTCGATCAGGGCGATCGGCAGCCCGGCGCGCAGCCGGGCGACGACGTGTTCCGTGCGACCCCACAAACCCGCGGTGCCGTAACCGCGGCCGAGCATGTGACTCGGCCGGATCACCGTTGCCCGGGGCCCGAGACCATCCAGGACGGTCCGTTCGGCCTCGGCTTTGCCCGCGGCGTAGTCAGAGGCGGGTGCGGGCGGGCGGGTCTCGGAGACCGGGGCCGCGCCGATGTCAGCGCCGTAGACATCGACCGAGCTGATCATGACCACACGCCGTGCGGCTCCGAACAGGTCGACCAACTGGCGGGCATGGGCGGGCGTGAAGCAGATGGCGTCCATGACGGCCTCTGGAGCGAACGCCTTCAATTCGCCCTCGTAGGCCTGCAGATTCTGGCGGTCGGCGCGCAGGAAGGTCAGTCGATCGGCATCCGCCGCCCGTTCCGCGAGCTGTCGCTGGCCGCGCGTGAGAACCATGACCTCATCGCCGCGTTCGAGGCAGGCTTGTGTTACACGGGAGGCGAACGCGCCCGTGCCGCCGAGAATCACCGTTCGCATCCGAGGATCTCCTTCACTGTGAACACCTGAGATCCATCATGGCGCACACCTGCACCGGCATCGACGGCGAGGTGCACTTGCGGAGTGAGGCGGAGCCAGGTTATAACTTCGATACGCCGAAGTTTCGTCTTCACACCGCCGAGGAGGGTATCTGATGCCGATCGCCACGGCCCAGCTGGGAACTCCCATGGGGCTCGTCGTCGCCGGTGCCACCCTTGTTCTCGCCCTCACGGGCTGCGGGACAGCCGCTGGTTCGGACCGGGAGAACGATCCTCTGACCGTCTATGCCACCACCGGCTACCTGGCGGACGCCGTCGCGAACATCGCCCCTGAGGCCGAGGTGACCACGATGGTCGGACCGGGCGGGGATCCGCACACCTATCAGCCGTCCACCCGGGACATCCAGACGATCCAGTCCGCCGATGTCGTGTTCTGGAACGGTCTGCACCTGGAAGCGCAGATGATCGACCAACTGAGCAGCCTTGGCGAGCGGCAGCTTGCCGTCGGGGACCTCCTCCCGGAGGACCTGCTGCTCGCGTGGCCGGACACCGACGCCGACGGGAACGCGCTGCACGATCCGCACGTCTGGAACAGTCCGGACGCCTGGATCCTGGTGGTCGGCTACGTGGCCGACAAGCTTGCCGAACTCGACCCCGACCATGCCCAG
Source organism: Ruania halotolerans (assembly GCF_021049285.1). GTDB lineage: Bacteria > Actinomycetota > Actinomycetes > Actinomycetales > Beutenbergiaceae > Ruania > Ruania halotolerans. The sequence goes on from NZ_CP088017.1 coordinate 4,193,710, forward strand.
GAGTACCAGGGCAACGCCGAGGAGTACGCAGGCCAGATCGAGGCGGCCGCCACGGAGGTGGAAGATCTCTTGGCCGGCGTTCCCGAGCCGCGCATCCTGATCACCGGACATGACGCGTTCGCCTACTTCGGGCACGTGTATGACCTGGACGTGCGTGCGACCGACTTCATCTCCACCACGGCGCAGCTCAGTCCCGAGGAGCTCAGCGAGCTGGCAGATCTGATCGTCGAGAACCAGGTGCCGGTGATCTTCCAGGACAACCAGGCCAATCCCCAGGCGATCACCAGCCTGCAAGAGGCCACGGCGTCCCGTGGCTGGCAGGTCCAGATCTCCGGTGCAGAGCTCTACGCCGACTCCCTCGGCGCCGACGAGGATGTGGACACCTATCTGGAGGTGTTCACCCACAACGCCCGCGCCGTGGCCGACGCGCTCGTGGAGGACCAGTGAGTGACCTGCCGACGGCATGCCGCACCCGTGGGCTGAGCGTGGCCTACGGGGCAGAACCCGTGCTGCGCAACGTGGATCTGGAGGTTCCAGCCGGAGTGGTGATGGGCATCGTGGGCCCGAACGGGGCGGGGAAGTCCACGCTGATCAAGGCGATGCTCGGCCTGGTCCGCCCGTTGACTGGCACGGCGGAGTTCTTCGACCGGCCGCTGGCGCGCGTGCGCCGCCGGGTGGGCTATATGCCCCAGTCCACCAGCGTGGACTGGGATTTCCCGACGACGGTGCTGGACGTGGTCACGATGGGCACCTATGGCCGGCTCGGTTGGCTACGCCGCCCGGGGGCCGCCGAACGTGACCAGGCCTTCGCGGCGCTCGAGCAGGCCGGGATCGCCGAGCTCGCCGAGCGGCAGATCGGTGAACTCTCCGGTGGGCAGCGCCAACGCACCTTCCTGGCCCGCACCCTGGTGCAGGCACCCGACCTGCTCCTCATGGACGAGCCGTTCCAGGGGGTGGATGCGCGAAGCCAACATGCGATCGTGGCGGTGCTGCACTCACTGCGGGAGCAGGGCCGCACCGTGGTGCTCGTCCATCACGACCTGGCGACGGTGCGCGACTACTGCGATCACGTCACCCTGCTGAACCAGCGGGTGGTGGCCTCCGGACCGGCCGAAGAGTCGTTCACCCGGGAGAACGTCCGGATCGCCTACGAGGTGAGCGGGACGGGCGAGGCCTTCACCGAACTGATCTCATGAGCCTGCTGGAGTTCTTCGGCGACCACACCTACCGGATGGTGTTCGCCGGCACGGCGATCATCGGGTTGGTGGCGGGCGCTTTGGGCTCCTTCGCTTACCTACGCAAGCAATCCCTGATCAGCGATGTGATCTCGCACGCCGCACTCCCCGGAACCCTCGTGGCCTTCTTGGCCTCCGTCGTCGTGCTGGGCGCGGATGGGCGGAACATGATCGGACTGATCATCGGCGCAGTCGTGGTGGGCACTCTCGCGGTGCTTGGCGCGAACGGCATCGCCCGCACCACGAAGATCCGGATCGACACCGCGATGGCCATCTCGCTGACGGTGTTCTTCGGGATCGGGATGTTGCTGCTGCGGGTGATCGCGAACGGGACCTATCCGGGCAAGGGCGGCATCCAGGACTACCTGTTCGGCAACGCCTCCGTGATCACCTTCGCCGACCTGATCACGAGCGGAGGTGTGGGCGTGATCGCACTGACGCTGATGGTGGTGTTCTGGAAGGAGTTCGCGCTGCGGACATTCGATCCGGACCATGCGAGTGTGCTCGGCTTCCGTGCGCCGGTGATCGACACCCTGATGTTCACCACCATCGTGATCGCCACCGTGGTCGGAGTCAAGGCGGTCGGCTTGGTGTTGATGGTCGCATTCGTGATCACGCCCCCAGCGGCCGCGCGGCAATGGACCCGGACCCTGCCGGGCATGGTGTGCCTGTCCGCGGCGATCGGTGCCATCGGTAGCGGGTTCGGGGCGTATCTGTCGATCGCGCTCGGGAACGTGCCGACCGGGCCCTTGATCGTGCTCACTCTGTTCGCGATCTTCCTGGTCTCGATCCTCGTCGCTCCGCGGCGCAGCGTGCTGATGCGCTCTCTGGCGCAACGTCGCGCCCGAGCGGCGCTGCGGCGGGAACTGCTCACCGAAGCAGGTGCCGGATGAGCTTCGCGGTCGGGGTGCTCTTGCTCGCGGTGGTGACCGCCGTCGCCTGCGGGCTGCCCGGGGTGTTCGTGGTGCTTCGGCGCAGCTCCATGCTGGTGGACGCGATCGGCCATGCCGTACTGCCCGGGATCGTGGTGGGGTATGCGCTCACCCAGAACCTCGATTCCCCGCTGCTGATCGTTGGGGCCGCGCTCGCGGGGCTGCTCGTGGCGGGAGGAGCGGAGTGGCTCGGCCGCACGGGCCTGCTCACCGGGGATGCGCCGCAGGGCCTGGTCTTCCCGGCCCTGTTCAGTGTGGGCGTGATCATGGTGACGCTGAACTTCGCAAATGTGCACCTAGACACCCACGCCGTGCTCGTCGGCGACCTCAACCTGGCCGCGTTCGAGCACCTGATCATCGGCGGCCTCTCGCTCGGGCCCACCTATCTCTATGTGATGCTCGCGGTGCTGGCAGGCAATGCCGCCTTCATCGCCGCCCTGTATCCGCAGCTGAAGGCAACCACCTTCGATCCGCAGTTCGCCGCCGCGCTCGGGATCCGCACCGGCTGGATCAACACCGCGTTCATGTTCACCGTCTCGCTCACCGTCACTGCCGCATTCCATGCGGCCGGTGCGATCCTGGTGCTGGCGTTGGTGATCATCCCGCCCGCGACGGCTCATTTGCTGAGTCGCCGCCTACCGGTGCTGCTCGGGCTCACCGCAGTCATCGCCGCTGGCGGGGCCGCGGGCGGCTTCGGCATCGCGTACGTACTCGACGCCGCCACCAGCGCCGGGATGGCCGTCTTCTACGGGGCGATCTTCGCTGCCGTGCTGGCTGTGGTGAAGTGGCGCGAGCGCCGCCGGCACAGCGAACGTCGTCAGCGCGGGCAGGAACGCCTCAGCGTGCGGGCGTGACCCAGACGGCGTCTGTAGCGGACCGTCCCAACGGAACCGCGCGTTCGCCGTCGGGCAGGAGCACATCGATCGAGTCCGAGTAGGGCGGACCGGGGCGCAGTTCAAGCACGGAGCCCACGCCCACCGTGTGCTCGGCGAAGAACTGCAGCAGCGCCGGGTCGTCGTCCGAGATCCGCTCCACCTGCACTCGAGCGCCCGGTTCCACCGAAGACAGGGCGACGGCGTCCGGCATCTCGATCGTGCCGTCCGCAGTGGGGATGGGATCACCGTGGGGGTCCCGCGCGGGGTGGCCCAGGTGAGCATCGATACGTTCCACCATGAAGTCCGAGACGGCGTGCTCGAGCGTTTCGGCCTCATCGTGCACCTGGTCCCAGGTGTAGCCGAGCACCTGAACGAGGAAGGACTCGATCAAGCGGTGCCGGCGCACCATCGCCAACGCGTGCGTGCGGCCCTGCGCAGTGAGCGTGATCGCCCCGTACGGTGCGTGCTCCAGCAGGCCCTGGTCGGTGAGCTTGCGGACGGCATCGGAGACGGTGGACAGCTTCACGCCTGCACGTGCGGCAATGCTCGACGGCGTGGTCGGTTCGTCGGACCACTCCTGGAGCGCCCAGATCGCCTTGAGATAGTTCTGCGCGCTCGCTGAGAGCTGGGAGACGGACATGGGAAGACGGTAACAAACACGAATGTTTGCCACCGACGAAGTCCCCATCACGGTCCTCCGACCCGGGTCGCCTAGCGCTCGCCTGTTGACAGCCCCTCTCCCGACGCGACAAACTTACTACGTAAGGCGCGTAGTCCTGGCGCCTAGGTAGCGAAGGTTCTATCCCGCCACCACGTTGCGCCAGGTCCGGCGCTCAGACGAAGGAGACGCTCATGCCGATGCCGCTGTGGTGGGGTCACATCAACAAGCGTGTGTTCAATCGACGCGCCGTCGAGAGCGGAAAGTGGCCGGTGCTGATCCACACCGGTCGCAGCTCCGGAACGACGTACCGCACACCTCTGGACGCCTTCGAGGTGGACGGCGGCTACCTCTTCGTCCTGGTGTATGGATCGGGTGCGGACTGGGTGCGCAACGTTCGGGCGGCCGGGACTGCTCGGCTGCAGATCGACGGCAAGGAGATGGGGCTCGGTGCCCCGCGGCTGGTCGACGAGGACGAGGCGTTCAGGGCGCTGCCGGCGGATGCGTCCCGCCCGCCGCGGTTCTTGCACATCACCGAGTTCCTTCGGATGGATCTTGTCAGCGGCTGAGGAGGCCGCGCACTCCCGGAAGCTGACTACGTCGACGGCTATGCGTCGAGCTGGGACAGCATTCCGCGCACGGTGACGTATTCCAGTCGCCACGGTCAACCCTGGGTTCGCCGCGCAGACAGGGGTACGGCAGAACGACGCTGGGCCGGCCAACCGAAATGGTTGACCGGCCCAGCGCGTGGTTCAGGTGGAGATCACTCTCCGGGGGTACCCACCAGGTCCGGGTACTCCTCAAGCCACGCGGAGACGCCCGCGGCCGGCTCGCCCTCGTGGACGTTCACCACGGAGTCCTCGAGCGCGCCGTACTGCGCGTCGTCAAGCTCGATGCCGCCGATCCACTCGGCGACCTCCGGGTGCTCCTCGGAGAAGCCCTCGGTGGCGAGGAAGTGCAGCGCCTCGGCTTCACCGAGTGCACCTTCCGGGTCCTCCAGGTCGCGGACGCCGTACTCGGCGTTCGCCCAGAACGGACGCCACAAGGTGACGACGATCTCCTCTTCGGCCTGGATAGCACTGTCGAGTTCGGCGATCATGGCCGACGTGGAGGAGGTAGACAGGGAGAAGCCTGCCTCGTCCAGACCGTAGGTTGGGATGACGCTGTCCTGACTGGCCTCAGTCAGGCCGGCCCCGGGCTCAATCCCGACAATCTGACCGTCGAGTTCATCAACGTAGTCGGGCAGGTCGGCAATCGAGGTGATCTCGCTGTACTCCGGCACCGCCCAGGTCAGCTTGGCGTTGGGGTAGTAGGCGCCGAGATCCTCAATGCTGTCGCCGTACTCCTCCATATAGGTGGCGTGCGTGACTTCGGGCCACGCGGATGGGTAGATGTCTACGTCACCCTGGGCGAGCGCGGTGTAGAGCACGCCGGCCTCGTTCAGCTCTTCGTGCTCGACCGTATAGCCGGCCTCTTCGAGCTTGTTCTCGAGCAGGTAGGCCGTGCTCAGACCGTCAGTCCACGACGGGATATAGCCGAGGGTGATGGTGCCGAGGTCGTCACCGGTGTCTTCACCGCTGCCGCCTGTCGTGCCGCCGTCGCTGTCACCGCTATCACCGCACGCGGCGAGCGAGAGGCCAACGGCCGCGGTCGCGACGACTGCCGTGACCCGGCCACGACCTAGTAGTGAGTTTCGCATGTGATCTCCTTGGTTTCGACTACAAGTACTCGGTTTCGATCTCAACGGTGGCGTTAGCCCGTCACACTCCGGCCCCAGGGGCTGGCCGATACGACTTCGCTGCTGCTAATTCAGCCTTCGCCGTCTGTCGGCGACGCCACGCGGCGCTCAGAGATCCCTCGGTCGGTTGACCGATGGCGCCGGTCAGGCGGTCCAGGAAGATGGCGAGGAATACGATGGCCAGTCCAGCTTCAAACCCGAGCGCGACGTCCACCGTTGCCAGCGCAGAGGTCACGATCTTTCCTAGTCCGGGGGCGCCAACGAAACCGGCCATCACGGCCATGGACAGCCCCAGCATGATTACCTGATTGACGCCGGCCATGATGGTCGGCAATCCAAGGGGCAGTTGGATACCGCGCAGGATCTGGCTCGAGGTTCCACCGAACGCGTGGCCGGCTTCGACCGTCTCGGAGTCGACCTGCCGGATGCCCAGTTCGGTGAGTCGCACTCCCGGCGCCATGGCGAAGACGATCGTCGCGACCACACCAGGGGCGAACCCGATGCTGAAGAAGATCACCACGGGCACCAGGTACACCAGTGCGGGCATCGTCTGCATGAAGTCGAGCACGGGCCGCACCACAGCGCTGACCGTGTCGTTCCGGGCAGCGAGGATCCCCACCGGGATGGCAATGATGATCGCCACAATCGTCGCCACAATCACCATGGCCAGCGTCTGCATCGCCGGTTCCCAGAGCTCCATGCTGACGATCAGAGCCATACTGAGCAGGACGAAAACAGCGAACTTCACCGACCGCACCCATGCCGCTAGCAGCGCGAAGAGCACGACCATCACGAGCGACGGGAGCATCATCAGGACGTCGGTGAGACCTTCAGAAAGCGAATTGAATGTGTCGCTGATGCCGTCCAGGAGACCGGGGAGGTTCAGTCTGACCCAGTCGACCGCGGAATCGGCGAACTCACCGAGCGGAACGTGCGGCATGGAGCTCATCGGGGGCCTCCCATAGCCGTCTCGAGTGCAGGATCGGGTCCGTCGTCGGACGGTTCCGTGTCCGGTTCGGTGTCGGTCTCGGGAATCGCAAGCGCGCTGAGCAGCGTGACGCGCGGAAGAACTCCCTGCAGCACGCCGGCGTCATTCACCACAGCCAGCGGCGCACGGGTGGCGGCCGCGTGCTGGAACAGTTCAGCGAGTGGGTCGTCAACGCCCACCTGCGCCACGCCGTCACGTTGGAGCGGCAACGTCTCGGTGCCCTGCCGAACGGCAACGGCCACGTCGTCTTCCCAGACCACTCCCTGCACGCGGCGGTCCCTACTGACCACCAGCAGCGCCGACGTCTGGTGCTCCCGCATCAGCCGGTGCGCCGCCTTCGGGCCCGTACCAGGACCGATCACAGCCACGGGCCGCTCCATCACGGCGCCAGCGGTGAGTACTCGGGCGCGGTCCACATCTGCAACGAACTGGGAGACGTAATCGGTGGCGGGCTCGTTCAGGATCTCCTCGGCCGTGCCGACCTGGACGATGCGACCGTCGCGCATCATCGCGATCCGATCACCCAGCCGCATGGCCTCGTTCAGATCGTGGGTGATGAACAGGATGGTCTTGCCGAGCTCGGACTGGAGTTCGAGGAGTTGATCCTGCATCTCCTTGCGGATCAACGGGTCGAGCGCGCTGAACGCCTCGTCCATCAGCATGACGTCGGTTCCGGCAGCAAGTGCGCGGGCAAGTCCCACGCGCTGGCGCATCCCCCCGGAGAGTTGATCAGGCAGGAAGCCTCCCCACCCGTCGAGGCCGACCATGCCAAGAGCTTCGTCGGCCTGCTTCTGCCGATCGGCCTTGTTCACTCCGCGCAGCTCAAGAGCGTAGGCGGCGTTCTCGCCCACGGTCCGGTGCGGCAGCAAGGCGAAGTGCTGGAAGACCATGCTCACCTTGTTGCGGCGAACCTCACGCAAGCCGCTCTTGGACAGGTGGGTAATGTCCTCGCCGTCGATTTTCATCGATCCGCCGGTCGGCTCGAGGAGCCCGTTGACCATGCGAATGAGCGTGGATTTGCCGGAACCGGACAGACCCATCACGACGAAAATCTCGCCGGGGCTCACCTCGAAATCGGCGTCGATGACCGCCGCCGTGAGTCCCTCTTTCGTGAGCTGCTCTCGGGAGGCGCCCTCGCGGAGCATGGGTAGACCTCGCTCGGGACGGCGCCCAAAGATCTTTGTCAGGCCGGATGCCTCAATGGCTGGCACGGTGCTCCCAGGTCGGGTTCGCGGGCAATCACCGGGCGGCTGGAACGCCCCCGGCGGCATGTCGGTCGGAGCCCGTCACGGGCCACACGTGTTCACACGACGTTTCTTGAGTCTGCCTTACGTCTATCCGTGCAGCGCGCCGCGTTACCGAATCGATATGTCCCAGCGGGGGTACGTGTGGCTGGCGTCACGATCTACCGCTCGCTTCTCCACGCCCCCATCGGCCTCCGATTCGCTACGTTCGCACCTATGACAACCTCTCCCATGACCGGTGTGATGCTCCCCCGCGATCTGGATGCCTCGACCGTTCGAACGTTCGCTCGCCGCTCGGAGGAACTGGGGTTCGCCGAGCTGTGGGTGGTGGAGGATCTCGGCTTCCGGGGCGGAATCGCCCAAGCCACGCTCGCACTCTCGGCCACCGAGACGATCAGGGTGGGTCTGGGCATCCTTCCAGCCGGTGCCCGGAACGTGGCATTCGCGGCCATGGAACTGGCGAGCCTGGCTCAGCTCTTTCCCGGCCGGCTCGATGCCGGAATCGGCCACGGTATGCCGGATTGGATGCGCTCCGTCGGTGCGTGGCCGGATCGACCACTGACGGCGTTGACCGCCTACACCCAAGGGTTGCGCGAGATGCTGGCGGGCCGCCCGCTTCCGGGAGCCGAGTCCGTGGTGCTCGATCCGAGTTCCGTCCCTGCCCACGCTCCGGACCTGCTCCTCGGAGTGCGCGGGCCGAAATCGTTGGCCGTCAGCGGCCGCATCGCCGATGGCACCGTACTGGCCGAACCGTGCGCCCCTGCCTACGTGCGGGCCGCCATCGATCAGATCGCGGCCGGCAGGCCGCACCGCGTGGTGGCGTACAACGTGGCGAGCGTGCACGAGGACTACGCGACCGCCGTCGGCAATGCCCGGCCTTCCCTGGCTGCCATCGGCGAACCGGACTGGGCGCCACATATTGCTCCGCTGGATTTCGCTGAGGAGTTCGCGCAGCTGCGCAGGCGCTGCAGCTCCCCGCAGGAGTTCGCGAGCGCGATGCCCGCACCATGGGTTCACGAACTCGCTCTCGCGGGAACTCCGGATCAGGTACGCGCCCGGTTGATCGAGCTGGGAGAGGTTGGCGTCACGAGCAATGTGCTCATTCCTGCCGGCATTGACCTCCGCGATCCGCTACCAGCGTTGGAGTCCCTCGCCCTAGTGCTCTGAGGAGGGATTTCAGAATCACATTCCTTACATGAAAGTCGCCCGCCCGCAACACCCGGTGTGCCACAGTGCATCCACCTCATGGAGAACGGGAGACCACGGTGGATCTGCTCGGCAGCATCAGCAACGTCATCTGGAGCAACGTCTTCGTCTATCTCTGCCTGGGAACGGGACTGTACTTCTCACTCCGGTCGCGGTTCGTCCAACTCCGGCAGGTGCCGGAGATGGTGCGACTGATGATCAAGGGTGAGAAGTCACCTTCTGGTGTCTCCTCCTTCCAGGCCCTGACGATCTCCTTGGCCGGCCGTGTGGGCACCGGCAATATCGCCGGGGTCGCCACCGCGATCGCCTTCGGAGGGCCCGGTGCATTGTTCTGGATGTGGGTGATGGCATTCCTGGGCGCATCCACCTCGTTCGTCGAGTGCACTCTCGGCCAGATCTACAAGACCCGCGACCCTCTGACAGGCGAATACCGCGGCGGGCCCGCGTATTACCTCAGTCGCGCGTACCGGCACACCCGCGCCGCCCCCGCGTTGAAGGTCTACGGGCTGATCTTCGCCATCGTCACGGTGATTGCCATGGGCACATTGCTCCCGGGCGTGCAGTCGAACTCCATGGCGATGGCAATGCACAACGCCTGGCAGATCCCCACCTGGGCAGTGGGCGCCGGCCTGATCATCGTGCTCGCGTTCATCATCATCGGCGGAATCAAGCGGATCGCGAACTTCGCCTCCGTGGTGGTTCCGTTCATGGCGGTGCTCTACATCATCGCCGCACTCGTCGCAGTCTTCGTGAACGCCGACGCGATCCCAGGCGTGATCAGCCTGATCATCTCCAGCGCTTTCGGAGCGGATGCCGCCTTCGGCGCCATCATCGGCAGTGCCGTGCTGTGGGGCGTCAAGCGCGGCATCTACTCCAACGAGGCCGGGCAGGGTTCCGGGCCACATGCCGCCGCTGCCGCTGAGGTCTCTCACCCGGCGAAGCAGGGTTTGGTGCAGTCCTTTGCGGTGTATATCGACACATTGCTCGTCTGCTCGGCCACCGGGTTCCTGATCCTGTCCACCGGTGCCTACCGGGTGTTCGAGGGGGAGAGCGCCGATGGTGCCGTCCTCGCTGACCCGGGCGTTCTCGACGCCGGCGTCGAAGTGGGTCCCACCTACTCCCAGGCGGCCTTCGACACCGTCTTCACCGGGGCCGGCGCCACGTTCATCGCGATTTCGCTGCTGTTCTTCTGCCTCACCACCCTGATCGCGTACTACTACATGGCCGAGACGAACCTGCGGTACGTGCTCGGGACGGCGGCCAAGCGGGTGGTGGCTGGTATCCCTCTGGGCGCGCTCGCCACCCGGATACTGCAGGCCGCGGCGCTGGCTGCCGCGTTCATCGGCTGCGTGAGTACGGCCGAGGAGGCCTGGATCGCCGGCGACATCGGGGTGGGGCTGATGGCGTGGCTGAACGTGGTGGGAATCCTGCTCCTGCAGGGTCCGGCGTTCAAGGCCCTGCGGGATTACGAGCGACAGAAGCGAGACGGGCTCGATCCACTCTTCGACCCCGTCCCGCTCGGGATCGTCGGTGCGGATCTGTGGGAGACCCGCGATCCGGAGACCGGGATGGAACGGGTCAGCGGCGCTACCGCGCCTTAGCTGAGCACCACCAGCTCCCGCGTGGTGCGGGTCATCGCCACGTACCGATCCACGGCCCCTTCGATCCCGTCTCCGAAAGCGTCGGGATCGACCAGCACGACCAGGTCGAACTCCAGACCCTTGGCGAGTTCCGCCGTCAGGGACTGCACCCGCTCGCGTGGGGCGAAGGTGGGATCGCCGATCACGCACGCGACGCCGTCGGGGTTCTCGGCGAGCCACGCCTGGAGCACCGCCTCCCGCTCGGCACGATTCCCGTGGCGCACGCCGATGCCGCTGCTGCGGATGGAGGTCGGCACATTCGCATCGGGTAATGCGGCACGGATCACCGGTTCGGCCTCAGCCATCACTTCCGACGGCGTCCGGTAGTTGATGCCCAGCGTCGCCTGGGTGATCCGGTGCAGGCCCACCCGCTCGAGTCGCTCGGTCCAGGTCTCGGTGAATCCGTGCCGGGCCTGCGCGCGGTCACCGACGATGGTGAAACTTCCCGAGGGGCAGCGGGCGAGCAGCATCTGCCATTCGGCATCGGTGAGCTCCTGTGCCTCGTCCACCACGATGTGCGCGAACGGTCCGGCGAGCCGGTCCGGGGTCGCGCGCGGGAGACCGGAATCATCCACGAGCGCATTGCGCAGATCCTCTCCCCGGAGCATCTGCATGACCTGCAGGTCGGAGTCATCGGTCTCCATCAGGTGCTCGACCACGTTCGACATCTCCTCCCGGTCGGCCTCGATCGTGGCCTGCCGGCGCCGCCGGCGGCTGGACTCCTCGGCGTCGCCGAGCAGGCGGCGGGCAGCATCGAGCAGGGGCAGATCACTCACCGTCCACGCGTCCGGAACGGCGCGCTGCAGCTGCCGGATCTCTTCGCGGGTGAGCCATGGGGCGCACAGGCGCAGGAACGCAGGCACGGTCCACAGGTCACCGATCAGATCGGTCGGGGAGAGCATCGGCCAGGAGCGGACCATCTCCTCGCGCAGCTCGTGATGCTGGGTGAGGGAACGGCGCAGTTGATCGGCCGGGACCTCGTCGTCGTGTTTGTCGATCAGGATGTCCAGCAGTGCCTCCCAGACGTCGTCACGGGCCTCGTTGTGGGGGGCGTGCGGGTCGGCGGCGCTGAACGCCTCAGCCCAGTCCTGCGGTGTCAGCCGCACGACTGTCCACGGTGTTCTCACGGTGAACGGTTCTGTGGGCGGCTCCTGGTACCAGCGGATGCCGGTGGTCACCGCCTTGATCATCCGGGCGTCGGCCTTGAGCCGGGCGACCCCGAGGTCCGGTTCGGGTGCCGCATCGGAGCCCTCGGGGATGAGGTGGCGCAGCGTGCAGGTGGCCACGCCTTCTTCGCCGAGGCTGGGGAGCACATCGCTGACGTAGTGCAGGTAGGGCTGGTGCGGGCCGACGACGAGTACCCCGCCCCGCCCTTCACCGAGCCGTGGGTCGGAGTAGAGCAGGTAGGCGGCGCGGTGCAGGGCCACCACGGTCTTGCCCGTGCCGGGGCCGCCGTCGACGACGAGCCCGCCCTGTGAGGAGGCGCGGATGATGGCATTCTGGTCGGCCTGGAGGGTGCCGAGCACGTCGCGCATCTTGGCTGACCGACTGGTACCGAGGCTCGCGATGAAGGAGGACTGGTCGTCCAGCGCGGCGTGCCCTTCGAGGGCCGCCAAGTCCGAGCTGCTGAACACCTCGTCCCAGTAGTCGGTGATCCGGCCACGCGACCAGCGGTACCGGCGGCGGCTCGCGATGCCCATCGGATCGGCATGGGTGGCGCCGAAGAACGGTTCGGCCGCAGGTGAGCGCCAGTCCACGAGCAGACGGCGGCCGGTGGCGTCGGTCAGGCCGAGGCGGCCTACGTAGGTGGTCTCCCCGCCGTCGGAGACCATCCGGCCGAGCACCAGGTCCAGGCCGAATCGGCGGATGGTGCGTAGGCGCGAGGTGAGCCGGTGGATGTTCAGATCGCGTTCCAGGGCATCCTGGCCACCCCCGCCCGGCTGTTTGCGCAGAGTGTCGATGCGGTCGGAGAGGTCAGCGATCTGATTCTCGACGGTGGCGGCGAGGGTGGCGAAGTACTGGTCGTCGGCCTCGATGAGGGCCGGGTCGGCCTTGGCGGCGAGGGATTCGGGGAGGTGAAAGGCGGTGAGCGGGGACGGGATCACAGGGCGGCTCCGAGGTGGCGAACGGACCCGGTCGGGCGGGTACGAGCGACGATTCTCGCCCCCATGGGGGCCCTTGCCGCAAGGCCCCCCATGAGATATACCTTGGAAGAGGCAAGGGAAACCGCACAGTTCGCGAGTGATCCGCCTCAGGCGCCGGGTGCAGCAGCCTCCGTTCCTGCGGTCCCGGCCGCAGGCCGCACCATCAGGCGCGCTCCAGCGTCAGCACAGTGATGGAGTGGGGCGGCAGCAGCCACCCTCCGCCGTCGGCGTCGACCTGCCCGTGGTCTCGCACGGTGACGGCGTCCGGCTGGGTCAGATCGTTCACGGTGTTCACGCCATCCAGATCCCCTCCGAGGCAGCGCAGGTGCGCCTGCCGCGGACCGTCGGCGCTGCCGTCGATCACGGGGCGTACGCGGATAGCCTCATCCCGGTGCCGGTTGATGACGGCCAGACGCACCGTGCCGTCGTCGGCCCGGGTGGCACACGCGTCCACAAACGGAACCGTCATCGGAACGGCGGTCTGCTCGCCGCGACCGCTTCGCTGATCGCCCTGGCGAACGTTCGCCGACCGTGCCGGGCCATCAACCGCACACGGCAGGACCGTGCGGCCGGTGTGATGGCGATACAGGTTCCACACGTGGTAGATCGCCGAACGGAAGGCCCCGCCTGGGCGGGCGACGACGAGGCCGTTGGCATTGACCAAGTTGACGGGATTGGCCATCGCCACCGGTGCGGCCGAACCTGCCGTGCGGTGGATCGCGTGGAACACCCCAGCGCAGAAGACGGCATCGCCGATGGTGCGCGGGCTCCATCGGTTGACGCGCACGCCGCCCGGCCAGTCGGCTACCGGCGTGGTCTCCCGCGGGGCGACGCCGCCGTCAGCTCCGGCTTGCGGGGCAGGCCAGGATGTGGGTTCGAGATGGCGCATAGTCCACTCGTCGAGCGCGAGGGCAGGCGGGCGATCGAGCCCAGCCTCGAGGGCCAGGTCCGTGACGAGTTGGGAGTAGGTGGAGATCTCCTGTTCGAAGTAGAGCGACTGGGCGACCATGGCGTCATAGTCGTCACCCGCCCACAGGTGGTTGCTCGCCCCATAAAGGTGCAGGGAGACGTAGTCGAGGTAGCGTCCGGCTCTGGTCAGCAGCGGACGGGTCCACGCCTCCTGGTTCCACGGGATGCCGACGCCGATGAGACGGATGTCCGGATCGACGGCGCGCATGAACCGGGCATGCTCGAGCGCATCGGCCGCGTACTGCTCGGCCGTGCGGTGACCCATCTGCCACGGCCCGTACACCTCGTTACCGACCCCCCAGTAGCGGACGTTCCACGGTTCGCTCCGGCCATTGGCTGCCCGGCGCCGGGTGAGGGCGGTGTCCTGGTGGGCGTTGGTGTACTCGACCCATCGCACCGCCTCGTCCACATCACGCGCTGAATGTGCGAGATACGCCGGCGCGCCGACCTGCTCGCACCAGGCAAGGAACTCGTCGGTGCCGAACCGGTTGGTCTCCAGCTCGCCCCAGGCCAGCTCGAGGCGGGTGGGCCGCTCGTCTCGCGGTCCCACGGCGTCCTCCCAGTGGTAGGCGGAGGTGAAGTTCCCGCCGGGCCAGCGGATGACGCCGGGCTCCAGGTCGCGGACCAGGTCCAGGACGTCGGAGCGCACGCCCTGGAGGAGACCGGGTTCGTCGACGGCGAGGGCCGAGCCCTCATCGAGAACGCCGCCCTCGATGTTGCCGAAGAATGCGGACTCGAGGAAGTGGCCGTAGATGTCGTCGTCGATGCGGCCCAACGGGTGGTGCGAATCGACGGCGATCACGGCCTCGCGCGGCTGGGCGAAGGGGTGAGGGTCGGGCATGACGAGGGGCTCCGATCGGGTCATTGTTTGACTGCTCCGGCGATGCTGTCGACGAATTTGCGTTGGAGGGTGATGAAGATGGCCATGACGGGGATGAGGGAGATCGTGGCGGCGGCGGCCAGGCCGGACCAGTCGGTGGAGTATTCGCCGATGAAGGCGCTCATGCCGACGGCGAGGGTGCGTAGGGCGGGTTCGGAGAGGGTGAAGACCAGTGGCAGGAGGTAGACGTTCCAGGCGAAGAGGAAGTTCAAGATGATCACGGTCGCGGTGATCGGCCAGGCCAGGGGGAGCATGATCTGGGCGAAGATGCGCAGGTGCCCGGCGCCGTCGAGGCGGGCGCATTCTTCGAGTTCTTTGGGTAGTCCACGAAAATAGCCGGCATACAGCAGTGTCGCGGCGACTTGACCGCCGGCGCCCAGGCCCAGGATGACCCCGAGGTGGGTGTTCAGTAGCCCGATCTGGTCGGTGAGTTGGACCACGGGGATGATGGTGTAGCCCTCGGGCAGGAAGAACGTGATCAGGAAGATCCCGATGAGAAGTTTCTTGCCGATGAAGTCATACCGGCCCAGGACGTATCCGGCCAGGGCCGAGCGGATCACGATCAGCGCGACTGTTCCGCCGGTGATGATGACGGAGTTGAGGAAGTACCGGTCGAACCCGACCACGGTCCAGGCGCGGGTGTAGTTCTCCCACACCGGGGTCTCCGGGATCAGGCCCAGGCCGGAGCCGAAGATCTCAGGTTGGGTCTTCAACGATGCCGAGACCAACCAGATGAAGGGGTAGATCCAAATCAACGCCAGGATCAACAACCCGGCGAAGATCATCAAACTCCCCGGCCGGCGGATCAGCGTGCGTAGCCCATCGGGGCGGTCCGGGCGTAACGCCCGACCCCGGACCCGCTGATTCCTGCCCGCGTTCTGTGCAGCAGCAGCAGCGGTGGTGGTGGGTGGGGTGGTCATTTCATTGCTCCTGTGGCTCGGCGGGCCCAGCGCAGACCGACCGCTTGGGCCAGCGCGATGCCCATCGTGAGGATCCCGAAGAGCACGGCGGCGGCTGAGGCGTATCCGAGTTGGGGCACGGTGGCCCCGAAAGCGGTACGGAAGATGAAGATCTCGATCACCTCAGAAGAGAACGAGGGCCCACCACCGGTCATCGTGTACATCAGATCGAAGACGTTCAACGCACCCACGGTGTCGATCAGGGTGATGATCACCAGGAACGGGATCAGCAGCGGCATCGTGATCCGGGTGAACTCCTGCCACGGCTTGGCGCCGTCGATCATCGCGGCCTCGTGGACCTCATCGGGGATGGTCTGTAACGCCGCCAGCCAGTAGATCATCGTGATCCCGAGCCATTTCCACACCCACACCGCCACCCCCGCCAGCAACGAGGTATCAGTACTAGCGACGAAGTTCGCCGGCGAGTCCAGCAACCCCGCCCCTACCAACGCCACACTGATCGGGCCACCGGCATCAAGCAACAGCGTGAACACCACCCCGATGATCGCCCCGGTAGTGACCACCGGCAGGAAGAACAACGTGCGCAACAGGCCCTTGAACGGGGTGCGTTTACGGTTCAGCAAGATCGCCAGCAGTAACGCCAACCCCACCCGCAACGGCACCGCGAGTACCAAGAAGATCAACGAGTTCGTGAACGCATTCCAGAACAGATCATCGCCAACCAACCGCTGGAAATTCTCCACACCGATGAACGTGCCCGAATCAGCAAACCCCGGCCAATCCAGAAACGCGAACCACCACGAGGCCACCAACGGATACACCGTATACGCCCCATACCCCACAATCGTGGGCAACAAGAACAGATAAATCCACCAATCCCGACGCAACCGCCGCCAGATGCCTTGCTTCGAGGAAGGCGCCTTCGAGTTCAGCTCGCGTCCTTCGTCCAGAGCGGCCACCATCACCAGCACCTCACCATCGCTGCGGCACGCTCATCGAGCGTCATAGTCCTCAACCGCATAGTCCGACTCCGGATCCCAATTGGAGAACACCCACGCATTGGTGTCGATGTCGGCCTCTTCCGCCACGGCCTCGATCGCACGCTCACGTTCGGCGCTGATCGCGTCCTTGTACCGGCGCAGTTCTCCGTCGACGTCCACGTCCTCTCCCGCCAGGAGGGACTGGAGCATGTCGCCGACGTGGGGGCGCACGTCACGCATTTCCGCCTGGACGCGCCACACTCCGGGGTTACCCACCTCGGGGCTGGGTGCGATCCGCACATCCTCGGCGAAATTCGCGATGGCCAGCGCGTACGCCGGGTGCACATCGGCGTCCTCGACCACCTCCAGCAGCGCTGGCGGCTGATCCATCGCGGCCGCGAGCTCCGCTTGGAACTCGGGGGTGGTCATCTGCAGAATCAACTCTGATGCCGCCTCCGCCTCGCCGGCGTCGGCCGAAAGCCAGAACACTCCGCCTGAGGGCGCGTTGTAGATCAGGTTCCGCTCGCTCTCCGGGGTGGGAATGTGCCAGCAGGACACACCCCGCTCGACCGCCTCCGGCTCGTCTACGAGGAGTCCGCCGATGAACCAGGAGCCCCACAGGTAGATCGCCCCTTCGCCGGCCGCCCATCGCGCGCGAGCGTCCCGCGGCCCCATCGACGGCGAGGCGGGATGCACTACGCCGTCAGCCTGCAGCGAGCGGATGAACTCGACCGCCTGGGCGAACGGCTCGGAGTCCTGCACGTACTCACCCGTGCGCCAGTCGATCTCGCCCGGCGCCCCGGCCGACTGCGCCAAGCGGTTGACGAGTCCACTCAGGTAGGCCGGCTCTTGACCGGGGATGAACAGACCGTGCGCGTCGGTGTTCTCCGAGACGCGTCGTGCCATTGCCCGCAGATCATCCCAGGTGGCGGGTTCCTCGTCGGGGTCGATGCCGGCGTCGGCGATCAATGCGGTGTTGTACCACGGGATGGTCTCGTGCAAGCGACTGGTGAACAGCGGGACCGAGTAGACCCCGCCGTCGAATCGATGGCGGCCATCGAAGAGCTGATCGCCCACATCGCTGCCCTCGATGTCGACGTAGTCGCTGATCGGCTGGAACCAGCCTTCACTGACCAGTGCCGCCGGCGCGGAGTCCAGGCCCGCCAGGGAGTGCACATCAGGCAACTGATTGCTGCGCCGCGCCACCTGCAGGGCCTCACCGAGCTCGGGGGCGTCCAGTTGACGCCGCTCGACCGTGATGGCGGAGTTCTCGGCCATATAGGGCTCGAACAGGGCCTCCTCGAGGGTCGTCGTCAGCGGACGAAACTGATCCCACCACTGCACAGTTCCGCTGCCGCCGTCGTCGCCCCCACGCGAGCTCTGACCGCCGCCGGTACAACTCGCGAGGGCTGCGGCCAGCAGACCCGCGCTCGAACCTCCGACGAAACCGCGTCGGCTCACCATGCGGGGCCGGCGCCATGTCTGACCTGAGTTCAGGGTGATGCGTTGGTTGCTCATCAGGACACTCCCTTGTCGTCCTCGACCTCGGGTGATCGTCGTCGGCAGACGATCACCTCCCTTGCGGTGGAGGCCATGTTTGCGCAAACTTAACACAGCTGGATGTCTCGTCAAGTAGCTTGAAGTCACCAGATTCCACCGGAATCCGTGTGCCGCACGTCGTCGTGGGGCGGTGAGGTCTGATGAGATACGTTTGCGCAAACACATTGGGAGGCTTCATGACTACACGCTCCAACATGCTCTTCGTGATGACCGATCAGCACCGAGTGGACACGCTCGGCTGCTACGGGAATCCGAACGGCACGTCACCGCACCTGGACGCACTCGCCGAATCCGGGACGCAGTTCGACGCGTGCTACACGCCGTCGGCCATCTGCACTCCCGCTCGTGCCAGTCTGCTCACCGGCGTGCTGCCCTATCGCCACCAGTTGCTGGCCAACTACGAGCGCAACGTCGGCTACGCCGAGGAGCTCTCCGACGAGTTCACTCCGTTCTCCCAGCGGCTGCGAGAGAGCGGCTACAACGTGGGCCTGGAAGGCAAGTGGCACGTCGGCCGCCAGCGAGGCCCGGGGGAGTTCGGTTTCGACGGCTCGCACTACCCAGGTTGGCACAACCCGATCGCCCACCCGGAGTACCGCTCGTGGCTCGCCGAGCGAGGCTTCCCGGAACCGACGATCACCGACGAGGTCCGTGGCACCTTCCCCAATGGCGAACCGGGCAACCTCCTGGCGGGGGTGCTCCAGCAGCCTCCCGAGGCAACGTTCGAGCACTTCCTCACGGACCGGACCATCGCGAGGCTGGAAGAGTACGCCCGCGATCACCGTCGCGACGGCACCCCCTTCTACCTGGCCACGCATTTCTTCGGCCCGCACCTGCCGTACCTGCTGCCGGCGGAGTACCTGCACCGATTCGACCCCGGCCTGGTGACCCTTCCCGCCTCAGTGGCCGAGACCTTCGCGGGCAAGCCTCCGGTACAACAGCGGTACTCAGAACATTGGACACACGACACGCTCAGTGAGGACACCCGCCGGTGGCTCGTCGCCGCCTACTGGGGGTACGTCGCGCTCATCGACGAGCAAGTGGGTCGACTGGTCGACGCCCTGCATCGCCTCGGCCTCTGGGAGAGCACGGCAGTCGCATTCACCGCGGATCACGGCGAGTTCACTGGGGCGCATCGTCTCCACGACAAGGGCCCGGCCATGTACGAGGACATCTACCGCATCCCGGGCCTGCTCCGGGTACCAGGCACCGACGGTGGCCGCCGCTCCGAGGCGTTCACGAGTCTGGTGGACTACACGGCGACCATCCTCGACCTCGCCGGACTCGAACCTGATCCGGAGGCCGATGGCCGCAGCCTGGTGCCGATCGCTGCAGGCAACGAGCCGACAGATTGGCGCCAGGACATCACCGCCGAGTTCCACGGCCACCACTTCCCCTACCCCCAGCGGATGTTGCGCACGCGGCGGTACAAACTCGTGGTCAACCCGGAGAGTGTGAACGAGCTCTACGACCTCGAGACCGACCCTGACGAGATGCACAACCGCTACCAAGATGAGGACATAGCAGGCGTACGGACGGACCTGTTGCATCGACTGTATGAGCACCTGCGCGAGTCCGGGGACAACTTCCACCACTGGATGACGTCGATGTACCCGGTGGGCGGGAAGAGCTACGACACGTCACTGAGCGACTTCGAGGGCGTCCAGCACCAATGAAAGCCGCAGCGGCACTACGTCCGCGGTCCAGCGCGGTCCGGGGCAGAATGGTGAGCCAGCACAGCGAGAGGATCTGAGCCCCATGGCCCGACGCCCCGGTACCGGCGCCACGAAGGGTGCGTCGATGGCCGACGTCGCCCGGCTCGCCCGCGTCTCCGGGCAGACGGTCTCCAGGGTGGCCAACGGCAACGCCCGGGTCTCACCCGAGACTCGCGAAAAGGTCGAGGAGGCGATGCGCCAGCTGGGATACCGGGCGAACGCGGCGGCTCGGGCACTCGCCACCGGAAAGTTCCGCACGATCGGTGTGGTGACGTTCAACCTCACCGCCGTCGGGAACATCAGGATCGTGGACTCGGTGATCGCCGGCGCCCAGGAGCAGGGGTACTCGATCAGCCTCGCGGTGGTCGAGACCCCCACCGAGCAGGGCGTACGGGCCGCTGTGCGCGGTCTCACTGACCGGGCTGTCGACGGCATCATCGTGATCGAAGCACGCGTGCTGGACACCCCGAACCTGCAGTTGCCCGAGGAGGTGCCGGTGGTCATTGCGGACGGCGGTGCCACTCAGAAGCACCCCTCGTTCGGGATGGATGAAGCGGCAGGCGCCCGGGCCGCCGTCGACCACCTACTCGAACTCGGCCACGCGACCGTTCACCATCTCTCCGGCCCGTCGGGATCGCACCCCGGCACTCGACGCCGCACCGCCTGGCGCCAGGCCTTGCGGCGCGCCGGACGCGTGGTGCCGCGGCCGGCGCTCGGCGACTGGTCACCCGAGTCCGGTTACAAGAGTGGGCTGGAACTGATCGCCCAACGCGATGTCACAGCCGTGTTCGCCGCCAACGACCAGATGGCAGCGGGCATCCTTCGGGCGGCTCAGGAACTCGGACTGCGCCTCCCCGAGCAGCTCAGCGTGGTTGGCTATGACAACATCGATATCGCTCCGTATCTGTCTCCCCCGCTCACCACCGTGAACCAGGACCTGGAACAGGTCGGGCGGCGCTGCCTCGACCACCTGCTACTCCTGATGGAAGACCCGCAGGCGTCGACAGACCCGCGGGGCAGGCTCGTGCGACCGCGCTTGGTGGTGCGCAGTTCCACCGCTCCCCCGGAACGCTGAGTCGATGAGTCGCCCGAACATCCTGCTCATCTGCACGGACCAGCAACGCTACGACGCGCTCGGAGTGGCCGGTAACCCGCACATCTGCACCCCGAACCTCGACCAGCTCGCCACCCAGGGCACCCGTTTCACCAATTGCTACGTGCAGGCGACCGTGTGCGCACCCTCCCGGGCGAGTCTGATGACGAGTCGCTACCTGCACAACCACGGCGTGTGGGCGAACGGGGTGGACATCAATCCTGACGAGCAGTTCTTCACCCGCACACTTGCCGATGCGGGGTACGACTGCGGACTGGTGGGCAAGTTCCACCTGGGCGCTGCCTTCGGCGGACGGATCGAGCCCCGGATCGACGACGGCTTCCGTATCTTCCGCTGGGCGCATGACCCGTACGTGCCCTCACCTGGCAATGAGTACCATCACTGGCTCCGGCGCACCTTCCCCGGGCTCCTCGAGGAGGCGATTGCCAAGGGGCGTCATGAGATCGACCGACTGCCGCGTGAGGCGCATTACAGCCACTGGGTGGGTGAGGAGACGATCGAGTTCCTCACCAGTACCCGCGATACGAGCAAGCCGTTCTGCTTCATCGCCAACTTCTTCGACCCGCACCACGGCTTCGGCGCGCCGCAGGCGTACCGCGACCGATACGACGCGGCGAGTCTCCCGGCGCCCGTGACCTCGGACCTGAGCACGAAGCCCGCCATCTACACCGACGCCTCGCGGGAGTCCTACGCGGGGGCCCTCCCGGGCTTCGCCGATTACACCGCTGAACAGATCCAGGACATCAAGGCCCACTACTACGCCATGGTCACGCTCGTCGATGACGAGGTGGGCCGGATCCTCGCAGCGTTGGCCGAACAAGGGCTTGAGGAGAACACGATGGTCATCTTCACCAGCGATCACGGTGAGATGCTCGGTGACCACCAGATGCTTCTCAAGGGCCCGATGATGTTCGACTGCTCGGTCCGCGTGCCGCTGATCGTGCGCTGGCCAGGCCACGTGCCCGACGGCGCGACGCGGGAGGAACTGGTGGAGTGGATCGACCTGGCACCGACGCTGCTCGCTGCGGCGGGCGTCGATGGCCTCCCCAGGGCGCAGGGCCGCGATCTGACCCCGCTCTGGTCCGGCGATGGGTGGCACGATCGCGGCTGGGTCCTCTCCGAGTATCGCAACAGCGGCTCGATGTATGACCCACCGGTGCACACCACGATGCTGCGCACCGACACCTGGAAACTTGTCGTCCATCATGGCCCACCCGCCTCCGCTCGCGGTCGGGACGGCGAGCTCTACGACCTGACGACGGACCCGGACGAACGCGTGAACCTCTGGCGGGACGAGAGCGCCCAGCACCAGCGGGTCACGATGGAGCGGGATCTGCTCGACGTCTTGGTCGCGACCGAAGACCGCTCCCAGCCGCGGATCGCCGCCTTCTGACGTTCGCCAGAACGCCGTGACGCTCGGTCTCCTCAGCAGTGCAGCATGAACCGATCATGGACTGACACGATCGCCAGGTGGCGGATACGAGTGGCGGTGTCGAGTTGACGCTGGACGTCCTCCGAGCGGTCGCCCGGTTCGCCGTCGAGTGCACAGGAGGCCCTGCCGCTGTTCGAGGCCGACCTCCCTGGTGACGGGCACGTCTGCGCGCCACCCCTGCGTTGATCGACGTGCTTCGGCGATACCCGCCCGCGCCGGAGGGGAAGAATCGCGTGGACCGCCTCTGGAAGGTGCTCGACACCGCCCTGCGGACCCAGCCGACTGAGCCGGCTGGGTCGCCATGACTCCAGTTCCTCCTAGCGAACCCCACGGCGCACGATCTCTGGTGCCGTCGGGAGCTCGACATCAGGCCGGCCGGCCGGTCAGCGGAAGTCATCGGCGTGATCACGCGCCCACTGGCGAAAGGGCCGTGCCGGCGTGCCGGTGACCGCCTCGGCGGTGGCGACGACCTGTTCGGGTGTGTCGACCATCTCCGCCCATGCCGCCAACGCCATATCCACGAACGCGGGGTCACCCCAGGCGGTGGTGAGGTTCTCGCGCGCCTCCTCGATCGGTTGCTCCTCCCATCGCACCGGTGCGCCGATGGTCTCGCCAATGATGCGCACCTGCTCAGCTTGGGTGAGCACCTCCGGGCCGGTGAGTGGGTAGGCCGCCCCGACATGCCCGTCCTCGGTGAGAGCGCGGATGGCGACGTCAGCGATATCCGCCTCATGGATCAGTGACCGGCCGGCGTTACCGTAGGGCCAGCGGACCACGCCGGTACGGATCTGGTCCGCCCAGCCGAGCACATTCGCCGCCAGACCGCCTGGTCGCAGGAAGGTCCACTCCCGCCCGGACTGCGTGACCAGATCCTCGACGTCGCCCCAGTGCCCATTCGGGCGCTGATTCGTTGGGCCCTCCAGCGCAGACAGGTAGACGATGCGCGAGGCGTGGCGGGCGAAGACCTCAACGGCGGCCGGTGCGTCGGAGATATCGGTGCTCGGCCAGAGCAGGAAGACCGAGGCCGTTCCGTCTGCGGCCTGCTCGAGGGTGGCGGGCTGGGTCAGGTCGCCGTAGACGACCTCCACCCCCTCGGGTAGATCGGCCGTTTCCGGGGTGCGGACCATGGCGCGCACGTCGGCGCCCAGGGCGTGGAGGCCGGAGACGACGTGGCGCCCCACGTTGCCCGTTGCGCCAGTGACCAGAATTGTGTGTGTTGATGGCATACCGTCGAGCGTTCCGGTTGAACCTTGGTTCAAGTCAAGAGCCCCGGCGACCGAAGTCGAGTGGCACGATGGGGCAATGAGCCTTGTCGCACCTGCCCGCCATGAGTTGACCGTCGGTGACGTCGCCCAGGACGCCGGAGTTGCGCCGTCGGCCGTGCGGTTCTACGAAAAGCACGGTGTGGTCACCGCACGCCGCAATACCGGCAACCAACGCCGGTTCGACGAGTCGGCGAGTTGCCGGATCAAGGTCGCGAAACTCGCGCAGCGTGTGGGCCTGACCGTCCGGGAGATCGCCGATCTGTACGCGCACCTACCCGCCGATCCTGGACCGCAGGAATGGGAGCAGGTGGCTGACCGACTCATCGCAGAGTCCGAGCGGCGGACCAATGAGCTGCGTGCGTGCCTGGACGAACTGCAGTCCGGCGGCAAACTCTGCGGAGCGGTGGATCGGATGCCACCGGAGACTGGGACCCCTCTGGGCGGGAACCTGTGACGGGGGAGGCGGGCGCCTCCTCGCCTTCACGCGAGCTGGCCACCGACTTCTCACGGCAGGCGCGCGACTAGGATCGGTGCCATGCGAGCGGTTCGGATCCACGGTCAGGGCGATATGCGGATCGAGGAGCTCCCGGCTCTGGAATCGGTGCCCGGTCAGGTCCGGATTCGACCCACCTATGTGGGGATCTGCGGCTCGGACCTGCACTACTTCTCCGACGGCGCGGCCGGGATCTTCCGGATCGTTGACCCACTCATCCCCGGGCACGAGATGTCCGGAACCGTCGAGGCCGACCCCTCCGGCCGACTGAGCCCCGGCACCCCGGTGACCGTGCATCCCTCCACCTGGGGGCCGCCGTCGGACGGGCCACGGCACACCTGGCCAGGTGGCACGTTCCTCGGCAGCGCCTCCACCTCCCCGCATACGCAGGGGGCGATGGCCGAATCTCTGGTCGTGACCGCCGACCAGGTGCGCCCGCTGCCTGCCGGACTCTCACTACGCACGGCCGTTCTAGTCGAGCCACTGGCCGTGGCGTTGCACGCACTGGCGATGGGCGGTCGTGGGTCGCGGGTACTGATCTCCGGTTCCGGACCGATCGGGCTGCTCACCGCAGCGGCCGCGCTCGCCCACGGGGCCGAGGAGGTCTGGTGCGCCGATGTGCGCTCCGGGCCGCTGGAACGTGCGGTCTCTCTCGGGGTCCATCAGACGATCAACGTGTCCCAGACGATGTTGCCCGAGTCAGCCTTCGACGTCGTCTATGAGTGCGCGGGCCTGCCACAGACGCTGCACGCCCTGCTCAGCGCCTGTCGGCGTGGTGGCACGCTCGTCCAGGTCGGGAATGTGCCGAACGAGGACCGCCCCGTGAACCTGGCGCCGATCGTCTCCAAGGAGATCGCCCTGCGCGGGGTGTTTCGCTACGACACCGAGATCGACGACGCGATCGCGATGCTCGCTGACAACCCCGAAATCGAATCGGTGATCACTCACGAGTTCAGCCTGGACGAGGTCAACCAGGCATTCGCGACGGCTGCGGACTCCGAGGCTTCCGGGAAGGTGATCGTGCGGGTGAGCGAGTAGGGGCGCCGCAACCCTGATCTCGATGGGATTCATCGGCCCTCGCTGATGTGACGACCAGCGGATGTGACAGTTGCACCCGCGAGATGCCCTTCTTGACTGGGTGAATCCTCGCGTCAGAAGGGCATCTCCGTGGTCCCGCGCCTACCAGCGACGCTCACCGATCGATGGATCGGGGCGACGAGCAGGGCGAGCCGGGCGGGTGAGAGGTCAGGCCTGGGTGTACTGCGCCTGTGCCCGACGACGGGACGCGAGCACGAGCCACATGCCGATCGCGAGCAGTCCCGCCGCGGCCGCCGCACTGGTGAGTGCTTCGGATCCGGTCTCCGGGAGCGTGCCTTCGGTGCTCTCGTCACCAGTCGACCCGTCGTCGGACTCGGACTCGTGCTCATCGCCGTCGGAGCCACCATCGGCAGCCTCGGCCGGGTCGGCGGTATTGGTCAGCGTCACCACGACGTTCTCCCCATCAGCCACCGTGACCGAGGACGGCGAGAACACCGGATCGCCCCACACCACACCATCAACCTCGGGCACACCCGACTCAACGAACGTCACCACGGTGCCCGCCGGAACATCCTGCGGACCAGCAACCACCGTGCCATCAGCCGGAACCGTCACCACACCCGAAACCGACTCACCATCAACCTCATAGGCATACTCCACCGAGAACTCCGCATCGGCAGGCACCAGACCAGCGGCCGCACCCACCACATCCTTGACCACGGAGAATCCGCCGGTCTGCGGCGTCGCGACCTCATCGGCGGTATTGGTCAGCGTCACCACGACGTTCTCACCATCAGCCACCGTGACCGAGGACGGCGAGAACACCGGATCGCCCCACACCACACCATCAACCTCGGGCACACCCGACTCAACGAACGTCACCACGGTGCCCGCCGGAACATCCTGCGGACCAGCAACCACCGTGCCATCAGCCGGAACCGTCACCACACCCGAAACCGACTCACCATCAACCTCATAGGCATACTCCACCGAGAACTGCGCATCGGCAGGCACCAAATCGGCCGCTGCACCCACCACATCCTTGACCACCGAGAACCCGCCGAACGCAGTCGGTTCGGTCCCGCAGTCGAGTTCCGGTGCCCCGATCCAGGGGTAGTTGTGCTGCTCGTTGCCGGTACCGCTCGTCGTCAGATCTCCGCCGACGTAGACGCGGCCGTTGGTGCTGGCCGTGATCTCGGCGTCGGCGGCTGGGGCGAGGATGGAGCCCATGAACTGACTCGATCCGCCGATCGTCACGCTCTCCGCGTCGGCAAAGTTCCACATCAGCTGAGACGCGGCGTTTCCGAACTCCGGACTGGCGAAGTCGTCCACGCGCTCCCCGTCGAGAGAGAAGTAGGTGGGGGAGAACTCAACGGGACCACCGGTCACGGTGATCGCCACGGCGGCGCCGTCGGGGACGTTTTCGATGTAGACCTCGGTCGCTCCGCTCAGGTCGGCGGCACTGATCTCGAAGTACTGCGGCGTGCTATCACCGGATCCGGTGAAGGTGACGCTGTTGCCGGCTCGCTCGGCGGTGCCGATGACCGTCTGCGCGGCGATATCGGCGGAGGCGTCGGTGATCGCGTCCTGGAAGTCCGCATAGGGATCCATGGCTGCGGTCGCACCCAGGCCTTCGTCAATCGTGGCCCCGTTGGACGTCAGGCCGTCACCCACGGTGATCGCACCGCCAACACGTACCGCGCCACCGCCGTCGATGTTCGCGCCCACGTCCACGCGCGTGGTGTCGCCGATCACGAGGTCTCCGCCGACGGCGAGCATCGTGGAGCCCGGCGAGGGGGTGATTCCGGATCCGACACCGACGGCGCCGACGTTGAAGACTCCGCCGGAGTCCTTGTCGAACGTCGCGTCGCCGCGGACGAGCAGCAGACCCTCGGACTCGGCTGCCGCGCCTGTGGCGACATAGTTGCCCCCGGCGTAGACGGCCACGTTGTTGTCGGTAAACGTCGGTTCGTTCCCGATGCCGGGCATCTCGCCCTCGGCAGGGCACTCATCGGCGGGCACGTCCGCCGATGCGGGACCTGCGGTAGCGATGCTCGTGACGGTTGCGCCGGTCATGGCGAGGGCTGTGCCGACGACGAGGGTGGCCGCGCGACGCAACAGGCCGCTGCCGGGCCGATCCTGTGCTGGGTCAGTCATTGGTGCTCCATTCTCATGTCCGATTGAGGCTTCTCCCTCCTGTGCAGACGGCTGAGCACCGATCTCGTCACGGCAAGCCGTTGGTGATGTGCGTCACAGGCGAGGGTGCGCGCACCATTGCGCGGCACGGCCGCCCCTGAGGCCGATCTCATCGTCAGCGGCCGTAGCGGTCCGGCCGGCTCCATGGCCACTCCGCTGCGATCCAGGTGGCGACGGCGTCGGCGAGCGGGCCGTCGAGGTCGGCATGGTCGGCCCGCACCCACGATTGCACACTGACGTCGAAACCGTCCGACTCCGGCGGGTAGAGGTAGACGCATCCGATCACGTCGCCACTGCCGTGCTCGAGAACGGTGAAGGTGAACCCTTTCCCGACTGCGAAATCGGCGGCATGGCGGCGCAAGTCAGCGAGATTGTCCTCCAGAGACATCCCCGCGAGCGGTGGCCATCTACCGTCCGGATACCCTGCGCTCGACCTGATGTGCTCGATGCTCGACGTCCACGCCGCGTGGTCCGCGGCGTTGTGCTGTGGCCCCAGCGGTTCGAGCCGGAACCGCTCCGTCACCAGAGACGTCGGCGCAATGAAGTCGCCCGGCACGAAGTCCTCTGAAGCCATAACGGGAAGGTACCAGCGTGCCCCCGACAACGAGCTCCCGTGCTGCGTACGCGGCCATTATGTTGAGCCACCGGAGGCCGGCGTTCGCCGCCTCTCGACACGAAACGGGTGGTGCTCGTCAGTGCGCCATATCCACGAACCGTGCGTAGTGACCCTGGAAGGCCACCACAATCGTGTCGGTGGGCCCGTTACGGTGCTTGGCCACGATCACGTCCGCCTCGCCGGCCCGCGGTGATTCCTTCTCATACATGTCGTCGCGGTGCAGCAGGATCACCATGTCGGCATCCTGCTCAATCGAGCCGGACTCGCGAAGGTCGCTCACCTGCGGCTTCTTGTCCGTACGCTGCTCGGACCCACGGTTCAACTGCGAGATCGCGATCACGGGCACCTCGAGTTCCTTGGCGAGGAGCTTGATCGCACGGGAGAACTCTGAGACCTCTTGCTGGCGGGACTCGACTCGCTTACCGGAGGACATCAGCTGCAGGTAGTCGATCACCACGAGTTTGAGGTCGTGCCGCTGCTTGAGCCGCCGGCACTTGGCGCGAATCTCCATCAGTGACATGTTCGGGCTGTCGTCGATGAACAGCGGCGCCTCGGACACCTTGCCCATCGTGCGGGCCAGCTTCGTCCAGTCCTCATCCCGCATGGTGCCCTTGCGCATGTGCTGCAGCGGCACCTGCGACTCCGCCGAGAGCATACGCATGGAGATCTCGTTGCGGCTCATCTCCAGGGAGAAGATCACCGAGGTCAGACCGTGCTTGATCGACGTGGCCCGGGCGATATCTAAACCCAGGGTACTTTTTCCCATCGCCGGCCTGGCCGCGATCACGATCATCTGCCCGGGGTGCAGCCCGTTCGTCAGGGCATCCAGGTCCGCGAACCCGGTGGGCACTCCGATCATCCCCTCACCACGGTGCGAGGCGGCGTCGATCTCCTCCATCGTGGAGTTGATGACGTCCTTCAGCGGCACGTAGTCCTCAGCGGTGCGCCGCTCCGTGACGGCGTAGATCTCGGACTGCGCCGTGTTGACCAGATCGTCCACGTCACCGCCATCGGTGGCGTAGCCCAGCTGCACGATCCGGGTGCCCGCGTCGACCAGGCGCCGCAACACCGCCCGCTCGCGCACGATCCGCGCGTAGTACCCAGCGTTCGCGGCGGTGGGCACGGATGAGAGCAGGGTGTGCAGATACGGCGCCCCGCCGATCCGGCTCAGCTCGCCGCGCTTGGTCAGCTCCGCGGACACGGTCACCGCATCGGCAGGCTCACCGCGGCCGTACAGGTCAAGGACCGCGTCGTAGATCGCCTCATGCGCGGGCCGGTAGAAGTCCGTCCCGCGCAGAACCTCCACCACATCCGCGATGGCATCCTTCGACAGCAGCATGCCGCCGATCACAGACTGCTCAGCCGCCACATCCTGCGGAGGGGTGCGCTCAAAACTCCCGGGCGCCTCGGTGATCTCCTGGACGCTCACGCCGCCGCCCCACATTGCATCGACCGGCTGATCTGCACCGCCATCACCCGCTCCTCACTGCTCGATCCGCCCGCTGTGTGGACTGACAACACCTATCAGCACCCACCGACACACCACCTCGACCCACGGCGGATACCGAGCCACCGGGCGACGCTACGCACTGGGGAGCACCGGCGGCAAACGCCACAACCGAGCCCCTGGGGACGAGCACCCACCAACCTGGGGACGAACACCGCCTAGGCTGTGGACGGAGTGTGGAGCGAGCACCCATCCGTTGTGCACAGGTACTCAGACGGGGTGTGGACAAGCACTCATATCCGCACGATTGCACCAAGAAGTGAGCCCACACCCTGTGGATAGAAGAAACTCGGAGGATCCGTGGACGACACGCCGGGCCCACACGCCGGGCCGGACGACGACCACCCTGTCAACCCACCGAGACATGCACCTGACTCCCCAGCAACCCCCACCGCGCGCACCCTCGACCGCCGCATCCTCGCCCTGGCCGTGCCCGCACTGGGCGCTCTCGTCGCCGAGCCCCTGTTCGTCCTGGTCGACTCCGCCGTGGTGGGGCACCTGGGCACCGCCGAACTCGCCGGACTCACGCTCGCCTCGGCACTCCTGGTCACCACCGTTGCCCTGTTCGTCTTCCTCGCCTACGCCACCACGGGCGCAGTAGCCCGGCGCCTCGGTGCGGGCGATACGAAAGGCGCGCTCGCCGTCGGCGTGGACGGCATCTGGCTCGCCCTCGGCCTCGGCGTGGTTGTTCTCGTGGCCGGCTACGCCGCCGCCGAACCGCTCGTGGCGGTGATGGGGGCATCCGCCGATGTCACGCCGCACGCCCTCGCATACCTGCGCACCAGCCTGCCCGGCATTCCCGGCATGCTTGTGGTGCTCGCCGCCACCGGTGCGCTGCGCGGAATGCAGGACACGCGCACCCCGTTGCGAGTGGCCGTGGTCGGCGCGATCGTCAACGCAGCCGGGTCGGTGCTGCTCGTCTACGGCGCCGGGATGGGGATCGCCGGCTCCGGGCTGGCGACGGCGATCGGCCAGATCGGCATGGCCCTCGCCCTGATGTGGGTGGTGGTGCGGGCGGCACGCTCTGGTGGGGTCTCCCTGCGCCCCGCCCCCGGCGGGATCCTCGCCAATGCACGAGCAGGGATGCCCCTGCTGATCCGCACCCTCACCCTGCGCGCGGCGATCCTGCTCACGGTCGCTGCCGCGACCTCCCTCGGTGACGTTCCGCTCGCGGCGCACCAGATCGTCAACTCCGTCTGGGGGCTCGCTGCCTTCGCGCTCGACGCCCTCGCCATCGCTGCCCAGGCACTGGTGGGCCACGGGCTCGGGGCGCGCCGCCCCGACGAGGTACGGGCCGTCGTCCGGCGGTGCCTGCGCTGGGGCACCCTCGCAGGAGTCGGGATCGGCGCGCTCATCGCCCTGCTCGGTGGGTTGCTCACGCCGCTGTTCACCAGCGACCCTGCCGTCCAGCATGCCGCCCATCTGGGGCTGATCGTGATCGGTGTGCTGATGCCGATTGCGGCGTGGCCCTTCGTGCTGGACGGGGTGCTGATGGGCGCCGGAGACGGCGTCTACCTCGCGGTGGCGGGCGCCATCGCCCTTGTGGTGTATCTGCCGCTGCTCGGCGCGGTCGTCCGGTGGGCTCCCGGCGGCGCCGTCGGGTTGGTGTGGTTGTGGGTCGCCTTCGCCGGAGGTTTCCTGGGCGCCCGGGCCCTGACGACGTGGCTGCGCTCCCGCGGGAGCAGGTGGATGGTGCTCGGAGTGTGAGCACGCGGTCTGAGCACCGGGATCTGAACACAGTGGTCTGAACACAGTGGAGACGTACTGACGGCCCTGGCATACCTCGTGCCCGAGGGGACACGAGGCCGCTCAGGGCCGTCAGTCGGAACGAGGTCGGCTCACATGGGAGTCTCGGCCACCTGGACGTCCCAGTTCACGTTCCCATCCTCCACCGAGGTGACGGTCAAGGTCACCAGGTACGTGTCCTCGTCTCCGTCAACGGAGAGCACGCAGTCCATGGTGGTGTCCACCTCGGCATCGAGATCGTCGGGGCAGTCGATGGTCGGGCGCGTCCCTCCCACCATGGCCTCGA
Source organism: Ruania halotolerans (assembly GCF_021049285.1). GTDB lineage: Bacteria > Actinomycetota > Actinomycetes > Actinomycetales > Beutenbergiaceae > Ruania > Ruania halotolerans. The sequence continues at coordinate 4,225,084 of NZ_CP088017.1, forward strand.
GCTGATCAGCCGTTACCTCTTCGACCTCGCTCTGAGCGACGGCGTTCGCACCGCTGCAGCCAACGAGGAGGAGTGCGGCCATTGCTGGGATGACGCTTGCCTTCACGATCCTTCGGTTCATTTGTTGCATGCCTCCACCTTGTCTCATCGGCGACGGTCGGGGCCACGTCAGAACTGCCCATGTGTGCACGCTCACAGCACCATCGGCGCAGCTCAGCACCTCGCGCCGACCATTGCGCGCACCCTGGACGTACGACGGCCCGGCCACCTCGCAGGGTGACCGGGCCGTCGTCAGTGGGTGGGTGTCAGGCGCCCGGAACCACGTTCAGATCCACGGTGGCCGAGACATCGGCGTGCAGGCGCACCTGCACCTGGTGACCGCCGAGGCTCTTGATCGGCTGGCCGATCTCGATCTTGCGGCGGTCCACCTGCTGCCCTCCGGAGGCCCGGATGGCGTCGGCGATGTCCGAGGTCGTCACGGCGCCGAAGAGGCGACCGTTCGGGCCCGAGTTCACGCGCACCACGAAGGGCTTGGCCTGCAGCGAGTCACGCACTGCGCGGGCGTCCTCGATCGTGGCGATCGCACGCTTGCGGCGAGCCGCGGTGATCTGGTCGATCTGCTTCTGCCCGCCCTTGGTCCACGGGGTGGCCAAGTTGCGCGGAAGCAGGTAGTTGCGGGCATAGCCGTCCTTGACATCAACGACGTCTCCCGCGGTACCGAGGCCAGTGACCTCGTGGGTGAGAATGAGCTTCGCCATGGCTGTTCCTCCCCGGTTCAGCGAGCAGAGCTCGAGTAGGGAAGCAGCGCCATCTCTCGGGCGTTCTTCACGGCCCGAGCAATCTGCCGCTGCTCCTGCACGGTGACACCGGTCACGCGGCGCGCGCGGATCTTGCCGCGGTCCGAGATGAACTTCCGCAGCAGAGCGGTGTCCTTGTAGTCGATCGGCCCCTCAAGCTTGATGGCCTTGAGGGGGTTCGCCTTCTTCTTGATCACAGGCTTGCGAACTTCACGCTTCGCCATAGTTGCTCCTTGGATGCTCGCGCCGCGTCAACTGCGGCGCGCAGTGGTGATGGTTAGAAAGGGGGCTCGTCGCCGAAGCTCGAGCCGCCGGTTGCCCACGGGTCGTCTGCCTGGCCGCCGCCGGAGCCACCCTGGCCGCCGCCGAAGCCGCCGCCCTGGTTACCTCCGCTGAAGCCGCCTCCGCCACCGGAGTTTCCTCCGCCGAAGCCACCACCACCGCCACCACCGCGCTGGGCGCGGGTGACTTTGGCCGTGGCATACCGCATGGAGGGGCCGACCTCGTCGACCTGAAGCTCGACGACGGTGCGCTTCTCGCCCTCGCGAGTCTCAAAGGAACGCTGAACCAGACGACCCTGTGCGACCACCCGCATCCCCTTGGTGAGGGACTCGGCGACGTTCTCCGCAGCTTCGCGCCAGATCGAGCAGCGCATGAAGAGGGTGTCGCCGTCCTTCCACTCGTTCGACTGACGGTCGAACTGGCGAGGGGTGGACGCGATCGTGAAATTGGCCACGGCCGCACCCGACGGGGTGAACCGGAGCTCAGGGTCAGCCGTGAGGTTGCCGATCACGGTGATGACGGTGTCGCCTGCCATGACGCTCCTTTACGAGGGACTAGCGCTCAGCGCGCGTCGGGTCGGATGAGCTTGGTGCGGAGAATGGACTCGCTGAGGCCGAGCTGGCGGTCGAGCTCCTTGGCAAGTTCCGGCGTGGCGTGCATATTCACCACGGCGTAGATGCCCTCGGGGTTCTTCGCGATCTCGAACGCCAGGCGGCGCTTGCCCCAGATGTCGACGTTGTCAACGGTCCCACCACCACTGGTGATCACACCGAGGAACTTCTCGAGCGCCGCGGGAACGGTTCGCTCATCGATCTCGGGATCGAGAATCACCATCAGTTCGTAATGACGCATACTTCAACCCACCTCCTTCGGACTGGGCGGTCACGGTCTCTCCGTGACAGGAGGGTGATGCGTGTTCGTGCCCCTCTTGCCGAGCGGGTGCCCGCAAGCAGGTGCACGAGATACCCGCTCATCCTAACGGACTGCGCCGGTGCCCGTGTGCCTTCCTCCACAGCTCCACCACCATCTGCGCATCTGAACCCACTTCTCCTGATCGAACCCCCGACGGCGGGGGTTCAGTCGGGAAAAGTGGGTTCAGACGGCGACGGGTCGAGATTTCCACAGGTCGGACGCCATGAGGCGGTGTCCACACCCCGGGCACCGAGACCACTCGCTGCAGCCGACCTCGGGCTTGACTGCACCGATGGCCCCGCTACCTGCCGATCACCACGGACTCATCACCCATGCCAGCGCGGCAGCAACGGGACGCGTCGCACAGCTGGAGGCCGCACATCGAGGCGGTCGCCTGATGCGGATCCGGAACGGGGTGTATCGCCACGCTGCCGCCGGCGAACCGGACTCCGCTCCCGCACGTGACCGGCAGCGGTATGAACTCCTCGTGCGTGCGGCCGCGCACCGTCAGCGAGCACCGGTATTCACCTCCTACTCGGCCGCCATTCTCATGGGCCTGCCGATCATCGGCCGATGGCCCAGCACGATCTATCGGCTGCGCCCTGGACCGACCGGTAGGCGCCGCGGAGATGTCATCGACGTGGCGAGCAGGAAACCCATCGAGCCCGTCGCCCACGAGGGTGCGCTCCTCACCCCCATCGAGTTCACCCTGATCCAACTCGCGCGCCATGCGCCACTGGTCTGCGCACTGGCCGCCTGGGACGCGGCACTGCTCGTGCCGCGGGCACCGGGCGCGGAGCCGATCACGACGCCCGATCAGATGGCAGCGGAACATCATCGCCTGCTTCCTTACCACGGCTCCCGGCGAGTTGAGGCGGTGCTCAGCCGGGCGAGTACTGCCTCGGAGAGCGCACTGGAGACGCTGAGCGGGCTCACGATCGAGGAGCTCGGATTCCCGGCGCCCGAGCGTCAGGCCCACCTCTGGCTTCCCGATCTGCAGACCGACGCCTACGTCGACTTCTTCTGGCGTGAGTTCGGGATCGCTGGTGAGGCGGACGGGTATGCCAAGTACGTGGGCGGGGGAGAGGATGCTGCCACCCGAGTCCTGGAGGAGAAACGCCGCGAGGACGCCATCCGCCGCCAGGTGCACGGATTCGCTCGATGGACGTGGGCGGACGCCTGGCATCGCCGCGGCCTCGAGGTGGCACTGAGGAGCGCCGGAGTTCCGCAGACACGCGCCCGGCGCCTGCTGCGCTGACCCCATCTCACCGACCGTCTGAACCCACTTTTCGTGTGTGAACCCCCGACGGCGGTTGTTCAGTCGGGGAAACTGGGTTCAGACGGGCCTTCCGGTCCATCGGTCCACCGATCAATCCGCGCCGGCGTCGCCATCCGCGCTCGCATCGGAGCCCGCGTCGGGGTCGCCACCGTCCGAGTCAGCGTCGCCGTCCGGCACACCGTCGACCAGGCCACCATCGGAGTCGTCTGTCGGCGTGGGGCTCGGAGTCGGAGTCGGGGTGGGTGTGGGAGTGGGCTCCTGCGTGGGTTTCTCAGTGGGTTCTTCCGAGGGCTCCTCGGTCGGCTCCTCGGTGGTCTCCTCCTCGGTCGGCTCCTCCGACGGCTCTTCGGCGGGCTGCTCCTCCTGTGGTGCGGCCGGCGGCGCGTTCGAGTAGTCGGGTGCAGACCGTTCGGGGAACTCTTCCACCGGCAGGTCGGCCACGGCCGCGCTCATGTACTCGGTCCAGATATCGGTGGGGTAACTGCCGCCGGAGATCGGTGCCACACCGCCCCAGCCGTCCACCATCGAGATCTCCTCACCGTCCTCGCCAATCTGATACATCGCCACCGAGGTGGTGATCTGCGGCACGAAGCCGACGAACCACGCCGATCGGTAGTCGTTCGAGCTACCCGTCTTGCCCGCTGCTGGTCGGCCGATCTCCGAGGCCGTCGAGCCGGTACCGCCCTGCACCACCTGCTGCATGGCATAGGTGGCATCCGCCATCACCTGAGCATCCACCACCTGCTCGCCCTCGCCACCGCCGGTGTAGACCGTCTCGCCGTCGGCGTTGACCGCGGACTCCACGATGAACCGGTCCCGGTGCACCCCGCCCGTGGCGATCGTCGAGTAGGCCTCGGCCATGTCCGCCGGGTGTGGCGACGCCGGACCGAGCACGTTCGAGGGGAAGGGTTCCAGCCCAGGGGTGTCCTCGGGCAGGCCCATCCGGTGCGCCACATCCACGAGAGCCTCTGGCCCCGTCTCGGTGTTGAGCTGCATGTAGTAGGTGTTCACCGAGTGCTGCGTCGCGGTGGCCAGGTCGATGTACCCGCGGTTGATGGTGTCGAAGTTGTTCACCTCGTGGCCATCAAAGGCCATCGGCGCATAACTGGGGTAGCGGGTCTCCAGCGTGGCATCGCCTTCCAGGGCGGCAATCAGGGCGAACGCCTTGAACGTCGAACCACCCTGGGCGTTGTCCTGGGTGGCAGCATTGCGCTGCCGCTCGATGTAGTCCGGCCCTCCGTACAACGCGAGAATGCCGCCGGTCTCGTTGTCGATCGACGTCAACGCCACCCGGACGCTCTCCGGGGTGTCCTCCGGAAGATTCTCCGACGCGGCCACGGCCTCGGCCTGCATGTCGGGGTCGATCGTCGAGGTGATCTGCAGACCGCCGCCGTCGATCTCGTCCTCAGTAAAGCCTGCCTCGATGAGCTCATCACGCACCATCGTCAGCAGGTACCCGTTCGGGCCGCCATAGGTATCGGTGCGATCCGGCTCCGCCACCTCGGGGAACTCCTGCTCGTCGGCCTCAGCCTGCGTGATGTTCCCGTTCTCGACCATGAACTCGAGGGTTCGCTCCCACCGCACCTGAGCCTGATCAGGCGCCACCGCCGGGTCCCAGTTGCCCGGGGAGGGGATGATCCCGGCGAGCAGTGCCGCCTCCGAGACGGTCAACTCGGTGGCCGGGTGGCCGAAGTACTCCTGGGCTGCTCGCTCGATACCGTAGGCGCCGCGACCGAAGTAGATCGTGTTCATGTAGGCGCCGAGAATCTCGTCCTTGCTCTGCTGTTGGTCGATCTTGAGCGCCAGCACCGCTTCGCGGAACTTGTCGACGTACCCCGAGGTCTGCCCCGTGTAGTAACGCTCCACGTACTGCATCGTCAGGGTTGAGCCACCCTGGGTGTCGTTCCCGCGCAGGTTGTTCCACAACGCGCGAGCGATACCAATCGGGTCCACCCCCACGTTGGAGTAGAACCGCCGATCCTCCGAGGCCACGATGGCGGCTCCGACGTGGTCGGGCACCTGCGTGGTGTCGATGAGGTCGCGGTCCACATCGGCGAAGGTGCCCATCGGCGTCTCACCGTCAACGAAGGTGACCGTGGACCCCTCCTGCAGCGCGATGTCGTCCGGTTCGGGCACGTCGATGAGCAGATACGCGGCGGTGAACAGTGCGGCGCCGAGCACCAGAACCGCTCCGGCCGCGCCAAGGGTGAAGCGCCATCCGGGCAGCCAACGCCGCACCGGGCCCTTGCCACGCCGTGGATAGTTCCAGAAACCCTTGCGCTTGCGTGTTCGGTTCCCCGTGGCGCCGGCACGGGCAGACCCGGAGCGCTTGGCGCCCTCGGAGGCGCCCGCCGTCCTCTTCCACGACGGCGACCCTGCCGCCGCGGTGTTCACGCCGCTCTCGCGCACACTACGTCGTTCCGGTCTACCGGCCCCCTGGCCGGGGGTATCCCGCCCCGATCCGCGTCCTTGTGCCACGTCGGCCCTTTCTCCTCGCTGGCGCGGGCCCTCGCAGATTGTGCCGAGCCCGCAATCCTCCAGTATGCGCAGCATTGCGCTGTGACCGCCCATCTTCACGCGGTCCTCACAGGATTTGCTCACCCAGGGTGAGCGGCTTCACAGCGGGCAACGGTGGCCGGTACGTCCGCGCTCCAGGGCCGGTCCGACGCTCGGCCCGACACTCGGCCCGACACTCGGCCCGACCTTGGGCGACCCACTCACGTCGCTGCGAGACATAACATAATGAACAGAACATGTCGCACCTTTGTTAGTTTCAAGGAGTGACCTGCTCAGATGCGCGCGGCCACCGTGAACGTGCCGTGGCGCGGCCACTTTGACCTCAAGGAGAATCCATGACCAGCATCCGCGTGGCGATCGCGGGGGTGGGCAACTGCGCCGCTTCCCTCGTCCAAGGCGTGCATTTCTACGCCGGCGCCGATCCGCAGGGCACCGTTCCGGGGCTCATGCACGTCCAGTTCGGCCCCTATCACGTGCGGGATATCGAGTTCGTTGCAGCCTTCGACGTCGATGCCAAGAAGGTGGGTTTCGATCTGTCGGAGGCGATCGGAGCCAGCGAGAACAACACCATCCGGATCGCGGACGTGCCCCCACTGGGGGTGAGCGTCGAGCGCGGGCCGACCCTGGACGGCATCGGTAAGTACTACGCAGAGATGATCGAGGAATCCCCGGCCCCCGCCGTCGATGTGGCCCAGCGACTGCGGGAGGCCAAGGCGGACGTGCTGATCTGCTATCTGCCCGTGGGCTCGGAGGACGCTGCGAAGTTCTATGCTCAGGCCGCTCTGGATGCCGGAGTGGCATTTGTGAATGCGCTCCCGGTGTTCATCGCCTCAGATCCGGTGTGGGCGGCAAAGTTCACCGAGGCCGGTGTGCCGATCGTGGGCGACGACATCAAGTCACAGGTAGGCGCGACCATCACGCACCGGGTCCTGGCCCGGTTGTTCCAGGAGCGTGGCGTCGTGCTGGACCGTACCTATCAGCTCAACGTCGGCGGCAACATGGACTTCAAGAACATGCTGGAGCGCGAGCGCCTGGAATCGAAGAAGATCTCCAAGACGCAGTCCGTCACGTCGAACTTGAAGCACGATCTCGGCGCCCGGAACGTGCACATCGGTCCCTCGGACTACGTGCAGTGGCTGGACGACCGCAAGTGGGCCTACGTGCGGCTCGAGGGTCGCGCCTTCGGCGAGGTGCCGCTGAACCTGGAGTACAAACTCGAGGTATGGGACTCCCCGAACTCGGCCGGCATCATCATCGATGCGCTACGTGCCGCGAAGATCGCCAAGGATCGCGGCATCGGCGGGCCAGTACTGTCTGCCTCGGGGTACTTCATGAAGTCCCCGCCGGAGCAGTACGACGATGATCTGGGCCGCTCGAAGGTGGAGGAGTTCATCGCGGGCGAGTGATCGCCCCACCCGGCCATAGGGTCGAGTCCCTCGTCGACTGGGAGCGTTAACGCCCAGATCGGCGAGGGACTCGCTGTGTCAATGGAACTCGGACGACCTGTCAGGCGTTGTGCCAGCGAGCCAGTGAACAGGAGCCCTCCATGAAGTGTCCGACCGATGGTGCCACTCTCGTGATGAGCGAGCGCAGCGGTGTCGAGATCGACTACTGCCCCACGTGCCGCGGCGTCTGGCTGGACCGTGGCGAGCTGGACAAGATCATCGATCGCGTGGGCAGCACCCCTGGTTCACCACCTGCGCCCCCCACATCACCACCGCCTGCGCCGCCCACATCACCGCCGCCTGCTCCTGCTCCAGCGATCCCGGACCCGGTGTACGGAAGCCCATTCGACGACGGTCCCGCCCCAGGGCCGCCTCCAGGCGTGCCCGGCGGTGTGCCTGGGTACGGCGCTCCTGAGTACGGGATGCCCGGGTACGACCACCCTGGCTACCACCAGGATGACCGGCGCTACGACCGCCGTCGGGATCCTCGCCAACGCAAGCGCCGGGAGAGCTGGCTGGAGGACCTCTTCGACTTCGACTGAGCACCGCCCCGCCGGGCGTACGGCTGTGCTGCGTCGTGGTGCCGGGCGCCGCGTCGACGGCGGCCGTGTCGAGGACCGGACACCTTCGCCGCCGAGCGGGCGCCGGGCCTTACGGTAGGGGCCGACGGAGGGAGCACAGGTGCTGGCCTACGAGTATGGCGCCGATTCATCACTGCACCTACGGGAGAAGGACCTCCCGCAGGCCGCCGACGGCGAGGTGACGATTGACGTAGTGGCCGCAGGGATCTGCGGTACCGACCTGAAGATCGCTCGGGGTGAGCATCGCCTTTTCCCGGCCGGGACAGTGCGGGTACCTGGGCACGAATCGGTCGGTCGGATCCGGGAGAACCGGTCCGGGCGCGCCGATCTGGAGCCGGGCACGCCGGTGGCGATCGCACCGAACATCGCGTGCGGTCAGTGCCCGCCATGCCGCAAGGATCTGGGGCCGCTGTGCGAGGACTACACCTCGGTCGGGCTCACCTTCGACGGCGGATTCGCCGAGGTCGTGCGCGTCACCGCCCGCGGAGTCGCCGGAGGCAATGTGCTCCCGCTGCCGCCTGGGTTGGATATGGTCACCGCCGCGATGATCGAACCGGTCGCCGCCGTGGTGCGCGGACTGCGCCCACTGCGCCTGACCAGCGCGGACACGGTGCTGGTGTGCGGTGCGGGGCCGATCGGCCTGACGGCGGTGGTCCTCGCCAAGCAGGCCGGGGTGCGCCGCATCATCGTCAGCCAGACCTCAGCCGCCCGGCGTGAGCTGGCGCGGGAGTATGGCGCCGATGAGACCATCGATCCGCGAGCCGAGGACCTGGTGGAGAAGGTGTTCGAACTCACCGACGGCATCGGTGCCGAGGTGGTCATCGCCGCGACGCCGGTGCACCAGGTATTCACCGATGCGGTCCGCGCGGCCGCCAAGGGCGGCAGGGTGAACTTCTTCGCGGGCCTGCCCTCGGGCAAGGGTGAGGTGACCGTGGACGCGAACCTGATCCACTACCGCGAACTGTTGGTGACCGGGTCGACGGCGAACACCGCCGCGGACTGCGCGGAGGCCATGGCGATCGTGGCCAAGGCGCCCGAGGCCTTCGCCGCGCTGGTCACCCACCAGGTGCCGTTGCGGGAGGCAGACCGTGCCTTCGAGCTGGCCAAGTCTGGCGAGGCGTTGAAGGTCCTGCTCGAACCTCAGGCCTGACCGGCGTCAGGCCCGGTGCGCCGGTCCGCTGCCCGCGCGCGCGGGATCTGCCTGGTTCCCTGCCCGTGGCTCGGTCTCCGGATCGGCGGTGCGACGCGGCCAGAACGCCCAGGTGACGAGGGTGGCCGCTGCCAGGGTCAGGGATCCGAGCACCACGGGATCCTGGAACCGGACGATCACCGAGGCCACATGGGGCACCGAACCCAGCACGAGCCGAACCTGGGAGACGGTGTACGGCGCCGGGTCCGGGTCCGCATTGGCGTCACCCTGCATGGTGAAGGTCACCTGTTCGCCGTCGGCGTCGAGCACCTCGGTGACCCGGTGCGTCACCGGCAGCCCCTCCGCGCGATCCACGGTGACGACGTCCCCCACCTCGATCTCGGTGGCGGGAATCTCGCGCACCAGGGCCACCGAGCCGGCCGGGATGGCCGGCGACATGGAGCCGGTGGAGAACATGATCAGCGAGATGTTCAGGGTGAAGGCGAGGATCACCAGGACGATGCACAGGGCACCGGCCGCGGCGAGCACAGTGAGCAGCGCATCGCCGGCGCGGGACCATCCGCTACGGCGGGCGGCGCGAGTTCGAAGGGTGTGCTCAGCCACGATCGGTCCCTAGTTCCACGAGCAGGATCCGATCAGGGTGATGCCCAGGGCGCCGACCGTTGTCGTCACAGTTGCCGTACGCCAAACGCTCTGCCAGCTGCCCGAGACAGTCCGGATACGGAACGTGTAGCTCTCGAACAGGGACACCAGCCCAGTCGCGTTCACCACGTGTTCGACCACGGTGCTGAGGTGGGTCCCCGAACGGACGGTGGCACCAGTAGCGTTCCGCACCAACTGCCACTCATAGCTATAACTGCTGGGCGGGGTGGCCGGGGTCAACCACCTCAGGGTGGCCGAACCGGCCAGTGCCGCGACCGAGCACCCGTTCGCGCGCGGTGGATTCAACGTCGAGGCCAGGACGGTGGCACGGGCGTACTCGCTGTCCGTCCACGCCGCCGTGGTCGGCTGAGCGCCTCCCGCGGCGATCGCACCCGCCACAAGAGCCAGACCCCCGCCCGCAGCGGCGAGCCGCGTGCGGAGGGTGCGGGGCGCCGTCATGAGGGCCCGCCAACCGTGCCGGAGCGGGAGCCGGAACGGCGCGCGCTGCGCAGGGCCGAACCCAGCAGCACCAGCACTCCGGCCACCAGCAGCACGAGGAAAGAGACCACCACACCGGTCGACGGCAGGTCCGCACCAGAGCCGCCGTCGGAAACCGGGCCGCCTGCGCCAGGTCCGTCTGCACCAGGCCCGCCTGCGCCCGGTTCTCCTGCACCAGGGCCACCGGCGGAGACGTCCTCGCCGTGCCCGTTCGCAGTGAAGGTCAACAACGTGCTCGCTTCCGGGTCGGGCGTGACCAGTTCGGTGCTGATCCGGTACCAGACCGCGTCCGCCGCGGGCTGGGTGCCGAGCTCGATAGTTCCCGCGTGCACCACGGTGGGCGCCAACAGCTGCTCGCCACAGTCCACACCCTCACCGGTGCACGCGCTCACCTGCACCCGAAAGGCGTCGTCCGGCTCGTCGGAGGTCAGGGAGAGGTCGATCTCGCCGTCGGATCTGCTGGCGCTCACCTGCACGTCCCAGGCGACCGGCTCCCCCGGGTCCATCGACTGCATCGCGTCGCGGTCCTGCACCGAGACCAGCCGGAGCACCTGGCCGGTGATGACCTCGCGCACCGGCGCCTGTGCGGCGGCGGCGCTCGCGGAGAGGCCGATCAGACCCACCCCGAGCAACACGGCGATCATCCGGAGCCCCTTCATAGCGACGTCGCGAGGAACTGCCAGGTCATGGTGGTGGTCTGGCCCTGCACGGTGGTGGGCGCCGTGGTGAGCATCGAGATGCGCACGCAGTAGGACACCTCATTGGCAGCTGCAGCGTCCAGTGGCCGTGAGTTCGCCGCCACAGCGGCCGTCAGGGCCGTCTCATTGCCCACGATCACCGGTGCCGAGGCATTGGAGAACAGTGCGGCGTCACAGGCCGAGCCTGCGGGGATCACCCGTACGGCATAGCGAAGCGCATCCGCGAGCGTGCTCGAGCCACCGACCACCGGAGTCTGCATGCCCACTGTGCCGCCGGTCGTGCTGGCCGCCGTGGTGCGCACCGAGAACTGCATGAACCCGGCATCGCCGGGCGAGAGCGCCGGCAGTGCCGGTGAGAACGCGAGAGTGGCCGCTTCGCCGCTGGTGGCGTGCTCGGCATAGGTGCCACCGTTGACGCTTCCCTCGATTCCGAAGGTGCTCGCAGTGACCGTACCGGAGGCGAACTCGCTGTCGTTCCAGGCCGCCACCGTGGCAGCGGCCCCGAATCCGAGCACGAGACCGCCGGCCAGCAGGGCGCGCACGCGCAACCAGGTCCGGCGTCCGCCCGCGCCGGAACCACCACGGCGCAAACCACCACGGTGCGAACCGCCACGGGCACGATTCGCCCGACGGCGGCCGCTCCCGTGCCGGCCCGCTCCCTCATCCGCAGCGGTCATGGCCGCATCCCTCACTCGGAGGTCGCGGTGAACTGCCAGACAGCCGTGGTCTGGCCACCCTGCTCGAGGTCAGCGCCAGCCGTCACGATCGTGCACAGCTGGGTCGCCACACCCGGGTCAGTGGTGGGATCGCCCACCGGCAACGCCACGGAACCCCCGGTCACGGCCGTATCGTCCGCAAGAGTCGCAGCAGAGCCGAGCTCGACGCCCGAGGTGGCAGTTTCGTCGCATGCAGCACCCGGAGCGATCGCATACACGGCGTAACTCAGGTTCGCCGAGTTGCCGGCAAGGTCATCGGTGGAGTCGACCGCAACAAGTGCGAGATTCGCAGGGCTGGTGGTGTCGGCTGCCAATCGAACCCAGAATGGCGCGTAGACCACATCCTCCGGGGCAAGGTTGTCGAAAGGCGCGGTGAAAGTCAGTGCCGCGGCACCATCGGCGGATTCATGATCGGTAAAACCGGTGGTGGCGCTGGTGGTCGATCCCTGCAGATTGAAGGATCCGGCGCCGAACAGACCCGAGGTGAACTCACTGTCATTCCAGGCGGCGAGCGTGACTGCGGCTCCCACCCCGAGGACGACGCCACCGGCGAGGATGGCGCGGATCTTACGACTGCGCTGTGGGCGCGACTGAATGGTGCTCATGCTGATGTATCCCCTCGTTACGTTCAGTCGCAGGACGCGACCGAATACACCGGTCAACGGCCCTTGCCCCATTCCCCGATGCCCGGCCGTGCTCCGTGATCGAAGAGTAGGTCCCGTTGCACAGCCGCACAAGGTGTATGCGACAACGTTTGCGTCACATCTCATTCGGCTGCTGGCGGGCCGGAACGGCCCCAGCCTCCCTTTCCCGCGAACAACGGCGCCCGCCCCCAGAAAGGGGACGGGCGCCGTCGGGATCGGAACGGAGGTGGCAGCTCGACCGCCGGCCTGCCTCAACCGCTCATCTGCTCAAGGCCGAACTCAACTCACCGAGGTGGCGCGCAGCGCCTGAACCGCCTGGCGCACGCGGGCACCGAGGGTGGCGTCCACCTGATCCCAGTACCGGAAGGCACGCTCGCGGATGTCCTCGGACTGCACCTGACCGACGTGCCCGGCGATGTTGCCGACCAAGCGCTCCCGGGCGGCGTCGTCGAGCACCTCACGCACGAGGGTGCCGGGCTGGCCGAAGTCGTCATCCTCGGCGTGCAGCGCCTGGGCAGCACGCTGCATCTCGCCGTCGGACTCCCAGTTGCCCTCACCGGCAGCCGCCGGGTCGCCGGCCGGCCCATCGAAGCTGTTCGGCGCGTAGACCGGAGCATCGGCCGGCCGGTAGTTGTGCCGCATGGCGCCGTCCTTGGAGTAGGAGTGCACCGGGGACTTCGGCGCGTTCACCGGAAGCTCGGCGTGGTTGGTGCCCACCCGGTACCGGTGCGCGTCGGCGTAGGAGAAGATGCGGGCGAGCAGCATCTTGTCCGGGCTGGCGGCGATACCCGGCACGAAGTTCGAGGGCGCGAACGCAGCCTGCTCGATCTGCGCGTGGAAGTTCTCCGGGTTCTTGTTCAGCGTCATCGTGCCCACCTCGATCAGCGGGTAGTCGCCGTGCGGCCACACCTTGGTGAGGTCGAAGGGGTTGAACCGGTAGCTCTTCGCGTCCTCATACGGCATCACCTGCACCTTGAGCGTCCAGGAGGGGAAGTTGCCGGACTCGATGGCGTTGTAGAGGTCGCGGCGGTGGTGGTCGGCGTCCTGACCGGCCAGCTCGTCGGCCTCCGCGCCGGTGAGGAACTCATTGCCCTGGTTCGTCTCGAAGTGGTACTTCACCCAGAACCGCTCACCCTCGGCGTTGATCCACTGGTACGTGTGCGAACCGAAGCCGTCCATGTGCCGCCACGTGCGCGGGATACCCCGGTCACCCATCAGCCAGGTCACCTGGTGGGCACTCTCGGGCTGCAGGCTCCAGAAGTCCCACTGCATGTCGTTGTCGCGCAGCCCGGAGCCGGGCAGGCGCTTCTGGGAGCGGATGAAGTCGGGGAACTTGATCCCGTCCTTGATGAAGAAGACCGGGGTGTTGTTACCCACCAGGTCATAGTTGCCTTCGCTGGTATAGAACTTCACCGCGAACCCGCGGGGGTCACGCCAGGTGTCCGGGCTGCCCTGCTCGCCTGCCACCGTGGAGAAGCGGATCAGCATGTCCGTCTCTGCGCCCGGCTGGAAGAGGGCAGCGCGGGTGTACTTCGAGACGTCACCGGTGGTGACGAAGGTGCCGAAAGCGCCGCCACCCTTGGCGTGCACCACGCGCTCGGGAACGCGCTCGCGGTTGAACTGGGCTAGCTTCTCCACGACGTAGTGGTCATGGAGCGCGATCGGCCCGGTGTTGCCAACGGTCAGCGAGTGCTGGTCGCTCGCCACCGGGGTACCGGTGTTCGTGGTGGTCACATCAGTCATGGGTGCGGTACTCCTTGGGTTGGGAATCATGTCGTCGAGCAGTTCAGATGATCGAGCCGGCCGCGGCCGGCTCGGGGGCGGGAGCCTGAGTCTCGAGGGCCACACAGGCGGCGCAGGTACCGCGGAACAGCACCTCGGCGGACTCGATACGCATCCCCGAGGTGTGGGCGGGCGTCAGGCACGGGGCATGCCCGACGACGCAACTCACATCCTCCATCGCGCCGCACCGGGTGCACATCACGTGGTGGTGGTTGTCATCGATCCGGGTCTCATACCTTGCCGGGGAGTCGGGCGGCTCCAGTTTGCGGAGGAGGCCCCACTCGGTGAGGTCGCTCAGCACTTGGTACACCGACGGGGCCGTGAGCGCCGCCAACTCGGTGCGCGCGGCCGCGAGGATCGTCTCGGCGCTGGCGTGCGGGTGCCGATGCGCGGCCTCGAGAACGGCGAGGCGCTGCCGGGTGACGCGCCGACCCATTGACCGCAGCGCGGCGGCCCAGGTCTCGCTGCTCATCGGCTCCGGATTCATCACCTCGACCCTAGCAGTCTATTACGACCTACTCGCAATAAGGGTGCCCTGACCTGGGCGCGATACCCTCCACCGAGTGAGCATCCTCGCCGACCTGCGCACGGTGGCCGTCCACCGCGGATTCCGCAAACTCTTCACTGTGCGCCTGGTGTCCCAGTGCGGCGACGGGATGTTCCAGGCCGGCCTGGCCACGCTGTTCTTCTTCTCCCCGGAGAACCTCGCCACCGCTGGGGCGGTGGCCGCGGCGTTCGCCGTCCTGCTGCTGCCTTTCACGATCGTCGGACCGTTTGCCGGTCCGCTCCTGGATCGCTGGCGACGGCGGCAGGTGCTCTTTGTGGGCAATGCCGTTCGGGTGGTCCTCACGATCGCCCTGGCGGTGCTGATGGCCACCGACGGCGTCTCCGTGGTGGTCTATGTGCTCGCCTTGGTCACGTTGGGGGTGAACAGATTCCTGCTCGCGGCGCTCTCCGCATCCCTGCCACGGGTGGTCCCCCGCGAGCAACTGCTGATGGCGAACACGCTGAGCCCCACTCTCGGCGCCGGCGCCGCCGTGGTCGGTGCGGGGATCGGCTTCCTGCTCGGGCTGGTCGTACCGGACGGCCCGGGTAAGGACGGTCTGGTGCTCACCGTAGCCGCTGTGATCTTCGGTCTGGCGTCACTGCTGGCTTTGCGCCTGGGCAAGGACCAGCTCGGTCCGGACGTCGTTGCTCCTCGCGATCGGGGGCTCTCCCACGCGTGGAGGGATATCCGCTCGACCGCCTCCGATCTCGTTGCCGGCGCCCGGTATCTCGTGGCCCGCCGCACTCCGGGGATGGCGCTCGGGGTGATGTCCGCGCACCGGTTCCTGTATGGGGTGAACTTCATTGCGTTGATCCTCATCTCCCGGAACCTGCTCACCGACCCCACGGACGCTGCCGCGGGGCTGGCGATGTTCGGGCTGCTCTCCGGGATCTCGTTCGCGGGCAACGGCCTGGCGATCGTGCTCACCCCGCTCGCACACGAGCGGATGGCGCCGTCGGCCTGGGTGATCCTGTGTCTGGGGCTGGGCGCTCTCAGCCAGGTGCTGATGGCCACGGCGCCGGTGTTCTGGCTGATCGCGACGGCCGCCGTCCTGATGGGCCTGGCCGTGCAGGGCGCGAAGATCGCCGTGGACACGATCGTGCAGCGGGACACGGCTGACTCCTATCGGGGCCGAGCGTTCTCCCTGTATGACACCCTCTACAACGGCGCTTTCGCCGGTGCTGCCGCCGTGGCCGCCGCTGTACTGCCCGACACCGGGTGGTCCCGTGCCGCGTTCATCGCCCTCGCGGTGCTCTACCTCGGGCTCGCGGCCGGCTACCGGAGCGGGGTCCGGCGCCTGCATGACACGCCTCGCCCCGTGCCGGCCGCCTGAGCACAGTGATCGGCGCAGTGATCGGCGCAGTTCGGCCCTGCCGGATGCTCGGACGATCCCTCACAGGGGCGGTTCGATGGTGATGTCGGCGCCGAGGTCGTAGAAGATCTGGGACGACGTCCCCTCGAAGCCGAACATGGTGGACGTGCCGCGGTTGCCCACCGGGGTGTGGTCCGAGCCGAACCACAGCACCCAGTCGGTCACCTGCACCTCGCCCCACGTGAACGGCTCGTCCGCGACCACCTGCCACGCGTTCACATCGGTCCCGTCCGGAAGGGTGATCAGTTCGCGATCCTCCTGAACTGTCCAGGTGTCGGAGCCGCTGAGCACGTCCATCACCGTGATCGGATCCGCGAGCGCCCGGTACAGCCCACCCACCATCGCGGCCATCTGCTCGCCCGGATCTGTCGAGTCCGGATCGCTGGCCACCCAGGCACCGTCCATCTCGAGCCATGCGTCGGCGCCGATCACGATCAGGCCGGCGTCGCCGTCGGCGGTGTGCATCACAGCATCGAAGGATCTGAGGTCCTCGGTGAAGAGAAAGTCGGCCTCGCCATAGGTCTCGCCGTCGTCGACGTACTCGCGCCCTGAACCGTAGGCCATGAGCATCCCGACGGCGCACGCGGCCACGGCCTCGCCCGTGACCTGTTCGTCCGCCTCGAGAACGACCTCCTCACAGGCCTCGACCGACGGCGACCCAGACGCCGCTCCCGCATCGGTCGACGCCTCCGACGCTGCCTCAGCCTCAGCCTCTGCGTCGGCACTGGATTCGCTCGCGGTCGTGGCCGGCTCAGCGCCGGCCGGGTCGTCCTCCGGCTCCGATGGTGCGGTGCATCCGGCGAGCAATGCTGCCGTCGCCAGCGCAACTAGGACGTTCGACCCCCGTCGTCTGTTCACGAAGGCACCCTATCGACTGGGCCGGAGCTCCCAGACCTTCTCAGCCCGCTCGACGGTGAGAGGCTCAGGTGTGCGCTGCGCACGGATCGCCCCGTGCGGCCGGTGGCCAGGATCGATCCGGGTGACGGTCTGGAGGACGTCGAATCCGGCCCTGACCACCCGAGCGACCAACGCAGCCACGGGCCACCGGTAGGCACGCACCACCTTGTGATCGAACGGTACGGGGCCACTTTCGCCGTCCGCACCGGCGAAGAACCCGATCAGAAGGCCACCCTCCGGTCGGAGGGCACGTGCCAGAGATTCGAGCGAGGCGTCGATCCGCTCTGGTTCGGTGTGGATGAGGGAGTACCAGGTGAGCGCTCCGGCGAGCGATCCGTCGGGCACCCCGAGGTCCTCGGCGCGGCCGAGCCGGAATCCCACGTCGGGGAAATGCGTACGGGCAGAGTCGAGGAACTCCAGGGTGGGGTCCACCCCCTCAATCTCGACACCCGATCGATGCAGCGCATCGGTCCACTGCCCCGGACCGCATCCCACATCGATCACCGGGCCACGCAAGCCTCTCGCCCAGCTGAGCACCAGATCGAAATCCTCAGGATGGACGGCCTCGATGCTGCCAACCTTCTCCACATACTCGGCCACTCGCGCGCCATAGGCGTGCACGACTCGATCCATGACCACCGACCCTAGCCGCGGGCGAGTCGAGAACTCGAGCTGGTTCACGTCATGGCCGCAAGGAATGGCCGGACGACCTGACCCCGGTGCCGTGGAGCTCCCGCCGTCATCGGCGGAACGTGGCGCGTGCCGCCGAAGGAGTCCGATGACGGGACTCGTGATCGGCCGGCACCTCGATCCCGTGCCAGACGCTCGAGAACGCGTCGATTCCCGAAGCGACGTGACGGATGCCGCGCCACAGCATGGCGAACAGGCTCTGCACAGCGGGACGGTCGTTCCCATGACGGACAGTCGCGGGATTGTTGGCTTTCATCATCTGCTGAGCAAGGAAGTCGTCGGAATGCATGACTCAAGACTGGCAATCCGGGCGCCGACCGGACAGTGGCAGGATCGACACAAACCGATAGTATTCTGCCATCATGTCGCGACTGTCGGTCACCGTGCCGCTCACCGAGGGGCTGACGCTGTTCGAAATCGGCATGCCGCTGGAAGCGCTCGGCTACGACTGGGACCCCGCGCGCGGTCCGCTGTACGACGTGATCCTCTGCGGCGATCCGCGGGGTGTGCGCACGCACACGGGAGCGCAGCTCACCCCCGAGCGTCCACTGAGCGCGCTGTCCGACGGGGACATGGTCGTGGTGCCAGGGGGACGGCCGGGCCGGCCGATCGACCGGCAGCTGGTCCACGAACTACGGCAGGCAGCAGAGCGGGGCACCCGGATCGCGGCGCTGTGCACCGGTACGTTCGCACTCGCGGAGGCGGGCCTGCTCGATGGCCGCCGCGCCACCACCCACTGGCGGCATGCGCCGCTCCTGCAGCGGATGTACCCCCGGATCGAGCTCGACGCGCGCGCCCTCTACGTGGAAGACAACGGCATCTTCACCAGTGCCGGCTCGGCCGCCGGCCTCGACCTGTGCCTGCACCTGATCCGGCGCGACCACGGGGAGCGCGTAGCGAACACCATCGCGCGCAATCTCGTGATCGCCTCCCACCGCGACGGGGATCAGGCCCAGTACGTCACAGCCGAGCCGCTGGAGGACCGCGCCGCCTGGCTCAATCATCTCCGGGATTGGCTCCGCAGGAACCTCGTCCGACCCGTGACCCTGACCGAGCTGGGACAGGCAGCGAACCTCTCCGCGCGCACCCTGGCCCGCAGATTCCAACGGGATGTCGGCACCACGCCCATGCGGTGGGTGGCTGCAGAGCGGATCGCGATGGCCAAGGAGCTCCTCGAAGCGACCGACCTGACCATCGACCGGATCTCCTTCGATGTCGGTTTTGGATCGCCCGTGACATTCCGCGCCGCCTTCGCTAGAGAGGTCGGGATCTCTCCTGGGCTGTATCGCACCCGCTTCTCCACCAGGCAGGAGGCCGACGACTCGGCCACCGTCCACCAGACAGGAGAGCGCACATTCAGCGGCGGG
Source organism: Ruania halotolerans (assembly GCF_021049285.1). GTDB lineage: Bacteria > Actinomycetota > Actinomycetes > Actinomycetales > Beutenbergiaceae > Ruania > Ruania halotolerans. The sequence goes on from NZ_CP088017.1 coordinate 4,243,900, forward strand.
CGCGCATCCGCCAGAGCAGCCAGACGAAGTACGGCGTTCCGATCGCCGCAGTGACCAGTCCTGCGGGCAGCTGCGCCGGTGCGATCACCACCCGGCCGACGATGTCGGCCACCACCACCAGCAACGCGCCCAGCAGCGCAGCCAGCGGCAACAGCAACCGGTGCCGCTTCCCGATCAACAGCCGGGCGGCGTGGGGCGCCACGAGACCGACGAAGGCGATCACGCCCACACTGGCCGTGGCGGCCGCGGTCAGGAGCACCGCCAGGCCGAGCACTCCTCGTCGAACCTGCGGTACCCGAATACCGAGGGCACGTGGTGTGGTCTCATCGAATTGGAGCAGGTCCAGGTCCCGGTGCCACGGCACCAGAGCCACCGCCGTCACAACGAGGACCACCGCCAGCGGCGGGAGGGAGCTGAAGCTGGCCCCGTAGGTGGATCCACCCAACCAGGTCAGGGCGGCGTTCTGGCTCCACGGGTCGGTGCGCACCAGCAGCAACGTGGTGAGGGCGCTCGCCGCGGCGCCCAGTCCCACACCCACGAGCACCAGCCGCCCCTGGTCGGCCGAGCCGCGAGCGCCGAGCACGAAGATCGCCGCTGTCGCCGCGGCGGCACCGATCAGCGCACCGCCGAGAGTCTGCGCGAATCCCACGGTGGAGCCCGCCACGATGGTGATCACAGCCCCGAGCCCAGCGCTGGCGGAGATCCCCAGGATGCCCGGGTCGGCGAGTGGGTTCCGCGTCACCGCCTGCACGAGTGCGCCCGCAAGAGCCAAAGCGGCACCGGCCAGCAGGGCGGCCAGCACCCGCGGGATCCGCGTCTCCAGGATGATCTCCACCCGGACAGATGCCACCTGCTGTATCCAGTTCGAGACGTCGCCGAGCAAGATCGTGGAATCACCGAGCAGAGTCCCCGCCAGAGAGGCACCCACCAGCGCCGTCAGCACCGCGAGCAGCACGGCCCCTGGCGCCCGCCGGCCGATGGAGGTCCCGCTACGCATCGTCGCGAGCGCCTCCCCAGCCAGTCCGGTGCGCATCCGCTGTGCGAGCGCGACCATGAACGCCGACCCGAGCAGCGTGGTCACCACCCCGGTGGGCAGCGTGACCCCGCTGACCGACCCGAACGCCGCACGCACCGCCACATCCGCCGTCAGCACCAATGCGATTCCGGCCACTGCACTGATCGGGATGAGCACTCGGTGCCGGCGCAAGGGTGGAATCACCCGGGCGAGCATGCGCATCAGGGCAGGTGCGCACAGACCGACGAAACCGATCGGACCAGCCACGGTGACCGCCGTCGTGGCCAGCAGCACGGCGAACGCCACCAGTACCAAGCGTGTGCGCCCCACGGCCACCCCGAGCGACCGGGCGGCATCGTCGCCCAGCTGGAGCAGGTCCAGGCGACGCCCGAGCAAGATCAGGGCAGCAATGCCCACGATCACCACCGGCGCCAGGGCGGTGACGGCGGCCGAACCGTTCTGCGAGAGGGTTCCAGCGCCCCAGGCGAAGAGCCCCTGGGTCTGCCACGGGAACAGCAACAGCAGGACCGAGGTGATCGCGGAGAGCCCCAACGTGAGTGCGGAACCGGCGAGCACGAGCCGGATCGCGGAGACCTGCGCACCGGCGGAGACGGCGATCACCACCACCGCAGCGGCGAGGCCGCCGAGGAAGGCCACGGCTGCACTACCGAAGATCCCGGTGGGAATGCCGATGACGGCCAGCACGGTCAACGCCAGGTAGGCGCCGGCGTTCACGGCCGTGGTATCCGGCGAGGCGAGCGGATTGCGGGCCACCCCCTGCATCGCGGCGCCGGCGGCACCGAGAGCAGAGCCGACCACGAGTGCGGCCAGCAGTCGCGGGATTCGCGACTGCGCGAGGACGTGCGCATCGGTGCCGACCGGCTGCCCGGTGAGCAGTGCCCACAGACCCGAGACATTGAGGTCGGCAGTGCCCTGCGTGAGATGGACGACGACGGCGCCACCGAGCCAGAGCAGCACACCCAGGACCGCCACCAGCACCGGCCAGGACATCCCCTGGGCGTCCCGGGTGGTACTGGCGGTAGCCGTGGCAGCAGTCTGAGGTGCGCTCGGGTCGGCGGTGGGCCGGTCCAGCGCTTGGGTGGTGGCGCCGTCGTTCATGTCACTCGCTGAGTACGCGGACCAGGTCGTCCGACCATGCCGCCATGGACGCGGGGCCTCCATATGCCCAGATGCCCACAGCCGCCTCGTGCACCTGACCGGCCTGAACGAAGGGCAGGTTTTCCCAGAGCGGGTTGCCGGCCATCATGGTGCCCACCACGTCCTCGTCGTCCTCGTTGCCCCAGTACAGGAACTGCGTGTCATCAGGGAGCTGAGTGAGACCCTCGAGGTCGAGGTAGGACAGGCCGTAGCCGTCGTCACCCGGATCCTCCCAGGCGCTGCCCAGACCCATCTCCAGGGCCACGGCCTGCACCGAGGAACGGGGGCCGTGCATCCGGATGCTCAGCGTGGCCCCTTCGGCGTACGGGGAGGTGAGCACCACCGGCGCACCGGTGAGGCCGGCGTCGGCAATGGCGGCAGTGTTCTCGGCGATGGTGGCGTCGAACTCGGCGAGCGCAGCCTCGGCCTCAGCCTCCTGGCCCAGCAAGCTGGCCACGGTCTCGAACGAGGTTCGCATCGTGCCGAGCGGGTCGGAGCCGTCGGCACTCTCGAGGAGTACCACCGGTGCGATTCTCTCCATCTGCTCCATCGCCTCTTCCGGGATGGAGGTGGGGCTTCCGATGATCAGCTCGGGCTCGAGCTCTGCAATCGCCTCGATGCTCGGCTCGCGGCGGGTGCCGACGTCCCGTGGCTCGGTGCGCAATGGCTCAGAGTTGCCGACCCAGCTGGTGTAACCGGCAACGTCGGAAAGTCCAACGAGGTCCACACCCAACGTGGTGACCATCTCGGCCTGGTTCCACTCGAGCGCGACCACGTCCTGCGCCGGGGCATCGAGGGTGACCTCCTCCCCACGGGCGTCAGTGATGGTGACGGGGCCGGCGTCGGTGGTGGTGTCCTCGCTGCTGGTCGTCGGATCGTTCGTGGCAGCGTCGGTGGTGCCGCACGCAGCCAGGGCGGTAGCCGCCAGCAGGGCGGTGGCAATCATGGCAGGGGCAGTTCTCATCGGTTCCTTCTTCGCGTTCGTGGCCGAGTCACTCGGCCTGTGTGGCGGCGACCAGGTCGGCCGGCGTGCGCAGCAGCTGCCGCGGGACGTGCACATGGGGCACGCGTGTGTGCGTCCCGATCTCGACCACGATGTCGATCTCGAAGACGTCGCTGAGGAGGTCGCTGCGCAGGGCCTCAGTCGGCGAACCGTCGGCCACCACACGCCCGTGGCTGAGCACCACCACCCGGTCCGCGAGTGCTGCCGCCTGGTTCAGGTCGTGCAGGACCGCGCCGACGGCGATGCCGTGCTCGTCAGCCAGTTCGCGGATGAGCTCGAGCACCTCCACCTGATAACGCAGGTCGAGGTGATTGGTCGGTTCGTCCAGCAGCAGTACATCGGTGTCCTGTGCCAGGGCACTGGCGATCCAGACGCGCTGCAGCTGGCCGCCGGAGAGCTCGTCGATCATGTCGCCGGCGCGCTCGGTCAGCCGGGTCAGGGCGAGGGCATGCTCGATACGGTCACGCCCGTGGGGATCGTTGCCCCGCCAGCGTGACTTGTGTGGGTGGCGGCCGAACTCCACGGCATCGCGCACGGTCACCCCGGCTGGGGTGGGCCGGCTCTGCGAGAGCATCGCGATCTCCCGGGCGAACTCACGGGCGGTCAAGTCGCCGGCCGATCGCCCGTCACGGAGGGTGACGGCGCCGGCCCGGATCCGTTGCAGCCGCGCCACGCCCCGCAGCAATGTCGACTTCCCGGATCCATTCGGGCCCACGAGAGCGGTCACCTCACCGGGCACGAGCCTCAGTTCGGCGTCACTGACGACGTCTCCCGCACCGTAGGTGATGCACACCTCGCGGGCGTGCAGCCAGGGTTGAGCATCGGACATCGGCACTCCGAAGCGAGATAGAAATTAGGTTCCGCTTACCTAACCAAGGCTTACCTACCTTCGCCAGAGCGTCCCACTATCCAAGACGCACTTCGGCCGCGGAGCCACGCTCACCGATCTGAACCCACTTTTCCCGTGTGAACCCCTCGCAGCGCGGATTCACACGGGAAAAGTGGGTTCAGACGGCGAGAGGGTGCGGGGTGCGGGTGCGGTGCGGGGTGCGGGGTGCGGGGTGCGGGGTGCGGGGTGCGGGGTGCGGGGTGCGGGGTGCGGGGATGATCGTCAGCCCTGCTGGGACTCCCACCAGGTGAGCAGTTCGCGCTTCGCCTCATCCTCGCCGAGCGGGCCACGCTCCATTCGCAGCGCGAGCATGTGCTTGTAGGCGGCTCCGACCTGCCGACCGGGCCCAATCCGCAGGATCTCCATGATCGCGTTGCCGTCCAGATCGGGCCGGATGGCCTGGAGTTCCTCTTCCTCTGCGAGCGCCGCGATCCGGTTCTCCAGATCGTCGTAGGCGTGGGCGAGGCGGGCAGCCTTGCGCTTGTTCCGCGTCGTGCAGTCGGCCCGGGTGAGCCGGTGCAGACGTTCGAGTTGGTCGCCGGCATCGGTGACGTAGCGGCGCACTGCGGAGTCGGTCCACGAGGCGTCCCCATACCCGTGGAACCGCAGGTGTAACGCCACGAGCTTGGTGACCGCCTGGGTGGTGGCCTTGTCGAACCGCAGCGCCTTCATCCGCTTGGCGGTCATCTTGGCGCCGACGACCTCATGGTGGTGGAAGCTCACGCCGCCCCCCGGCTCCATCCGCCTGGTGGCGGGCTTTCCGACGTCATGCATCACCGCAGCCAGCCGCAGCACCAGGTCCGGGGCGGGCACTGGGCCATCCGGCCCGGTCTCCAGGTCGATCGCCTGGTCCAGCACAGTCAGGGTGTGCTCGTAGACGTCTTTGTGCCGGTGGTGCTCATCGATCGTGAGCTGCAGATCAGGCAGTTCGGGCAGCACATAGTCAGCGAGGTGGGTGTAGACCATCAGCTCGAGCCCGCGCCGCGGCGCGGGCGCCACCAGCAACTTCACCAACTCTGCCTGGACCCGCTCAGCGGAGACGATCTCGATCCGCCTCGCCATCGCCGTCATCGCCGAGAGCACGCCCGGGTCCACATCCAGCCCGAGCTGCGCCGCGAACCGCACCGCTCGCATCATCCGCAACGGGTCGTCGTCGAAGGACTGCTCCGGCGAAGCCGGGGTGCGCAGCACGCCGTCAGCGAGATCCTTCAAACCGTTGAAGGGGTCCACGAACGCCAGGTCCGGCAATCGCAGTGCCATCGCGTTGACGGTGAAGTCGCGGCGGGAGAGGTCGCCATCCAAGGTGTCGCCGTAGACCACGTCGGGTTTGCGCGACGAGGGGTTGTACGCCTCGGTGCGGTAGGTGGTGACCTCCACGATCACGTCTCCGCGGCGGGCTCCGATGGTGCCGAACTCACGGCCCATATCCCAGTGCGCATCTCCCCAGGCGGCCAGCAGCCGTTCGCTCTCCTCCGGCCGGGCGGAGGTGGCGAAGTCAAGATCGACGCCAGGTTTGCCGAGGAACGCGTCACGCACCGGCCCACCCACGAGCGCCAACTCGAATCCGGCGTCGGCGAACACCTGCCCGAGTTCGATCGCCTGCGGTGCATGCGTGGTGATCACGCCGAGCGCGGTGCGCAGCAGCTCGACGGGTTCGGGCCCGGGAGTCTCACGTGTGGTCGGCACAGCAGTACAGCCTGCCATGCTCGAGTGCCTGCCAGTTCCGCGTCATCGCACGAGGCCGATCCCGCAGATCCACGCACACGCGGGTGAAGGCCCGTCGTCGATGCGACACCTCCTAGCCGCGAGATCACGGGACGATCCGGGTCGTCACTCTCCCCGCACGACGGCAAACTCTCACCAGGGAAACACTCGAGAGGAGGGCCACTCGAGAAGCGTCGAATCGACGGCACAGTGCCATCCAGGGAGCCTGCGAAGGGCCGTTTCGAGGAGTGATTCCAGGTGGTGCCAGGCGGGCACGCACGGCCCGGCATGCCGCGCACCGGCATGGCCTTGATTACAGTGTCGTTATGTCCGCCGCTGTTCCGACCCCTGGGCCGCGGGTGCCGAAGCCCTCGCAGCCGATGCGTCTGCGGCGCTCGTACACCGCCGGTCTGCCCGTGGTGGACGAGACCTCCGCCGGCGGGTTGGTGGTGGCCGTCCGCGCCGGCCAGGCGTACACGGCGATCATCGCGCGGCGCAATCGGGCCGGCCGGCTCGAGTGGTGTCTACCCAAGGGGCACCTGGAGGGCGCGGAGACCGCCGAACAGGCCGCCGTCCGGGAGATCGCCGAAGAGACCGGGATCGAAGGGCAGGTGCTGCGCCATCTGGCCACCATCGACTACTGGTTCGCCGGACACGACCGCCGCGTGCACAAGGTGGTGCACCACTATCTGCTCGAGGCACTCCGTGGGGAGTTGACCATCGAGAACGATCCCGACCATGAAGCGGAGGACGTCGCCTGGGTCGCACTCGCCGACGTGGCGTCCAGACTCGCCTATCCGAATGAGCGTCGGGTGGTTGCGACCGCACGGGACATCCTCGAGGGCCGCGCGTGATGGGCCGAGGGTGATCGCGCCGCCCGCCGAAGAGCCGAGGGATCACCGCTGGAGGCGCACCCATCAGGGGCGCACCCGCGCGCGCCTGGGCTTGGGCCTGCTGCTGGCGTTGATGGGCGTGCTCGGTGGCACGGCCCTGCCATTCGCTCCTGCCTCCCCGGCCACCGCTGAGGTGACCGAGGGCGAAGTGAGCGTGGACATCACCCAGATCACCCCGGCGGTGACCCGGCCGGGCGATGACATCGTGATTCGCGGCACGCTGGGAAACGGCACGGCGGAGACGATCGAGGCACCGCAGATGCAGTTGCTGCTCCAGCGGCATGTGCCGGCGTCGCGGATCGCGCTGGAGTCGTGGCTCAGCGGGGAGAACACCTTGAACGCGGCCATCCTCACTGTGGAGTATCTCGACGACGTCCCTTCCGGTGCCGAGGTGCCGTTCACCATCACCCTTCCCGCCGAACGCTCACCCTTCGACGGTGCGCTGTGGGGTCCCCGCGGAATCGAGGTCCGTGCGGTCTCGGAGGGGCTGCTGGCGGCGGAGCGAACAGCCCTGCTCTGGTACCCGGGCGAGGCGCAGGTCTCCGCTCCCACCGAACTCTCCGTGCTGGTGCCATTCACTCCGACGACCCAGGAGTGGGAAACCTCGGTAGCGACGGATTCACCGGTGGCACAGGTGGCCGCCGATCGGTTGGGGCCCGTGCTGGCTGGGATGCCGGACGGTGTTGCGTGGGCAATCGATGCGGCACTGCTGGAGGGCCAGGCGGTGGAGTCCGGCGGCGAGGAGACCGCTGAACCCGAGGATGCAGGCCCTGAGGAGACAGCGGACACAACGGACACAGCCTCACCAGCCGCCGAGGAAACCGCCGAGGGAACGCCGTCGGATGACGACACCGACACCGACACCGACACCGGTTCCGGGGACGGCGCAGACCCCACGCTCACCGAGCAGTTCGTCAGTGGCGCCGCACAGCGAGACGTGATCGCCCTCGGCTATGCGGACGCGGACCAGTCGGTGCTCACCGGGCCTGCCGGTGCCACCCTCATCCGGGCAGGTCAGGAACGCACCGCCGAGTTGTTCGCCGCCCACGGCATCTCCGCCCTCGACGATGTGGCGTGGCCCGAGTCCGCCGACCTCACCTCCGTGACTGCACTCGCTGAGGCTGACGCACGCGCCGTGGTTCTCCCTGCCGATGCGATGCCCACGACCGTGCCCCTGAACTACACGCCCTCGGGGCGCACCCAGGTGGAGACCAGTGCCAAGGATGTTGAGGCGATGCTCTGGGATGGGCAGCTCTCCGATTCGTTCAGTGCCGATCTCAGCGCTCTGCAGATCCGGCAGTCCGTCCTCGCCCAAACAGCGGTGATCGCCCGCGAACAGCCCGCGGACGCACGCGGCCTGCTGGCCGCACTGGACCGGGAGGTGGGCAGCGATCCGGACGAGCTCACCGCTCTCTCGGACACCATCACGGCCCTCGACGACGCCCCGTGGGTGCAGCTGTCCAACCTGCGCTCACTGCTCGGGCGTACGGCCGCCGGCGAAGCTCGTGCACCATTGCCGGTGAGCACCGCCAGCGATGCCCACCTCGACGCGGGCACGCTGTCTCGACTGGCTGAGGCCTGGTCGGAGGCGGATGCCTTCGCACAGGTCACCGACGACCCCACCCAGTTCCGCGACGAGTTCGCGCCCCCCGTGCTGACGGGCCTGTCAAGCACGCTGATCACCGCACCCACCACCCGCGACCAGCTCGTCGAGGATGCCTTCGCCGCGGTCGCGGAACTGAGCTCCGGCATCAGCGTGGAACCAGGCAGTGAGGTGTTGCTCATTTCCTCCTCCGGCGAGATCCCGATCACGCTGGAGAGCAATCTTCCCGTGGGGGCGAGCGTGGCAGTTCAACTGGTTCCTGCGGACCCACGTCTGCTCGCCGAGGAGTCCGTGACCACGCATCTCCCGCCAGGTGGAGCCACCACCGTCAGGCTGCCGGTCACGGCAGTGGCGAACGGCAACGTCAACGTGTCCGTGGAGGTGCTCAACACCGAGGGCAACGTTCTCGTGGCGCCCGAACCGTTCCGGGTACGGGTGCGAGCCGACTGGGAGGACATCGGCACGGTCGTCGTGGCTGGGCTGCTGGTGCTGGGCCTCGCCGTGGGCCTGATCCGGACGATCCGCAAGGGTCACCGACGGTTCGAGCCGGTCACCCGCGCGAGCGCTGCACAGGATTCAGGGCCCGACGGCGAAGCCTCGCCACGCCAGACGAGTCCCGCTGGTGAGCTGGCCGGGAGGTCCCCGGCAGGGGACGAGGGCACCTTCTCCTCAGATCGCGACACTGCGCCGTCGGCGGGTACGCACTCCCCGACGGCCGACGACGGGAGGCCCTGATGGCAGGGCGCGGCCTGGCCGGATCCGCTGCCGTGATGTTCTCGGGGACTCTGGTCTCGCGGATCCTTGGCGTGCTGCGCAACGCGCTGATGGTGGCCGCGATCGGCGTGACTGGTAGCGGCGCAGCGAACGCGTTCTCGGTGGCCAACAAGCTCCCGAACATCATTTACATGCTGATCGCGGGCGGGATCCTGAACGCCGTGCTGGTCCCGCAGATCGTGCGGGCGATGCGCAAGGACGATGGTGGCACCGAGTATGTGAACCGGCTACTCACGCTCGCCGCCACCGTGATGGGCGTCATCACCCTGGTGCTGACCGCCGCCTCGACGGTGCTCATCACGGTCTATGCCGAGGCCCTGCGTGACGGGCCGTGGATGCCGCTGGCCGTAGCGTTCGCGATGTGGTGCATCCCGCAGCTGTTCTTCTACGGGCTGTACACGCTCCTGGGGCAGCTACTGAACGCGCGCAGCAGTTTCGGGCCGTACATGTGGGCGCCCGCGCTGAACAACGTCATCTCCATCGCCGGACTGGTGGTGTACCTGATCGTCTACGGCGGCTATGCCACCGATCCAGCCGCAGTGGCGCAATGGGATGCACAGCGGATCGCGCTGCTCGCGGGCCCATGGACCCTCGGCGTGGTGGCCCAGGCACTCATTCTGATCGTGCCGCTACACCGCAGCGGGTTCCGATACCGGCCGAAATGGGGGCTGCGCAACACCGGCCTGCGCTCTGCAGGCCGGGTGGCGACGTGGGCCTTCGCCGCCCTCGCTGCCGGTCAGGTGGGGTACCTGGCGATCTCGAACCTGGCCGCGGCGGCCGGAGCACGCTCAGAGGGCCTCGCCGACCCTGCGAGCGTGGCGGGCAACGCCGCCTATGACAACGCCTTTCTCATCTTCATGCTCCCGCAGTCGCTGATCACCGTCTCCCTGGTGACGGCGATGTTCACCCGGCTCAGTGAACACGCCGCCGGCGGGCGCACGTTCCGAGTCCGCGACGACCTCTCCCGGGGCTTGCGCACCCTGGCCGTGTTCACCGTTTTCGCCGCCGGCGCGTTCATGGTGCTGGCCATCCCGCTCACCCAGGTGATCACCTTCGGCCAGGCCTCTTTCACGTCCTACCAAGCGGTGGGCCATGTGCTGGTGGCGATGCTGGTGGGCCTGCCCGCGATCGCGATCTGGACGATGGCACAACGGGTCTACTTCGCCTTCGAGGACGCCCGGTCGCTGTTCTGGATCCAGGTACCGATGGCCGGGCTCCAGATCGTGGGCAGCGTGATCGCCTTTCTCGTGATGGACGTGCAGTGGTGGGTGGTCGGTGCCGGTGCGGCCACCTCACTCAGCAATACGTTCGGTGCATTGGTGGCCTATCTGGCATTGCGCCGCAAGCTGCCGAATCTGGACGGTGCGCGGGTGCTGCGCACCCACCTGCGGGTCTTCCTCGCCGTGGTGCCCACCACACTGCTCGGCTGGGGGGCGCTGCACCTGTGGGGTGTGCAGACGTCCTTCGCCGGAGCCCTGCTCCGGGTGCTCGTGCTCGGCGGGGCGATGGGGCTGCTGTATCTGGTGCTGCTACGCCTTCTGCGCGTGGGAGAACTGGATCAGCTCCTCGGCCGGGTCGGTGCGATGCTCATGCCGATCACACGGCGACTTGAGCCGATCACCACGCGCATCTGGGTGCCTGGTCCGTTGCGTACGATATGGGCAGGCATCATCGGTGGTGAGGGGAACGGAGGGACGTCTGTGACGCACGGCACGACGCCGACCCTTGAGCCGGGAGCGATGCTGGCCGATCGCTACGTCCTCCACGCCGCACAGGAATGTGACCTCCCGGCCGGGAACGTGTGGTCGGGTCATGACGAGATCCTGCAGCGTGCCGTCCTGCTCACCGTGCTGGAGGGGACGCAGCGGGAGGAGGCCCTCGACGCCGCCCGTCGCGCCGCCTTGATCAGCGACCCGAGGCTGCGACGCATCCTACGAGTGGGATCGCATGAGGGGACCGGATTCGTGGTCTCCGACCCCACGCCGGCCACGTCGCTTGCAGAGCTGCTCACCGACGCCCGGCTCCCGGCCGCACAGGCTCGCAGCTTCGTGGGCGAGGCAGCAGCAGCCCTGGAGATTGCTCGCAAACGTGGCGTTCACCACCTGTATCTGCGGCCTTCGGCGCTGCGGGTGACGGCCGCCGGTGACGTGCAGCTCAGTGGTCTGGCCGTGGATGCTGCTCAGGCCGGCGTCAGCCCTGGCGATTCGCGCCACTCCGCACGCGTGGACGCCGTCGACCTCGTTGCCCTCCTCTATGCCGCACTCACCGGCTACTGGCCGGGCAAGCCCGGACGAGCCGGGGGCCTACCCGTGGCGCCTCGCCACGATGGTGCGCCAGTACCACCAGGGGACCTCGTCGACGACGTCCCGCACGACCTCGACACACTCTGCGCCGTGACGTTCGGCCCGCACCAAGACGGCCCGTTCACCGCCGGTGAACTCGTCCGAGAGCTGGAACCGTGGGATGGGCTCGACGCGGTGACGCCCGTTGCGACTGTGCCGGCGGTGCCCGAATCCGGTGCTGACGGCGACGGTCATGCGATCGGCCACGACGAGGGCGAGAAGGATCCCGAGCCGATTGCCGGCGAAGCCGGCTCGCCCGCAGCAGGCCCCACTCCCGGCGACGAGGGCGCGGTGGCCGAGGAGAACGAAGGCGGTGCGCCAGCTGACGATGCTGAGCCTGAGGATGGCGGGGAATCGGTGGCGGACGGTGCCGCAGGCCCCAGCGTGAGCGACCCGACCGGATGGAGTCCGCCCGCCCCGCCCACGGATCACACCCCGGTGCCGTTCTCCGCCGTGCTCGAACCCAGCGCTACGCCACCGGCGCCGGGCTATTACGCCCGGCACGTGACGGGCGGTACCACGGTCTTGCCCACTCCGGGTGGCGGCGTGAGCCGGCCCGCCGAGGCACAGCCCGAGGCCGCGTCTCCCGACGCTGCACGTGACGAGGCCGACGCCGCCCCGTCAACGGCTGGACCCAGGCCGGGCTCGCCCGCTGAGACTGCGGCTCCTGATGCTGCCGCCATCCCGGTCGCCAGGCGCCCACTGCCCCCCACCCTCGGCTGGGACGATCCCGCCGGGGCGCCGCCGCAGCGGCCGTCACGGCCGATCGGTGCTGACGCGCCCCCCACGGTGGCGGCGGGGCTGACCAGCACCATGGCCGCCGTCGGCACGCAGATCAAACAGGGCGTGCGCAGACGCTTCTTCCGGCAGACCGAGGGTGAGGACGGCCCGCGCGAGCGGTTCAACCCGACTCCCATCGTGATCTTCGTGATGATCACCGTGGTGGTGCTCGCCACGATTCTGGCGATCGGCTCACTGCGAGACGCCTCGACGGCATTCGACCCGGCCGACCACACCCGCGAGCCGGTCACCTCGGCGCCCGAGACGACGGAAGAGCCGACCGAGGAACCGACTGAGGAACCCACGGAAGAGCCGACGGAGGAGCCCACTCAACCGGTCACCATCACGATCGACGAAGGTCGTTCGCTCGACCCGTCCACGGGTGTGGGTGACAACGAGGAACAGGCGCGGTTCGCCGTCGACGGCGATCCGGACACCGTGTGGAGCTCCCTGCGCTACGAGAATCCGCAATACGGGATGAAGGACGGCCTCGGCTTCGCGGTGGTGCTCGACCAGACCGCCACGGTCACCTCCGTGACGGTGGATATGCAGGGCTCAGGTGGGGTCCTGCAGATCCGTGACACTGATCCAGACGACCCGAGCGGCGGCGAGGTGCTCGCCGAGGGTGAGATGGGCCCGGACACCACCTACACCCTGTCCACACCGACGGAGCTGGACACGATCGTGCTGTGGTTCCCTGAGCTACCGGTGGCGGACTCGGACGGTCGCAACCGGATCGAGCTGGCCGAGATCACGGTGAACTGAACGCCACCATCGAATGAACATCGCGCGTCAGGGCGTGAGACGCCCCCACCGCGTGGAACATTCCCCGATCGGGCATGGTTGAGTCAGCAGTGCCCCGACCAGAAGGACCTTTCATGACCGACGAGAACGCCGTACACGACGTCATCATCATCGGCTCCGGCCCCTCCGGATACACCGCCGCCGTCTACGCCGCCCGCGCGGGCCTGGCACCGGTGGTCTTCGCCGGCGCGATCACCGCCGGTGGTGCACTGATGAACACTACCGAGGTGGAGAACTTCCCGGGCTTCCCGGACGCCGTGATGGGCCCGGACCTGATGGAGAAGATGCGCGCGCAGGCTGAACGTTTCGGCGCGCAGATCCGCTACGAGGACGTCACCTCCGTGCAACTTGAGGGCCCCGTGAAGACCGTGATCAGCGACGATGACGAGGTTTTCCACGCCCGCGCGGTGATCCTGTCCACGGGATCGGCCTACAAGGAGATCGGGTTGCCGGAGGAGAAGACGTTCTCCGGCCGCGGCGTGAGCTGGTGCGCCACCTGCGACGGCTTCTTCTTCAAGGACCAGGACATCCTGGTGGTCGGCGGCGGGGACTCCGCCATGGAGGAGGCGTTGTTCCTGACCCGGTTCGGGCGCTCGGTGACCGTGGTGCACCGCAGGGACGAGCTGCGCGCTTCGAAGATCATGGCTGAGCGTGCGCTCGCCGATCCGAAGATCACCTTCGCCTGGAACAGTGAGGTGGCCGCGATCCACGGGGATCAGAAGGTCAGCAGCGTGACCCTTCGGGACACCGTGACTGGCGAGACGCGCGAGGTGGGCGCCTCCGGTGTGTTCGTGGCGATCGGGCACCTGCCCCGCACCGAGCTGGTGATCGGCCAGGTGACGTTGAACGAGGAGGGGTACATCGACGTCGAGCACCCCAGCACCCGCACCAACATCCCCGGCGTATTCGCTGCGGGGGACGTGGTGGATCACCACTACCGCCAGGCGATCACCGCGGCCGGCACCGGGTGCTCAGCAGCCCTGGACGCCGAACGCTACCTTGCCGCGCTGGACGCCGCTCCGGCAGCACCGGCGGCCGCGGACGCTGCCGCCGCACTCGTGAACTGACCTGCACCGACCTGCACTGACCTGAGGAGAGACCATGGGCGCCATCGACACCACCAGCGACGCCACCTTCCGTACCGACGTGCTCGAGGCGGACAGGCCTGTCGTCGTGGACTTCTGGGCCGACTGGTGCGGCCCGTGCAAGCAGTTCGCACCGATCCTGGAGGAGATCGCCGCCGAGAACGCGGACAAGATCTCGGTGCTCAAGCTGGACGTGGACGCGAACCCGGAGACCACCGCCGCCTACAACGTCGTCTCGATCCCGACCATCAATGTCTACTCCGGTGGCGAGTTGGTGAAGTCCGTGGTGGGTTCGCGCCCCAAGAAGGCCTTCCTCGCGGAGATCGACGAGTTCCTCAGCTGACGTAGCGCTTCCCGCCCCGGGTGTGGCACACCTCGCGTTCGCCACATCCCGTACTCGCTCACCGTGCACCGCTCAGACCGTGACAGACTCTGGGGCGGAAGCGCCCGAGCGGCGGGCGCGCGAGAGGAGGCCTGATGAACGACCCATCCCAGGATCCGAGGTCCGTCTCCGCCGCTGCCGCCGCCGAGGACGTTCCGACGCCCGGCCGAGGCACCCGCCTGGACCCGTGGCTCGGGCACTACGCCGAGCGTACCCACGGGATGAAGGCCTCGGAGATCCGGGCACTGTTCGCCGTCGCGAACCGGCCCGAGGTGGTCTCGCTGGCAGGCGGCATGCCGTTCCTGGCAGGACTTCCTCTGGAAACCATCAGCCAGGTGACGGCGAAACTGCTCTCCGAACGCGGCGCCGTCGCCCTCCAGTACGGCTCTGGGCAGGGTGAGGAAGCCTTTCGGGAGCAGATCCTGGAGGTGATGCGAGCCGAGCACATTCGCGCCCACTCCGACGATGTGGTGGTCACCACCGGTTCACAGCAGGCATTGGACCTGGTGACCAGGATCTTTGTGAACCCCGGCGATGTGATCGTGGCGGAGGCTCCCAGCTATGTGGGCGCGCTGGGCGTGTTCCGCGCGTACCAGGCCGATGTGGTGCACACCCCGATGGATGCCGACGGACTGGTACCGGAGGCGTTGGAGGAAACTCTCGCCGACCTGGCCGCCCAAGGCCGGACGGTGAAGCTGCTGTACACGGTGCCCAACTTCCACAATCCCGGCGGAGTCACCCTCAGCCGCGAGCGGCGGCCTCAGATCGTGGAGATCGCCCAGCGCTACGGGGTGCTGATCCTGGAGGACAACCCGTACGGGCTGCTCGGCTTCGACGAGGACCCGCTTCCGGCGCTGCATACCTACGCCCCGGAGAGCGTCATCTACCTCGGGTCCTTCTCGAAGACCTTCGCCCCCGGTTATCGCGTGGGGTGGGCGTTGGCTCCGCATGCTGTTCGAGAGAGGTTGGTCCTGGCGGCTGAGTCGGCGATCCTGTGCCCGTCGATGATGAGCCAGCTCTCCATCTCCACGTACCTGTCCACATGCGACTGGCGCGGCCAGATCAAAACCTTCCGGGAGGTGTACCGCGAGCGCCGCGACGCGATGATGGACGCGCTCGGTGAGTCCCTGCCGTCAGCGTCCTGGACCGAGCCTCGCGGCGGTTTCTACACCTGGGTGCAGATGCCCGAGGGTCTGGACGCTCAGGACATGCTGCCCCGTGCCGTCACCGAGCTGGTGGCCTACGTGCCCGGCACCGCGTTCTACGCCGACGGGCAGGGCAAGGAGTTCATGCGCCTGTCCTACTGCTACCCGACTCCGGAGCGGATTCGCGAGGGGGTTCGCCGCCTGTCCACTGTGGTGAACAACGAGCTCGAGCTGGTGCGCATGTTCGGCACCTCAGGCGGTATCGGTGCCGCCGGTGGTGCCGGGATTGACGCTCCCGGCCCAGACCAGACCTGAGGAGACCCCAGTTGAGCGCAGAACAGCCCGACGCCGTCCCTTCCGCTTCGCACGCGGGGGACCCGTTAGAGGTCGTCATCCTGGCCGGTGGCCTGTCCCACGAGCGAGAGGTCTCGATCCGGTCCGGGCGCCGGGTGGCCGAGGCGCTGCGTGCGGCGGGTGCGGCTGTCACCGTACATGACCTGGACACCGGCCTCCTCGACTTCCTGCGCACGGCGCAGCCCGACGTCGTCTGGCCACTTCTGCACGGTTCCATGGGGGAGGACGGAGCGGTCCGCGAGTTGCTGGCCATGGCCGGCGTACCGTTCGTGGGCACGGACGCTGCCGGTGCGCGAACGACCTGGTCCAAGCCGGTGGCCGCATCGCTGATGCGGCGTGCAGGTGCGCACACTCCCGAGTCAGCCACCCTTCCGCAGAGCCTGTTCCGGGAGGTGGGCGCTCAGACGGTGCTGGACCGCGTAGTTGCTCGCCTCCCGCTGCCACTCGTGGTCAAACCGGCCATGGGCGGATCGGCGCTCGGCGTCACCGTGGTGACGGACCGGGCTCAGCTGCCACAAGCCATGGTCCACTGCTTCTCCTATGGGGAGACGGCGCTCATCGAGCGGGCCGTGGAGGGGACCGAGGTGGCGGTCTCGGTGGTGGACACCGGTGCGGGACCGCGCGCCCTGCCTGCCGTGGAGATCGCGACAGACGGGCCGTACGACTACGACGCACGGTACAACGCCGGCCGCACTGAGTACTTCGCCCCTGCCCGGCTTTCTGCCCGCGATGCCCGCACGGCTGCCGAACTCGCCGTGCTCGCGCACGAGACCCTGGGTCTGCAGCACATCTCCCGCACGGACATGATCCTCGATTCCGGCGGCCTCGCATGGTTCCTCGATGCGAACGTGGCTCCGGGCATGACGGAGACGAGCCTGTTCCCCCAGGCCGTGCAGGCGGCCGAGCACACGGTGGAGCGGTTGTACCTGGAGCTAGCCCGCGCCGGGCAGCGCGCCCCGCGGTGACGCCGGGCAGCGTCCCGTTCTCGGCTGCCTGCGCTGCCTGATCCTTGATTTCGTCGGTGAGCGGTGGGCGCTCACCTTCGAGGTCGGGGCGAGGGCCTACTCTTCCTCGGGAGCGCCGTCGCGGAGAATGCCGGGCTCGTTCGGGTCAAGGATGCTCAGGATGCGATTCAGATCCTGCACGCTCGCAAACTCGATGCTCACATGACCTTTTCTTTGCCCAAGGTTGACCTTAACCTTGGTATCGAGCTTGTCCGACATGCGGCTCGCGAGTTCACCGAGTGCGGCGGAATGCCCGCCCGCTCGCGGGCGGCGGCGCATCTCCGGTTGCAGCGCCTCCTCCCCGATCGTGACGATCTCTTCGGTGGCTCGTACGCTCAGGCCTTCGGCCACGATTCGCTGAGCGAGGCGTTCCATCGCCGCACCGTCACCCAGCCCGAGGAGAGCCCGTGCGTGACCGGCGCTGAGGACCCCGGCGGCCACTCGCCGTTGCACGAGCGGGGGAAGTTTGAGCAGGCGCAGCGTATTGCTGATCTGTGGGCGTGAGCGGGCGATCCTGGTAGCGAGCTCATCATGGGTGCAATGGAAATCCTCGAGAAGCTGCTGGTAGGCAGCTGCCTCTTCGAGTGGGTTGAGCTGAACACGGTGCAGGTTCTCCAGGAGCGCATCCCGGAGCATGTCATCCTGGGCCGTGTCGCGGATGATCGCCGGCACTGTGGCGTTACCCGCCAGGCGGGAAGCGCGCCAGCGGCGTTCGCCCATGATGAGTTCATAGGTGCTCTGGCCCTCAGTGTCGGTGCCCGAGGGGCGCACCACCACGGGCTGAAGCACACCGACCTCACGGATCGAGCTGGCGAGCTCGTTCAGGTCGTCGTCGTCGAAGATCTGCCGAGGCTGGCTCGCATTCGGGCTGATCGAATCCACCGGCACCTCGGCGAAGCGAGCACCGGGCACAGCCACGAGCCCGTCCTCGTCCGCAGAACGCTCCGTGGCGGCTGCAGCGTCCCCTGGGGCGCGGGCGTCCCCGTTCGCGGCAGCTAGGTGGCTCTCATCGACACCTTCGGTACCCGCCGGGACACTCACCGTGGCAGTTCGTCCTGAGTCGGCTGGGCCGGACTCGGGCACCGCGGACTCCGCTTCGAGTTCGGCCAGGAGGCGTTCGCTCGCGCTCAACGGCACATCCGAATGACCGCCGTCGGTGGCCGGAGCGGCGTCCGGTGCCATGACTGCCGCCGTCGCCGTCGTCTGTGCCGTCTCAGCGGGCTCGGTCGCCGCAGTCGCCGAGTCTTCGTTCACGGCAGGATCGGCGGCTGTTGCGCTCTCCTGTTCCGCTTGCGAGCCGCGCTCCTGCTCGGGAAAGAAGACGTCGACCGGTCGCTGACCACCGCCCGCTCCAGTCGGGATCAATGCACCCAACCCCCGACCTAGGCCGCGGCGTCGTTCGGTCATCTCTGGTCTCCTTCGTTCCCCGCGTCAGCATCGTCGCTGGACGGGGCCTGTGCGTAGTTCTCGAGCGGCTGGAGTCCGCGCTGGGCGATCTCACGGGCCGCCTCTAGGTAGGCGAGCGCCCCGGTAGAACCGCCATCGTAGGTCAGAACTGTCTGGCCATACGAGGGCGCTTCGGAGATTCGGACAGATCGCGGGACGGCGGTGCGCAATGTCTGATCCGGGAAGTGCTCACGGACTTCGGCCGCCACCTGCTGCGCCAAGTTGGTCCGTGCGTCGTACATGGTCAGCAGGATCGTGGACACGTGCAATGCCGGGTTGAGGTGGGCGCGGATGAGGTTGATGTTGTTGAGCAGCTGGCTCAGGCCCTCCAGGGCGTAGTACTCGCACTGGATGGGAATCAGTACCTCACGCGCGGTGACGAAGGCGTTCACGGTGAGCAAGCCCAGGCTCGGCGGGCAATCGATGAAGACGTAGTCGATGCGTGGTTCACCACGGCGGGACCGGCCCTTGAGGTACGCGGCCAGAGCATTCCGAAGTCGGTTCTCCCGGGCGACGAGCGAAACCAGCTCGATCTCGGCGCCGGAGAGGTCGATCGTTGCCGGTGCGCAGTACAGGCCCGGGATGGCATCACTCTCCTGCACCACCTCTTCGAGCCCGACATCGTTGATGAGGACGTCATAGGTGGAGGGCACCCCGCTGTGATGCTCGATGCCCAGAGCAGTGGACGCGTTGCCTTGTGGATCGTTGTCGATGACGAGGACCCGGAGGCCGGAGGTCGCCAACGCAGCGGCGAGATTGACCGAGGTGGTTGTCTTGCCGACCCCACCCTTCTGGTTCGCCACAGTAAGGACGCGCGTTTGAAGTGGGGGCGGGAACTTCTGACCCGCCAGCTCTATCCGCCGCCGGGCATCCACTGCGAGCTGAGCCGCCAGCGGCGTGCTCTCGTCCATCACCGGTATGGCATCGATCAGGGCCAATCGTCGCTCATCATCAGGGGAAAGCGGCTTGGTCACGTCCGAGTACGGTCGCGGTCGCGTATCGACGTCGTCCTGATCCACGTTCTCGTTCCTCCGATGGTCGTTGCAGTCCCAGACTAGACGGCCCACCGGGTACCTCCGGACCGGAGTTGAGCATTCTTCACTCGGCGTGACGTACACCGCACGATATCCACAGGGCGACTGTGGATATCTTGCGGTGATTTGTGGACAATGGTGATGGCGCACGCACCCGACGCGCTTCCTGTGGACAACTAGGGGTCTCGGGGCTCCGTCGTTGAGGACTCGCTCGCTGGTGACGTGTCACATTCGTTGAACTGCCAACAAGAATCCGGAGTGTCGTGGCCAGTCTGGCCTTCGCACCATTATCCACACATCTGTTCCCCTTCCGTGGAGAAGTATCCACCGGAACGCCAGGGACGGGGCGTGACTGGGGCAAAAGGGTCGCCTGGCCGTGTCCTTTCCACAACGTGATCACGATCTGAAGCGTGTCGAATCCGTGGCTGACTCGGGGGGATTCGTCGGTCATGTTCCGGGCGGGACGACGGTTCCACGTGAAACCGCGGTGGGGATGAGGACGCGATCTATGTGCTGCGGCTCGACTGCATGTGACCGAGGAGGCACCTCCGTCCCACGACGATCCTCCGCGTAACCGGGTCACACACATCCACACGTCGCTCACACGGCCACCCACACGGCCACCCGCATTCGTGCCAGGACCCACATTCGCACTCGCACCGGCACTCATCAGCACCGGTCCTCGTCCTCGCCCTGAGGATCTCGTTCCCGTGAAACGCCATCTCGCTGTCCCGCAGCATCGACGCACCTGCCATCGCCTCAGGCGCCCGGACCTCGGCAGTCTGACCCTCCGCAGGTTCGGCGACGGTGCATCAGCTCGCCTCGAGTGGCCGGTAGAGAGACGGAGGTGTGTACCCGACGCTTGTCGCATTCGGTGGGTCGACGTGCGTAGACCCACAGAACCGCAGACTCCGCGGCCCTTGAAGTGGACACTCTCCGACGTCTTACCGGCTCGACGAACCGCGCGAGCACATAGAACGCAGCAACTGGGCAACCGGCACGCGGCACCCGGGGCTCCGAAGTTGTTCCACGTGAAACCGCGAACTCTCATACTTGGCATAGGCACTGGACCCTGAAGACGTTCCACGTGAAACCACCGACACCCCGCCACCGACAGGCCCCGAGGACGTTTCACGTGAAACCGACGCCACTTCACCCGAGCAACTGCCGCCCAGCACTGGAATCCAAGAAAGGAGCGTCCGCTGAGGCATCGCTCCTAAAGTACGCGCGACGCTCCCATCGACACTAGGCGTCCGGTCGCAGTCGGCGATAATCGCCCCCGAGGACGTTCCACGTGAAACCACCACCACTACACCCGAACAACTCCAGCCCAACACCGGAAACCAAGGCAAGTACGTCCGCTAAGGTATCGCCCCCAAAGTACGCGCGACGCTCCCATCGAGACTAGGCGTCCGCTCGCACGCGGCGATGATCCCCCCCCCCCTGAGGTCGGCCCGCTCACGAGCGCGACACAGCCCGGAGTGTGCCGGTACCACCAAGAACAGCGGCAAACTGCCACACGTAACCAGCCACCTGCGATCCTGACGGCAGGCCCCGTATCCGCATCCATCCGGCGCCCGTTCCGTCTCACCCCGTTCCGAGTCGATCGGATGCCGCAGGCCTCCATGTTCAGGACGCTAGGGACACAACCCTTCCGAGGCGACGCGCCGGGCCCTAGCTGGCCGCGGCTGGGCCTGAGCCAGTTCCCTCGCATCACGTGCTCACGTTCGTACCCATCCATCGCACGCACGTTGGCCCGACGCCACCACCCACTCTCACCGGCCGCAGCCATGTGCCCATTCCACACCAGCTGCTCCCAGAACGCAGCCCTCACGCGAATCCCAAGACGATCCTCGCTTCGCCGAGTGACGCACTTCGATCGACAGTGTGCGGCAGAACGTCGATGAGCGCCATCCCGCGCGGGGCGCATCTCGAGCAGCACCGGCGGGACGCCGCGCGGTGCTAGCACGTGCTGATGTCTACGCCTACACGATCCCGTACTGGATGCCAGTCGGACCGTCGTGCCGAAGAAGGTCCGTGTCACGTTCCACGTGAAACATGCCGCCGGCGAGTCATCTACGCACTGTGCGCGCCTTGCGTCCGATCAGTTCGACCCGATTGACGCACTGGTGTCCATCACCGCAGCGGTGGCGAACATTCGCGGGACACCCGGTACGCGCCAGCAAGCAATCTCGCTTCCTCGCACCACGTAGCTCCAACCGTTCGCCATTCATCACGAACTGACACATCACACAGCCCCATATGACCGCTCCCTCACTCTGACACTCGCGCCCAGCGCAATCGTCCACCACAACTAGCCGGCGCTATCGGTAGCTGCATCTTCGGTGCACAACCAGTCGTGGCGGGCAGTCGGCCACGCTGTCCGGGTTGCCCTTCTCCATCGTGAACTCAGAAACGCCGTCGGTACCAACGTTGCACGCGGAGCAGACCGTGCTCACATTCCTCCACGCCCCGCGCCGGGAAGAACTAAGACGACGGAGCTCCCACCAGCAACGGGCGGCATGTATGAGCCATGCCCCGGAATCTGCTGTTGCCTCCGCCGCACCGCATATCGGATCCTCAGGTCGATGAGGCTGCGCTGGCCGCTCATAGGAGGGCCACTCAGTAGATGCACGTTGCAACTAGAGCACCGACGCTTGCCAGGGGCCATGGTCGCGCCATCCCACACCTATCTGAACATCGCGCGTGTTTCACGTGGAACATGGCATCGCCCTCGGCGCCGATACGACGCTGCGCAGTCGGTTCCGATGTGCATCCGCGCTACACCTCGCCACCGGAATGCCAACCACTCGACTGGCTCGATGGTCGCACCGCTGCACCGGACCGCTTGCTACACCGGTCGATCGTCCCTATCGAGCGCCTTGCCCATCATCCAGGGCAGCCCGTGCAACCTTCGTCGGGTACGCATCCACGCCGCACGCGGAATAGATCAGGCTCCGCGACGCCGATCGCGCCGCACCAGTCGCCGGTTCCACGTGAAACATCTCCGCCGCCAGGCCGCCATCACCATCCCGAGCACCTCGTCATCAGATCCCTGCAACCAGACCATATGCCCGAGACACATCTGCTCCGTGGGCCTCACCACGACTCACGCACAGAGCGAACGACTCTCTGCGCGCATCCCGATGACCGAACGCACGCTGAGCCCAAGGGCAACTGCACACCGACCACCGCCCTGAGCCGCCAAGCGTTACCAGAGACCCCCTCGCCTGTGTAGCTGCCCGGCCATACACGCCTTCACCAGCACGTGCATCAACGGAATCGCACACCCTGTCCCGACCCCTGAGCACCCACCGTCTCACCACCACTGACACCCACACGACCGGCACCATCCGCTGACATCACGGCCGACCGCTTCAGGGCAACACCCCCATCCAGCGCCCTTCCTCGCTGCACATGGGACCGCCCTTCACCCGCGCAACACACCCGCTCTACATAGCCGACCCTACGGCTCGGCCGTCGTCAGGTGGGCCCAAGCACTAGCTCACCTCAATAATGCTGAATCGCGCCGGGTACGAACCGCCAGGCACTGGCCGGGTGCGAGCGGCTCGGTCAGGACGATGATGCCTGAGCCGCCCCAAAGGCACCCGCCATCGGGCAGGCACACCGTCACGCCTCCGGCCCAACCGCACTGTCACCCTGTCACGCCGCACGCCAGCACCCACAGCACACACAGGAGACTAGTCGTGACAGGTAGCCTCGTGCCCCTCGCCGGCCGTGGACCTCCGCGCGCTACATCCTCACACGACACCCGGCATTCGAACACATGTACTACCGAGTCTTCAGTACCTCAACCACACGCGTGACGTCACCGTCACCGAGGAGGTCGACCTCATGGATGCGCACGTTGGCACCACCCAGCTGCCGCAGCACGCTGTCCGCCCGGCTCACCTCTTCCGCCGCACGCCGGCCCTTCTGGGCGAGCAACCGGCCTCCCGGCTCCACAAGCGGGAGCGTCATCCGTGCGAGCTTGTCCAGTGCCGCCACGGCACGAGCGGTCGCCACCGAGACCTTCAAGCGCCCGTGAAGTTCCTCCGCGCGCCCGTGATGCAGCTGCACATTGTCCAGATCAAGCTCCTCAACCACCTCGCTGAGCCACGTGATCCGGCGTTCCATCGGCTCGATGAGGTGGACGTCCAGCTCAGGTCGCATCAGCGCCAGGACCACACCTGGCAGACCCGCTCCAGAACCCACATCCGCCACTGAACCCTCAGCTGGGAGGAACTGTGCAACAGCCGCCGAGTTCACTACGTGGCGAGTCCATAACCGCGGGAGTTCCCGGGGGCCAATCAGCCCGCGCAGTTCGCCCTGGTCGGCCAACATCTCCGCAAAGCGTGCCACTCCGCCCCACGCCAGCCCGAGAACGGCACGGCTCTGTGCATCGTCAACCACCGCGTCGAAGTCTTCTGACACCACGTCTTCAGTCGCCTGCGCGCACAACCACGTGGCGGTTCGGCTCGACGCCCTCAGAATCACTGATCAGCCCGGCATCAGCCACCGCATCGTGAACGATCTTGCGCTCAAAGGGGTTCATCGCCGCCAGAGCCACACTCGAGCCGCTACTCTTCACCGACTCGATCGCCTCCTGCGCGATCGCGGTGAGCTCCTGCTTCCGCTGCTTCCGATATCCGCCGACGTCCAACATCAACCGGCTCCGGTTGCCCGTCTTGGCTTGGACGGCGAGTCGAGACAGCTCCTGGAGAGCATCAAGCACCTCGCCCTTCTTGCCCACCAGCGCGCGCAATGCCGCAGGATCTTCCTCGGTCACGATCGCCACCGCGGCACGACCGTGATCCACGTCGATGTCGATATCCCCGTCGAGGTCGGCGATATCGAGCAGTTCCTCGAGGTAATCCGCGGCGATCTCGCCCTCTTCCTCCAACACAGCGTTCGTACTCGGCAGCTCCGACTCTTCAGGAGCAGTCGTGTCATTCGTCATCAGATCTGACCTCTCGTCCGTGCGCAGACGCCCTCGCGCGCAATCACTTCTCGTCCTTGGGCCCGGAGCCCTGATCGGCCGCCCCGCCAGCGGGCCTGCGCTTGGAGCGTGGAGCCTTCTTCGGCTGTGCCCGCTGCCCACTCGACGGCTCGCTGCCGGACTCCTGCGCATCCTCCAGCTGAGGGACCTCGTGGTCAGCGTCCTCGAGAGAGGCGGTACCGCTGCGCCGCTTCTTCTTGCGTGCCTTGCGCTCGAGGTACTTCTTCTCAGCCTCAGAGCCGGGAGCCGGCGAGTTCCGGATGACGAAGAACTGCTGGCCCATGGTCCACACGTTCGATGTGGTCCAGTAGATCAACACACCGATTGGGAAGTGAACACCAGTGAACATGAAGATCAGCGGGAAGATGTACATCAGCATCTTCTGCTGACGCGCCATGGGATTGTCCAGCGCGGAGGCTGGCATGTTCTTCATGGTGAGCTGGCGCTGTGTGAACAACGTCGTGGCACTCATCAGCAGAATGAGCACCGCCGTGACCACCCGGGCCTCGATCGTCGCGCCCTCACCCATGAACGTCGAGGACAATGACGCACCGAAGATCGAGGACGCCTCAGCCTGAGCCGCCAGCTCTTGCGTGAGCGGACCAATACTTGCGCGCGGATAATCTCCTGCAGCCACAGCGCTCAATGACGCAAGCACTCGGAACAGCGCGAAGAAGATCGGCATCTGCGCCAGAATCGGCAGACAGGAGGCGAACGGTGAGGTACCGGCCTCCCGGTAGATCGCCATCATCTCCTGCTGCATCGCCTGGCGGGAGGCGGGGTCCGTCTTGCCCTTGTACTTCTTCTGCAGCTTCTGAATCTCCGGCTGGACGAGTTGCATACCTCGCGACGCCTTGATCTGGCGCACAAAGAGCGGAATCAGCAGCACCCGGATGACGATCACGAGCGCCACGATGGACAGCACCCAGGTCCACCCGCCCGCTGGGTCCATCCCGATGAACGTGAGCACATCATGCGCACGCACCATGATCCAGGCCACGGCCACCTTGAGTGGCCACAGCACAGTGTCGAAGAAGTCCATGTCCGGGAGTTCTCTCCTGGGTCAGGTCCGCGGGCGCGGAATCTGGGTGGGCAAGTCTGATGTCGAGGGTACGGCCTCAGAGGCTTCAGTAGTCACGGGATCGCGCATCCACGGTTCCGGCCGCCACTTCCCGCGGCCCGGAACGTGATCCACGCCACCTCTGGACCACGGGTTGCAACGCGCCAGCCGCCCCGCTGCCAAGAGGAGGCCCTTGACCGGCCCATGCCGGCGAAGCGCACCGATCGCATAGGCCGAGCAGGTCGGGTGGTACCGGCAGGTCGGCGCGAACCAGGGCGAGACGATGAGTTGATAGCCCCGTACCAAGCCGACCAACAGCACAGTCAAGGGATTCCGGGACATACGTTCCGCCGTCACCGCCGGCCCCCTTGATGACCAGTTGACTTGCGGCGCGCACGACGAAGCGCCTCATCAAGGTCCTCGTCCAGCTCACTGAAAGTGGCTTCAGCCGAAGCCGGCAAAGCACGCACCACCACGGCACATCCTTGCGGCAGCTCGCCGACTCGGCCCGCCATCGCTGAACGTAGCCGGCGCTTCACGATGTTCCTCGTGACCGCGTTGCCCACAGCCTTGGACACAACAAAACCCACCCGGACCGACTCGGCTCGGGTGGATCCTGAGTGGTAGTGCACCACGACGCGCCTCGTGCTGCTACGCGCTCCGGAGCGAATCGCCGCACCGAACTCGTCGGCCGCACGCATCCGGTGCCGCGCGGGCAGCACGGCTCGTCGCCTCAGGCAGAAAGCTCGGAGCGACCCTTACGGCGACGAGCCGCGAGGATCGAGCGGCCCGCGCGAGTGCGCATCCGCAGTCGGAAGCCGTGCACCTTGGCTCGGCGCCGGTTGTTCGGCTGGAAGGTCCGCTTGCTCACGGGAGTGCTCCAAATACTGTCGGGAAGTGTGCGGTCACCGAAGTGACGCAAGGCAGTAACACTAAGCGCGGTGGACTCGCCTACCGCCCGGCGACGCTCCTCGTGATCGGCCTCGTGCCGCACGGAGGACTTGGGCAGAACAGTCCACTCGACCGCCTCACGGTACGCG